>NZ_BIXY01000008.1:22460-59821 GCF_008326305.1 Dictyobacter arantiisoli | reverse complement strand
GCTGCGCAGCAAAGAGCCGGGTATGAGCTGGCTCGGTCACGATGCGCTCTACCCCGGCATCGGCAAGCATAAAATGCAAACGCTCGGTGGGATACATCGGATCGAGGGGCAGATACGCCCCGCCCGCTTTTAAAATCCCCAGCAGACCGACCAGTAGCTGCACAGAACGGTCCATACTTAACCCGACCAATTGATTGGGCTCAACTCCTTGCCGTCGCAGGGCATGCGCCAGCTGGTTCGCCCGGGCATTCAGTTGCGCATAGGTCAGGCTCTGTTGTTCATCACTCACCGCGATCGCCTGGGGATGCGTCCGGGCTTGCTGCTCAAAGCGCTGTACCAGGGTGTCCACTACAGGAAATTGCTGTTGCGGCTCATTCCAGTCAAACAACAGTTGTTGCCGCTCCTGCGAACTGAGGAAAGGTATCTCCTGGATCGGCCTCTCTGGCTGGATGGCAATGGCAGTCAGCAGGTACTGCCAGTGACCGATTAAGCGCTCGATGGTTTCGGGCTCAAACAGATCGGTATTGTATTCAAATTCGCACAAAAGATTCTGCGTCGTATCAACCACCGTCAGGCTAAGCTCAAATTTAGCGGTTTTGGCTTCACTACCGAGTAACTCAATCTCTAGTCCTGGCAGGGTCAGACTATTTTGTGCAACATGTTGTACGCCAAAGAGCACCTGGAACAACGGGGAACGGCTACGGTCCCGCTCTGGTTGCAAAACCTCCACCAGTTTTTCAAAGGGCACATCCTGCCTGGCATAAGCTTCCAGCACGACCTCTTTCACGCGACGCAAGACTTCACGGAAAGCGGGATTACCAGAGAGATCGCTGCGCAACACTAGCGTATTCACAAAGAAGCCAATCAAATCCTCAATCTGCTCCTGGGTACGATTAGCAATCGGCGTACCCACGCTGATATCGTCCTGTCCACTATAGTGGCTCAGCAAGACCTGCCAGGCAGCCAACAACGTCATAAACAGCGTGGTACCTTCGCGCTGTCCCAATTGCTTGATCGCCTGACTCAATTCACTGGACAGTTCGACGCGCCGACGTGCCCCATGATAGGTCTGAACAGCCGGGCGAGGATGGTCAGTCAGCAGCATCAGCGGCTCCGCGCCAGCTAATTGCTCTTTCCAGTAGGCTAATTGGGCGTCCAGGACCTCTCCCTGCAACCATTGCCGCTGCCACAGCGCATAATCAGCATATTGCAGCGGCAAGGCACTCAACGCGAAGGGCTTACCAGTAACAGCAGCTGTATAGAGTTGGCTGATCTCTTTAGTCAGGACACTAATCGACCAGCCATCCGCGATACTGTGATGGAGTGTCAACAGTAAAACCGCTTCCTGAGCAGAGATTTGCAGCAGGCGTGCACGGAATAACGGCCCTTGTTCCATATTGAAGGGTTGCTGCGCTTCCAGCTCGATGAAATGCTGCACCTGCTGCATATGCTCGACCGGCTCAAGCACAAAGGTAAAACTCTGGATTGGCTCAATCTGCTGGCGCACCTCCCCATGTATAAAGACAAAACGAGTACGCAAACTCTCATGGCGGAGCACAACTTCTCGCAGGCTTTGCTGTAACGCAGAAACATTCAATGCACCACGGAGATGCAAGGCTAACGGGATATTATAGGCAATATTCCCGGGCTCTAACTGCTCCAGGAACCACAGACGTTGCTGAGCAAATGAGAGCGGTGCCAGATCATGTGGAACAGCTTCAATCGCAGGTACAGCAACCTGGCGATTGTTCCTGTCTTGCAAATGCTGTGCGAGCAATGCAATCGTTGGTGCCTCAAACAGGACTCGCAAAGCAATATCCGTATTCATCAGAGTGCGAATACGCGAGATTAACCGGGTAGCCAGTAAGGAATGACCACCAATTTCAAAGAAATTATCGTGCATAGTAATCTGCTGGCGTCCAAGTACCTGCTGCCAGATCTCAAGCAACAGTTCCTGGAAAGGATTAGTGGGAGTTGAGAGCGATGCGACACTCGTGCCTGACTGAGTCTCCACTGAAGGGAGTGCACGTCGATCCACTTTGCCATTGGCGGTCAACGGAAGTCTTTCCATGAAGATGATATGCAAAGGAATCATATACTCAGGAAGTTTTGCGCGTAAAAAGATCTTCAGGTCAGCACTGGTAAGAGCAGTCCCCTCCGACAGGACCACATAGGCCACCAGGAATTTATCCTGCTCACGGGTCTGCACTACCACACAATGATCAGTGATTGCGGAATGGTGCGCCAGCACGGCTTCAACTTCACCAGGCTCAATACGAAAACCGCGAATCTTGACCTGGAAATCCCGGCGACCAACAAATTCCAGACGGCCATCTTCACGATAGCGCACCAGATCACCAGTGCGATACAGGCGTCCACCCGGCTCCTGCGCAAATGGATCTGGCAGAAAGCGCTCCGAGCTCAGTTCAGGATGATTGAGATAGCCACGTGCCAGTCCATCGCCACCAGTATACAGCTCCCCAATAATCCCCTGCGGCACCAATTGCATCTGTTCATCCAATACATAGACACGCGTATTTGCAATCGGATAGCCGATGAATACGGTCTCAACAGGCTCTTCGCCTGCTCGCATGGGATAACACGTCGTGAAGGTGGTATTCTCAGTCGGCCCATAGCCATTGATCACCACACTATCTGGAGCCTGACGCAACAGTTGTTTCACATGCGGAACCGAAAGCACATCCCCACCGGCCAGGACATATTTTACCTGCGACAATTCTTCCACATGCTCATCAACCATCTGATGGAACAGGCCAGCCGTCAACCAGAGGACAGTGATACGTTCTGTCAGCAGGATCTGCGCCAGTTCAGCCAGGGATGGTTGAGCCATGGGTAGCAGGACCAATTTTGCGCCATTCAGCAGACTTCCCCAGATCTCAAGCGTAGAGGCGTCAAAAGAATTTGAGGAGAGCTGTAAGAAGGTTTCCTGTGCACTAAAGGGCAGATAGTTTGTATTCTTCACCAGGCGTACCACACCACGATGTGCAACAGCCACGCCCCTGGGTGTTCCCGTCGAGCCAGATGTATAGACAACATAGGCCAGTTGCGTGGCCTCCACAGTAAGCTCTGGATTCTTGTTGCTATAGGCTGGCACCAGACACTCTTTTAGCGTCAACATGATCGGGGCCACAGCCAATTGAGCTGAGAAGTCTAAACCACTGGCTAGATCACGACTACAGAACACAATGTTTGCATGTGCATCCTCAAGGATTAGCGCAATCCGCTCTTGTGGATAGGCCGGATCTAAAGGCAGATAGGCCGCACCAGCCTTGAGGATTCCCAGCATGCCCACAATCAATGCTGGCGTGCGCTCAGTATATAAACCAACGAGATCTTCATTGCGAACCCCATGTGCGAGTAAAGCATGTGCAACCTGATTGGCTTGAGCATTGAGTTCTGCATATGTCAGTTCGACATCCTGCCATTTCAAGGCAATTGCCTGCGGATGAGCCTGCACCTGTTCGTTGAATACCTGCTGAATACTCACATCACGCGGATACGGTATGGTATGCCCACTCCATTCATCCAGGAGCACGCGCTGTTCCAGTTCAGACAGCAATGAGAGATCAGCAAGCTCAGCCGTCGGACTCGCAACGATTGAGGTTAATAAATTCAGCCAATGCTGTAGCAGCCGCTCAATAGTCTGATCTTTAAAGAGGTCGGTGTTATATTCAAACCAGCAGACAAGAGAAGCAGCATCCTGAAGCACAATCAAACTGAGATCAAACTTCGTCGTTTCATGCACCAGTTGAACCGTATTGACGGCCAGATCAAAGAGCTGTTCTCGCTCATCCTGCTGTACAGTTTGCAGACTAAAAAGAACCTGGAACAACGGTGAACGGCTGGGGTCCCGCTCTGGCTGCAAAACTTCAACCAGCTTCTCAAAAGGGACATCCTGATGGCTATAGGCGTCCAGCGCAACCTTACGTACACGCTGTAAAAGCTGCGGAAAAGTAGGATTGCCAGCCAGCTCTGTACGCATGACCAGTGTATTGACAAAAAAACCAAGCAATGCCTCAATCTCGGTCGAGGTACGATTGGCAATGGGTGTCCCCACACTGATATCTGTCTGTCCTGAATAGCGGCTCAACAGAACCTGGAAAGCCGCGAGCAGCGTCATAAACAGAGTTACCCCTTCACGCTGGCTGAGTTGTTCTAAGTTCTTTTGCAGCTCGCCAGGGATGACGATACGCTGGCGGGCACCTCGATAACTCTGTAGCGCAGGGCGGGCAAAATCAGTGGGTAACTCAAGTATAGGTGCGGAAGCAAGCTGCTGTTGCCAGTAGGCAAGCTGCCGATCAAGTACCTCACCCTGGAGCCAGTGACGTTGCCAGACCGCGAAATCCGCATATTGAATAGGGAGTTCGGCCAGCGGAGAAGCTATCCCCTGATGATAAGCATGATAGAGCTGATTCAATTCATCCAGAAAAACAGTGGTTGACCAGCCATCCCAGGCCAGATGGTGCACATTGATAAACAGGATATATTCCTGGGTCGCGCTATGAATGATCTGGCCGCGGAAAAGCAGATCCCGCTCAAGGTCAAACGGGAGCTGGATCTCAGCCTGTAAGTATTGCAACAGACGCGTCTCATCGCTGGCTTGGGCTTGCTCCACGCTCGTCAGATCTACATATTGCACCTGGAAGGCCGAGGATTCCTGCAAGATGGGCAGCGGTTGTCCTCCCTGATCAACAAAAATGGTACGCAGCACTTCATGGCGACGCACAATTTCCAGTAAACTCTGCTCCAACGCATTCACATCCACCACGCCATGCAGACGCAGTACCAGTGGAATGGTATACGCGGTACTCTCAGGCTCCAGCTGTTGCAGAAACCAGAGGCGCTGCTGGGAGAATGACAACAGTGTCTTTTCTTCTGCGGCAACCGGCATCAGTGGCTGGAGGACAGTACCATGGGTTTGGCGTAGTGCTCCCTCAACATACGGTGCTAACCGGGCAATGACAGGCTTATCGAAAAGCACATTCAACGTGATTTCAATTTTCAGCGCCGTACGCAGGCGAGCTACCAGCTGGGTCGCTAAGAGAGAATGGCCGCCAATCTCAAAAAAGTTATCATAGCGTGAAACGCGTGGTCGATGCAGCACCTTACACCAGATATCCGCAATCAATTGCTCAATCGGGGTACGTGGAGCGACATAGGCTTCCTGCTCCTGGCCCTCGACACTGCCGGGTACAGGCAAGGCATGACGATTAACCTTGCCATTTGAGGTCAACGGTAACGCATTCAACACAACAATATGTGTTGGCAACATATAAGATGGTAGTTGCTGCTGAAGAAATGCCTTCAACTCAGATATATTCAACTGCTCAGTCGCGCGCGCCACAATGTATGCGACCAATTGTTTATCGCCCGCCGTATCCTCACGTACAATCACTACATTCTCACGTACTGCTGGATAATGGCTGATGGCAACTTCAATTTCACCTAACTCGATACGAAAACCACGGATCTTCACCTGATGATCAAGACGACCAATATATTCAAGCACACCATCTACACGATAGCGTACGATATCACCGGTTTTATAGAGTCGCGTACCCGGCTGCTGGCTAAAAGCGTCAGGGATAAAACGTTCAGCCGTTAAAGCTGGCCGATTGAGATAGCCTCGCGCAACGCCATCACCACCAATATAAAGCTCACCAGGCATGCCAACCGGAACTGGCTGCAAGCGCTCATCTAAGACATACAATCGGGTATTGGCGATTGGCATGCCAATCGGAATTGATGAGGACAGATCAGCAGCTAGAGGGACATCATATATACAACAGCCAACCACTGTCTCGGTAGGTCCATACTCATTGATCAGGCGTGTCTGCGGGGCAAACTCGCGCCAGGGCGCTAGCTGCTCTTTGAGGAGAGCCTCACCACCAATCACCAGAGCCCGTGTGGATGCGGCGAATTCTTCGGGTTGCAGAACCTGATTCAACATCTCCAGGTGAGCCGGGGTAATTTTGATCAGGCTATAATTGTGTCCCTGCTTCATCGCCGTGGCCAGCGTTTCAATGTTTTGCGCTTCAGAAACCAGAGTTACACTACGTCCGCTCAATAACGGTAGGAAAAGGCTGGTAACCGTTAAATCAAAAGCCAGCGACGAATGGACCGGTGCACCACTCCCGGTATCAACCGCATAAAATTGCTGGGCCCAACTCAGATAATTGGTCAGGCCACGCAACGTAACCATGGCACCTTTAGGTTTACCTGTTGAACCGGATGTATAGATCACATACGCTAGATTGTCCGGCTGTGTCGCGACCGCCAGATTTTCGGTCGCACAGCCTGAGATTGCGCCCTGTTGCTCATCCAGGAGGAGTACAGGTGCCAGCTGTGGAAGTTGGGCGGCCAGGGTACTGGTGGTCAGCAACAATCCAGCCTGAGCATCCTCAATGATAAAGCGCAGGCGCTCCTCTGGATAGGAGAAATCAAGCGGGAGATACGCGGCACCAGCCTTCAGGATTGCCAGAATGCTGACCAGCATTTCGTTGCGCCGAGGCAGACAGATAGCGACCAATGTCTCCGCGCCAATACCTCGTTTCCGCAGAAAGGCTGCCAGCTGGTTGGCCTGCTCGTTTAGTGTGGCATAGGTTAATTGTCGCTCCTGATCCTGTACCGCCACTGCATTGGGAGTACGTTCAGCCTGCAATTCAAAGAGCCGGGCCACCCCGATTGCCTGGGGATAATCCCTGGCGGTAGCATTCCAGGTAGAAAAGAGCCGTTCTTGCTCATCCTGACTTACAATTGAGAGCAGACTAATGGAGGATTGGGGTGTTTGAAGTGCATGTTCAAGCAGGCTCAGATATTGGGCAGATAGCCGCACAATATCTGAATGGGTGAAAAGAGCAGCATCATAATGCCATTGCAATATCAGAGCACCTGCATTTTCCAGAACGGATAACTGAATTTTAGTTGGTATACTATAGACAATACATGTCCGTAAAGCAAAGGTAACCTCCACTCCACTCAGCACAGGCACCTGAGTACTGACCGCAAAACTAAACGGAAACCCGGCATCTGTATGCTCATCTTCAAAATAGTGCTGCATCTCTTCTGCTTCGCTACGCGAGGACTGAAGCAATTGGAGCACATCTAGAAAATTCTGGCGGTCATAGAGATGGGCTGCAAGCGGAACAAAGCGCGTGACAGGGCCCGCAACCTCGGTCAGTTCTTCATAGATTCGTCCATTCACTCCCAGGCCAAGCTGTACTTCACTTTTACCAGTCAAACGCCATAATAAGATGATCCAGGCGCTCAGCAGGCTATGCTCAACAGTACTCTGATTGAGGGCGGCAAAATGCTGGAGCCGGGTATAGACAGCCGACGATACGACATCCTGGCAGACCTGAGGAGATGAAACCGCGCTCACTCCGACTGGCTTGCGCTCCCCGGGTAGGGAAAGCTCAGCCAGATCAGCGACTGTACGTTTCTGCCAGTAACGCTTGCCCGCCTCACTCTCTTCTTCCTGCAACAGTTCATTCTGCCATTCAGAAACCTGTAGATACTGCACAATCTCCTCTTCTGCATCGCTGACTTTTTCGCCCGCAGCATGATAGGCCAGTGCCACGTCTTTAACGAAGAGCTGGAGCGTCGTCTGGTCTGCATGTAAAGCATGGAGCGTCATTATCAGGACAGATTTTTGCGGAGCGAAAGAGACAACATTGAAGTAGACCAATGGTCCTTGCTCCAGATCAACCACACGCTCACGTTCTTGCTGAAGCAGCGCGGCCAGTTCCAACTCCTGTACAGAAGTTGAGAGAGACGAAAGGTTAGTCGTTTCCCAACGATAGAGCGCCTGCTCATGGACAACCTGAATGGGCATGGATGTGCCAGGAAGCAATACAAAGGTTGTACGAAAGATCTCATGGCGCACCAGCATTTGTTCACAGGCAGCTTTGAGTTGCTCACTGACAATATTGCCAGTGAGATCAACAACAACCTGTGCATAAAACTGATCACGCCGGGATGAGAGCCAGAGAGAATGCTGTTGGGGAGAAAGGCGATAGCCTTCAATTGTCTCTTGCACGTGCTTTTTCCTCGCCAAACTATAAGTCATTTAAGCTCATCATGCCGCCCATGGCGACATAGAGCTTACGCGAACCTTTAAATGGATTGCGGGCATGCGCCATCAGCATGTTGTCTAACATAATGATGTCGCCCTGCTGCCAGGGAAAGCTCAATTCGTTCCGCTCATAGATAGAACAAATATGGGCCATAACGTCATCAGCAATCGGGCTACCATCGCCCAGATAACAACAACGTGGAAGATCATCTTCAGCAAAGAGTTCAAAGAGAGAAGCGCGCACATCTGGATCCAGGCAACTGGTATGCCAGTGGGTAGCCTGATTCCACCAGACTTTTTCCCCGGTCTGCGGATGCGTCAGGACGGCCGGGCGAATTTGAAAGGTCTTCAAACGATCATTGTCCTTCCATTCAAATTCGATGTGCTCACGGCGGCAATAGGCCTCAATATCGCGCTTCTCTGTAGTACGGAAAACAGTTTGCCAGTTTAAGCCCAGACCAGTACCATAGTTGCGCACATACATGACATTTTTACGCTCAAATTCCTCAACAATCGCAGGCTCAATCTGTTGATAAATCAATCGACTATCCGCTATCGGCGTCTCGCCCCCACGATCAGCTGGCCGTCCACAATAAAACCAGATCTTGACCGGCCAGGTGGCATTAAAGGAATTCTCGTTATGCCAGAGGAGCTTTTTCTCAGGAGGATAGAAAACAGGCGTATAGACGTTACCGCTAATCTCCTCGCGTGGATGCTCGCCATTCTCGCTATACAGGTCCTCGCAAAGAGTACTTGCGAACTCTTCAAAGACTAATGGACTCGCAATTTTAAAGCCACGGAAAAGGATTGCACCATGCCAGAGGAGTTGTTCCTCAAGCATAGCGGTATTATTTTTAGTCCAGGCGACCAGATCAACGCTATTTTCGACCGGTTTGATCACCAGGGGAGATAGACCTTCCCTGGCAGGAAGCGAGCCCAGATTGACCAGTTGCGCTGGCTGCGTTACAACTTTCGGCTTAATATTTTTAAACTTGTTCAAGGCACTCATACATCGAATCTCCTTCTCAAAGACTAATCGAGGCTCTCTCTCCTTCCGGGGGATTGAGAGGAGGGAGAGTTTGCGAGAATTGTCATGCCCCCGGCATGCCTGCCATCGCGCTCCGCCATGGGCTGCCGCCCCTGCACCCCGCTTTCACCCGCAAGGACGGAGATCCCTAATCGATTCTGGCAGTAATGGTTTTTGGCTTAATGCCTTTAAACTTCTTGCGGGCGGACTGAGCACGCTGCTTTTGCTCTTGCTCTTGCTGCTCCCGCTCTTCGAGCGTGAACATTTCCAGCGTGGAGATTGGAGCATCGGCATTATGCAGAATACTCAATACCAGAACGTTAAAGTGTTCAGCCAGACGCTGAATCGTCGTGGCATCAAACAAATCGGTATTATAGGTGAGGAGGCCATGTAAGCCACTTTCAGCTGGCGTTATCTGTAAAATGACATCTAGCTTGGCGTTCGTGGTTTCCGGCTTCATGACAGATACATTGATATCCGTCAATGTCTGAGCCCCGCTGGCAGGTAGGTTTTGTAGTAAGAATTTTACCTGGAAGAAGGGGGCAAGATTGGTACCTCGGTCGGGTCGAATTTCTTCTACCAACTTTTCAAAGGGCAGATCTTGATGTACATACGCTTGCAGGCACCTATTCCTGTTCTGCCGTAACAGTTCACGGAACGTGGGCTCACCGGATAGGTCTGCACGCAGCACCAGTTGATTGATAAAGAAACCAATCAGATCCTCCATTTCAGCATGAGTACGTCCCGCAACATCGGTGCCCAGTACAATGTCATCCTGCTGGCTATAGCGCTGCAAGACAATCTGGAACACACTCAGCAAGGCCATGAACAGGGTCGCTCCCTCTTGCTGACTGAGCAGGTGTAAAGCGTCCGCGACAGCAGGAGGCAGGAGAAATTGATGAGTGGCGCCGTTATTGGTTGGCACGGTCGGGCGCGTACGATCAAGCGGCAAGAGTAAGGGTGTAAAGCCGCTTAGTTGCTGCTTCCAATAATCCAGATGATAGTTGAGCAGATCCCCATGCAACCAGGTGCGTTCCCATAACGCGACATCGCCATACTGCACAGGAAGGTTAGCAAGCGGTGAGGGCTTGCCATTGCTGAATGCGTTATAGAGCACACTCAACTCACGCAGTAGCACACCCATTGACCAGCCATCTGAAACAATATGATGCATACTGAGCAGGAGGGCAAACTCTGTTTCAGGATCACTACAATGCACCAGGGTGGCGCGGAAGAGTGGCCCTGTGGACAAATCAAATGGTCGTTGCGCATCTTCCAGTGCCAACTGTCGCATCAGAGCATCTCGAACAGTGACTTGCAACTCGCTGATATTCACCTGCCGAACCTGGAAGATATCGGCGGGATGAACGATCTGCACAGGTTGCTCATCCTGTACCACAAAACTTGTGCGCAAGATTTCATGGCGGCGGACAATCTCCTGCAGGCTACGAACCAGAGCCTCAGTATTCAATTCACCATTCAGACGTAGAGCAAGCGGAATAGTATAAGCAGGATTACCAGGCTCCATTTGATCAATAAACCAGAGCCTCTGCTGCGCAAATGAGAGCGGAATAGCCTGATCACGTGACATCGGCACCAACGCTGGCGTCGCCACATGCTGATTTTCTCGTTGGAGTTGCGCGATTTTCACCGCCATGCCAGCAACCGTAGGCGCCTCAAAAAGACTTTTGAGCAGAATCTCGATCTGGAATTCAGCACGAACACGCGAGATCAGCCGTGTCGCCAACAATGAATGTCCACCCAACTCAAAGAAGTTATCATGCACATTTATATGCTTCAATGAAAGCACGTCGCGCCAGATCTGGATCAACAACTCTTCCAGAGGACTGGGCGCAAACGCGTTCTGTTCATTATCGCTGGTATGCTGTTCCTCGGGTGCTGGGAGTGCCCGGCGATCGATTTTACCATTGCTGGTCAACGGCATGATCGGTAACACAACAAAGGCCGTTGGCACCATGTAATCTGGCAAGAATTGGCGCAAGAATTGTTTGAGTTCATCGACCGTGGGAGCAGTCGCTTCATTTGTACAGATAATATAAGCGACCAGGCGTTGCTGCATCGGTACATCCTCACGAACCAGCACCACATTTTCCCGAATTGCCACATGTTGCTGGAGCGCCGCCTCAATCTCACCCAGTTCGATACGGAAGCCACGAACTTTCACCTGATAATCGACACGTCCAACAAATTCAACGTTCCCATCCGCCAGGAAACGCGCCAGATCGCCAGTCCGATACATCCGGTCACCAGGAATACCACTGAATGGATCAGGGATAAACGTATCAGCAGTCCGTTGTGGGTCCAGCAGATAGCCACGACCCACACCAGTGCCACTGATATACAATTGTGCCGCAACTCCCAGTGGAACCGGCTGAAAGCCTTCATCCAGGATATAGAGGCTGGTGTTAGCCAGGGCTTTCCCGATAGGCATAACGCTGACATGCGCTGCGGGTGGCTCCTCAATGATCAGATGGGTCACATCATCCGAACACTCGGTTGGTCCATACGCGTTGATCAATGGAAGGTTACTGTTCTGACACCAGCGGCGGCAGAGATCGGCTGGCAATGCTTCCCCGGTTGCCACTAACCAGCGTAGGCTGCGCAATTGAGCATTCAGGCGCTGCACCGGGATGCTTTCAAGCATGGCGCGCAACAGTGAAGGAACAACCTCAAGGATTGAGATGTGATGCTGCGCCACCGCCATCGCCAGATTCTCAGGATCATGTGCGATCTCATCAGGCAGAATGTAGACCTGTGAACCACTGAGCAGACCAGCGAAGATCTGCCAGACCGAGATATCGAAGCAGTGAGAAGCAGTCTGAGCAATGCAATCGTATTCCGTAATATCAAGCTCTTCAATCTTAATGAAGAGATGGTTGAGCATACCTTTTTGGGTAACCATCACCCCTTTGGGCTTGCCCGTTGAGCCCGAGGTATAAATGACATATGCCAGGCGCTGATTATCCGCATCATCGGGAAGCTCAACCGTACTCTCCTGCGCGAAGTCCTGCCAGTTCGGATTAAGGCAAAGCGTCGGGATCGTACTAATAGGCAACTGATCTCGCAAGTGTGCATAAGTCAGCAGTACCCGCGGCTGTGCATCCTGGAGAATGGTTTCCAGACGGCCTTTCGGTGTGGCTAAATCAAAGGGAAGATACGCTCCTCCAGCCTGAAAGATTGCCAGCATTCCAATAACCATCTCGATTGAACGCGGCATATACAGTCCAACCAGCACATCAGGACCGACACCCAGCGTGCGTAAACGATGCGCAAGCTGGGTCGCACGTTCCTGCAACTGTCCATAGGTCAGGCGCGTCTGCCCACAAATCAGTGCGATAGTCGTTGGGTAACGCCTGGCATGGTTTGCTATCAACTGATGAAGTGAGATATCTAACGGATAAGGAACCTGCGTCTGGTTAAGCACACCCACAATCTGCTCAACTTCAGTACTGGTGAGCAGAGGAAGTTCTGCCACCACCGCCTCTGGCTTTGCCAGAATACCTTCGAGGATTGTTTGCAGGTGTTGCAACACACCTTCAGCTATCTCATTTGAGAAAGTATTGCGGTTATAGCTCAGCTGGAACATCATTTGTTGATGCGGGAGCACCTCTAGCATCAAAGGATAATTTGTCTGCTCGACCGTGTGATTGAATTGAATGTGTAGCTGTTGCTGGTTATCAGCACTCTCATTGAAGCTCGTATCCACCGGATAATTCTCAAAGACGAAGAGGCTTTCAAACAGACTTGTCGCACGTGGAATCTCGCTCCAACCCTGCACACTTACCAACGGGCTATAGTCATATGGACCAATCTCTCCTTGATACTGCTGCAACTGCTGCAAGACCTCGCGAACAGCGGTTGTGCCTGAGAAGCGAGCGCGCACCGGCAGGGTGTTGATAAAGAGGCCAACCATGCGTTCAATATCAGGGACCGCCGCAGCGCGACCGGCAACAGTGGCACCAAAGACAACATCTGACTCGCCACTATAGCGGCTCAACAGAATCGCCCAGGCCCCCTGAACCAGCGTATTGAGCGTTACCTGCTGCTGCCGCCCCAGACTCTGTAATCCCTGTGTCACCTCCTCAGAAAGGTGCAGCTGACATTTCCCATAACGCACTTCCTGAACTGCGGGCTGCGCCTTCTCAATCGCGATCGAAGTAGGAGCCACAAAGCCACGCAGCTTCTCACGCCAGAAAGCTTCCGCAGCCGTCATATCCTGCTGCTGCAACCAGAGAATGTAATCCTGATACGAACGAACCCGTCCCAGCACAGGTGGTCGCTGCTGATCAACGGCCTGATAGTATTCAAAAAGATCCGTTAAGAGCAATGGAATACTCCAACCATCCAGTAAAAGATGATGATAGGTCCAGACTACCTGATAGCGCTCAGGAGCACATTGACAGAGAAGCAAGCGAAGCAACGGTGCCTGTGAAAGTGTAAATCCCTGGAAACGATCAGCCTTTAGATACTCAGCTAATTGCGCCTGCTGCTCATCAGTTGAGTGGGCCTGCCAATCAACACAAACGACCGGCACCGTTGCCGTATGGGCCACCACCTGTAGCGGTTCTTGCAAGCCATCCCAGATAAAACCGGTACGCAGAATAGCATGCCGCTCACTCACTTGTTGCCAGGCCTGCACAAAGGCATCAACGTTAAGTGATCCTTCAATGGTAAAGCAGGTCTGAATAATATGGTCCCCACCAACCGGCTCATAGACACTATGGAACAGAAGACCTTGTTGCAAGGGCGAGAGAGGATAGACAGACTCCACATTGCGATTATTGCCCAGGAAACGATCAATCTGGTTCTGCGTCAGATGGGCCAGCGGGAAGTCAGATGGTGTATAGCCACTATTCTGTAGATCCTGACATAAAACAATGAGTTGCCGAATGCGCTGCATGAAGTTAGTAGCCAGGCGCTCAATCGTCTCGGCCTCATGCAGAGCGGAACAATACGACCAATCAACAGCGAAGCTACCATCCACAATACTGGCGGTCACATCAATAAGGTGTGCACGCAGATTATGCTCGCCTTGAGACCTACCACTGGACTCAGAGGCCGCCGCGAACATCCCATCAGTCTGTATAACCTGATCAAATTGGCCCAGATAGTTAAAACTAATCTGTGCACCTGGTAGCGTACGCAACTGCTCTAAGGCCACCTGTTGATCGACAGACAGCCTCACATCCGGCTGATACAGATAGCGTAACGCTCCATACCCAATACCTGAGCGGGGCACCTGACGCAGCTGCTCTTTAATGAGCTTCAAAGCAGTCAGGGGCTGTGTCGCCCCTTGAGCACGCAGGTCTAGCAGAAGTGGATATAAGCTGGTAAACCAACCAACCGTACGCGATAGATCCATGCCTGGCTGTAGATACTCACGACCATGGCTCTCCAGATGAACGAAAAGGGCACGCTTTCCGCTCCAGGGTAACAGGGTCAACGCCAGAGCAGTTAACAGCACATCATTCATCTGTGTATGGAAGGCTGGTGGCACATCCTGTAGCAGCGCCCTGGTCTCTTCCTTGTTCAGGGCATACTGTGCATGTGCAACCGACGCAATAGTGTTAGCGCCGTTGTCATGATCGATTGGCAAGCGATGGAACTCATGGTCGGTCTGCGCCAACCAGTAAGGAAGTTGTTTAATCACCTCATCTGATTGGGTATAACTCTGTAATTGTTCCGACCAGTGCTGAAATGCTGTTGTTTTAGCGGGCAGTTGCACAGCTTTATTTTGTGCTAATTGATGATATGCCCCCTGTAGATCTTCCAGCAGGATACGCCAGGAGACACCATCCACCAGCAAATGATGAATAACCAGTAAGAGGCGCGCTGGCTGCCCGGTACCAGGATTGAACCAGACCGCCTTCCAGACCGGACCCTGGAACAGATTAAGGGAGGCCTGAGCATTCTGGGCTTGCAGTTCAATCACGTGCTGCAATTCCTCACCGTTATATTGAGACACATCTATTTTTTCACAGAGAGGAGGTTCAATTGCCTCAGGTTCGGCGATGAACTGCACCCAGTGCCCATTGCGATACTCCACACGCGTTCGCAAGCCATCGTGGTGGATTGCCAGATGTGCCAGTGCTTGCTGCAACAGATCTACCTGGATATCCGATCGCACATTGAGCAAGAAGGCCTGGTTCCAATGATTGGGTTCGACCAATTGCTGCTCAAAGAACCAATGCTGGATCGATGTCAGCGCCACATTGCCACTGATCGGTCCCTGCTCAATCTCGTTAACAGAGATACTACCGCTACTCGCCACAACCGTAGCAAGTCCAGCAATAGTCTGATACTCAAAGATATCTCTCGGAGTGAGTTGCAAACCCAGTTCACGTGCGCGTGAAACGATTTGCAAGCTCAGGATAGAATCACCACCGATCTCAAAGAAATTATCATCCATACTGATTGGCCGCTCGGTACTTAATACCTGAGTCCAGAGTTGCCACAATATTTCTTCTTCCTGGTTGCGTGGGGCAATGATATTTCGAACAAGACGCTCCTGATGCTGATCAGGAGTGGGCAAGGCTTTGCGATCAACCTTGCCATTTGGTGTCAGCGGCAAAGCCTCCAGGGTCAAGAAAAATGACGGGATCATATATGCTGGCAAGGATTCCTGAAGATAGCAGCGTAACGCATCAGTATCATCAGTACCAACGATATAAGCCAGGATACGTTTGATACCGTTTGGCTCTTCATGTACCGTGACCACCACATCTTTTACATCCCGATGGCGCTGCAAGCGACTCTCAATCTCGCCCAGTTCGATGCGGAAACCACGTATTTTCACCTGATGGTCCACACGTCCAATGAAGTCGAGGTCGCCATCGGCGCGATAGCGAACCACGTCACCAGTACGATACATGCGGGCCCCTGGTTGTGAACTGAAAGGATTAGGGATAAAGCGTTCAGCCGTAAGCTCGCCGCGCCCGTAGTAGCCACGCGCCAGGCCTTCTCCACTCAAGTAGAGTTCGCCATGTACACCCAGTGGGACAGGCTGCAAATATGCATCCAGCACATAAACCTGTGTTCCACTCAGCGGGCGACCGATCGTCAGATATGTAGAAGTAATCTGCGCAAAGGTTGAATACGTCGTATACTCTGAAGGGCCATACAGATTATAAATGTGCTGGATAGCAGTAGTTTGTTCCAACTGCTGTACCACACTTATTGGCAGAGCTTCTCCAGCCATATTGATGGTCAGTACACTGGCGGGGAACGCCTTTTGCCGTACCAGCTCTGCCGCCGCCGACGGAACGGTATTGACAAGCGTTACTTGATTCCGATAAGGATGCTCCGCCAATTCCAATGCGTTCTCCGCGAGAATGACAGTGCCTCCTGTGCTCAATGTAACAAAAATCTCAAAGATGGAAAGATCAAAACAGATTGACGTACTTGCCAGCACACCCTGTAGTTCTGCATTCGTAAACGTCTGTCTGGACCATTCAACAAAGCTGGTCGCGCTGGCATGCGTAATCATCACTCCCTTTGGTCGTCCAGTCGAACCTGATGTATAGATCACATAAGCTAGATTCGCCTTTTCAACCTGGACAACCGGAGCTGTGACTGGTTCCTGTGCCCATAACGCACTGTCCCGATCACTACACAGTACAGGCACAGACGGCAGAGCAATATGTGCTTGCAGCGATGTCTGGGTTAGTAAAAGCTCCATCTGAGCATCTACCTGAATGAAATGGAGCCGCTCCACTGGATAATTAGGATCGAGTGGCACATAGGCAGCACCGGCCTTAAGAATTGCCAGCATGCCAACAATCAGCGACACACCCCGTTCCAGACACAGACCAACTTTACTCTCGGTACCGATCCCTTGTCTGCGTAGATAGTGAGCCAACTGATTGGCCTGCCGCTCCAGTTCCTCATAGCTCATACTCTCCGTCACAGACAGCAACGCAGTCTGATGAGGAGTTCTTTGTGCCTGGCTATGAATACCACCGTGTAAGGTGGCAATAGGAACTGTTATCAATTCCGGGCCCTGCCAGCTATTGAACAGATCTTGCTCACGTTGAGTAAGCAAGCGATAGCGTCCAATAGCATGCTGTGGGTCATCGACAATAGCCGTCAGCAACTGTTGGAAATGTTCGCTGAGCCGCTCAATGGTCTCAGGCTTGAACAATTCGGTACTATATTCAAAGGAAGCACTCAGCCCCTGGTTGGTCTCCGCCAGCGTCAAGGAGAGATCAAACTTGGCGGTATGTGTTTCAATATCAACCACACTCATCTCAACATCCGAGATGCGTTCAGCCGAGAAGGGCGCATTCTGCAGGACAAAGAGGACCTGGAAGATCGGCGATGTACTCAGATCACGTGTCGCCTGGACCGCATCGACCATCAGATCAAAAGGCACATCCTGATGCGCATAGGCATCCAGTGTGGTTTCACGTACCGACTGCAGCAGGTTCAGGAACGACCATTCCCAATCCAGTTGTGTCCGTAGCGGTAACGTATTGACAAAGAAACCGATCAACGACTCTAATTCACGCTGAGAACGATGGGCTGAAACAGTTCCGACCACAATATCGTTCTGCTGGCTATAGTGCGCTAACAGCAGCTGGAAAGCCGCTAGCAAGGTCATGAATAACGTCGCTCCCTGCTGACGACTGATCCGATGGAGAGCGACCAGGATCTCTGGCGCGACAACAAACCCCTGTTTCGCACCCTGGCGTGTCATCACCGCCGGACGAGCATAATCAATCGGCAAGTTTAATGGTTCAAGATTGGCAAGCTTATCCTTCCAATAGTGCACCTGCGTTTGCAGACCTTCTTTCTGAAACCAGTTCCGTTGCCAGAGCGCATAATCTGCATACTGCAAGGCCAGTTCAGGCAAAGGAGAAACACCTTGCTGGTTAAAGGCCATATACAGTGCGGTCAACTCCTGCACCAGGATACCAACTGACCAACCATCACTGATAATATGATGCATATTGAGCACCAGAATATGCTCCTGCGGTTCATGAGGTGAGAGTGCAATCAAGAGGGCTCTAAACAAAGGCCCCTGCTCTAAATCAAAGGGACGCTGTAGCTCTCTCTGCATGAATTCCAACGCCTGCTCTTCCACATTCAAATCCTGCTGGGGCAGAATGGTCAATCGAGGAAGGGAAAAACGTTCCACGGGCGCAATACGCTGGACGGGCTGATTATGCGCGGTTGAGAAGGTTGTACGCAGACCTTCATGGCGACGCACAATCTCGGTTAGCGCATCTTCTAGCAGGTCAACCTGTATCGCACCCTTAAGACGAATCACCAATGGCAGCGAGTAGGCCACACTTTCTGAATCCATATGATGCAGGAACCAGAGGCGCTGCTGCTCAAAGGAAAGTGGGATATGCTGTGGACGCTGCTCAACAGGGATCAATGCTGGCACCACCGTGTTCATCTGACTCCGGCGCAACTGCTCAAACACCACCGCCTGCTCAGCAATCGTAGGTGCATCAAAGAGCGTACGCAACGGAATCTCGATCTGGAAGGAGGTACGTAAACGCGAGAGCAGCTGTGAAGCCAGCAGCGAATGTCCACCAATTGAGAAAAAGTTATCCAATACGCTGATATGATCACGTTCAAGGACCTCACTCCAGCACGACAAGACGACTTCCTCATTTATGGTACGCGGTGCCACAAAGGTCAGCGCGAACTCATCGGCAATCGCCAGGGCGAGCAATGCATTACGATCAATTTTGCCATTTGGCATGGTGGGCAGCGTAGGCAAGAAGATGAAATGCGCCGGGACCATGTATTCTGGCAGCGTTTTTTGGGCCAGCTCACGCATATCCTGACTGGTCACCTGCTCTGACTCTACAGCCAGATACGCCACCAACTTCTTATTGTTAGCACTTTCGCCATGAACCAGCACCACATTTTCCCGCACCGCCTCATGCTGATTAAGCACATTCTCGATCTCGCCCAGTTCAATACGGAACCCACGAATCTTCACCTGATCATCAGTACGTCCAAGCATCTTGATCTCGCCGGTAGGCAGATACCGCACCAAATCACCTGTCTTGTACATACGGGCACCAGCTTGCATATTCCAGGGATCAGGAAGAAAGCGCTCCGCAGTCAAAGCTGGCCGATGAAGGTATCCCCGGCTCACACCAGCACCACCAATATACAGTTCGCCAGGTACCCCCACTGGCACAGGCTGCAATGCTGAATCTAGCACATAAGCAAAGGTATTAGCGATCGGCGTGCCAATGGTGATATCTTGCGTATCTACACCACATTTTGAGAGCGTACAAAGCACGGTTGTCTCAGTTGGGCCATATTCATTCACAACCTGGCTCTGTTTCCTCCAATGTTCAAGCAAGTCAACAGACCAGCGGTCGCCCCCGGTAATCACTGTTTTTAGCAGCGGTAGATGAGCATTTGTCAGTGCAAGCAGAATCGATGGCGGGAAACGTCCAAACGTCACTTCGTACTTTTGTATGAGTTCATGCAGAGCCTCACCCGGGATCATCAAATCTTTGGGGACCAGGCAGAGGCGGGCACCACTCGTCAAGCTCGAAAAGATGTCAACAATCGAAACGTCGAAGTTCAGAGACATATATTGCAGGACGCGACTCTCCGAGTTCAGATTATAGATCGGCTTAAGAGCCTGCACGAGATTGCGCAAGTTGCCATGTTCGACCATCACCCCCTTTGGTAATCCAGTCGAACCCGAGGTATAGATGACGTAGGCCAAATGCCATGCTTCCGTGACACATACGGGATTCTCCAAACTATAAGAAGAGATCTCATGCGAGGAGCTATCCAGATTCACAAACGTTGCCTCGGAGAGCAAAGCAGACTTTTCAACTTGTTCCATACTCAGCACCACGGAAACCTGGGAGTCATGGAGCATAAAGGCCAGACGATCAACTGGATAGGATGGATCTAAAGATAGATAGGCCCCCCCGGCTTTTAGGATACCCAGCATCGCAACGAAAAACTCTGGTGAACGCTCAATACTGATACCAACCAGCGTGTCTGGTCCAACCTGATGCTGCACCTGTAAATAGTGCGCGACCTGGTTCGCCTGACGATTCAATTCTTGATAGGTAACAGTCCGATCTTTATAGACGAGAGCTATTCCCTGCGGCTGTAAACTCACTTGCTGCTCAAACAAGCGCTGCACACTCGCTGTGGAAGAGAGTTCAGAGGCAGTATGGTTCCAACTCGCCAACACTGTTTGCTCTTGAGCAGACAAAATGGAGATCCGGTCGATCCGCTGCTCAGGGTCCTGCGCAATACTATCTAACAGGATTTGCCAATGCAGTAAGAAGCGCTGGATCGTTTGTTCAGTGAAAAGATCAGTACTATATTCCAGCACACAATTGAGACTATGATCAATTTCAGCAACTGAAAGGGTCAAATCAAATTTGGAGGTGCATTTTTCGTTCTCAACGGCGGTTACAACCAGATTGTCTGGAATATGTTGGGATGCGATCGCATGTTGATAGACAAACATCACCTGGAACAATGGAGAACGATTCTGCTCACGCTCAGGCTGCAGGACTTCTACCAGTTTCTCAAACGGCAGGTCCTGATGGGCGTAAGCATTGAGCGTTGTCTCGCGCACACGCTGTAACAACTCCAGGAAGCCAGGATTCCCAGTGAGGTCATTGCGCATCACCAGGGTATTGACAAAGAAACCGATCAGGTGCTCAATCTCACTCTGCCCACGATTTGCCACCGGCGTGCCAACACTAATGTCCTGCTGCTGACAATATTTTGAAAGTAAGACCTGGAAAGCTGCGAGCAGCGTCATATAGGTGGTGACCCCGGCCTGCTGACTTATGTTCTGGATGCGCTGATATAACGCCTGGAGCAGCACAGTTTCTTGCCGTCGACCCTGACCAGAAGTGACGAGCGGTCGTGGGAAATCCGTTGGCAGATCCAGTGGCTGGATATTCGCTAACTGCTGCCGCCAATAAGCAAGCTGATTTTCTAGTACCTCACCACGCAACCAGTTGCGCTGCCAGAACGCATAATCCGCATATTGTACAGGCAATTCGGGTAAATGGCAGGTCTTGCCTGCCAGTTTCGCAGTATAGAGTGTAAAGAACTCACGCTCAAACACACCCACCGACCACCCATCCCAAACAATATGGTGGACAGTCATAAAGAAGATATGCTCATCAACAGCAAGCTTAATACAGCCAGCACGCAGCATGGGCCCCGTAGCCAGATTAAAAGGCCGCTGGACCTCCTGTTGGATGGTATCCTGTACAAAAACCGCCTGCTCCTGCTGTGTTTTCTGGCTGATATCCAGAACAGTTAGCGTGAGCTGTCCCTCAAAAGTAATATTCTGCACAGCCTGTCCATTATGTGCGGCAAAAGTTGTCCGTAGACTTTCATGCCGCTGCACAATCGTCTGCAGACTTTCTTCTAACATATTCAGGTGTAAATCGCCCTGGATACGTAGCACGATGGGACTATTATAAGCTGCACTCTCTGGCTCTAATTGATCCAGAAACCAGAGGCGCTGCTGCGCAAAGGAGAGAGGTAGATTTGCGCGCTCATGCACCGGACTAATCACCGATTGCTGATATTTACGGCCCGCTTCCTGAATCCAACGAGCCTGTTCAGCTACAGTCGGATATTCAAACAAACAACGCAGTGGCATATCAACATGCAATACCTGGCGAATACGCGTCAACAAAGTAGTGGCTAAGAGCGAATGACCACCCATTTCAAAAAATGACGTATGGACACTCACACGCTTCACATCCAGCACCTGACACCACAATTCCACCAGAGCCACTTCAATAGGACTGCTTGCCGTCACAAAAGAGTCATCCATCACAGTATAGTGGGGCTCTGGCAAGGCTCGGTAATCCACTTTCCCATTTGGCGTCAATGGCAAGGTATTTAGCACCACAAAGGCAGAAGGAAGCATATATTCAGGGAGATGTTGCGCCAGAAAATCCTTGAGGCCAGCAAGATCACAGACGGTTTCAGGCTTTACCAATAGATAAGCAACAATCTGCTTCTGACCTGCTGGCGTCTGCGCAACAGTAACCACGCTCTCTTCTACAAATGGATATTGCGCTAACACAGCTCTAATCTCACCCGGTTCGATACGGAAACCACGCACCTTGAGCTGATCGTCGAGACGTCCCTGGAACTCTATTTGACCATCGGACAAGAAACGCGCAAGGTCGCCAGTGCGATATAATCGACCAGCAAACTGCTGCTGAGTATAGGGATCAGGCACAAAACATTCAGCCGTTAAATCTGTACGCCCCCGATACCCACGTCCCACGCCAGCACCACCGATATAGAGTTCACCAACTACCCCGATAGGAACTTTCTGTAAGTGTTTATCCAGCACATAGACACTGCTATGTGCCACCGCGCGACCAATGCTCGGCACCCGCAAAATATCTGAACGCTGTTCCTCAACCTTGCCTGCGGTAGCCAGAACCGTAGCTTCCGTGGGACCATAATGATTGACCAGGGTAAACGGCGTATTGGCCTGGGGTCGACGCTGTAACGCATCGCCACCAGTCAACAGGAAGCGCAAAGTACTCTTTTGAGTATCCTGGGCCAGCAACTGTTCTGCCAGAGGAGTTGGCAGGAAACTGATCGTAATCGCCTGCTCCTCCAACCACTGCTGCAACAGCTCTGGTGAAAGGCGCGTCTGTTCATCTGGAATAAACAGGCTTGCACCAGCGGTCAGATACGGCCAGATTTCCCAGACACAGGCATCAAAAGCCACACCAGCCAGTAGCGTTGCTCGATCCCCGGGGGTTAGCATATAGGCTTGCTGATGCCAATGAACAAGATTGAGGAGGTTCTCCTGCGTAATCTGCACACCCTTTGGACGACCAGTGGAACCCGAAGTATAGATAAGATACGCAAGGTTAGCCGGGTCAGAAACGACAAGGGGATTCTCCTGCTCATACCCGGCCAGTTCGGACCACTGCGTATCCAGCCTCCAAACCAGCGCCGTCTGCTCGGACACATTTGGAGCCAGAGCAGCATTTGTCACCACCAGTTGCGCACCAGCATCTTGTACCATATAGGTAATGCGATCAGTTGGATAGGCTGGATCAAGCGGAAGATAGGCTCCCCCGGCCTTCAATATTGCCAGCATAGTCACAAGCATATCAGTAGAACGAGGTAGGCAGACACCGACAACACTCTCCGGACCAACATTGTGGGCACGCAAGAAGTGTGCCAGCTGATTGGCTCGGATATTGAGTTGCGCATACGTCAACTCGGCATCGGCAGCATGCACAGCCAGAGCCTCTGGACGCTGAGCAGCTTGCAGCTCTACATATTCCTGCACTAAGAGCGTTACCGGGAAAGAAGCATTGGCCTCATTCCACCGCTCCAACGTTTCCTGTGTGCTTTGGGACAGGAGAGGCAACCCTTCAATCGGACAATCGGGATTGGCAACAATACCGTTGAGAAGCACCTCGAACTGGGTCACGAACTGCTCAATGGTCGACAGATCGAATAGATCGGTGTTATAAATCAATGTCCCCTGTAAATTGTCAGAGGTCTCCCACATATGGAGTTCCAGATCGACCTTGGTGGTCGCTTCCAGCGTATTGACGGCACTGAGCAACAGGCCAGGCAGCTTGAGTTCCGCATCAGGTGTGTTCTGGAGGCTAAAGCTCACCTGGAAGAGAGGATTAACACTGAGATTACGGTCAGGTTGCAGTTCCTCAACTATCTTTTCAAACGGCAGATCCTGATGAGTAAAAGCCCGTAGAGCCGTCTCACGCACCTGTGCCAACAGATGAGTAAAGGTAGGATTACCAGCCAGATTACCGCGCAAGACCAGCATATTGACAAAGAAGCCAATCAGCCCTTCAATCTCTGCGCGATTACGGTTCGCAATCGGTGATCCCACACTGATATCCTCCTGTCCACTATAGCGGGCCAGTAGGACCTGTAATGCCGTTAGTAGAGTCATAAAAAGGGTTGTGCCAGATTTACGACTCAGAGACTGCAACTTCTCTTGCAATTCGCCTGTAAAGGTAAAAGGGAAATGGCGCGCATAGCCGCTTGGCAATGCAGGCCGAGGCCGATCCGTCGGCAAATTCAGCGTTTCAGCATTCTGTAGTTGTTGCTTCCAATAATTGAGGTGAGCTTCTAACACCCCACCCTGCAAAGTTGCTTGTTGCCAGGCTGCAAAGTCGGCATATTGAATCGGAAGCTCCGGCAGTTCAGCCTGCCCCCCCTGGATGTGCGCCGTGTACAAATTTGACAACTCAAACAAGAAGATAGCATTAGACCAGGCATCAGAAACAATGTGATGCATGGTCAGGACCAGAATGTGCTCTTCAGCAGCCAATTGAAATAATTGGACGCGTAATAAAGGCCCCTTCACAAGATCAAATGGTTGATTGACACATTCATGGATCAAACGCGCCAGAGTTTCATCTTGTTCACTGCTCTGGTCCACAGTTGCATCCAGCACAGTGATGACAGGAAGATGTATAGATAGCGTCTCATGAATAATCTGTGCAGCCTTACCAGCGACTATGTCAAAGGTTGTGCGCAGGCTCTCATGGCGGCGAATAATCTCATTCAAACTGGATTCAAGAGCAGATATCTGCAATGTGCCGGTCAGGCGGAGGGCAATTTGCTTGTTATAGGCAATAGTGCCGGGATCTAACTGGTCAAGGAACCAGAGACGCTGCTGAGCGAACGAGAGCGGAAGCACCTGATTACGTGGAAACACTGGAATCGCAGTCGTTGAGCTCATTTCCTGCGCACCATTTGTCTGTACTATCAAATTATTCACACGTTGAGCAAGGCCGGCCACGGTTGGCTCTTCAAACAGCTTCAGGATAGGGATCTCGACTCCCATCACTGTACGCATACGTGAGATAATTTGCGTTGCGAGCAGCGAATGGCCACCCAGAGTAAAAAAGTTATCAAAAACGCCAACGCGTTTGACATGTAAGACCTCAGACCAGATATCCGCCAATTGCTCTTCCACCGAATTACGAGGAGCCATATAAAGATCAGTAACAACCGATACGACTTCTTCAGGCTCGGGCAAACGACGGCGATCAATTTTACCATTTGGTGTCAGTGGTAGCGAGGGCAGAATGACAATAGAGGTAGGCACCATATAAGCAGGCAATTGCGTCTTTACAAAGGAGACGAGCGCTGAAGATTCCAGGTCAGAGGCATGCTTAAGGACCACATAGGCGACCAGACGCTGCTCCCCTGGAAAATCTTCGCGCACTACAACGACACTTTCCAGTACTTGCTCATGCGCACGCAACGCCAGCTCAATCTCACCCAGCTCTACACGATAGCCGCGAATTTTCACCTGCGAGTCAGCACGCCCGAGAAATTCAACCATCCCATCATTCCCGTAGCGCGCCAGATCACCAGTACGATAAAAACGCTGTGGCGCTTGCTGTGCCCAACTCAATTCCACAAATTTTGTGGCCGTCAACTCGGGTTGATTCAAATACCCCTGAGCGACACCCGCACCTGCAATATACAGCTCGCCAGTCACCCCAACCGGGACCAGTTGTCCACCAGTATTCACAATCGCCACATTTGTATTATTCAATGGAAGACCCAGAGGCAGCACAGATTTCTCGGTCTGTTTCCAGCCATCCTGGACAGGTCCCAGCACATTGACCAGTACTCCAATGGTTGTTTCGGTCGGGCCATAGTGATTAATCACATCACAGGTAGCGCCACATTCGGCCAGACATGCGAGCAACGTGCCAGTTAAAGGCTCGCCACCCAGGATCAATTGTTTACGTGGCAGTATTTCCAGCCCAGCAGTACTTGCAGAAAGGAGTGCATGTACATGTGATGGAACGATTTTCAGGACGTCAATGGGATTATTCCGCACATACTGAGACCAGAGTTGAGCGGACGTTACCGTCTCATAATCCAGAATATGGAGGCAGCCACCGGAGACAAGTGAGCCAAAGATCACTGTGTTCCCGAGGTCGGCAGCTAGCGTTGAAACTGTCGCAAACTGCCAACCGGGTTGCCAATTCAATCGCTGCTGCAAGGACTGAATATAATTGCTCACGCTCTGGTGCTGGATCAGCACACCTTTGGGCGTACCGGTCGAACCCGATGTGTAGATAACATAGGCAAGGTCGGTAGGATTGAGTGCAACGTGCAGGTTTTCCGAAACGCTGGCGTTCAGGCCAGGCTGATAAGCCTCAACGGGTAGAATATCCGCCTGAAAATCAACGAATAGATCCTGGGAAGACAACTCAGTGACAATCACCTTCACAGCAGTATCATTTATTTGAAAGGCCAGGCGCTGCGCGGGTAACTGAGGATCCAGGGCAACATACGCACCGCCCGCCTTCAAAATTGCCAGCAAACCGACCAGCGTCTCCAGTGAGCGTGACGCATACAAACCCACCAGGACATTAGGAGCAACTCCACGCTTTTGTAAGTCACTAGCGAGGCAATTTGCCCAGGCATTTACCTCCCCATAGGTCAAAGTTCCATGCTTGCTGGTCAGCGCAGGCCACGCTGGATGAAGTTTTACCTGCTCCTCAAACAGATCAATGAGTGTCCGATTTCCTTCATCGGTACGCGGACCACTGAACTGCTGAAGCATCTTCAATTCTTCCTGTGGTGAGAGCAGGGCCAGTTGCTGAACCTCAACATCTTGTTGGGTCAGGGCATTATGCAAGAGTGTCAGAAATGATAAAGCCAATTGCTCCACATGCTGAACAGTATATGCATTGACATCAAAATGGAATTTCAATTGCACAGCGAACTGCTGCTCAACAACCTCTAATTTCAGTACAAACGGCTCTGAATGACTGGCAATACTATCAATCAGCTCAAAATCTTGCACATTCTGGACACGTGGGAGATAAGCAAAATGGGTGGGGAAGGTTACCCGTTGTCCATCTCTGTTCAGCCTATCCCATGAAAAATACAGTTGTCGCTGCTCCACTTCAACCGCAGTCAGCGCCACCTGTCGGATGAGTTGAGAAAAGGTAGAGGTAGGATCAACAAATGTCGTGAAGGGAAGTACGCGTGTATACAATCCAAGCGCACCTTGTAGCTCTTCATAACTGCGTCCTGTATAGGCCACGCCTGTCACCAACTCTTCCTGGCTGGTCAGACGTGCCAGGAAAAACTGCCAGCCAGCAAGTAAAATATTTTCCGTCGTTACATCCAGGTGCCGCGCAATTGCCTGTAATTCAGTATACAGAGCAGGAGGAAACGGAAGCGCATAAGCCTGAGGAGAAAAAGATGAATTGGATTGTGTTTGAGCGGAGCGGCGAGCAGGTAAATTGAACGTTTCAAGCGCAGAAAGCTGGACATGCTGCCAAAAGGAGCAAGCATCCTCAGCCTCATCCTCCTCAAACAATTCGTTCTGCCAGGCGGCAACATCCGCATATTGCAACGGCTCCTCCGCAGAAGTATCATTTTCGGCCACGCACGCCTGATATTCCCGAGCCAGTTCAGCAGTAAAGACGTGCAAGCTAGCGGCATCTGCACAGAGAGCCGGGATACTCACCACAAGATAGAATATAGCCGTCTCGACAAAATGGAAAAGATGTATCGAAAGCAGCGGTCCCTGTTCCAGGTCTATCGGCTGCTGAAGAGCTGGAAGCAAGCACTGAATATACGCCTGCTGTGCAGACACCTCAACTGGCTCTCTAATCTCCGTTTGCTGCCAACAGAACCTGGAATCTCCCACGATCTGCATAGGAAAATCCATCCCAGGCAGAGAGCGAAAGACTGTATGTAAGATTTCATGTCGCTCAATAAGCTGTTGTAGCGCACGTCGCAACCGGGGAAGCTGAAGTGAGCCAGGTAACGAAATCAGACCTTGCACCAAATAAGCATTCTGGTTCTCCTGAGAGAAAGGCCAGAGACGTGTTTGCTGCAAGGAGAGGCGCGAACCTCGTACTGATACTTCCATAATACCAATCCATTCCTTTGCTTTTCAATCAGAATGAGTAAATAATGCATAAAACAACAACTATTTCTCATGCCCATCAATCAAGGGTTCTTAAAAGTGTTCTAGATGTCCACATAGGAAGAGTAGCTAATCTGGACACAGAATACGTTCCCTCTCGTGCGTATTTTTTCTGCGTTGACGAGGGATACAGGGAATGCTGGAGGGGAAGAGGACTATCTTGTGGCATAAAAAATACATCTGAGAGGGCATGACATTGATATACAAGAATAGGTACGCTAGAGAGAGATTTGTCTACCGATGAGAAAGGAGAAAGATGCTATGCGTCTCACACCTTATGTAATGGAGAAAACCGCTATTCACAATGGACTCCATCTTTCATTATTAGGTCCACCAGAAGTAACAAATGCAGGCGAAATCATGCATTTTTCTTCTTCACGCAAAGCCCTGGCATTACTGATTTATCTCGTTGTTGAGGGTCAGGTACAATCAAGGCAAAGACTGGCTGAACTACTCTGGCCCGAAAGCGATGCCATTCATGCAAGGGCAGCATTGCGTATTACGCTATTGGAATTACGTAAAATCTTAGAAGTTATGGAACATCCTCCTTTGTTAATCGACCGCAACACACTGAGTATCAATGTACAGGCTGAAGTAACTTCTGATCTACAGGCTGTCCAGACGTCACTACACATACTCAAAACGCTTGCCAATAATCCGTTGGCGGCAACCGAAGAACTACGTATCCAGCTACTTACCCATCTTCATACGGCAGTCAAACACTATCGAGGAAGCTTCTTAGATAATTTTTCTTTGCGTGACTCAGCAGCCTTCGATGACTGGGTTCGCTATCAACGCGATTACTGGCACCAAAGCATGCATATGGTCTTTGAGCACCTGGCACAGCTCCATGAACGAGCAGGTGAATTAAAGCAGGCTATTGAAATCGTTTCACGCTGGCTCATACTTGATCCTTTCAACGAAGACGCCTGCCAGCAATTAATGAGTTTACAGGCCGCAACAGGAAATCGCATTGCGGCACTGCAAACGTTCGATCACTATCGCTTGCTCCTCATCGACGAGATCGGAGCCGAACCCTCATCAGCCACGATTGCACTTAAAGAACGCATACGTACATCCGCCCCGGCTGAGCAGCCAGCGAAAAAAGTACCACAGATCCGGGCCTTCTCGCGGCTGCTTCCCCCCTTTGTGGGACGTGCGCCGGAATACAACACTCTTGTTGAAAGTTTCAATCGCGCCCGAAGCGGCATGCCCCAGGTAATCACCCTGGAAGGGGTCGCGGGATCTGGGAAGACCCGCCTGGTCACCGAATTTTTGCAGTGGTGTTCAGTACAGGACACCGTTATTCTACAAGGTAGTGCTTTTGAGGGGAGTGCTCTCCTTCCTTTTCAACCGCTTATCGATGCGCTCCGGCTACGTGTAGAGCAGGAGAACGCCCCCGATGATCTCCTGGCCGATGTCTGGCTGGCTGAACTCAGCCGACTTTTACCAGAGCTACGTGAAAGATATCCCGACCTGGTATTACCGTATAATGAAGATGCCATAATCCGCACCCAGATCTTTGAAGCGGTCGCCCGTCTATGCAATGCATTGGCTCAAAATCGCGTATTGATTCTTTTCCTGGATGATCTGCACTGGGCACATCATAATCTCCTGGGCGGTATATACTATCTCATTCAGCGATGGCAGCAATCCTGTAGCCCGATTCTGGTGATCCTCTCATTTCGACCAGATCAAGAAAATCCTCCCGCGCCTTCATTGACAGATTGGAACAAAAAGCTGCGACGTTTGATGCCATCCGTCGTGCACTTTCCCCTATCCCCCTTTGAGCCCTCCGACATATTGTATCTACTCCAATCGCTGACTGCGAACATTCATGCCAAGACGTTAATTCCTTTTATGACCCAATTCTCCACAAACGCTGATCTACTCACTATTTTAGCCGGACAACTCTATGAACTAACAAACGGACATATTTTCTATACCATTGAGACCATCAACTGCCTGATCGAGAATAAAGCTTTCTCGTCCTTACAAAATGTCCAGCACACCCATGAGAGAATGAAAGAACTATTGCGAAACATGCTACCAAACAGTATTCAGGAACACATACTACTCTCATTCAAACAAGTAACATCAGCAGCACAAGCCTTCTGCATAGCAATAACGATCCTGGGGCCAGATGCAACCTTTGACCAGCTCTGCCGTACAGCCAACCTCACAGAAAACGAAGCGCTCTCCGCCTTAGATGAATTGCAGTGCATTGGCTTCCTGAGAAAAAGCGCCAGGCAGGATGAACAACCCTATCGCTATCTGTTTACGTATAGCAAGACCAGCGACATACTTAAAACCACAGTAAGCCAGGCGCGCTATCAGATGATGGTACGGCGAGCTAAATCGACGACTAATGTACCACTGGCAAAGGTATTTCCATAATCATTTGTGTAATGGTCTGTAAGTTTTGGAACACCGCTGGCACCATCTTTTCAGGGGGGACATCCAGGCCATACGTTACATGGATAAAAGCCACGAGCTGAGCAATCTCCAGCGAATTAATAAAGCCCCAATCTAATAGCGGTGTATATTCATCCAAATCCTCATCGATATCATCGAGAACACGACCAGTAAAGTAATCTTTGACCTGTCTGAGTACCAGTGCTCTATCCATGTTATACCCCTACTTTCTTGGTGATTAGGAGCTGCTGATCAGTTTGTCCATGGCGCTTATCAGCAGCCAGGGAAGCACTAAATAAGCGCAACCTCTAATTTCGAGGACTGAACTTTTTGGTAGACCTGCTCAAGCCACTGATCGTTGTAAACAAGATCCAGATAGCGCTCGCCGCGATCCGGCAGAACAGTCATCACGCGATACATAGGAGGGAAAGTGGGAAGGAGCTTATAGAGGGCCGCAATCACAGCGCCAGAAGAGCCGCCCGCAAAAATCCCTTCGTGAGCCAGCAGGGTACGACAACCCATTGCAGCCTCATAGTCATTGACATGGACAACCTCATCAATCTCATCGCGACAGAGGAGTTCCGGCACACGACTCGAACCGATACCAGGAATCTCACGTGGACCAGAATTCTGGCCAAAGATAATGGAGCCAACCGCATCAACCGCAATCACACAAATGTTGGGAAAAGCTTTGCGCAGACGGCGAGCGATCCCAAGAATTGTACCGGTTGTGCTGACAGCGATCATCACACAATCGACCGGAGCATCCAACTCTGCCACCATCTCTTCGCCAGTACCATAATAATGAGCCTGCCAGTTCAACTGGTTCGCATACTGGTTGATCCAATAGCCATCAGGAGTCGTTTGCAGTAACTGCTTAACGCGAGCAATACGAGTTTTTAAGTAGCCCCCTTGATCATCTTTCGTCTGAACCATATCGATATTTGCGCCCATTAAACGCAGAATTTTCAAGTTCGTGGGAGAAATCTTAGGGTCCACCACACAGGTCAAATTCAGACCATAGGAACGAGCAACCATCGACAACGCAATGCCCAGATTGCCTGAGGTGCTCTCAATAATATGAGTAGAGTTTGTAATCGTCTTATCGCGTAATCCTTGCTCGATAATGAAACGAGCTGGACGATCCTTGATACTTCCTCCGGGATTCAAAAACTCTAACTTGGCGATTACGCTCAAATCGGGCGATGGAAACAATCGATCAAGATAAACCATGGGTGTTGTACCCACACACTGAGTAATTGAGGAATAAATCATAGATATATTATTCTCCTTCTGCTTGCCACTGCCATGCTTGAATCGGAAGCGCTTCTTTTGATGGATTACATTCCACAACAAGTGCAGCCTTATATTGCCTCTCATAGGGAGAAGGCAGAGAAATAGCATGTAATTTCCAGCGCTGGATCTCCTCAGGTTTTCCCTGTACTGCCAGCAGTTCAGCATCGTCTCCCGGGAGGAGAGAAACATCAAACTGATCCAGGGGCTGCGATAAGCCATTCCCAAGGGCTTTAACATACGCCTCTTTCCGTGTCCAACAGCAGAAAAAGGCCTCTATACGGACATCCTCAGTTGTAAGAGAACGCAACGCTTTGCGTTCAGAGAGAGAGAAAAAGCTATCCGCAATCTGGTCAGCATCAGCGAGATAGCGTATATATTCGACATCCACCCCCAATTCACGGTTGAGAGCAATGGCATACAAGGCGATGCCATTGGAATGTGAAACGTTAAAATGAAGAATGTCATTACCCCGCAACTGTAAAAGCGCAGGTTTGCCATGCGCCCCATAACAAAATTGCAGGTGCTGTGGCTCAAGACTAATATAACGTCCAAGCACATTTCGCAATACTGCGCGACCAACAATAAAGTGCTGGCGATCCCGCTCAAAATAGAAACGCTTAGCGCGAGCACGCTCCTCAGTCGAAAGGGTCTGATAAAGTTGCTCGACCACAGATTTGGGCTGCTCAAGTGGCGCATACCAGAGATGAATCACATTCTCTGCTAATTGCAGGAAAGCAGGAGGCGAGCGCCAGAGATCCTGAGAAAGAGAAGGAATCATGATGCAATTCCCCGCTCAATCCCACAACTCTGACAGGTTGTATTCTGGTGTAGAAGCCTCTGGGCAATAAATTTGGTGAGATGCCGTCGATGTTGGTGCAGAAAAAAATGATCACCATGGAAAAGGCGTCGACAAAAGTGGGCAGATGTTTGTTCATGCCAGGCGCCAAGTGCATCACGTGGTACATCTTCATCCTGTAAACCCCCAAAGGCAACAATAGGACATGTGAGTTGCGCCTGCATCTTATAGGAGTAGGTCTCGCAGAGCTCAAAATCCGCACGTAAAAGAGGCAGGAATAATTCCAATAGTTCAGAGCTCTGTAGCAACTCCTCTGGTGTCCCATTCAGTTTGCGTACCTCACGAATAAAATCAGGTGTCGGCAACGTATGTAAGATTTTACGTTCGCGCGGTACATGCGGGGCACGATGACCGGAAACAAAAAGACACGCTGGCTCCCAGGAGTATTCATTGCGGATAGCCCGGGTAAGCTCAAAACTAATTAAAGAGCCCATGCTATGACCAAAGAACGCAAACGGAACATCCAGGTATGGCTTGATAATAGGTAGCAAAGTTTCCACCACCTGATTAAGATTCGTAAAGGGACGCTCTACAAAACGGTTTTCCCGTCCAGGGAGTTGCAAGGCACAGAGTTCAATCTGTGTAGGAAGCTCCTCTGCCCAGCGGTTATAGATAGAAGCACCTCCTCCCGCATATGGCAAACAGAACAGGCGAACACGTGTATCGTGCCGCGGTTGTTGCGAAAAAAAGAGCCACGATTTATTATTCGGCTGAGATGACATAGAGCCCGCCTTTCATTACTACAGGTCATTTGTTCTGACCCACAAAAACTGCTCATGTTCCGCAGGCATCTATCCTTGACCAAGGATGAGATCATATATCGTTGCTCTCATGATAGCGGACGTGACGTTAGATGAAGCGTTAGCGGAAGTGTTAGACCGGGAAAAAGAAAAAAACCTTTTGCGGCAAGGCAAAAAGGTTTAAAAAAGGAAAAGCAATAGATGCAACGGGCAAAAGGTCGAGAAAGCTAATAATCCAGATGTGTGCCAAGACCCAATGCCTGTGCACGCTGATAGATATGAGATGCCAGGCCAATATCTTCGATAGACAACCCAAAGGGATTCACCAGAATAATATCTTCAGCTCGTTCACGTCCTTTACGCGTCCCAAGCACAAGATCACCTATCTGGGCATCTATTTTGCGCTGTCCCGCTTCAATGATAGTTTCAGCATCATCAGGAGCGATAATCTGGCCCGCACGATACATGCGTCCAATCAGACGGCGAGGATCATTCTTCACCAGTGTCCAATCATCAACGATAACTTTGTCCGCCCGAAACACCACTTCGGGCAACACATCATCTAATGAAACATTGATCAGGATTGTTCCAGGATTGAGCCAATTGTACTGAATATAGCCTGTGGTGGTGGTTGTGGCTGGCACAACTAATTCTGCTTGCTCAACTGCTTGCTGTGCGCTCTCCGCGAAAGACATTTGAACATTATATTGCTGCAAAAGAGGAAGAAGATTCTCATAACAAGCCTGCATACGTTCAAGAACAAAATCAAACATCAAGACGCGACGGAGCCGTGCTAGACGCTGAATGAAGAGCGCAATATGAGCCTCAGCCAGCACACCAGCGCCGATTACAGCCAACGTCGTAATCTCCTTTGGGCCCTGACAGAGCTCTACAGACAGAGCAGAAACGCTGGCCGTACGCAAACTAGAAATGTATGCCGCCTCCATAATACATTGAATGCGAGCAGTCAGCGTATCAAACAACAGTGTGACGCCACTGGCGCGAGGAAGATTACGCTGAGGATTGCCTGGATTACTATTAATAATCTTCGTACCAGCAATATCCAGATCACCGCCAAGATAGCTCGGCATATTTAAGCTACGTAAACTCTCCTGTTTCTGATTTTGCCAACCCAGATAAGCCTCATCCGGCAAAAGCGTTTCGTGAGACGCATGCAAGCCAAAAACCTGGCGCATCACCTCGACACTATCTACAGACTGACTGGCCTTCACTACATCCACACGGCTCAGGTACAGAAATGACGAATGTTGAGATACATTTATGCTCGAAGCATCCATAATTATCTATTCTCCTGCTATTCTTTTAACATCAAATCATCAAAAAGTGAAAGAATCCCCATGTAGTAAGCAGCAAGCAAGGCATCGCGCTCATTATGGACGCCCAGGCGCTCATAGATATGCTGCCGATGCTTATTCACAGTAGCCGGAGCAATACACAATGCTGCAGCAATTTTCTCCTGCCCATAGCCGCGGAACATCAGCTTCAACACCTCCAGTTCTCTTTTAGTCAATGGCTCATAAACTTGATAATCTATATGCTGGCATTGACTATGAAGAAACGTAGATTGCTCCAATGTATAGAGCATCCAGCTACAAGACTGAGCAAGCAATTGTGCAATGACCAGTGAAAGCGCAGGCTGTTCCGTATTAAATGGATCAACAGAGATATGTAAAGATCCATACACCGCCTGACCAAACTGAACCGGTAAAGTCATAGCAACTTGATCAACATCATTTGGCAGTTTTGCATCGCGCTCCTTCTCCTTCTTCAAAGAAAGTTGTGCACGATTCTTCGTGACATAGCGCACCTCCTGGCAGAGCCGCGTTACAGCGCCTTTCATCTGATAGCACAAAATTTGACCTAACGAGAGAATATGCATCACGGTATGGATATCATCAATAGATGTATTGAGAACATCAGAAGTCATATTCATCTCATTGTGAGTGGAAAGGGTGGGCATAAAATTCCCTGCTGTTGATCTTATATGCATCTACTCCTCCATGGTGTCATTTTTTTCAAAAGTTTCAAAAGTATCATCTCTATTGATATACATTATTCTCAATTGTTTGTCAAGTATAATTGGTATTTAAAGTTTCAAAAGTATCAAGTTTATCTCTAAGAGAAAGAGGGTCAGAATACGTTCAAAAAAATTGACAGTGGCTATGTTCATATGCTATTTTGTCTGTATCTGCATAAATGGTTAGTAAAAGAAATAAATGCTATTGAATATTTATTTTTGTCAATGTGTCATCTTTATTCCTCCTTAGACCTGCTTCCTTTTGTGATTAACCAATCCTCACATCAGCTCATGTAAGACGTGTTTTAAAAGGGGCGCTCCATTCCTACCTCTTTTTGGTTATAGCAAAGGAAGCCGCATGGAACAGACACTTCAAACATCAAAGATGGTGACAGAAAAAGCATCACCACTCTCACGACGTGTTACCTGGTATATTTTTGGAGTCATGTTTAGCATTAATTTACTTAATTACCTGGATCGTTATATTTTTTCCAGTATAGCCAACACGGTTGCGAAAGAACTTCATTTTGGTTTAGATGGTATTGGTTTCATTGCGTCAGCTTTTCTGATCGTCTATACCGTTTTCACCTTGCCACTGGGTTTTTTAGCAGACAACCTCTCCAAAAAGCGTATGATTGCTTTTTGTACTATACTATGGAGTATAAGTACCGTTTTCTCCGCCTTAGCAAACAATTTTCTGTCATTATTTTGTACGCGTATGCTGCTTGGGATAGGAGAAGCAGGCTACTATCCGGCTGGAACAGCATTACTGAGTCAGCATTTTCCATCCTCTCAATGGGGAAAAGTTTTAAGCTGGTGGAACGTAGGAACCACAGTCGGGTTGATGACTGGTTTCATTTTAGGTGGCATGATAGTCAGTACATTTCCACATGGATGGCGCCTTGCCTTTTTGTTCAGTAGTATCCCTGGTCTATTACTAGGATTTCTTGTCTGGAAGTTCCCCACAAAAGATACTGAAACCCAGAAAGTGAGTCTCAATCGCCAGCTTCTTAAGCAAGCAAGCATTGAGACAATAAAGCGCATCCACCAGTTGCTCCATATTCGCAGTTTTGTCATGTTGACAGCAATGCAGGTCTTCGCATTCTTCTTCCTCGGTGTGACCGTGACCTTCATGCCAACGTATCTGCAACAAAAGGATGCCTTTCATCTTGACGCAGGCACAGCTGGTCTCTACGCTGGTTTAATGGTGGTCGTAGCAGGGGTTGCAGGAACAGTACTCGGGGGTATTCTAGCCGATAGTTGGCAAAAACGTTTTGCAGGAGCCCATATTCTCATCTGTGGTGCTGGCTTCCTGCTGGGTGCATTGTTTTTTGCTATCGCCATGTTGAGCAGTAGTTTTCTTCTTTTTAGCATTTTCCTCTTTCTGACACTCTTTTGCGTCAACCTCTACAATGGTCCCGCAGCGGCAGCAACACAGCAGATTGTCTCCCCGGCTATGCGCTCTTCAGCACTCGCCCTTTCATTAGTACTTGCACACTTTTTCGGAGATGCATTTGCACCATCGATCATAGGAATCGTGACCAAATATATTGACCCCACCCACGGCCAACATTTCATACTTAATAGCGCCGGCCAGGATTTACGTCTGAGCTTGCTAGCCTTCTGTCCCATTGCCTTATTCATTGCTGGCTCTCTTGGGATATGGGGAACTCGCTTTGCCGCCGTGGACCAGGAGAACGTGGCTTTACCAGCAAACTAAAACTTCAAGCTAAACAGTAAATCATAAATAGCAAAAAGAAGGGATTCGCACTGAATCTCTTCTTTTTGCTATTCTGGCGCAAGAACGCCTTCAAATCATTAAGAATGTGTCGGACTTCCATGCTCTCCACGGTCTCTGTGCATAATTTTTCGCACCTACGGTGCTCAAACATTTTTTAATGTGTGGTGGAGAAAAAGTTCTTCG
>NZ_BIXY01000008.1:0-22450 GCF_008326305.1 Dictyobacter arantiisoli | reverse complement strand
ATGATGCCCATCCCGTTCTTGGAAGTATTCTCCCGACGGATTTAGAAACAATTCAGGTTTTAGCATCATTTAGGTGCTAGAAATGTTTCCCGAAAATCCGGGATGACTCATAAGGGCGCAGGCGCGCAAGTGCCTGCCTACAAGTCAGTAGCAAGATCCCGATGGGACTGGAAGCCTGACACCTTCTAAGATAAACGAGACTTTTGAGACTTTTGAGACTTTTAGCATCTTTGCCACAAATTGCAACGGAAAACCCTTGACAGACTTTGGTATGGTTCAGTATAATCATTAAAGATACTGCTGGTACGGTTAATTCCCATTTTTCTTCAACTACTATGGATATAGTACAGTGTTATTTACCATCTCTAGTCAAACGTAACGAACGAAAAATTTCGCCATTTTTCATTCTTTCTTCAGATTAAGGAAGGCCTGAAGTATGACAAAGAAACTCTCTATTGGTATTCTCTTTGGTGGACGTTCTTCTGAACATGAAGCCTCGCTCGCCTCAGCAGCATCTGTTCTTAAACACTTGAAGAGAGAGAAATTCGATCTTGTACCAATAGGTATTACTCAAACAGGTCAATGGATGACGCAGACAACACCGTATGAATTACAAGGAGCATATCCAGACCAGATACATCACCCTCCCCTTCAAGGGCAATCGCCAAACACACAGGTAGTGGATATATCCACACATGGTCTCCCAATTATGCAGCATCCTCTTTCTTCGGTCACACAAAAAATCGACGTAATTTTCCCATTGCTACACGGCACGTATGGAGAAGATGGAAAACTACAAGGTTTACTAGAGATGATTGGAATTCCTTATGTTGGTTGCGGAGTGCTTGGAGGAGCAATCAGCATGGACAAGGAAAAGACAAAGCAAATACTACAGTCAATTGGCCTTCCAGTAGTTGACTACAAAGCTTATCGTCGCGCTGAACTGGAGCGCAATCCTGAAGCGATATTGGATGACATAGAGGAGCGTTTTGACTATCCCTGCTTTGTCAAACCAGCGAATGGAGGCTCAAGCATCGGCGTCAGTAAGGTCCGTTCACGCGAAGAACTTCGGAAAGCGGCACACCTGGCAACCTTCTATGACCATAAAATCCTGGTCGAAAAAGCTATTAATTGTCGGGAAGTAGAATGCGCCATTTTAGGAAACGAAGATTTACAAGCATCGGTTGTAGGGGAAGTCATTATTCGCGATGAATGTGATTTTTATGACTATCATGCCAAATATATCGAGCCCTCAACCAAGATCATTCCGGCTCAGATTTCCGACAATCTCACATATGAGATCCAGCAACAGTCGATCAAAGCTTTTCGGGCCCTGGATTTAACCAGCCTGGCCCGTTTCGATTTCTTTTTAGAAAAAGAGACACAAAACATTTATATCAACGAAGTGAATACACTGCCAAGCTTCACAGAAGATTGCATGTATCCTAAATTATGTGAAGCCAGTGGCCTTGCTTATCCAGATCTACTAGAGCGGCTGATTGAACTTGCTGTTGAGTCCTATGAAGACCGCCAACGTAATGCTGCATCGTAAGCAACAAAACGTCATCTACCAGAGGAAAGCAGGCTCACATTCTTTTATGTAACGCCAGCCACAAACTCTTTCTCCTGACAGTGTGCACCTACTGCATTTGATAATATTTGTGTTGTAAGGTGAGGATACAGCTCAACTGTATCCTCACCTTACAACACAAACCCAAAACGCTTTTTTCTCCAATGGATCTCGCGTATTCACGAGAAAGTTCTGTCCACTTCGTGCATGATAAATCCAATACAAGCATCGATGGTTATCTTGTTTTTTAGGAAAGCATCAATTAGAAGCAGGCACACGCTAAAAAGCGTGGCATATGGGGAAAAGAGAAGAACATTCAAACAAAGAAGGAGAGGACCATTGCAAAGCACACAAGATATCTCCTTTGGGAGATCCAGCAAAAGCGACCAGGAAGAAGAGATGGAGATTGGTATTCGCTTTTTTAGCAGTACCTACATCACACCATTGACTGAAAGGATCCGCCTGCAAGAAAAAAACAGCTATTCCTTCCATTCTCTAAAAATCCACCAGCGTGTCGTAGGATATTTCTCTTTATTTTGCTTTACCCCTGAGTTTCAAGATAGTCTCCTGTGTGGAACATGCATTGAACGAGATATTTCCCTTGAGCACGTCTTAGCCTTCTCGCAACAAAAACCATTCGACGTGTATGTTGATGTCATCGTCGTGGACCCAGAACTGCCAGCGCACCTCCGCAATTTCTATGCAGGGTTACTCATTTTGTACTATACCGATCTCATACTGCATTTGTCAGATAATGGATATTGCATTGAGCATATCTATACCGTCACAACAACACCAGAAGGGGCGAGGCTTTCCCAGAAACTGGGTATGCAACCGATGTTGAACAAATCGCACATACCTGACCGACTGCCCTGGGTTTGTAATTTTAAACAGAATGGATATCCTATTTATCGCCAACTCAAAGAACGCCTCGTACGCAATCGCAACAAATATACAGCAATAAAGCATGACATCAGCTAATTTGGAGTATAATTTGTACACCTTTTAGGGTAAAAGAAATGGGCCACTTAAAGCATAGCTCGCACACTATTTGATTGTAAACTTCATTGTGAAGAGAGTACATGAGTCGGGCGCAGCAGCCATTAAGGTTAAAAAATCGCCCAAAGATTGACTCTCTCGTAGAGCGTTTTTTTACAACAGAAAATACCAGATGAGAGCTAGCAAGCGGAAGGAGTTCACTCGCAATGAGCCGTGAGCAAAATGAAGATACCACCATCTATCGTGTCGTCGTCAATCATGAAGAACAATATTCGATCTGGCCAGATTATCTTCCTATTCCTCTTGGCTGGAAAGATACCGGTAAAAATGGCTTAAAAGATGAATGTCTGGCATATGTAAAGGAAGTTTGGACAGATATGCGTCCTCTGAGTTTGCGCAAGAAGATGGAGGCATCAGCGCACTAATCAGTGCCTGCGACTACCCTTTTTTTATCCAACAAATATTGATGCGGCTCTTTCCAGGTCTTAACAACTCTCAATAGAGACATACAACAGGACCATGAAAGGGCCGATCAGATTATAAAGGTGCAAACGAAATATGCTGCGACACCTTCAGACAATCTCTCATTGTCACGACACTTCAAATAGTCCAGTATTACAACAGATCCTGATCGATCTACTTTGTACTGAACTCAATACAAAAGATATTCAGGCACAACACAATTTTTTTGAGCTGGGCTGTAAAGCACTCAACCTTCATATACTACAAATCAATTTGCAGAAACAACTCAACTACGCCATTCCAGTACGAGCATTCTATACATATCCAACGATAGAAATGCTCGCAGACCATCTCGCAACCGTAACGGTCAGTGCTCAGACAACCGACAAACAGGCTTGATCGAGATGGTTTGCGAGACGCTGCCACATTCCTCCGATCAAGCGCTCGCTACAACAGTAGGGATGGCTTCTTCCTCATAGCCAGACCAGAGATTACGCATTTCTGCACAATTCTCTAATAGAGTATTTAGTGTTCCCTGACCCTCAATTCTCCCCTTTTTTAGCACGAGGATATGATCAGCTCGTATGAAAGCTTCTTTACGATGGGAGACGACCAGACAGGTATAGCGTTTTTGGGCACTGAGGCGTTCCCAGAGTTGCTGCTCAGTCTCAAGGTCCAGAGCACTCGAAAGATCATCAAAGATGAGCAGATCACTTTGTCGCGCAAACATCCGAGCGGCGGCGGTACGTTGCTGCTGACCACCAGAGAGCTTTACGCCACGCAACCCGATATTGGTTTCTAATCCCTGTCCTAAGGTAGGGATATCATCCTCAAGGATAGCTTGATAGAGTATGTGCTGGAGTTGTTGAGGATCCTCTGGTTGACCCAGAAGAATATTGTCTTTTACAGTCTCGCTAAAGAGCCGTGGAACCTGGCTAGTGTAAGCGCAACGCGGCGGGACCAACCATGAAGAAGGATCAGTGATAGCGGTATCATTCCAGAAAATTTCGCCTGTATCCTTAGGAAGGAGTCCCAACAATGTGCGCAATAATGTCGTTTTGCCAGCGCCAATGCGTCCAGTAATCACAACAAAGGAACCAGGTTGAATCTGTAAATCAATTTCCTGTATCCCATAGGTTGTACCGGGATACTGGTAGGACAGATTATTGATGCGCAATGCTTGAAATTGATCCGCTGGTTGCTTCACAATCTCTCGTACAGGTGGAATAGTGCCCTTTAAATAGAGTGGAGCAACTTCAACCAGAGCGGCAGGAGGCTGTTGGATCAATGCCAGCATCCGCTCAAATGAGACTCCTGCTTGCTTATAAAAGGCGAGACAGAGGCCAATGACCTGCGGTATTTGCGTGGCAAAAACCAGATAAGACATAAAAAGTGCAAAATCGCCGACGGTAAACGTTCCAGCCAGCAAAGGTTGAGCAATAACCAGTAGAATCAAACCCATGCTGAGGTAGATCAGATTACCAGAAATGGCTTCAAGAATAGCAGTAAAAAGTCGCTCACTAACTGAGGCTTGCTGGCGTTTAGCGTTGAGCTCTCTAAAATGGGTCATGGCGGTTGCTTGCGCGTTGGCAACATGGATCGCTTGTACCGAGTGACAAAACTCCCCAATAATCCGTGTTACATTTCCGGTCGCGGTCCGGCTTAGAATGCGATACTGCCGCACCTTCTTGGAAACCAACACCATCATACCAGTCACAATAAGAGGAGGCAGGAACGTCAACAGAGTAACGCCACTGCTAATAGAAAACATAATTGAAAGGGCCAGAGCAGTTGAAATAAGCATGGCAACCGTTTGTAAAGCCATCGCCATAAAACGCACAACCTCATCAACATCATCCCGAAAGCGATTAATAACACCACTTGCAGCATCGGAGAGTGGTTGTGCACCAGGAAGATGCAAGATATGAACAAACAGATTACGCCGTAAAAGAATAGTAATAGCGAAACGCAACGTTGTCTGAGTCATAATACCAAGCACCATAAACACGACACTACTCAGTCGGGCGACCAGTAATAAAACAATGATGCTCCAGATATTCAGCCCGAGCAACATATGACCGGTCAGACTATCAATAAAACTCTGAATAAACAATCCTTCGCCGAGGGTAGTCAGGAGAAACAACAATTGTAATAGACCAGTCCAGGCATAGAGCCAGGGCTGCAATTTCATTAAGCGAAATGCATATTGCCAGGTTTTCATGCAACGATCTCCTTTTGCTGATTGACAAACAACTGAGCAATGTGAGAATGGCGATCCTGGCGCAATACCGAGAGCATCCCCTGCTCTTCAATCTGACCATCCTTGAGAAGCAGCACCTGATCAGCACGTTCCAGGGTAGAGAGACGGTGCGCGATAATAATGCCAGTGCGATTGGTCAGAAGTCGATCGATGGCAAATTCAATTTTCTGCTCTGTAATTGGATCGAGACGTGAAGAGGCTTCATCCAGAATCACAATCTGTGGATCTTTTAAGAAGGCGCGGCTCAAGGCCAGGAGCTGTGCTTCACCAGCCGAAAGGCCCTGTGAACCCTGTAAAAGTGTATTGAGACCTTCAGGTAAACTGCGATACCATTCAAGTAGGCCGATCTGAGTTAGTACATTGAGGATAGTGGCATCTTGAATGGTACGATCAAAGAAGGTGAGGTTGTCCCGCACAGAAGCATGAAAGAATTGGATATCCTGTGTCACCAGGCTCACACTCTGCCGGAGCTTTTGCAAAGGGACAGATGCGATGGGGGTTGTGCCAAAGAGTATTTGCCCTTCATGTGGATCATACAGGCGCAATAAAAGCCGAGCAAGGGTACTTTTACCACAACCGGTACGTCCCATCACAGCCAGCACATTACCAGCGGGAACCCGCAACGAAAGGGAGTTCAACACTTTACGCTCCGGGGTATAGCTAAAGGAAACATTCTCAAACGTAATTGGGAGCGGTCCGCGCGGTAAAGAACCAGCAGAACTTTCAAGAAGCTTACTCCTTGTCTCCAATAATTCACGCACGCGTGCCAGGCCGGCATTCGCCATTTGCAGCTCATCCAATTGTGTGGTAATCTGCTGTACTGGTCGTTCTAGCAAAAGCATGTACTGATACAAAAGGTAAATTCCTCCAAGCGTAATTGCCCCCTGCTGGTAGAGATACGTGCCCAATGAAAAAGCCATAACATAACCTAGTGTGAAGCAAATAACGGTTGTCGCCCCAAGCGTTGAACCCATCAAACCAGCTTTTTTCTCCAGCTTATAACTCTGCTGCAATGCCTGATAAAAACGATGCATCACATAGTTAGTAGCAGACGAAGAAAGAATATCTTCCCGGCCATTCAAGCGCTCCTCTAAGAAACCAAAGAAATGAGCACTGGCCTGACGCGCCACCTTCCAATGAGGGATAGCAATGTTTCTCACTTTCCCCATTGCAAATAGCGTAACAACTGCAAATAGGCTAAAAACAATCCCAAGTCGCCAATCGGTTAAGGTCAGCAAAACCAATGTACACACAAGCAGAATGGCATTATTAAGAACTTGTAAGATCAACTGCGAAAAGAAATTCGCCAGCGTATTGACATCACCATCAATACGCTCGATTAACTCGCCCGGCATGTGAGCGTTATGGAAAGACATATCCAGGTCCAGACAATGCTGCATCAGATCTGCGCGTAACATATTCGTCGCACTCCAGCTTAAACGCTCGCTTAAATAAGTGCTCCACACATTGACACCCATAGCGATAATCACACTTACCAGATACAAGACTGCCATCAAAAGCAAGATCGTTAACATATTTTTCTGCTGAGCGGCATCAATGTAAAAGCGCAAGATCTGTGCTGGCGCGAGAACAACCACACTACTGAGCAACAGCAGCAAGCCCAGAAGAAATAATTGAGCCATCTGTGGCCGTAGATAACGCTGAAAGATCTTTCGATAAAATCCCTTTTCATCCTCTTGCATAGCCAACATTCCAGATTCCTTTCATATTTCTCAGTGAAGCATTTCATTTTTTGAGCCACTGTGGCTGTTTTGATAGTACGTACTATTCCGTTAGAGGTGCTGTTAATTTAAGTGTTAACTCGCAAATAGCACATCAGGGGTTCTAACTTAACGTATAAAATAACGTTCGCACTAACGCGTAGCCATTATTCTTAGCACAAAGAATATTTGAAAGTTACCTGGTCTTCGAAAACCATCCTCAAACTCAACGATTTCCAGCAGATATTGTTCATCTTCTCATAAGGGTCCAGGAGAATACATACCATGAATAAGAAACTTGTTGAGACCATGTATATGCTCTCACCTGCGCAGCAAGGAATGTTCTATGAGACAGCTCAGAATGCTGGTTCTGGCCTGCATATTGAGCAATTCATATGCACATTGGAAGGAGACATTCATCAAGAGCTTTTTGTCCAGGCCTGGCAACTCGTTACACAGCACTATGCCATCTTACGTACTGCTTTCGTCTGGGGTTCCAAGAACGAACCCATCCAGGTCGTGATGCGACAGGTAGAGATTCCATTCCTGTATAAAGACTGGCGCGCTTTTTCAACTCAAGAGCAAGCCAGCAAATTAGAGGATTTTCTTCAGCAAGATCGTTCAAACGGCTTTAAACTGGCCCGTCCACCATTGATGCGTCTGGCTCTCTTACAAACCAGCCAAACAACCTATGAGTTTGTCTGGACACATCATCATATTCTGATGGATGGCTGGTGTTGCTCCCTGATACAAAAAGATTTTCTACTCTGCTACGAGGCTTTGATCAAAGGACAAACATACCAACCTACTGCCCATCGTCCGTATCGTGACTATATCTCCTGGCTTCAGCAGCAGGATGAAAGTAAAGCGGAAGAGTTCTGGCGGAAGAGTTTACAGGGCATCCAACAGCCAACACCATTGGGAAAGGTTGCTTCTCATCACGCGGCAGAACATGCGCAAGAGGGATTTGGCACGCTTGATACACAACTGGACACCCATACCAGTGAACAACTGCAACAACGAGTACGCCAGCAACGCCTTACACTCAATACCCTTTTCCAGGGTGTATGGGCCCTCCTATTAAGTCGGTATAGTCAACAAACAGATGTCCTATTTGGCATTACTGTCTCTGGACGCCCACCGGAGCTCACCGGAATCGAAAAGATGGTAGGGCTCTGCATCAATACATTACCCGTTCGTGCCACACTATCAGCAGAGCAACCATTATGGCCCTGGCTACAACAACTACAGGCATACAACCTTGAACTACGCCAGTTTGAATATATTTCAGGCGGAAAGGTGCATCAATGGAGCCAGATTCAAGGGGGAATGCCGCTCTATGAGAGCTTACTGGTAGTAGAAAACTATCCAGTTGATAACTCGATCCTGCAAAAGAAGGATCATCTTTTAGAGATGAATGCTATCCGCTCGGTCGGTGCACAAACAAAATATCCACTAACATTGCTGGTCATTCCTGGTCAACAGATCAGTATTCGTTGTGTGTATGAGAAACAACGCCTCGATGAACAGACAGTTCATACCATCCAAAAACACTTCTTGCAGATTTTAGCTGCAATTGCCCGTGAGCCAGAAAGCACGATTGGAGCACTACAACAACGCATTACAACACAAGAGCTGCCACAGATACATCGCGAGGTAAAGCTACGGAAGATACAGGAGCCAGAAGAGCACTCCCCGCTTGAGGAACACCTGCTGACAATCTGGCAAGAGATACTGGGAAAAAGCAATCTGAGCATTCAAGACAATTTTTTCAAACTGGGAGGGCATTCACTCCTGGCGACCCAGGTTATCACACGTATTCGACAAATCGTGCAGATTGAGGTTCCTCTACGTGCTTTATTTGAAGCACCAACCATTAGCGCTCTGGCCCAATACATCACAAAACTACAGCAAAATACCACGGATCAGCCAGAGATACTCAAACCAGCAATGCAAATAATTGAGCATACTAATCCACTGCAACTCTCATTTGCCCAGCAACGACTCTGGTTTGCGCAGCAACTTACGCCAGAAAGTTCATCATATAATAGTCCTGTCTTTGTTCGTATTCATGGTGAACTGGATAGAGATAGCTTGCAGCGTGCACTCAATGAGATCGTCCGCCGACACGAAGTGCTCCGTACCGTCTATCGTGAAGTCAATGGACACCCATTACAACTAGTTCTACCTGCGGAACCACTGGCCCTACCCTATATTGACCTGCGTACATTTCCTCCTGAGCAGCGCGAACAAAAAGCGCTAGAGTTCGCCACGCAAGAAGGGCAACATCTCTTCCATTTAGAAGAGAGTCCATTAATACGCACTGTTTTACTCCAGCTACAGCATAATGAGTATGTCTTGTTGACAAATGTGCATCATATTGCCTTCGATGCCTGGTCAGCAGGTATTTTCTTACGTGAAATGCTGACGCTCTATGAGGCTTATATCCAGGACAAACCCTCTCCACTAGCAGAATTACCAGCTCAGTATGCGGATTTTGCGTACTGGCAACGCTCATGGCTCCAGGGAAAAGAGCTGGAACGCCTGATTGCATACTGGCAGAAACAACTACGAGGCGCAAAAGCACTAGAGATGACGACCGACCACCCACGACCGCCAGTTGCAGTCTTTGAAGGAGCATCACAACCGTTCGCATTTCCAGCCGTACTGAGCAAACAACTACAAGCACTGAGCCAAACAGAGAATGTCACCCTCTTTATGACACTGCTGACAGCATTCAATATTCTCCTCTATCGTCTGACCAATCAGGAAGATATTGTGTTGGGGACAGACATTGCAAACCGGACACTCAGTGAAACTGAGCTCATGATAGGCTTCTTCGTCAATCTGCTGGTCCTACGGACCAATCTGGGTGGCAAGCCAGGTTTTCAAGAAGCGCTTAAACGCGTACGACAAATGGTACTCGAAGCCTATGCCCATCAAGATCTCCCATTTGAAAAACTCGTTGACGCACTGCACTTAGAGCGTACACAAAATTACACACCACTGGTACGTGGACTCTTTGTGATGCAGAACATCCCACTCGCCTATGATCAGGCAGCAGGTATCTCACTAAGTCCATTTCAAGGAGAGCTGGTCACAGCAAAATTTGACTTCGTCATCTTCCTGTTTGAGACCGAGCAAGGACTCCAGGGTTCAATCAACTACAGCACAACGCTCTTCAATCCCGAAACGATCACAAACCTCATTCAGCGCTTTGAAGTGCTCTTACAGAGCATCATTGCCAATCCGGAGGCACAAATTGAGGCACTCGACTTTCAGACTGAGCAAGAAAAAGCCAGTAAAGTGGCAGAAATACAAATGCAAAACAACATTCGGAGAAAGAATTTAAAAATAGCTCGGCGTGAGGAAATTTCTATTCCAGGCAAATAGCAAGCTGGAGACGAAAGCAGGATTCACGCCCTTTTACATAATTACTGTCATCTATACACACATAGCCGAACAACGAAAGGATCAAAGCACAATGTCAACCACGATGAGACCAAAAGCAAGCCTAAAAAAAAGTATCCAGCGCAAACGTGAAGAAGTTGATCTGACAGCTATTCGTCTGACAACGGAGAGTTATTTCAGTCCAGATAACACGCTGCCACTCATCATTCAACCCGCGATTGAGGGTGTCAACCTGGCAAACTGGGCCAGTAACAACCTGGACTATATCCGCGAACAGTTAGCGATCCATGGCGGCATTCTCTTCCGCAATTTCCATCTTGATAGCGCGGAAAAATTCGAGAATTTCGCCCGAACAATTGGCAATGAGCTTTTTGACGAATATGGCGACCTGCCTCGTGAAAATCCAGGTAGCAAAGTCTATGGGTCCACACCCTATCCAGCCGACAAATCCATCCTCTTCCACAATGAGAGCTCGCATATGCATCGCTGGCCCATGAAAATCTTTTTCTATTGCGTCAAGCCAGCCGAAAAAGGGGGAGCCACACCGATCATTGATTGTCGCAAAATTTATCAGCAGCTCGATCCAGCAATCATAAAAAAAATGAGCGAGAAGAAACTGCTATATGTACGCAACTTTGTCAATGGGCTTGATGTCAGCTGGCAACAGTTCTTTCAAACCGCGAACAAAGCGGCAGTCGAAGCCTATTGCCGCCGAGCTGGTATCGAATACGAGTGGAAAGAGAATGATCAACTCTCAACACGTCAGCTCTGTAATGCGGTCTCGCGTCATCCTCATACAGGAGAGATGCTTTTCTTCAATCAGGTACAGCTACACCATATATCATGTCTGGATGCCTCAACACGAGATTCTATACTCAGCATGTTTGATGAAAAGGATCTCCCACGCAACGTCTACTACGGAGATGGTAGCCCCATTGAAGGAGCTATCATGGACGAAATAAATGCTCTGTATGATCAGTTAGCGGTACGCTTTCAATGGCAGGCAACGGATGTCATTATGCTAGATAACATGATGGTATCCCATTCCCGCGATCCATTTGAGGGCACACGTAAAATCATGGTTGCAATGGCCGAGATCATTTCACAGGACGAGCTACCCTCGATCCAGTACTGCGGCCAATAAATTTTATTCCTTCCTGAAAGTAATAAAAATACGCACTGGAGAGCATTGCAGAGTCATAATATGCCGTTATACTGAAGGAAGTGTTTTGCAAAATCTTTCTTCCGTATATCAGTAATGCGTCAGGGACGCGGTATCACAGTCCTAATGCTTATTACAGATAAGCCCAAATTAATGGCTTTGTTTCGCTCTCCATGAGTAAGAGGAGCACAATACAATGGACCGCAAATGGGCTATCGATATCATGCAATTAAGCAACGATTTTGATAAAACCTTCCATGAAATAGAAGATGTGTACCGCCCACGCTTCCAGAATGTCGTGTACTGCTTGATCGGCAATACAAAAGCAACGGAAGAGATTCTCAACGAAATTTTTAGCCAGGCATACCATCTACTTGGTCAGTGTTCCGCAATACAAATGGAGCAACTCAACGTCGATCAATGGTTTTGCTCCCTGGCCTTAAATATCACCAACACCTGGCTTTCAAAGCACGAGAATGTAACATGCAATTCAACGTCTTTAGCATCTTAGTCTGGAGGAACTACTTTGTTTACGCGTATATCATATGAGCTGCGAGTAATGGGAAGACGGATTATCTGGATTCCCATTACTCTCGTAGCAGGCTTTATCGCCTTTGCTTTTTTACTACACTTCCTGGGAGTTAATCTAGAACGTTTCATCTCATCAGGATTTGAAATGTTTCTGCCGATTGTCACAGGCTTTGTGGTAGCGACATCAGCAACGCAGGATCCGGCATTAGAGATACAGTTAACCATGCCAAGAAAGTATCATAATACCTCTCTGTTACGTCTGGTCGTCATTGTGCTCTGGTCCATTGCCATTGGATTGATTGCTGCAATTATTCCAACGGTCACGCACCTGACATTTGTTCCGGATCAGCTCAAAAACAGCAATGCGGCGGTAAAATTCCTCGGTTTACAGTTCTCATGGATTGCCACAACGCTCTGGTTTGTCTCAGTCGCGCTGGTAGCATCACTATTAACCAGAAACCGGTCAGCCAGTAGTGCGATCCTTGGAGCAATCTGGATTGTAGAGGTGCTTTTCATGGCGCATCTGGTCGAAACAACAAGCTGGTTACAACCGCTTTTTCTATTCCCAACGATCGTGGCGCCGCAAATTACCTTCTGGACAGTCAATCGTCTTGAAGTGCTATTGATCGGTCTGATACTTTTGCCGGTTGGTTGGTTACTTCTACACAATACAGAGGGCTTATTGAAAGGGACAAGTGAAGAGTAATGAATGAGAAATTCGCTGTATTCTGGGGCGCATGCGCTTACGAGTTCAAAATGCAATGTAAGCGGCCCACCGTCTGGGTAGCAATGCTACTCGTAGAATTATTCATGATAGGCATCATGACCCGTGTGCCAGAGTTTACCAATGTACTGGGACATCTCAAACAATTTCCGATTCTACGCGTTGTGGTGTACTGGACCGATCTACTCAACTATATTTTGCCAGTAGCCTTTGGAATTCTGCTGGCCGATCGTCTGCAAAGAGACAAACGCACCCGTGTTGATGAGCTATTGACAGCGACACCCAGTTCACATACAGCACGGCTCTATGGTAAATTTCTTGGCTCCTCGATAGCAACCGCGCTACCTATTCTCCTCCTGTTCTTGATTGGCATCGGCATTATTGTGGCGCTAACGGGGAATATCGTGGCACTGCCAATGGCACTGGCAACATTCGCGGCAGTCATCATTCCGGGTCTTCTTTTTGTGGGAGCCTTCTCTGTGAGTTTACCAGCCTTTATCTGGGTACCACTCTACCAGATTGGCTTTGTCGGATACTGGTTCTGGGGCAATCTCTATCAGCCTAAAGGCATTCCCACGTTGAGTACCAGTATTCTCACGCCAGCGGGCGGCTATATGAGCCTGGGCTTCTTCGGAACCAGTATCTTCCCTGTAGCCAAAGCAAATGCCATTCAGGGCATTGAAAGCTTGCTGGTACTGGTTTTTCTTTCTCTGCTTGTGGTTCTGATTATAAGCAAATTACAAAAATGGCAGCAAGCAAAAATGTAAGAAAACCACCATTTCTTTATAAAAAGTGTGTCATAAAAGAGTGATTGATACAATCAATTTGCTGTAGAGATAAAGGTAAAGGAGCATACAGAGTGGATATTCGCATTAATAACTTAGAAAAGATATATCGTGGTAATGTCCATGCGTTGAATGGATTAAACTTAGAGATTCCCAATGGAATGTTTGGCCTCCTCGGCCCAAATGGGGCAGGTAAAACGACATTAATGCGTATCCTCGCAGGAATCTTACACGGTACCAGTGGCGAGCTTTATGTTGGCGAGCATAATGGCATGACAGCCGCAGGACGCACAGAAATCAAACGCATCCTTGGCTATTTGCCACAGGACCTGGGAGTCTATCCAGATCTTAGCGCACGTGAATTTCTGGATTATATCGGTATTCTCAAAGGGTTAAATGATAAAAAAGCTCGTCATAAGCGGGTTGAAGAGCTGCTAGAGCTGGTAGCCCTGACTCATGTTGCGAACCGTAAACTCAAAACCTACTCTGGTGGAATGAAACGGCGTGCCGGTATTGCACAGGCACTTCTCAATGATCCCAAGTTTTTAATCGTAGACGAACCGACGGCTGGACTCGATCCTGAAGAACGTATTCGTTTCCGCAATCTACTCTCCAGCCTGGGTGGAAACCGTGTTGTTCTTCTCTCGACCCACATTGTAGAAGATATCGCTCAGACCAGCCAGAATATTGCGATGATGAGAAATGGACAAGTTATCTTTAAAGGAACGCTGACTGATCTCATCAATGAAACACAAAATAAGGTCTGGAACGTCACAAGCGCCGGTCCATTGCCGCAGGACAATCCAAATTTTGTTATCGTCTCAACCATGAATATGGGCGCAAGCATGCAATATAGAATTGTTGGCACACCACCTGCGAACCTTTCCGCAACCCCGCTCGCACCGAATCTTGAGGATGGTTACGTCTGGTTGATGCATGCACCCGATCGTCAGCCAACCAGCACATTAAAGCGCTAGGCTGTGTTTGCAAATTAGAGCCAGAGCACTGATTGAAGAAACCACACGATAGATATCCCACTTATCTTGACATACCTATCAGCAGGTGGGATATCTCTATTCGTCATAGAACATCCTGGTTCAGAAGATCACTTGATCAGACTGGATATGTCCGAGTATAGAGAGCAACATGCGGTGCTACGTCACACAAAGACTGGATAAAAAAGCGAGCTCAGGCATTGACAATGAGCGTGTTATTCTTTATAGTTCATTTGTGTGCTCAAGAGGGTAATAATTGCAGATTACTTCTGAACCGATGTACCCTTGATTAGTTAGACCCGGGCTCCTATTGTATCGTTATAAGTAGATTGAAATAATAAAGGACTAGCCTTATACAAAATGCAAGGCTTCTGACCTCCTGATTTATTCTAATTGTACCTGTACTTACAAACATTCTTTGGAGTATCGTTCGTATAGTTAAGAAGAGAAGAGAAGTTATTCATTATGAATCAACATTTTGAGTTGTTTGTTACTACAGCACTTCTTTTGCCAATGTTAGGAAGTGTAATCCTTTTTTCTATTTTAACCGTCGGACTCCTATTTGCCCGTGCCAGAATATTTCCTTACCCGCTTTATAAGCCTATGCTACTCAATCTTTTTCTAGCCTGGATCCCCATTGTTTGTGTCAGTAGCGCGCTCTTTTTCTTTTTAACTTCAATTACCTCCCAGCTCTGGCTTGTAATCCTGCTCTTATGCATCTGGTTCGTCTTTTTTCCTAATTCAACCTATCTGGTCACCGAGTTCCACCATCTCAAGGAAGAGGTCAACACCGTTCCATTCTGGTTCGATACAATCGTAATCCTCTCATTGGCCCTCTGTGGAGTGTTATTGGGAAGCTTCTCACTGCTTTTGATTCATCGCATACTAGATCTCTATTTGCCGCCAATCTTGTCCTGGCCGCTCATCGTAGCCTACTTCTTCCTCTCGAACGTTGGTATCTACATCGGAAGATTTCTACGTTTCAACAGTTGGGATGTGCTAACCAAGCCGCTTAAGCTAGCCAAAAATATCCTGGCCGAGCTCAAAGATCGGCAGAAGGCTAACAGTCTACTGCTGTTCTCAACCCTCTTCACTATTTTCCTGCTCACCTTTTACCTCTTCTTATATAGCGCCGTCACTCCCATTATCTGGATATTGGAAATGTTTATTCAACACTATCCTACCCTCCCACACTAAATCAATCGACGTTTTCAAAAAGCCATGCTATGTTACTCACTTGTTACCTGAGTTGCGACCGCTGGACCGATCCAGACCAGACCGTCTGGACATTGACGAACTCACGAAGACCAAAGGAGGAAAGTGCTCTGCCATAACCGCTGCGTTTAACACCTCCGAATGGCAAACGCGGATCGCTGGCAGTCATGCCATTGATGAAGACACCACCCGATTCAATACGGCGGGCGAGCCTACGTCCACGCTCCACATTGCCAGTCCATAGATTACCACTCAGCCCAAAAGACGAAGCATTTGCCAAGGGTACGCGCTGTTCATCCTATAAGTCCCAGGGGTTCCTCTATTAATTCGGCTATCGTAGCCAGAAACTGTGCGCCACGTGCTCCATCTACAACTCGATGATCACAAGAGAGTGTGAGCACCATGACTGGTTGTACAAAGGGTTGACCATTGATAGCAACCACACGATCCGCAATACGCCCAACTGCGAGAATAGCAGCCTGAGGTGCGTTGATAATGGCATGAAAGCTATCTACGCCATACATACCCAGGTTACTTATTGTAAAGGTTCCTCCCTGGAGATCCAGTGGGCGCAGTTTTCCTTCCTGGGCACGTTTCACCAGAGCTGTTCGCTGCTTCGCAATCCCACTCAGGCTTAAATCATCTGCTTGATGGATGATCGGAACCACTAACCCATCCTCAATAGCTACCGCAAGCCCAACATTGACCTCTTCCTGCAAAACGATAGTGTCTCCACGCCACGTCGCATTCAAGTGCGGATGTGTACGCAATGCCGTCGCGACGATTTTCACGAGCAAGTCAGTATAGGTAACTTTCTCAGAGGAACGTCGCAGGATTTGCTCACGCCAGGTAATCAGTCGAGTGGCTCTGACCTCGCGCATGAGGAAGAAGTGGGGCACATTTGCCCAGCTTTGCGTGGTACGCTCGGCCATAATGCGCCAGACAGTGCTCAGTGTCATGTCATGAGCGCTATTGGTGCTTGCCGCAATCGATTCTACCGATGTGATAGGTGTAACTGTATCTATTGAGGCACTTTCCTGGAGCATCGCAGCAGGCTTGAAAGGTGCAGCGGACAGGACATCAGCCGCGAGCACGGCACCGTCCGGCCCTGTTCCCTTGATAGTGGCGAGGTTTTTTCCTTGCTCAGAGGCTAAGCGACGCGCGCTGGGGGATGCAGCTCGGAGCCAAGATCATACAACACTTTACTCACCAGGCCAACGCACTCATTCTCACGAAAGCCGGGTCTCATAGCACGATACAATTCGTCATATGCAGCATCGACCATCATACAGGCGGTACTGAGCAGGGTAATTTCATCTACAGTCTTGATCAAACGCGCTAGCTGCATTAACTGCTGACCATCTACGACCTTGATACCTTCGGCCTGTAACGCGAAAAGCACCGGGAGTTCGACAACATCCACGCCCACCGGTTCATTGAGCAAGCCACGTTCTTCCAATTCAATCCGAATTTTGCGTGCCACATCTTCTGCGCGGCCCGATTCTGGTGACATGGCCCCACGTTGCGTAGAGATACCCGCACGCGAACGCTCGCCCAGCCAGGGACAATAGATTTGATGGTGGCGCGCTGCCGAACCGAAATCCCACAGGATAGGCTCGTCGTCCTGTGCCAGGAGGCTAAAGCGTGTCAATTTGTCCATGCCCCAGGTACCAATGTGCGTTGCCGTAATATAGCGTATATTGTTCATATCGAAGCAGAGCAACGCTCCTATGCTCGACTCTTTGAGAAGCCGCTTGATGCGCGTCAGACGCTCAGTACGGAGGCGTTCAAAATTCGTACGCTCTTCCCAATCCACACCCATCAGCCCATAGGTCTTGATTGCCATGATGTTTTCCTTTCGTTGCTTACCTGGCTACAGGCGTCCACACAGTGCTTTTGCTACTTCAACGACAGAGGTCGCAGTAGGAACCGTCATATCTTCCAGCGGAGGAGAAAAAGGGACAGGAACATTCATCGCGCCCATGCGTTTGACAGGAGCATCGAGATAGTAGAAAGCTCCATCGGCGATGACCGAAGCGATTTCAGCGGTCACCCCATAGCGCTCATAGCCTTCATCTACAACAATGGCACGGGGAGTTTCCAGAGCGAAGCCATATTCATTACTTCGTAGAGCAGCCCTGACCAAGCGCGCCATCGCCAAAGAAGCAAACCGTCACCTGATCGGTACCGCGCATTTTGCTCGAAAAAGCAGCGCCCATAGCGATACCAGTACTGCCAGCCACAATCGCATTCGCCCCAGATTGCCAGTGCTCTGGTCAGCGATATGCATGGACCCACATTTCCCTTTACAATAGCCCGCTTCTTTCCCCAGGAGTTCAGCGAACATCAGATGCACCGAGGCTCCTTTGGCGAGGCAATGCCCCAGGTCCTGGCATTGATACAGATTTCATTCCCACAAAAAGAGCGCGGTATCGCCCTTGGTCTCTATGGAGCCACCCTGGGACTGGCCTCCATCATTGCACAGATTCTGGGAGGATTCCTCATCAGTAGCGATGCCTTCGGGTTGGGTTGGCGCAACGTATTCCTGGTCAACGTTCCCATAGGAGCTGCTTCTGGTGTGCTCACAACCGCAACACAGACAGCAAATGTGCTGGGTATTGCCGTAATTGGAACAATCTTCTTTGGCGCATTAGGAAAAACAACGGCATCGCACTCTACGCAACTCGCCCAGATATATGGGCATGCCTTTGTACTATCCTTAAGCGCAATCATCATCCTGGGCGTAGCTACCCTGGTCGGGATTGTATTACTCACGCATGCTCGCCTGTGTTAACGGCCCTGCTCAATCCTGGTGACGAGGTACTGATACCAAGTCCCGGCTGGACACAATATCAAACGCAACTCTCTTGCTGTGGAGGAGAAGTGGTCCCTTATACACTTTATCCTCCCACCTGGCTCCCAAACATCGATGAATTGGAGCAACTGATCACACCGCGCACGCGGATGCTGATCATCAATAGCCCATCAAATCCTACCGGGATCTTGCTGAAGAAAATTCTCAAGGTCGGTCAAAAATTCTCCTACATTTATGACTATGAAACGTCGACTCGCATCAAGCTCAGGGTAATTGCGGTACGCGAGGGGAGATCATAAAAACGCAGTGACCGCTATGAGTCTGGGCACTACATTCCACCTCGCGGATGTGCCAGTGCTGTTGTTGCTTCACCAATTTTAGTATGAGGTCAAAGGATGATTGCCACATGACACATTGGGATTGCTCAGCTCCCATTATACTATAGGCAAAGATGTTGCTGTAGAAGACAAAGATAAATGATCCGTCCTGGAGGCGCTTCCATTCGGTGAGCTTTTCGCCGCGTCTGCTGTCAACCTCACCCATCAGGACGTTGAGCAGGGTTCGCATAGTGCGATCCGCTCCGATGATTTTGGGTATCTGCTGCATCAAGAAGATTAAGGCGGCCTTTTGTAACGTATCTGCCTCAACCTGATTGGCCCAATCATATACCTGTTGCAGGGGTTGCCCGGGATTTGAAAACATGACAGCTCGGGCCAATAAGGCGAAGGCTTCGGGCGGGATGGTAAACTGATCAACCAGCGGGGGCCAATCCTCTTCTTTACTGTATTGTCCCAATCCAACATCTCTTAGCAGGTCGTCCCATTGTTCAGGCGGAATGATCTTCCTGGCAGCTTTGAGTTGATAGTGCAAGTGCGAAGAAAATGAACGCTTATTCCGAGCTATCCGCAGCAGAAAACCTGCCTTCGGTAACGATCCCATGATCATAGTACCTTCTGCCATCTGCAAGGGTATCTGTGCCGAGGGCAGATACTGCCAGATTCTTTTTAAAAGAGTGCTATTTTGTAGAGAAATAGTATGTCTGGTGCTTGCGATAGACGCATCAGCGATCAGGAGAAGGCCATCTTCAAGATTGGCGGAACTGTGTAAAGGAACAAACCCGACATAATCCTACTAGCCATTATTTTTAACTTATTGACCAGTTCGCGTTTATGAGCTACATTAGATGTAAGGTCGGACCGTCCTTATACACTTCCGATTCTTAAAACTGAAATGGACTAATTAAAAATTTTTAATGGATATGCTTCAGAGATCCAAACAGATTGTTGCCTGAAATATTGTATATTAGTCTATGGAAGGGTTATCTTGTTGAACGACATTTCTCTGTCACTGGAGGTGCTATGAATTTTGGATCATTGGCGATAAAAACGCTGGTCGTGATCATTCTGCTGTTTCTCTTATCCCTTGCAGGAGCCATAACATTCCCTAATCTTGTTGCCGCTACTAACAATGCGGGAGCTGGCTTAACAGGCCTGCTCTTACTGATTGCCGCCATACTGGTGCTGGCAGTGATTGGGAGCTTATTGGGGCGAGGAATTCGAAGCTTAAAAAAGCCATTTGAAGTATTGCTACTCTCGTTTGTAGGAGCATTCTTCATGGGTGCAGCCCTGGCACTGTTCGAAGTCTTGCGCGTCCCAAACGCAATCATCGTCAATTTAAACTGGTTAGGAGCTTTCTGGTACAGCCCACTGCTGGCCCTGCTGTTTATCGGAACGCCATTAATGTTAATATTTCTCGTGGCTGACTAAAGCTACCTGCAACACATTCAAAGCGAACATTTTTGATGGCAAATTCAATCAATAGATCAGCTAGCATCAAAGAGTGGTCTGGCAGGATGAGATGCGTGTGTTAAGCGCCACCACGGTTGTCAATATACCTTTATACGACCGACCACTATTTGGTTGCTAGCTGACCTACTCGATAGTATTAAAATCAAGCAACAGATCGAGGGGTTGAGATGTGATCCACTAATTACTCAACAACTCGAGGTTTGAGAAGGCGGCCTCTGATTTGGTCTGGCTGACTCCCATACCGATGCTACCACCGGAGAAGGAGGTATCTTTGATGGTGCCAACTTTGATACCATTGACGCTCAAAGTAAAGGTTCCATTGTTATCAGAAACGCTATAGTCATTCTTCTGATGCGGTCCTCTGAATTCATTACCGTTGCCTTTTCCTATACCAGCCGCATTATTTTTGTCCGGGAAGAGTTGTGACCAGGGGGAATCATTCGCGCCAAGGTTCCGGTCGTCATATTTGTCGAGTTCATACGTGATATTTTCACCATTATTGACTCTCAAAATATAGAAGGTGGATTTTTGGTTGCTACCACTGCCATAGCTTTTAAAGTTGAAGATCATACCATAGAAGCTCAGGTTATTCACATTATTAGCATCATATGTGATATTTTGCATGGTTAAGTTATAGGTATAGCTAGTCGGTACTTCTATAGATGGCATGAGAGCATAGCCGAAATATTGACCATCCTGACGAATATGATAGGCCCCGCCTTTGAAAGCGTAATTTATCTGGTTAAATTCACCATTTGACCAGTTACGCGATAAAGAGGCTAAGGAATCGCGGACAATCAATCTGGAGCTAATCGAGGCGGCCGTGGTAGCGGTAGCTTGCGCGGCTGCAGTGGCTGCTACATTGGCGGATGAACCCTGACCCTTTCCTCCCGTCGTAGAATGACCGTTGCCGCTTGTTGTGGTGGAAGCAGAGCCTGCTATATGGAGCAGATAATAGCTCCCACTTCCTACGATAACCAGGAATATCAGAGCCAGCAACAAAATGAGTTTTCCATTACGCCTGGACTTGCTGGCAAAAGTGCTATTAGCGGAGGGCGGAGGAAGCGCACCGCTTGACGGTGGCGTGATAACGGGCAGGATGCCGGTCTTAAATTCTCCAGGCTTACCCGCAACTGGAATTCTGACCACCTTCACAGCTTGATTCAGCGTAAGCATACCCGTATTGCCGCTATATTCCCCCATCTGCGCTCCCGTCGCAGAATTTCCCAGCTGGCCCGTCGGGATACGCATCCCTGGCGCCGCCAGTTGGCCAGTTGGAGTGCGCGTTCCTGGAGCGAATATGCCTGCCTGAGGATTTCCAAACTGGCTCGGACTGCTCTGAAGTGGACCCTTGCCGCCAAAGAAGTTGCCAGGTGAACCACCCGCATTGAAAGGGACCGTCACATCTTCCATCGCACGATCAGGAGCATAGGCTCCAGCCGGCGGAGCCGCCTGATAGGGCGGATAGATATCTTGAAAGGGCGAGGCATCTGACCGAGGAGGATTGCCGGGCAGTGATCCAGGCTGACCTGTTCCCAATCCCAGATTTAAACGAGGAGGAAATAGTTGTTTTGTGGACTTTGTACTCTCAGGCACAGTCGGCCCCTGCTGACCAGGATATCCTGGAAATGGCGGTTGGTTTGTGGACATAGCTCATCCTCTTGCTTATTCATTGACACTGACACATCCCCGTCAGCCTGCAATGTTCGATACTTCCCTCCCCAACTCCTCATACCACTGTCCATATTAGCTACATTGAATATAGTTGACAATAATATTGTGCCTGAACATGACTAAAGTCATGTTGCTTGCTTAACCAGCCAGGTAGTGTGTGATGTCCACGGGTCACCCCGAATTGTTCGAACCGATGTTCGAACAATTCGGGGTGGTAGAAAAAGCAAGAGAAAAGAATGGATGATGCTCAATCCAGAGCCGGCTCAAGGCCCAACGAAGTCGATATAATGGTACGATGGTTTCTTTTAGCTTCTTTCC
>NZ_BIXY01000007.1 GCF_008326305.1 Dictyobacter arantiisoli | reverse complement strand
GGAAAGAAGCTAAAAGAAACCATCGTACCATTATATCGACTTCGTTGGGCCTTGAGCCGGCTCTGGATTGAGCATCATCCATTCTTTTCTCTTGCTTTTTCTACCACCCCGAATTGTTCGAACCGATGTTCGAACAATTCGGGGTGACCCGTGTGCAGGCGAACAAAAAGATCCCGCCAGGGATGGGGTCACACACACTCTTTATAGAAGTGCAGACTGTTATAGCACCGTAGGTGAATCATCACTTTTGATGGCATATTCCACCGGACCATCCAGAGCTTCATGCAGCTTGGCCCCTACCATCCCAATGTCGCGTGTCAGGCGATCAATATGATTCTGGATACCATAGATGCGTTCCATCAGACGCACTGTGCCGTACTCCCGGCATTGTTCTACCGATTCGACGGCCAGCTGGACTCCGCTTTGAATCTCGCCTCCCCGTACCAGTGCCATTGCACGGGCTGTCTTGATCAATATTTCCCAGTGCTTGGTGGGCTCCAATGTTTTTTCCGCCTTATCCAGATAATCCATGGCGGGCTGGATTTTTCCCAGGCGTGTATAGCTGCGTCCATATTCTTCATATACGGTTCCGAGGCTATATTGTCCACGCGTACTGCTGTGGCGAGGATCAATTTGTTGTGAGAGTTCCTCAGCCTGGGCCATTGCCTGTTCAAAGGATTTGATCTGGTTGACGCGTAAGTAGGCGCGACCAAGCAATTGGATACCATTGCCACGTGCAGCGGTATCCGCTCGCGGAGTGGTATCGCGGGCCGCCTCCAGATATTGAATGCCCTGTTGGATATTGCCGCCCCGGCAATACATATCCCCCTCATAGGTCAGAGCGATATTTAACAGGGTATCGTCCTGGATCAAGCGAGCCACACGCTCCATTTCCGCATATTGATGCAGTGAATGATAGGCTTCATTGGAACGTGTTGTCACCGATTTGACATAGCCAGCCAGATGTAAGGCCTGAGCCAGGCGGCGGAGCAATTCAACATTTTCATCGGTCAGCTGAGCGTTAAGATCCTGGATCAGCTTTGTGATCAGCATATCAGCTTCCATGCTGCGTGCAACATCGATCAGATACCAGATATGTTCCAGCATGCTATCAACTTGTTCTAGCGTTACGGCTGTGTATGTGGATTTAGTGATGCCCAGACGTTCGGGTTCTGCCCCTAAAAGATCGGCTACGCGCCGTAGTTCTCGTACATCATTGAGCACCGTTTCTCCGCTTTCCCAACGGCGTAAGGTACGTACATCGACTGAGAGATCGTGTGCTAATTGTTCCTGCGTCAGGTTAAATTTATCTCGATACTCGCGTACAATCTGAGATAGTGGTGAGTGATTACGTGTTTTCAGTGTGTGCGGTGTCATCGCGTGTCCCTTTCCTAACTTCTACATATCCACACAGTAATGCGATAAATGTCCTGTAAAACTCGAATTTTTAGTTTAATACTGTATACGGGAAGTTTTGCTAGTATAGCAGGTTTTTTAAGTCTCTGACAATACAATAGGAAGAAAGGAGCCCGGGCATGGGTGAATGTAGGAGTGAAGTGCGTAGGCTTAGAGACCAAATTGAAACGGTATGCCGTGCCATGAATCAGATGCTCTCTGGTTATGCAGTAACCGCGCGTCATGACATTATTAATCATAGATATAGCACTCTGGGCACATATCAGGAAGAACTGGAAACGCTAGTTGGCGAGCAGCAGGCATTAGATATTGTGATTGAGGCATATAATCGTGTGGTACGCTAATCTTTTGCGTCCCATCAGAGAGTATTTTTTGATAGAATTTTTCTAAGCCAGAAAAATTCATCACTTAACCCCTTGCATCCTATTGATAGTCGTGATATTATAGTGCCGTAAAGCGAACAGACAAAAATCCTGCTAGAGGCAGGACCTGTCAAGCTTGGCGGCGTAGCTCAGTCGGTAGAGCAAGGGACTCATAAGCCCTGTGTCACAGGTTCGATTCCTGTCGCCGCTACCACCAAAAGGGAAGTGTAACAGCTTCCCTTTTTTTTGTGCGTGAATATGGTAGCGCGATACTTCCGGACCTGACGGTATGTCAGTTTGTGGCGAAAAGGTGCAATATTTACTATATACATCTTGTAAGGATTGAGAGAAGCTACATGCTATGGTTGTTGATCCCTGTCTGGATAGCTCGCTGGCCCTGGCTGGTGTCTATGCTCATGTCCCAGCAGACGACGAACAATAAGTTCCAATAGCAACCAGTAACATTCGCTCACAATTCTTTCTATTTCTGGCGAGTGACAACGCATAGTATAATTGACGGCCCAATTGAGCGGTCATTTTTAGGATACGTGGTATGTTGTCTTTTGAGGAGAGGAAGAATGAGCATGTTTGATGATCTGAATCGCCCACAACCTCCAGTTGGTCCCACGCAATCACAATCATCGTTTGATCCCTATCAGCCACCAGCGCATTTTACGCTTTCTCAGCCGCCGCAGGCTCGGGCGGCTTTCTTTGAGCAACCCTCGAAGAAGAGTAAGAAGCTCTTTTGGATCATTGGTGCTGTATTGATACTGGCCCTGTGTATCTGCATGGGATCATTGAGTGTTATTCTCAACGGCTCAACGCATACGGCGGCTACTCCACATGCGGCGGTCTCTTCGGTGATGCAGGCTACGACTACCGCGCTTCCTGCAACTTCTCCGGGATGGGCCAAGATACAGGAATTTAGTGGGCATGGACTTAAAAAGACGGCTGTTTTTCCGGTTGCGAGTACCTGGAAGCTAAAGTATACCTGTAGTGGTCTCGGCCAGGGAATAGATGGCGTGTTGAGTGTGCTTGTGTATACGCCAGATGGCACCATGCAGGATATGGCTGTCAATACAACCTGTAAGGACGGGACAACAACCTCTGATGAGACGATCCTGCATCAAGGGGGATCGGTCTATCTGGATATCAATGCAACCGGCGATTGGACTCTACAGATTGATGAACAAAAATAAAGTGACTGTGGACAAGTGCTGATGCGGCTGCGCCCTTTTTTATAGTATGGTACCGAAGGGATACACTCAGCATCCCTTCGGTACCATACTATAAAACCTTTTGAGCTCCAAAGGCGTGAAAATTCATGGATGAGGCATAGAAGACTGACACATTCTATAAAGCAGCTATAGAAAAGGGATAGAGACATTTTTAGCTCTCTATACCCTGTACTTTTGAGGATGGGTATGGTATATTCTACTTAGAATTCGCTTAGAATACTTAGAATATTTCTCTCTCTTTGTATACTTATCCTGAATTATTTGCTATACAATCCATTGCTCTCTTTGTCCATGTATGTTTCTGTCTATGTATCTTTCCTTGTAGATAAGCTTAACCTATAGTGCCTAAAGTGTTACTCTCCGGTAGCACTGGTGAAAATCCTCCAATCCTTTTGTCTGTTATGACTGATTGTGCTTTGATCAACGGTGAAAGAAGTGATGAGCATGAATGATCATTCTTATTTTGTACCCGTTACCGCTCTGACGAGCTTGCATACCAGTAGTGTGGATCAGCCGTCAAAAGAGTTCCTATTAGAGATCTGGTTGGATGATACGCTCTCTCCCTGGCGGCGGATGCTTACGCTGCACGAGTGTCTGGCGAGCGTTGAACAGTTAGTGTCGGGCACGACATTTCAGATTCGTTGTCATTTTAATCGGCGCGAAATCGGCTGTGGACAGTATCGTAAGCAGAGTAGCGGTATTGTAGTAGATACTGAAGAGGGCGTTTTGATGGGACTCTTTACACCATTGCTACGTGTCTCCTCAACCAATATTCTGCAATAAAGAGAGTTTCCATTGCCTGACTGTCTCCTTTCTCTGTTGAATAGGTGATGTATGCATTGTATGACTGAAGGGAAGCTGCTTTTTCCCTCTCATTTTCCCCTTCCTGTTCTTTCTGGTTGTACTGACATGCTACCAGTTGTTTTTTCGCTCACTTCATTATCCACAAATAGAGTATACAAAGCTGCTGTTTACATGGAATCTTCTGGTTTTGGATCGAGAAGTCGCTAGCTGGCGTATAAAACACAAGAGGACAATTTTTAGCACGCTATCATTCGTTTCATTCAGTCCTCTCCACAAATCTATTGTATACAATAAGAAAGAGGTTCCATTATGGCAGAGCCAGATCCTAACCTGGTGGAAGAGACTGAGATATTAGATCGTGCCGTCTCGCGCAAGTGGAATAAATATACCTGGAGCGGTTTACTGATTATTGGTATTGGCTGCATTCTGATAGTGATTGGCCGAATGCTGGATGAAGGAGCGTATTCAACGGAAGGCTTATTGATTGGTTTTGGAGCGATTGTCGTTTTGATCGGCCTGATTCGCGTCTGCATTGGCCTGATTAATCCTATGTTGCCCAGTGACTTACGGCGCGCCCGCTATGAGAGGCGCAAGCAGAATACCGAAGAACTCATTTTAAACACCTTACAGGATGAAGAATCTTAGTTGCAGCCAGATTGTGCTACCATCTCTCCTGTATTGACAATGTGATCATAAATATGCAACAGTTTATCAATGTTATAGGGTCCCTATGGGCGAGAAGTGCGAAGATACTTCTCGCCCGGCGAACGAGCGTCTACGCTGTTGCATAAACGTCGCTACAAGCGGTAATATGCCAGTAATTGTAAAATAATTACCAGCATATAGTGTGGGGAATGCAGGGAGATGCTGCCGAGGGTTTATGAAGTAGTCTACTTCCTCGCGCTTCTCAATACCTGTTCCCTTGTTACCATTCAGGCAGTGAATCTTGTTGATGGTTGTAGTGTAGCAGAGATATATTAAACTTGTGTTATTCAAAAGTTAAACATTCTTATTTATCGTCTGTGCGGGTGCGCAAAAGTCCTACCGTTAGCAGCATCTTCTCAAACCATTTGGGTTATTTACATTGCTGGAACACTGTGCTACACTTCCGTTGAGGTTTCGACGTCTGAGAGGATTGGCGCTATTTAGAAGCACTATGCTGTATTACAGACTTCTAGTGTATGCTGTCTTGTAGCTCTGATGTTCTTGTTCAGATCACTGTCCACGGTGTTTTACAAGGAGGTGCTCTATGGCTAGCTGGGAAGATGAATTGTTTACACTATTGAACGAGCTAGGCGTAAAGCAGGAAGGGCCACAAGCTCACCTACAACAGTCGTGTAAACCTATGCGTAGCGATGCCAGTCATCAGCAGTTTAGCGATTCACTCTTGTGGGATGATGATGACGAGGGCCCCTGGGTTGAGGATGTAGAGACAATGCGGCTGCACGATACCGAAGGAGATGATGGTCTCTGGGTCGAAGATCTAGAAATGATGCATCATGAAGTTGATACGATTGTGAGTCAGGTTGTGCTTTTGATGCAACGCGGTGATCTGGATGCCGCTGTGAAAGAAGATGTGATGGTTGTACTGCGTGCCTTGCGTCAGCGTCTTCCTACCCCCCAGCAACCCGATACGAATGATGAGGCCTATCTCGAATCCGCTTCAGCGATTCTGCACTTCTGTCGCCTGGTTTTGCAATTAAGCGATTTTACCACTGAAGATTTCTAGTTCATTACGCCTTATTTTAATAAAAAACTGAGGCTTTGTGCTTTCTGCTTATTTCCTATGCTTTTTTGGCTTTTATTATCTCGGATGATTGCTTATAACACTCGTTTTTGCACTTCTATTCGTTGCCCCTTTTTTATGTTTTTTCTCTCCCGTTGATTACCAGCGCTGTTAATGAAATACCTTTTTTTGTGCTTGACATACTTCAATACAAACTGACATACTTATGCGTAAGCTTTGCCACGGTAGTTGTGTATTGCCTGTCAGGTGGAGTGATGAGAATGCTGAGTGCTGAAGGTTATTTTTGAGTATGCGCTTTTCTGTTCTTGCTGTCGCTACATCGAGAATGGGTATTGAATCGTGTACCTCTACATAGTAGCTTTGCTCTGCATAAGGAGGTTCTATGAGTTCTAGCCAGAAAAAAATAACCACTGAAACCGGACGTTGGGTCCGTGTTAGTGTGTTATCTGCAAGTACCATCTTGCCAGTCATAAATGCTATTCGGGAACGCATGCAAGCTCAGCAGCAGGCTGAAGTAGCGCCCGTTTCGGCACGTAGCCAGGAATATAAAGAAAAGGTTGCTGCCTTCGCCACCGATGTACAGGCGGATTGGCAGGAGCGTGTCCAGTCTGTCGGCACGACTCTTTCTGATGTGTTGACTGAGCTACGGGCTCGTTCTAATAATCAGGATTTGATCAGCCGGACCAGTGAGTTACGCGACGATTTGAAAGATCGTAGTAGTAAGCTTTCACAGGCGTTTGCTGAGCGTGGTAGTGCCGTTACCAATCAATGGGCGAAGAAGGGCCGCAAAGCACAGCAGAGTATTGCAGAACAGGATCGTCGCTTCTGGATTGCTCTGGGCTTCGGTTTTGGTTTGACCGCTGCTGGCATCGTCACGTTTGTGTTAATCCGGCGTCGCCTGCAACATCCAGCCGAAACGGAAGAGCAAGCGATTGAATTGCCTCTGGATGCTGCCTACACAGAGCCTGTTGCCTCTCAGCCGAGGGGAGAGATTTATAGCCTCCGCTCCTCTCAGGAACGTGAAGAAGCGTATGAGGATGCGCAATCCGTGCCTGAAGAGATAGATGCGTTTGAGCCGAGTGCTTCTTCTGTACCTGCGGATACCAGCTTTGTGGGTGTCGCCTACACAAAGCAATATTATCCTGTTTCGACACCATTGGATCAACTGGCCGACGCCAGTGAGCAGCCCATCGATGTCATCTACTTTGCTTCTGAACAGGAGGCGCAGGCTCAGGGTTTTACCCCGGCCAGAGTATAAATAGCTGCATAATGTAGCAAACGAGCACAAAAATATGGAGTGTTAGCAAGCCAGCTCCATATTTTTTTATGCCTTGTTCCTATGAAGAATGTGTCGGCCTCTCATTCCCGGAGAGATCCTGCTACATCCTATGTGTCTCTGCTAGCTGTTGCTTTGTTTATTTCTTCAGGTCGTCGTTAAAGGTACCACGCTGTACAAGAAAACGGAGAAATTGTAAATGGCGTTCAGTGTTAGTGGCTGGATCAAGATTGAGTTGGGCTAATGGTCGCAGGTGGGATGGTTGCTTTTGAATTGCTCTGGTTGGCTGGTTGGCATGTGGGATTGAGCCATCAGAAATAATATGGTCCATTTGTTGTTCAAGCGCGATAGCAGAAATAGTGCCAGATTGTGGAATCACAGGCTCCACGCTATGAGCGCCCAGGCGCCAATTTGCTTCTGGCGAAATGTTTCGGCTTGCGCTGCTGGTGAGTAGCGGAGTATTTACCCTGGCACTTTGCCTCCAGGGCCACCATGCGAACAGCTTGTTCAGCCAATGTGCGAGCGTTTGCGTGAGCATAGTATTTTTTGCCCTCATTATTGTCGAGATAACTGACAGTATATGACAAAAGTTCTTATGTCGCGCTACAAGGAAAATACTCGATGGTACACAGAGGAATATAGAAACATAGTAGCATATCAATGTGGACTCGTCAAACGCACTTGCAATTTTATATAGGGCATGCCATAATCAAGGGTGTTAGGCCTTATAGACGGGCCTTTTGATGTGTTCTCTGGCAAAGGTTCCATTATCGACTATTATGGAACAATTTGAAACATTACACGCTGAAATCCTTTTCTGAAATAGTAGAGAAAGACAGGTGTCGGTCATGCAGGAAGACGTTCTTGGTACCCGACGAACTGCCGTCACGGAAACGTATGTCACTTGCGCGAGATGCAGCAAAGCAACACGTCTTCGTTACGCGCGCGTCATTCAAAGTGATGTACTTTCAGATAGCAATTCCGAGTATGAATATCTCTGCCCAGAATGCCAGGAAGCCCTTGCCGCAGGAGAAAAAGATCTCACGCTCGGGTAAAACATTCTATTCTTTTCTAGCGCGTCGTTGATGGCAAAAGGTAGTAGACTTACATTATCCAGTCAGTGGAAGCTCTATTCCTTTTGCCATTTTCTATAGAATGCACGTTCTCTCCTTTCGTTCGCTGTGCTTGTCGTGATATTGTATACAAGCAAGTTCTTTGTTGCCAGACAAAGGTGAGGAGAGACTGTGCGCCATCCTTTTTTGTGTATGATAGGGGTAATGAGCTATGCGCATGCGCTATCGATATGTAACTTATCGCTATCGCGAGAATTCGCAGAAGCAACTGGAACAGCATTATCGTCAGTTTTTCAATGACGCACTTCGCCAGGGCCAGCAATCGATCTTATATCAATCGACCATCTGGCGTCCTCTGGCTGACATTCTGGAATCCCCAGAAGTCATCCGAGTGAAGATTGAGCTTGCTGGAATGAATGAAGAAGATATAGATGTTACCCTTTACGAAGACGCATTGGTAGTAAGTGGCGAGCGCCGCGACGATTATGAGCACCAACAAGGGTTGAGTTATCAAGAGGCGCAAATTCGCTATGGCCCTTTTCGGGTTGAGGTCTTTATCCTGACGCCCGTGGCCCGTGATGCTGTTACTGCCCGCTACGAACAGGGCATACTCTCTGTTGATCTCCCTAAATTGCCTGTGAGCAATGTGGAACAAGTGCATATACAGGGAGTTGCCAAACCAGAGTAAGAAAATTCGCAACGTAGAGAAGATTTTATGGAGAAAATTACAAATCATCAAAAGGCAGAGCCGCAAGAGGACGTGATACAAAAGGAACGCGTTGAAGCTACGAATGAATTCCAACAGGAGATTTTGCCAGTTGTCGTTGAGTCTGAACTCGCCGATGCTGCGCAGCCTGCTGATGAGACACATTCCGCTACCGATGTTGATCCTGTATCGACACCCTCTTCTGAGGATACATCATCCCCGGATACGGAATCTGCACCTCAGGAACCACAGGATGAGCCTGCAAGTTCCTTTGCTGTATCAAGCAGCACCAGTGATGAATCAGATTCTGATGCGTCAGGCACAGCTCCCGTAACTGTAACTGAGGACGCTAAAGAATCATCTGAATCATCTGATACTCAGCCACGGGCTGAGGATGAGGAGCCTTTAAATATTCCTGAGGTCCTGCCCATTTTGCCGTTAAAGGATACCGTCATTTATCCTTTCTCTGTACAACCCTTCTCGGTTGGACAAGAGCGCTATATTCGTTTGATTGATGATGTTATGCGTGGCAATCGCCTGGTGGTGCTGGTCGCCCAGAAGTCGCCAGATATTGACCATGCTGGTCCCGATGATATTTATCGGGTGGGTACGGTCTCACGTGTTGGTCGCATGTTCCGCATGCCTGATGGAACGGTTCAGATCGCTGTTCAGGGTCTGGAGCGTGTGACGATTGATGAGTTTACGCAGGAAAAGCCTTATCTTATGGCTCGCGTGACTTCCAAGCCGGATACACAGGAGAACGATACCGAGACCGAGGCGATTAAGCGCAATGTGATCAGTTACTTCCAGCGCCTCGTTGCCCTGGTGCAGAATGTGCCTGAGGGTGTGGCGGCGGCAACGCTGAACCTTGAGGAGCCGCGCCAGGTTGTCTATGTAATCGCGACTTTTGTGCAGATGGAGATGGAACTGCGCCAGAAGCTGCTGGAGATCGATTCAGTTCACGAGAAGTTGAACCGCTTGAGCGATTTCCTGACCCATGAACTGGAGATTCTTGAGCTGGGCAAGAAAATCCAGAATAGCGCTCAGGAAGAGATGGGCAAGGTGCAGCGGGAATATCTGTTGCGCGAACAGCTTAAAGCGATCCAGCGTGAACTGGGTGAGGAGAGCGAAGAGCAGGCAACCGTGAATGAGCTGCGCCGCAAGCTTGAGGATGCGAAAATGCCTGATGAGGCTTATAAAGAAGCCAATCGCGAGCTATCGCGTCTGGAGAAGCTGCCCACGGTCTCGCCTGAGTACAGCATTATTCGCACGTATGTCGAGTTACTGGTTTCGTTGCCCTGGAATAAAGGAACCGCAACGCAGATCGACGTGCCACATGCTCGTGAAGTATTGGATCAAGATCATTACGATCTGCAAAAGATTAAAGAGCGCATCCTTGAGTATCTGGCGGTACGCCGCTTGAAAGAGGATCGTTTGTCCGAGGAGAAGGAGCGTGCTCGCGCTGAGGTTGAGATTGAGGGTGGTGTGGAGGTGGAAAATATTATCCCGACACAGCCGTTGATCAATCAAGAGGCGGGCCGTCCTATCAATCGTGAGCCTATTCTATGCTTTGTGGGACCTCCGGGCGTGGGTAAAACATCCCTGGGACAGTCGATTGCTCGCGCGCTTGGTCGCAAGTTTGCACGCATGTCGCTGGGCGGTATTCGTGATGAAGCTGAGATTCGTGGTCATCGTCGTACCTATATTGGCGCTATGCCGGGCAGAATCATTCAGACGTTACGTCGTCTCGAGGCGAACGATCCCGTGATCATGCTTGACGAGGTGGACAAGGTCGGTGCAGACTGGCGTGGAGACCCTTCTTCGGCGCTGCTAGAGGTTCTGGACCCCGAGCAGAACTATAACTTCCGCGATAACTATCTGGACTTGCCCTTTGATCTGTCCAAAGTCATGTTTATTGCCACCGCCAATTCCTTAGAGCCAATTCCTGCTCCATTGCGGGATCGCATGGAGATTCTGGAGCTCTCGGGTTATACAGAGGAGCAGAAGCTCCATATAGCGCTTAACTATCTGTTGCCCAAGCAGCGTGAGTCTAATGGTTTGAAGGAAAATGAATTGACGATTGACGATGATGCTATTCGCCGCGTGGCACGTGATTATACACGTGAGGCCGGGGTGCGTAATCTTGAGCGTCAGATTGGCTCTCTTAGCCGAAAGGTGGCTCGTCAGATCTCCGAAGGTTTGCAGGCTCCAATCCATATTGCTGTCGATCAGGTTCCTGAATATCTTGGTCGCCAGCGTTTCTTCGATGAGGTGGCTGAGCGTATCGACCGTCCCGGCATTGCCACTGGCCTGGCATGGACCGCTGTCGGCGGCGAGATCATGTTCATCGAAGTCGCGACTATGCCCGGAAAAGAAGAGCGTTTGATTCTGACCGGTCAGCTTGGTGATGTGATGAAAGAATCGGCGATGGCAGCTCTGAGCTATGTACGTTCCAATGCAACCGCACTGGGCTTGCCTAAGAACGTCTTTGAGGGCCAGAATATCCATATTCACGTCCCTGCAGGAGGTATCCCTAAGGATGGACCGTCAGCTGGCGTTACCATGACAACGGTACTGGTTTCGCTTGCGACTGGTCGCAAGGTGCGCTCGGATGTGGCAATGACTGGTGAGATTACCCTGCGTGGCAAGGTCATGCCGATTGGTGGTATCAAGGAGAAGACCCTGGCCGCCTATCGCTCAGGTATTCGGACCGTGATCCTGCCTGAGAAGAACAAGGCTGACCTGCTCGAAGATATTCCCGTTGAGCTACGCGACCAGATGTCCTTTGTCTATGTCAGCGATATCCGAGAGGTGCTCGATGCCGCCCTTGAACCAGAGGATGAGCAAGAGCATGACCATAAAGGTTCTTCGGATGGCGACGGCCGTTCCCGCAAACATAAAGGCTCAAAAAACGAGAAAAGCGAAAAGGCTGTCGCAAAAGCCTAACTGATTGTTTTTCAGTATGTGTTAGATGCCTATGGCCTTCGCGATTTTTACGTATGATTTTTTTGCACCCAGGGTGCTCAAATAGGTATATATATTGCAGGAAAAGTTCTTTACACTTTTCCTGCAATATATATATAAGGATGCTGGCGCGTGAGCACCTGCCGCAGATAAGCATCTGGGAGTTTGATGCCTATCGATTACCAGTGCAGTTTTTCTTTGAGGCTGATATAGCGGGGATTGCCGATAATGATATGGTCAAGGATGTCGATATCCAGGAGCTTGGCTGCCTCTACCAGTTGCTGCGTGACTTCGATGTCTTCGGGTGAGGGGGATGGATCGCCGCTGGGATGATTGTGGCAGACGATCATACGTGGGCTGTTGCGCGTGATCGCCGGTCGCATAACTTCGGCAATACGCAGTACAGAGCTATTGACGGTCCCCTTATAGCGTTTGATACATTCGATAACCTGGTTTTTGGTGTCGAGCAGAATGATATGCATCTCCTCATGGTCCAGATACATCATCTCCATGCGTACCAGACGTGCAGCGTCGTCGGCGGAGGTGATTTGATAGCGTTTCTTGCTCGAAAGCATGCTCAGGCGTTTGCCAATCTCTAAGGATGCCTTTAACTGGGCTGATTTGGCGGCACCGATGCCATGCTCATTCCCGAGTTCATAAAAATCGGCACTCATCAGACCTGATAAACCACCATATTTGGCAAGTAGCTTGGTTGCCAGTTCAACCACGTTTTCCCGCTGGGTGCCTGTGCGTAGAATGATCGCCAGCAGATCCGCTGTCGAGAGGGTATCGGCTCCGAATTTCTGAAGACGCTCACGGGGACGATCATCAATTGGCATATCATGGACCGTCGCGTGATATTCAGGCTCCGCTGGCGGCAACGGGACCGTTGGCGGAGCATCGGTAGCTACAAGTTGTGTCAATAAGTCGGGGACAATATCCAGCATCTCATCATTTGGAGGAGTCATTTTTTGTATCATTTTTAGGGCTCCTTGTCGCTAGAACTAGAGCTATTTGATCTGCCTGTATATCAATACATACATCAACACACCTATCACCCTCCTGACAATATCCTACTTTCCCTCTGGCTGTAAATAGGCATTATAGGAAGTGAACGGCATGTTGCTATGTGGCAAGTATTCGACTGCCTTGTCTTTTGGCGCGAAATCGGCTACCCTAGAATCAAGCGACTGGTATATATTTTTATAAGGCAAGGATTGCGTGGAAAGGATGTTTGTGAAACGGTATGACGAATATACAAAAGAGCGGAAGAACTATCCATGTACACCGCAATCAGCGGCACGCGTTTTGGGATCATAGTGTCGAACCAATTGATACTATTCAATCCGGTGAGATTGTAGAGTTTGATCTGTTCGATTCTGCTGGCGGCCAGTTTGGTCCTACGAGCACGGTTGAGGATGTGGCGAAGCTTGATTTTGCGCTGGTTGATCACGTGAATGGTCCTATCTATGTGGAAGGGGCTGAGCCAGGGGATACGCTGGAGGTTGAGATAGTGGATTTACAGCCGGCTACCTGGGGCTGGACGGCGGTGATTCCTGGCTTTGGTCTGCTTGCTGATGAGTTTACCGAGCCAGCTTTGAAGATCTGGCAGCTTGAGGACGGAGCTGATGGCTGGGCCGAGTTTGCTCCTGGCATTCGTATTCCGCTGGCACCTTTCTGCGGCGAGATTGGACTGGCTCCAGCAGCTCCAGGTCCCCATTCCACTATTCCACCCTATCGCCACGGCGGCAATATGGATACCAAACATTTGACGAAAGGTGCGCATCTCTATTTGCCGATTGAGGTACAGGGAGCTCTGTACTCGATGGGCGATGGGCACGCCGCCCAGGGAGATGGTGAGGTGTGTGGTACCGCAATTGAGGCACCTATGCATGCTACAGTCCGACTGACGGTGCGTAAAGACATACAGGTACAGGAGCCGCAGTTCCTGACCAGCGGCCCGTTGACCGTGCGTACCAATACCGCCCCGTATTATGGCACTGATGGTATTGGACCCGATCCAGCTGAGGCGACGCGCAATGCGGTACGCCATATGATCGATCATCTTGTACGTACTTATGGACTATCGCGCAACGATGCTTATATGTTATGTAGCGTGGTGGTAGATTTAAAGCTGTGTGAAGTAGTCGATATGCCTAACTGGCTGGTTGCGGCACTCTTGCCGCTCAGCATCTTCTCATAGAGCGTGCTCGTTTCCCAGGTTCTTCCCATATGATTTTTCTCACCTGAGGTGCTTAGAATTATTTACTCTGTGGTGTAGAAAATGTTCAAAGTACATTTTCTACACCACAGAGTAAATAGGGTGCAGGCGTTTGTGTGCCTGTCTATTTAATAGCGCTTGCTTGATGTGTTGGATTGGTTTATACTGGAGTTTATATTCCCCATCCGGATGGAACTGGTGTATTGTATTCGATGCTGATGCATACGATCTACTGAATAGCCATGAACTTGCCTCTTTTATAGGTTCGGCGTTCTCTCAAAAGTAGTTGTGGTCAGGGATGTTTGATAGCTTTGTGCTGTAAAGTTCCATCAGAAGAATAGGCCAGATATCGTCATTCTGGCGCTCAGCAACGTTCGTTTTCTATTCTTTCCATGTGATACGTGAGCAGCCTTGAGTCGTAAATGTTCCGTTTTCAAGTGTTTAGTGAAGGAGACTGGTATGTCCGTTGAAACTTCTTCCCCACCCGAGCAAGGCCAGTTACGTGCCAACACAATTGGTTTGCCCGGTGTCTTATTCCAATCTATTACGACGATGGCGCCAGCCTCGGCTGTTTCTTTCAGCCTGGGTGCTGCGATTCCCTTTACGGGAGGTGCCCTCCCTCTCGCTGTTCTGATTGCTTTAATTGTCTGTTGTTTTATCGCCCTGAACATCGGTGCCCTGGCGCGACATCTCCCTTCCGCCGGTGGTTACTTCACCTATGTCAGCGAATCATTAGGATTTCGTATTGGCTGGTTGACTGGTTGGATGTTCGATCTGGCATATTTATTGATTGTACCCTTCCAGCTATTGGTATTAGGACCAGTTGCTGACTCATTTGTGAGCAATGTGTTTCATATTTCACTGGGCTGGGCAGTCTGGGCACTGATTTTCGCCGTTATCGTCTTTGCTTTGACCTTCTTTGGTATCAAACTGTCAGCCGATACTGGTATCGTACTGGGCGTAATCGAAATTATCGTCTTTGGCGTATTATCAATCTGGTTGATTGCCACCTCGGGACATAATACCTGGGCGGTCTTTAATCCAGCATCCAGCCTGCAAAGTGGCCTGGGTGGCTGGCAGGGTGTATTCTTCGGCATGGTCTTCGTGCTACTCGCCTTTTCAGGCTTTGAATCTTCAGCGCAACTAGCGGAAGAAGCGAAGAATCCACGCCGCACCGTACCACGTGCTATCTTCCTGGCAGCCGTATTGATCGGTATCTTCTATGTCTTTTGTTCCTATGCTGGCGTCGTTGGCTGGGGCATTGATAAGCTTTCTGCCTACACAGGTGATCCTGATCCCTGGGGAACAATGGCAACCCGTGTCTGGGGTCCCTTTCATATTATCGTGATCCTGGCGATCTTGAATAGCGCGCTGGGGAACGCAAATGCTGGTGTCAATGCAGCCTCGCGTATGCTCTATGCCATGGGCCGTACCCGCTCCCTACCGCATGTATTGGCGCATTTGAATAAAGATAGCGTACCGGATGTTGCTATCATCTTCACCATGATCATCGCCGTTGTCTTCTCATTGCTACCGGGTGTCATCTATGGAACAACTCTGGGCTTCGCCTTCCTGGGCACCGTGCTCACGCTACCCATCATCCTCGTCTACATGGCTACCTGTGCCTCCGTACCAATTTTCTACCTGCGCAAACATCGGGATGAATTCAATGTTCTCCGGCACATCATTGCGCCAGTGATCCCATTCATCATCCTACTGTTTGTGCTGTACTTCCAATTCTCGCCTCTTCCGGCTGCTCCGCTTAATCTGGCAGGCCCAATTGTCGCGCTCTGGCTTGTCGTAGGTATCATCATCACCATCATACTCCAAAAACGCTCTCCCGACTCTCTCAAAGAGAGCGGAAAGATCTACGCCGAAGACGTTTCGGCCTGACATCCCACAACGTCAATACTATGAAAGATAGTGCCAGCATCAATTAAATCGTTGAGTCTGGCACTATCTTTCATATCTTCAATCTGAAAACTCTATGGTCTTCACCATCCTGGTGCATGAGTTTTCGCACCAATGGTGCTCAAACCACTTTTTATTGTATGTTGCTGTAAATGAGCTATGCTCATTTACAGCAACATACAATAAAAAGGGCGCAGGCGCGCCTGCGCCTGCCAGCAGGTGAGCAGCAAGATCCCGCTGGTGATGGGAATCAAACACTTTGTTCAAGCAACAAACTGCTATTGCTTTTACCGATCATATTTGGACTGCCAGGCAGCTTTTGACTTCTCTATTTCTTCTTTTTACCACCAACACGTAACAGGAAGATAGAGCATCGAAAATCCTGATCCCAAACAAGTTCTCAGCATTCCGCTTTATCGTTTTAATGCCCGGAGGAGATATGATCAATAATCTTGACCTGATCAATAACCTTGACCAGATCGATTGGAATAAACTTGACGGAGGTGCAGGTACGGCCTATGCCATTCCTGGGTTGTTTCGTGATTTGATTTCAACTGATGAAGCAAAGGTTAGTGCTTCGTTTGATAGTTTGGCCAAAACAGTCTTGAACCAGGATACCCACATTGAGATCATACTAGCAACAATTCCGTTTCTGATTGATATCATGCATCTACCAGTGATTAAGCTGCACGCAAGGCTTGCGCTTCTTCTTGGTGCTCTTGCTGAGTCATCACCGAATGGTTCTTTTTAACTCTGTATTAGTGGAAAAAGTGCGCCTTGGAATGCCCGTTTACCTTAAATTGGCAGAAGGAAGCCGTTCGAACTTTTGTATTGTTTACAGAAAGCTGTTGCTCAGGCAGTACTCGCTGATCATGATGTTCTTTTTAGTATCTCCTATCCACTTTTATCTGTTGAACCTTTGCGTGTTTTTCGTGCATTCCATGCGCTTGGATTAGGAGACAGCTTCTACTGGGCGCGCCCATCCGAGGGGCGCATCTTAACTGGTGTTGGTGCGACCATCACTATTGAAACGAACGGATCAGAGGGTGTCACGACGGCTGCGGCTGCCTGGCGTACGCTTCAGCAGCACACCCTGATGCATGCTACATCTACTGAAGTGCCAACGCACACGAGTGGACCAATCCTCTTTGGCGGTTTCACTTTTGATACACTTAATCCGGCGACAGATCTCTGGCAAGGTTTTCCTGCTGGCTTATTGATCCTGCCTACGCTCCTTTTCCATTGTGATGATGAATGTGCTGCGCTTACCCTCAACACTCTTGTCTCTGTCACCACCGATGCTACTCAGCGTGCCACCGAACTGGCAGCTTATCTTGATCATCTTACTTCTCTGATCCAACGCTCTCCTATCCCAATAGAGCGCCCGCCCGCGCCAAACATGTTTTTATCCCGTGATATCTTGGAGCCGGAGCTCTGGAAAGGGCAAGTTGGGGAAGCCATCCATCGTATCAAGCAGGGGGACTTTCAAAAAGTTGTGTTGGCGCGAGCCGTTCAGCTCACAAGCCAGGGTGAGCCATTCGATATTGATGCCACGTTGCGGCGTCTGAGCCGGAGTTATCCGCAAGCGTATATTTTCGCTATCCAGAGGGGGAAGCGTTATTTTGTTGGTGCGACTCCTGAACAGCTCGTGTGCAGTGCTGATGGTCAGATTCAAACGATGGCCTTAGCGGGCTCTGCGCCACGAGGCAATACTCTCGAAGAGGATCAGCGTTTAGAGCGCGAACTGCTCCACAGCGCCAAAAACCAGGACGAGCATAGTTTTGTTTCTGAAATGATCCGCAACGCCTTATCCAGCTTATGCTCTCGTGTTGCTTTATTACATGACAGAAGAGGGCCGCGAAGGCAAAAACTCTTTCTTGGAAAAGCGCAAACCTGACTTCTCCAAATTCCCACGCTTACCATAACTGCCCGGTGCTTTCTCCCTATCCCTATTGGTATCCTGTACTAAATAGGGGTAGGGAGAAAGCCGTTATTTTATTATATGATACCTCTAAACACAGGCATGTTTGAAAGACGAGCTATTCCTTGTCTCTCAAACATGCCTTTTAGTTAATAGTGGTTGTGCCAGTGAGGATCATGCTATCTGTAGCGGCACAGGGGAGATGTGGATCAGGACCGAGCTTGACGGCGCTGACGTTGAATTTGCCATTGAGGACATTGCCTACCTGTTGACTGAGCATCTGCTGGATCTGCTGATTGTAACTATCTTCGGGAAAGCTGAAGATGAGGACGTTAAGGGTGGTTTTAGCGACATGCAGCGCCAGCTTGCCGTTGAGGGCCTGAGGATCGATAAGCGTGGTGGTGGTGCCCAGTTTAAGGGTTGGTTTTCCAAAGACCAGGGCCACAATATCCGCTGTAACAGCTAGCTGATTATTCTGTATGCCAAGCTGGATATTGTTGACCTCCAGGCTGCTGTTGAGCTTGATTGTGCCGATGCCCGCAGCCAGGGATGACAATGAGCTGAATGGAATTTCAACACCGGCTGGTAGTGCTGTCTGGCTAGCCAGATTGTTGCGTCTACTTGTCTGCATACTGAGCGTGGCGTAGCGAGGACGGGTCTGACTATCCTGTATGGTCTGTATGGTCTGTATATATTGTGGATGGGTGCTGTTGAGCATGCCCTGTGTTTGGCTATGCTGTAGTGGAAGTTGTAAACCTAGTTTTAGATTGGCATCGCCGCAATTGGGTGTGGTTTGAATGGTGGTCAGCGTGCCTATGGGAACCTGTAGCGTGGTAATCGGACCGGTTATCAATGCCTGACTTCCTGGCAGGGCCTGACTGCTCACCTGGATGTTTGATCCATTGAGAATATGGAAGGTAATCAACATGTGTGAGGTGGTTGGTGTGCTATCGCCGGGATAAAGGCTGAGGGTTAAGCCAGCGTTCAGGCCGTTACTCTCAGGCGTGAGTGTGCTCAGGGTGACTGAGGGATCTATCAGCGCATTGACTAGTTGTCCCTCCCAGCCCTGAGAGCTGGCGGATGCACCTCCAGTTACATTGTTGATGGCATTCTTTTTGAGCTGTGGAAGCTGCCGATTAATTTCTTGCTGGAAGCGTTGTACTAGCGCGTCGTGGGTAAGATAGATTCTGGCTGCAAGGGTGTTTGCCGCCTTAACGTTGCCAATTCTGGCAAGCGTGCTCTGCTCGGTATAGGCTGATGTCCCGATGCCGAGTAGTACTAATACCAGTATCAGGACACAAATAATGGCGAACATACCTGGGAAGCGTCGTTTCATAGTAGTATCCTTGCTTGCGCATAGACGATTTGTTATTTGAGCAGCTTATTAAGATCCAGTGTATCATTAAAACAGATCGGCGAAGGTAAGGATTGTGCTGAGATACCATGGGTTGATCATGGAGAGACAGGAAGACCCGATGCGTGAAGAATCGGGTCTTCTATGCGATGTTGTAGACTTATTTAAGCGGTGAGACCAAGAATGCCGGTCAGACGCAGGACTTCGGCACCGAGATTCTTATCGCGTGTGTCGAGTGCCTCGCGTGCGCTTTGTTTGAGCAGTTGTAGGGCTTCGGGTGTATTGAGATCATTCTCCATGGCCGCAATGAAGCGGTTGTGGAGCATGGTATTTTCACCATCCAGGCGAGGGCCTATTAGCTCGCGCACCTGTTTGAAGAGTTGCGCTGTATCCGCCGCAATTTTCAAATCCTCGGGGAAGCATTCCCAGGGATAGCGGTAGTGATGGTTCTGTAAGACAATGCGGATCGCGTCGGCGCTATATTCTTTCAATAAATTTCTGACCAACGTCAGATTGCCTAACGACTTGCTCATCTTCTCGCCATCCTGATAGACCATGCCGACGTGCATCCAGGTTCGTACAAACGGAGCTTTGCCGCTGTAGTGTTCGGACTGCGCGATTTCACAGGTATGGTGTGGAAAGGTAAGATCGGCCCCACCGCCATGGATGTCGATTTGCTGACCCAGATAATGCATCGACATACTGCTGCACTCTACATGCCAGCCGGGGCGTCCTGCTCCCCAGGGGCTCTCCCAGGCGGGCTCACCGGGTGCCTGCGCCTGCCAGAGTACGAAATCCAGGGGATCGCGTTTGCGTTTATCCTCAGGGAAATTGCCGCGCTCGTTGGCGATAGCGAGCATGGATTGATAATCATTCAGACCAATCGATTGGGCCAGCGCACCGAACTCGGTATCATGTTTCACATCATAGAAAACGCAGCCCTCGTTGACATAGGCATAGCCACGTTCTACCAGAGCCTGCGCCAGCTCAATAATGCGTTCAATCTCATCTGTCGCGCGTGCATAGACATCTGGTCGGCGAATATTGAGAGAATCCGTATCATCCAGGAAGCGCTCAATCTCGCGGTTGCCCAGCTCATCCCATTGCATACCCAGTTCACGCGCTTTGCGAATGACATCATCATCAATATCGGTTACATTCTGTACATATTTAACTTTATGGCCGGTATATTCTAAATAGCGCATTAATGTATCGAAGGTAAGATAAGTAAAGGCGTGTCCGAGGTGAGTTGTGTCGTAAGGGGTTACGCCACAAACATAGATCTTCACCGTATCGTCAAGCGGGACAAACTCCTGCAAGGATTGGGTGAGTGTATTGAACAGTTTCATGCTTGCTTTTCTCCTAGGCGGAACAAACGAATTGCGTTTGTGGTAGTAACCTGAGCTATCTCTTCCAGAGTCATACCACGTATTTCTGCCAGTTTCTCTGCGGTCTGTCTGACAAAGAGTGGCTCATTCCGTCTGGTCTTCAGGGGTTTAGGGACCAGATAGGGGCTATCCGTCTCAACCAGTATGCGGTCAAGAGGAGCCATACGAGCCACATCAGGGAGCGCATTTCCTTGTTTTGTCAGCGGACCTGCAAATGAGAGCATAAAACCCTCAAAGCCCAGGCATTCTTCTGCCTGCGCGACATCTCCCGAGAAACAATGGAAGACACCACGTAAGCCCTGACCATGGGCACGTAAGAGTTCCATGACATCATCATGAGCATCACGTACATGGATAATACAAGGAAGATTGCACTCGCGAGCCAGTTTCAAATGAGCACAGAAGACCGTGCGTTGTACTTCGCGTGGCGTGAGCATACGGAAGTAGTCAAGACCGAATTCACCAATTGCCACTACTTCAGGTTCGGCAGCCATGGCACGCAATTGATGCTCAACCTCTTCCGTATAGGTCGTAGCTTCATGCGGATGAACTCCCACTCCGGCGAATATCACTCCGGGATGGCTCCTGGCTAACTCGAGCGCGGCCTGGCTGGAGGCCAGATCGCACCCTGGATCTACCATACGCGTGACTCCACCGGCTAACGCGGCCTGGATTACCGCTTCGCGGTCGTTGTCAAAGCGTTCGGTATCTACATGGGTGTGGCTGTCGATGAGCACCCTCTTGATCCTTTCTCATTAGAAGTTGGCATAAGAAAGGGAGAGTTAAAGCGGACTGGCTTTCTCTCTCCCAGGTTACTTTATTTACTTGTAGTATAGATGAAGATTTGGAATAGTGTCAAATTGTGAGTTCCATCGCTTCTTTAGTCGCTTGTTCATATTTTGCTTTTTGTGCGATGTCCTGTGTCTCGGATAGAGTAATTGGATCATCAGGACGAATAGTTCCTTATTAACAAATTCATTCCCATCCAAAGAAGGCCCGATGCGCGCGCATCGGGCCTTCTTTGGATGGGAATGAATTTGGAGTATATCAGGGAAGTTTGAGCAGGTTGGCTGGTATTTTAGGGATGACCGGGATTGCGTAGGCGATGATCAGGCCAATCGCGAGTAGGATGGTGAATTGTACGTAGATTTTTAATGTCTGACGCATGACATTATCAAAGCCGGTTGAAATCTCTGTACGCAGGACACCACTGATCGCGACTACCAGTCCGGGCAGCGTCCACAGTGCGATCAGGACATAGTGAGGGCGAGTATGTGGCACACCGAGCAGCACGACGACCAGATACGCTGCGAGCATCAAAATGATATATGCGATCCGACTCCAGCGCAGTCCAAGGAGTGTTGCCAGGGTTCGCTTGTTAACGTGAGCATCTCCCTCAATATCTCGCATATTATTGGCGTAAATGGTGGCCGCGGCCAGGAAACCAAGTGGCAAGCTATAGTGAAAGGCTGCAACGGATAACTGTCCATGTGTCTGGATCATGTATGCGCCCATGACGCTTAATAATCCAAAGGTTATAAAGCCGACCAGTTCGCTCAGGCCCAGGGTTGAGAGCGCTTTGGGGCTGGCACTAAAGAAGTACGCGCATAAGACAATGATCAGACCGAACAGACAGACCAATGGACCACCGGCCAGGGATGCCAGCAGACCAACAACACCTCCCAGGCCCAGGAGACCTAAGCCAATGTATAACATACGTGGTGCCTTGACCAGTCCTTGCTGGATCAGGCCACCGGGACCCATAGTATTACTGGCATCAACACCGCGTTGATAATCATAGTAATCATTAATCAAGTGTGCGCCAGATTGGAGAATGATTGCTGAGATAAGTGCGAGCGCAAAGTTGATTATGTTGAAGTGTCCAAATGGATGTTGAGCTGTCAGGCTCTGGGTCCAGGCCAGGACGCTACCGAGAATGATTGGCATCAGCGAGAGGGGTAAATAACCCGGGCGCATGCCATCACGCCAGATTTCAATCCATTCACTCAGCCCACGGCGATATTCTACTGGCTGAGCCACCAATGGCGTGTGTACTCCGACGGCACGCATTGATGCAACAGAATGTACTGACACGGCTGGTTTGAGCGTACTAATTGATTGAAGTGAACCGATGGGTACTGTTGGGACCTCTTCCGCTGGTACTGTTTCAGCCCGGACAACCTGCGAAGACTGCTGTTTCTTTTTGTCCCGCTTCTTATCTTTGCCCTTTTTATGGGACAGAGAGTGGTCCTGATCTTGCTTTTGCTCTATCCCATCTTCTTTATCCATTTCGCTTACAGCAGGCTGGATCGTAAATTTTACGGTAGAATCAGCATCCTGGGACGCTGATTTGTTTTGCGGATTGGCGTCAACGATCTTAGACTCGGAAGTAGTATCCAGGCTGGCGTCAACGATCTTAGACTCGGAAGTAGTATCCAGGCTAGTATCAACGATCTTAGACTCGGAAGTGGTATCCAGGCGAGCATCAATAGTCTGGGACTCCGAGGTAGTGTCCGGGTTGGCGTCAACAATCTGGGGCTCTGAATTGCTATCCGGGTTGGCATCAACAACCTGGTGCATATATAGCTCCTTTTCATGTGTGGACGAGGCATCTTCGATTTGAGCCAGAGCGGGCACGTCGCCAGTATCCGGAATAGCATCCAGCGCTGGAGTAGCATTGGAGGTAGCACCACTATCCGGTGTGGCATCGATGACCTGCGTGGCCTGCGATGATGTGCCTGAGAACTCCTCTCTGAGCTCTTTGTCATGGATTATTTCTTGAGTAGCATTCTTTTTTTCTGTATTTTCCATACGCCCCCCTCTTGGCGTAGTGATCGACTATAGCGTTTTTATAAGTGCATCTATGCATCTACAGAGTGAGAGATTGTATACATTAATATGTTGGTTTGCCATGAAGATCACTGGATGGGTAATTACGCATGTGTACACATTCCTGGGATCTTTTTTCTGTATACACAATGAGAGTGCAGCTATTCTCTTGATTTTATCATCTGTCAGCTTACTTGGGTTCGTATATAAAGTCAAGGAAGCGGACTTTTTTCTGTGTATAACTCCTATTCTTTATTCATCGACTGATAGGCGTTCTTGTAAACTCTCTTGTAGTTCGCGCATTGAGCGTTGTAATTGAAGCTGGATAGCCGCCGCTGTCAGGTCACCACGCGTCTTCTCCAGGATTCCACGTGCGGAATCGGTAGTACGTCGTAGGCCGCTGGTGATTGCATCGGGAAAATCAACGCTGATGAGGACCGCATAAATATCATCCATATAGGAGAGAAAGGCTTCGCAGCTTTCAAAGTTACTGCGACGTAATTGATCAAGGACATAGCGCCGTAGTTCTCCAATAGCTTCAGCGATGCCATTGAGATAGGCCGCATGGCCGATGGAGAGTTCCGCGGGCGTTGGCAATGGATGATGTTGGGTGAGGGCCGCGAAGGTAACGGCTTCCGCGAATTCTTTCTGGGCATCCTGTACAAAACCCGCGAAATAAATATCTTGATGGTCCTGTAAATCGGCATTCATTTCTGCCAGCAAGGCTCCCGCCTGGGTGATGAGTTTGTTGGCGTTCTCTATTTCGTGACGATGGGTTGCTCGGATACTATTGGCACAGTAGCGAATTGCGGTACGAGATTTCGGTAATGCACGCTCACGGGCGCTATGTTTCAGCGTAAAGTATGCGATAGCCTCACGCCCTATCGTGTCGATGCGTTCAGGCATAATAGTTTGGTTCCTTTCTGTGGTTCTTGTAAAAGATAGCATGATAACGCAGCATATTACCTGTGGATATCAAGCATCACCTGTATCGCGACATGCTAAATGAATTTTAACGTAATAGCCCGACGTAATGTTTCTGCCAGATTTTAATTTACCGATGCTGGTTCAATTGTACTCGGATCAACACTAAATATTCAATGGGGATCTGTCTACAGAATATTACATGCTACTCTCTATAACGTTTTAGACGGTAGAGATGACTCTCCAGATTTTTCTTCAACCCAATAATCCTGTTTTCTCGGCATTCTCTTTCGCAAAGGTGGCTGTGCAGAAAAAAGCGGTCAGAATAAGTACTATCCTGACCGCTTTGCGCGCGCTAAATCTTGCTAGCAGGGGGAATTAAATACGTTTGTTGGCATGTGTGAATGCAGGCTGGCGCTACATTGATGAGATCCAAAGCTGTCCTTAAAGGGTTTGATCGTGTTGCGACTTTTTCTTACCACTATACTGTCCATCCTGGACGAGAATGGGGTGTACCTCGATTTCAGAGGGAAAGATTAAGCGCTGGATATCACCAGCCCAGAACAATTGCTTCATCATCTCAGCCATCGCGTACAGCAGGTGCTGCAATGTAGCTTCCCGACCCTGTTCATAAATCTCACTGCCTTCATACGCTGACATCTTACGCATACTCTCGTTGAGTGCGGTACGCTCGCTCAAGCGGACCAGATAGATATCCATCTTTGCCTCACCCTTATCGACCGGCACCATAACACGCAGTTCGGGTCGTTGATTGATCACATCCAGGCGATAAAAGACACCGTAATGATCACGTGAGGCTTGAAAAATGGAGATCTCTGGAAGAGGGTCATCCTCATATGGTCGATCCTCTGCACGTTCCATTTCTACTCCTAAACCAGCCAGAAAATGCTCAAATTGTTCATTGATGTTCATCTTGTTCCTCTCCATGCAATGCCTTTTGTCTTTGTAACGCCAATAAACCTTCCCTTATCTATAGTATTCCCTTCCACATATAGCAAAGCGGAAAAAAAAGATGAGCAATGCCAAAATATACTATATGCGCTGAAATTTCTTGAGGATGAAGAACGTGATAAGCCAATCTGAGGTGATCATTCTATGTGGAATTGCTAAGAGCTTGCTGCCAGCAGGAGCTAAATGGAGTCTGGCCCCATTTAGCCGCCTGCTCGCTTTACTTTATAGCCGAGGGTGGTGAGTTTGTCCTGGATTTTGTCGCAGTGGTCGCCTTGAATCTCGATGTTTCCATCTTTGACGGTGCCACCGGTGCCACAGAGTTTTTTGAGTTGTTGGGCCAATGCGGCAAGTTCGTTACTATTGACCAGTATGCCTGTGATGACGGTGACGGTCTTCCCCCCGCGCTGTTTACGGTCCCGCATGATGCGTACAATCCCATCACTTTTCTTTTTTGGGACCGATGGTTGATCACAACGACATGTTTTATAGGGCTGACCGCAATCGGGACAGGTTGCGATCTTTCCATTATCGGTTGAATATACAAGGCGGTCTGACATAACACATACTTTCCTCTCGTGCTAGATGCGCATATACGCCCCTATTATAACAGACTCTGATCCTTTTCAGCAGAGCCGCGTTCAACCGGATTCTTTGTTCGCTCGTGGGGTTGGTCCGCAGTATATGGGCTATCTGGTCGATGATGTTGATGCTTCCGCAACTGAGCTCTGTCGCAGCAATTGTTGTTTTGTCTAACTATGGCGATATTACCACATCTTGACACCAATGGAGCTATAGAGCCGTGTACGTATATGTGTAGTCGAGTGGTAGGTTTGTTTATGGGCAGCGATATTTTTTAACGCATGGGGATTGTAATGCAACAGCTAGAACAAGTTACGATGGGACGTTATCACATCCTGAGGAGATTGGCGCGTGGCGGTATGGCGGACATTTATCTCGCACGCGATGTTGAAACTGATCAGGTTGTGGCTGTAAAATTAGTAAACGTGGGAGCGGGTGAGTACTATGAGCGTTTCCGTAGTGAAGTGAAGGCACAGGCTGCACTCAAACATGAGCATATCTTGCCCGTCCTGGATGATGGCGAATTCGATTCATGGTACTACCTTGTCATGCCTTACATTGAGCACGGTACGCTGAGTGAACGGATCAAGAAAGGGACGTTTTCGCTGGATGAGGCCGATCAGGTATTGGCCCAGTTGGCGCAGGCGCTACAATATGCCCACGATAAAGGCATTGTTCATCGGGATATTAAACCTTCTAATGTGTTGATGCAGGATGGAACTCATGCCTATCTGGCGGACTTTGGTCTGGTGAAGCGAGTAGGAGAAGATAATGGTTTAACATTGACTGGCTTCTTGATTGGTACACCCGAATACATGGCTCCAGAATTGGCGGAACAGGAGGCAACACCCTGTAGCGATGTCTATGCGCTCGGGGTCTTATTGTATCAGATGTTGACTGGCCGGGTCCCTTTCAAAGGCAATACCCCCATAGCTGTCTATCTCCGCCATATTCGGGATATCCCTGAGCCACCATCGTTGCTCAATCCTTTGATTCCATCTGAGGTTGAACAGGTGATTATTCGTGCTCTGGAGAAAGATCCACAAAAGCGTTTTCAGTCCGCATCGGACCTGTATCAGGCTTATGCCCGGGCGCTGGCCCTAGCGGATGAGCGGCGGCGTGGCCTGGAATCGATAGTGACACAGGCTGTTCATCTTTCATATGGACGCCCGCGAGTCGCGATTGTGCAACAAAAACATCGTGTCTTTCGTGGGCGCTTTTTGTTTACCATGTTCTTATTACCCTTTCTCTTAGTCACCATCCCGATTTTGTTCTACTTTTGTTTCAACAGCAATGGGTGGAATAGCACCATAAAGGGAGCCAACGCGGCTCCCCCCTCTATCCACTTGCAGCATGTATCTTCATCCCCGGCATCTATAAAACCGACTGTGCTTCATCATCCATCTCCTACTCCCACTGCGCCACCCAAAAAGAGAGTATCTGCCCACGCCACATCACCACTGAAGACCAGTCATTATAATCCACCTGTAAATATTGTCCCGACCACTGGAAGAGCCACCGGGGATGAGGGGGGGAATCATAATGGGAATGACAAGGGATACGGGCATAAGAAAGACAAATAATTCATTTTCTATGCAGCCCATGCTCGCTCGCAGGCCGCTTACCCGCCTGCGAGCGAGTAGTAAGATCCCAATAGCAAGGGACCGGTCATTAAAAATTAGCACATCAAGGATTCTAACCTTGCTATTGCCAGCTTTACCCACTTCAAGCTCTCTCAAATTGCCGCTTAGTATGATTGATTTTTTATCTCTATAAAAAAAGAAAATTCTGTAGGAAAATTGAGATTTCTACAGATTCTTTGTAGATTTGCCGTTGCCAGGATTGATTTGGTCGCGCTATGATATGTAAGACATTCTGGTTGATTGAAGGGCGAGAATAATTTTAGAAGGAACATCTATGCAACAAGATAGCGCGTCGTCTGTTCCAATGTCTACCCGGCCAGCTACTGGTGTAGCGCGTTTCCTGGCGGCATGTCGGCATGAGCAACCTGATGCAACCCCCATCTGGTTTATGCGTCAGGCGGGACGCAGTTCTCAGGGCTATCAGGCGTTACGCGATAAATACGATGTGCTGACGCTGACCAAGACGCCTGAGTTGTGTACTCAGATGACATTGATGCCTGTTCAAAGCTTTCACGTGGATGGTGCGGTTCTCTACGCCGATATCATGTTACCGCTTGAGGGGATGGGCATTGATTTTGAGCTCCGTACCGAAGGACCGGTAATTCACAATCCTGTCCGTTCCGCACGGGATGTTGAGGCCTTGCGTATCATGGATATCGAGGAGTCGGTGCCTTACATTCTCTCTGCGATTCGTCTGGTACGGCATGAGTTAGAGGGAAAACAGGCTGTGATTGGTGTCTCTGGTGGGCCTTTTACGCTGGCCTGCTATCTGATTGAGGGCAAGCCTTCGCGCGATTATGCCACGGCCAAGGCATTGATGTATAGTCAGCCCGCACTCTGGCAGCGTTTGATGGAGAAAATCTCGACCGTTGTCACAAATTATCTGCTGGCGCAGATTGCCGCCGGTGCTCAGGTGATCCAGGTCTTTGAGAGCTGGATCGGCATGCTGAGTCCTGCTATGTACCGCCAATTTGTTTTACCCTATACACAGCGTATCTTTGCCGCCGTCAAACAGGCTGGCGCTCCAGCAATCCATTTTGGAACTGGCACGGCGGCGTTACTCGAAGTATTGGTTGAGGCCGGCGGCGATGTGATTAGCGTGGATTGGCGCGTCGAGCTGGATCAAGCCTGGGAGCGTATTGGACTCGAACGTGGTATTCAGGGCAATCTGGACCCCACCTTGCTCCTGACCTCCTGGCCTGTCCTGGAAGCTGGTATGCACGATGTATTACGCCGCGCTGCCAATCGCTCGGGCCATATATTTAACCTGGGACATGGAATTCCCGCTGCCGCTGATCCCGGTCTATTGCGGCAGTTGGTCGATGCTGTACATGAAACAACACAAAGATAAAGGGATAGATTGATGACAAATAAACATGTTGGTGTCATGTTAATGACATATGGTTCGCCTGCTACCCTGGATGATATTCCTGCTTATATTACCAATGTCTATGGTGGTCGTCCACCAACCGAAGAGGTCCTGACCGAATTCCGACGGCGCTATTCCTTGATTGGTGGTTCCCCATTGATCCGCATCACGCGTGAGCAGGCTCAGGCACTTGAGGAAGAATTGAATAGCAGCAGTGCCGATGGCACGACCTATCATGTCACAGCTGGCATGCGCTTTTCGCCTCCCTTTATTCCTGATATGGTGGCGGAAACGGCTACTGGAGCGCAGACGCTCGTTGGCATTATTATGTCACCCCAATACTCGCCTATCATCATGAGTGGCTATATTAAGACATTACAGAAAGCCTATAGCAACCTGCAGCAGGACGGTTTAGCGCTCAAGATTTCGACCGATTGGCATTTGCAGCCCTTCTTCTTGCAGGCTGTTGCTGAGCGCGTACTGGAGGCTCTGGAACGCTTCCCGGCCGATGTACGTGCCAATGTGCCTGTACTCCTGACCGCCCATAGCATGCCAAAGCGTGTGATCGAAAACGAACCAGATTATATCAACCATCTTAAAGAGACCGCCGCAGAGATTGCCAGACGTGCTGGCCTGTCTGATGAGCGCTGGATGTTCTGTTATCAGAGCGCCGGACATACTCCCGAAGAATGGTTGAAGCCGGACTTCGCGGATGTCATGCCGGAACTCCAGGCAGCAGGCAAGGGGCATGTCTTAATTGCTCCCGTCCAATTTCTGGCCGACCATCTAGAAATTCTCTATGATATTGAGGTTGGCGCCCGCGAACAGGCCGAGGAGCATGGTATCCAATTTGCCCGTATCGAATCCCTGAATACCAGTCCTTTATTCATCAAAGCGCTAGCAGCCGTGGTGCACGATACCCTGGCCCAAAACTAAGGTCTTCTCACCCAATTATTTGCAATGCCAGGGATGAATGCCAATGTAGGACCCGTAGCAGCCACCTTTCACGGGCAATGCCGCTTCAATAACGAGGAATGAATGGAAAGAGGGAGCATGGGGAACGCCGATGCATCCGTAGGAGCCACCCTTCACGGGTGGAGGGGCATTGCCATTGCGCCCCAAAGCCGCCCCAGAGCAGGCGGGAAGGCGGGCCAGTGCGAGAGGGTCGTGGCCCTCCACCCGTGAAGGGTGGCTCCTACGGATGGCTCCACTCGCCTTCATTCCTCTTCATGAAGCGGTATGGTCGTGCACCCAAAAAAACGCTTGCAAGCACGCCAGGATCCGTACCCAGACTCCGTCAGCAGGCAGGGAGTTCTTGCTTCACCTCCATTTGTTGGAGTAGGTGCGGCCTTGGTCGCACCTACGTTTTTCTTCCACATTCACGCTCTTGAAGCGGTATTGCCCTAAATGGGTGGATCGGCAAAACCAACCGTAACCGCCCTCATTCCTCCTCTTGAAGTGGTATTGCTAATTGAGCAACTGAGCGATCTGGAGCGCCTCATCATTGGTGAGCGTACCGGTCAGATGCAATCCCAGACCGTTTTCAGTCCAGGCAAGGGTAAGTAGACCGTTACGGGTGGAAATAGCTCCCTGTGTTCCACGCACCGACGTTGCCTGTCCCTGGCCGGGAAGATTCGCCAGCGTTTTACCTTCCGCAAGCGTGAATGTCTGGTTGCCCTTCATATAGTTGAGAGTAAAGGTTTGCAGGCCGGGTGAACCCAGTGCCATGACCCCATTCAACGTGTACTCACTGTGATCCCCGGGAATGCTTAGCAGATGATAGCCGGCCTGTCTTTGCGCCTGGACCAGCGTGAGTGTGCCTGTTGTATTTGCGTTCTGGCTATTCGTGCTATCCGTAAGCGGACGCGTACTGGTGCCCGCAGGAGCACTAAAGCTAAAGAGATGGGCATCCAGGGGAGGATTGAGATCTAACTGTGGAATCGTCACGGTGACGGTGCCCAGGTTGTTGATGTTCAGTACGACCTTGAGGGGTAACTGGTTGTGAGTGTCAATGTAGACCTCTCCACTATAATTAAAGTTGGTCGCACCGCTACTGGCAGCATCCGCCTGAGGTACAACATGAATATCGGCAGCGTTTTTGCCGTTAATTGATGTGGATGGTGAGCGCAATGTGCCGTTACTATGATCAAAAATGGTTTGGATGATATTTAATAACGTCTGACTCTCACCACCCGCAGCCCCGGCAATCCCTTTGCTTTGTGTATCAGGTGTGGACGCATTATTTGTGACCAGACTGGTATAGACAATTTTTTTAGCGGCATCATACTGCCAGATATGTTTTCCATCGGTGACCGCGATTGAACCTGTGCTGACACGATTCAGCGTTGATTGCAGGACTTCAGTACGGCTCTGGTTGGGAGCGTTTTTCCATAGCTCGGTCTCAACGGTGCCATTCATCGTTGCTACCGAACTGTTGAGACTGAAACGTCCATGCAACGTTCTGGCGGCGTCGAGTCGCTGGGCCATCGTATTTAGAATATGTTGTCCTGGCCCCACGTTTGTGGAAGCCGTGGTGGGGGGCGCTGCTGTAGGGATTGGAGTTGCCTGGCTTTTATCCGTAGTGTGAGCGCTACTACCACAGCCTGTGAGTAAGAGCAGGCTGAGAAGCAAGCTACACAGTGACATTGGCATACCAGACTTCCAAGGGATACGACTCATAAAAAACTCCTTTGGGTGTTGCGCTACTCGCTATATCCCCTGATGATACTTGGATACCTGGAGATGCTGTGAGACATGTATATTGTTGAATAGTATAGCACACAATGCGTGTTAAATATGCTTGTTCTCAAGTTATACAAATCCTATAAATGTTGCTTCCTCTGGAGATTTAATAGACAGGAGATCTATGATAGCATTTGTAGGATAGAATCAAAGCTTTATTGAGGATGATTCAATTTATTAGGATTTAATTAATATTATATGCTGCTTACTTGTTTTGGTGTGACAAATGCACTGATACTTCGTCTATTCAATTAACACATACTCTAAATTAAAAATCTCGCCCGTTTCTTTATGTGCTGCCACGCGTATGTTTCGTTTCTTGTGCAGGTAGATGTTTTGCGAAGAAGCAGCAAATTCGTGTAGGAATCGTCCATAAATGGCTGCGAATTGATTATAATAGATAGGGGAAACTGATCATTTGACGTTTCTATTCCGTCTGTGCGAAAGCTATTATTGATGGCTTGCTATACAGATAAGCTTTCCAGAAGCGAAATAGTGCATGTGCTATTGTTCATGTTAGCGTATGAGTGTTTGCAAGTGCATCAATACTCTGCCTGCTAGAGCACGTCCACATGAAATGAAGACTGACAGCGTACAGGATCGGCAAATGGATTATTGGAGGATGGAAGTGAATATATGGTGTACTACTACAGGTTTATACGTGCCATAGCAAATCTCATGTACCATTGCTCTTGCCTCATCAGGTTGAGTGATTTCGTGCTGCCAATTTAATGTTTGAAATGAGCTGTCCCCTGGATGTTGGCTGTGGAGAGGTGAATAATACGTAATGCAATCAATGTTGAAACGAAAAAGAAATAGTATTCAGAAGCTTTTGCTGTCCCTGAGAACTGGAAGAGGGACAGGCGTTTTGTTAAACCTATCTCTATCAATTTTTATACTGCCGTTAATGACTCCTTTTTTCAAGGAGATACCTGCTGTGTTGAGAAAGGATGTGGATGTATGGTGCGTCAATGTGCCTGGTGTCTGCGCTTGATTAATGGTGTAGGAGAGCGTGTCTCTCTTCAACCACTACCCAAGCTCTACGAGGCAAGCCATGGGATATGTGGTATCTGTGGCATACAATGGATGGAGCAGGTTATTGAAGCAGAAGGACCCCTGGGCACGCTCCGGCGACAGGAGATTGAAGCGAGCGCCCATGAGAGTGTCTATGCGGAAGTAGAACGACACGAGTCCATTACCCAGATGGTTTTACAATTACAGGAACAGACTCCTGATATAAAAGCTAGCCCACGGCCACGACGGTTCGCAAAGCTACCGATAAGATAATGAGAGTGTAGTGCAGACAAGGTGTCTGGCATCTTATCTGCACTACAGGAATCTGACTCTGGCATGGAGCGGGATGTTGTTTAACTCACAGCAATATGTTCTGGAATATCACCAAAGTCGAAGGGACATAATGGGCCAACCTGAGCTACGTAGATTGGTTTAAATGAGTCTTTTTTGTAATAGAAACTATAGAACTGGCTACCATCGCTCTTGCTAACACCCCAGGCCAGATCGTACGTTCCTTGTGCGACCCCTTTAAAGGTAAAGTTTCCATCGTTCGCAATGGTTGCCGTAGGGCTGGTGGCCAGTTGTTGATAGAAAGCAGCTTGACCCATGGTGCCGACAAGATTCTGCATGAGTGCAGCATTCACCTCAACATAGCCATCGCTCGCCTGAGGAATGGGTCCTTCAAAATGGCCGGTGACAGTTTGTGGAGCATTCAATGCCGTTTTCGCTTCTTGCCCTGCCGCCGTATCCGAAAAATCCTTGGCCAGTTGCTGGTAAATAGGCACTGCCGTCGCGCATGTGCCCACAATATTCTCTTTGCCCTGACCCAGCAGCGCTTTACTCATATCGACATGCTGTAGATCTGCTTCCTTCGATTGAGGAAAGCGTGTTTGCACGACGCCGAAAGCCGTCGCTGCATCAGCATAGTTAGACTGTTTGAGGGACGCTTCGGCGGTATTATAATAGGCTGTTGCGTCTAGCTGGCTTATTTGCTTCTGGCAATCGCTGGTACAATAGCTCAGGCTTAACGCCATATCAAAATGGTCTGAGGCGTCAGCATAACGGCGCTGCTGAAAAGCCTGTTTGCCCCAGTTCATATAACTATTGACCTCATCCGTTTGTGCGCGCATTACCTCATTAGTTGCATTCGTAAACTGATTGATCACGGTATCAAATTTGTTGCTTGCCGATTCATACTTCCCCTGTTGACTGAGATCCTCACCCCATTCATCATAGGTACGTGCGAGATCCAGGCTCGAAGGAGCTTTATCGCCATTCAATTGATATTCCTGAAGCGCCTGTGCCCATTGTTGCTGACCTTCCAGATAGTGCGCCTGCACATCATGAAGCGAGGAATGAGCGATCAGACCTGATCCACTACTGACACATAAGATCAAGATCACCATGACGCTACTGACCAATTGTCGCAAGCGCATTGGATTATACGGGGATGCCAGCCCAAAGACTGCACGTATCCCCAGTACGATTGCCAGGAAGCCAGCGAGCCCTAACGCGACGAAAGAGGTGGTCAGATCACCATCAGCCCAGTCACCAGTAGTCAAGAAGACAATTACCAGACCAATGATAATAACCAGAATGCCAATCACAAATGCCCATATTGGCAAGGGTCGTGCAATACCAGGGACCTGTTTTTGGGCTGGCGTACTGGCTTGCTGAGTTGCATAAAAGACCGGTTGTTCCAGCGGTGGATAGTAGTTCGATCCCTGATAGGGCATTCCTGTTGAGGGTATGCCAGGAGGCGGAGGTGGGATAACAACATTCATATTTTCTGATGCTATTGGCCTGACCACCGTTTGATCCAGGGATGTAGCAGCATCCGGCGTGCTTAATGTTGATGAAGATAGTGTGACGGCATCCGTGTCCGCTATTGGGAAAGCCTCTTGTTGACTGGGAGAGGGCTGCGTTGAGGTAGGATGTGTATCCTGATCTGCTACAGTTTTCTCTGCTTGAGAAGCGAAGGCGGCTTCTGATGGTACTGTTACTTCTGTCTCTGCTGAGGAAAAATGAGCTGTTCTTTCTTCTGCATTGGGAAGTGATGGCGTAGATTCAGATGATGGTGTTTGCATTATTTTTTCAGAGATAACAAGCCTCTCTGGCGGGCTTTAACTATAGATGTTTTTACAAATGTATAAAAAATAAATATGTATGTATCTCTATCTTTTATTTTACATAAAAAGCTCGGCAATAGCAATACTATAATATTTTGTCTCTTGGCAGAAATAGAGAGTTATTGCAGGCAAAATCTGAATTGAAGTATCAAAATACATGAACAATTTGGGGGTGATGGAGCGTACTTGAGCGTGCGAGCAACAGAGCCCGACCACAAGGGATCGGGCCCTTCTCTGCTTGGGAAGAAAGGGGCCCAGACCGCGAAGGATGAGGCCCTGGGAGGGATGGCTTACCTTTGCTGTTGTACGATAGCAAAGAGTTACAGAACCAATCTTTGTCATAATTTATTGCTATTACGCCACCAAAAACATAGCCCTCGCCGAAATGGCGAGGGCTATGTTTTTGGTGGCGTAATAATTAAGCTTCTTCGGGGCCGCCGTAGACGATGGCGCGTTTGACCTGTTCGATCAGGTCGGTGACCGGGATGTTGCGTGGGCAGGCGTCGGCACAGTTGAAGATGGTGCGGCAGCGCCAGACGCCGTCTTTGTTGCTGAGCAGGTTCAGGCGTTCAGCTCCTCCCTGGTCGCGGCTGTCGAAAATGAAGCGGTGCGCGTTGACGATGGAGGCCGGTCCTACCCAGTCGGGATTTCCCCAGATGGAGGGACATGATCCTGTGCAGGCTCCGCAGAGGATGCATTTGGTGCCTTCGTCGTAGATGGCGCGTTGCTCGGGGGATTGTAGCCGCTCGGTCCCCGGTTCGTTATCGTGCGTGATCAGGTAGGGTTTGATGGAGCGATACTTATCAAAGAAGCGATCCATGTCGATGACAAGGTCCTTGATGACGGAATAACCGAGCATGGGCTCGATGGTGACCTTTTTGCCTACGTCACGCATCAGTACTTTGCAGGCCAGGCGGTTGCGCCCGTTGATGCGCATTGCATCCGAGCCGCAGACTCCATGCGCGCAGGAACGGCGATACGTCAGCGTGCCATCCATGGTCCATTTGATGGTATTGAGGGTGTCTAATAAGCGGTCGATAGGTTCGACGTCGACACGGAACTCATCCCAATATGGCTTGGCATCGCGTTCAGGATCGTAACGCTTAATACGTACCAGTATGTTCATGACAAACTCCTCTAGTATTTGCGTTCCTTAGGCTTGAAGATCGGATCTTCGATAAGGATCACGTCTTTATAATCCAGGCGGACATCGTGGGCTTGAGTGCCTCGGTAGGCCAGCGTGTGCTTGAGCCAGTTGACGTCGTCGCGTTTCTCATAATCCAGTCGGAAGTGGGCTCCACGACTCTCGGTACGCGCCAGGGCACCGTGGATGGTGGCCTCTGAACAATCGAGTAAGAAGCGCAGTTCGACGGCTTCCACTAACTCGGTATTGAATGTTTTGCCCTTATCCTGGAGTTGTACGTTTTGATAAGCTTCTTGTAAGCCAGCAATCTCATCCAGCGCGTGGCGCAGTCCTTTGTCCGTGCGCTCGACGAAGACATTATCGATCATTTCATTCTGGAGTTCAGAGCGGATACGTGCCGCTGATTCACCACCGGTTGAGCTGTAAAGATGATCGATGTATTCGCGGGAAGCGTCTTCGGGATGCTCTGGCAGGGGAGCAAAGTCGTTTTCCTGGATAAATTGGGCCATATGTTTGCCGGCACGGCGTCCAAAGACGATCAGATCTACCAGGGAGTTGGTACCCAGGCGGTTCGCGCCGTGGACGGAGACACAGGCAACCTCACCAGCAGCATAGAAGCCTGGCATGGGGGTCCACTGTGAATCGATTACAACACGCGCATCGGTATCGGTAGGAATGCCTCCCATGGCGTAGTGGGCCGTCGGCTGGATCGGCACAGGCTCGGTGATTGGCTCAACACCCAGATAGTTACGCGCAAAGTCAGTAATATCCGGTAACTTCTCGGCGATCTTCTCCGCTCCCAGATGGCGCACATCCAGATAGACATAATCCTTACCATCCACGCCATTACCATCTTTGATTTCCTGGACAATACAGCGTGACACGATATCACGAGGAGCCAGATCCTTCAGCGTCGGCATGTAGCGTTCCATGAAGTATTCGCCCTTGCCGTTGAGGAGTTTGCCACCCTCACCGCGTGCCGCCTCGCTGAGCAGTACGCCCACTTTATAGATGCCGGTGGGATGGAACTGATACATCTCCATGTCCTGCAAAGGGACACCACGGCGGTAAGCAATCGACATCCCATCGCCCATACAGGCGAAGGCATTGCTGGTGACGCGCCATGCCCGTCCATAGCCTCCAGTTGCAAAGAGAATGGCTTTGGCGTGGAAGGTATGGATCTCGCCAGTGCGAATCTCCAGTGCGACCACTCCACAGGCCTGTCCATCATTGACCAGCAGGTCCAGGACCAGGAATTCATTGAAGAAACGAACTTCATTTTTAATGGCGTTCTGATACATGGTCTGAAGGATCATATGGCCGGTGCGGTCGGCTGCATAGCAGGAACGGCGCACTGGACCTTCACCATAGTTGCGCGTATGACCGCCGAAGCGGCGCTGATCGATCCGACCATCTTCCGTGCGATTAAAGGGTAGGCCGCGATGCTCCAACTCGTAGACCGCATCGATAGCTTCGCGGGTCAGGATCTCTGCCGCAGGCTGATCGACCAGATAGTCGCCGCCTTTGACGGTATCGTACATATGCCACTTCCAGTGATCTTCTTCCTGATTTCCCAGCGCCGCGGCGACGCCTCCTTGAGCGGCCCCCGTATGTGAGCGGGTAGGATAGACCTTGGTCAGGACCGCCACGCTAGCATTTGGCAATTGCATTGCTGCCATTAATCCAGCGCCGCCGGAACCAACAATCACCACATCAAATTTCTGATACATAATTTATCCTCATTCACACTTTTTTACCGGGGAAGACATTGTGCTCCAAGCGCGCTGGTAACGGGCTGGAAGGTTATCAAGGTAATCGTTCCAAGCATAAAGAATACCAGCAGCAGCAGGGCAGCGATTGACATCAACCACATGCGTGCCCCGGGTTTGCGGACATAATCATCAATGAAGATGCGCAGGCCATTCATCCCATGGGTGAGAGCCAGGGTTAGCAATAACCAGTCGAAAACACGCCAGAAGATATTGCTGTAGCGAGCAGCGACAAATGCATAGGTTGTGCAGGATACATCATTGGAGACGTGCATGATAAAAAGATGCACAAGCACCATAATCAGTAGCACTGCACCAGAAACGCGGAAATAATACCAGGAAAAAGTTTCAAAATTACTTCCCATGGCAGGTCGCGGTCCACGGCCAGTTGAAATACGCAGCATAAAGACTTTTCTCCTTATCGTGAGCAATACAATCATAGCACCAGCATTTTTGATCACGAGTACCCGGCGTAATGGCATCCCGGGTGGGATGTTTCATTAATGACCAGCCGTTGAGTGTGGCATCTGTGTGAGCCAGTGAAGGGCGGGTAGCATAATAATATACGCAACAGGAATGAAGACGACCAGGGTCAGAACCAGTACCGCGCCAAACATGGCGCGCTGATAGCGTGATCCCTTACGCCAGAAGTCGATAGCCATAATGCGCACGCCGTTAAATGCATGATAGAGGACTGCTACTACTAAGGACAGCGATAGCAAGCGTACAATCCAGTAGTCGAATAGCGTCACACTCTGGTTATACACATCGGGTCCGAAGCTCAGCATAGAGACATCGACGATGTGAATAAACAGAAAGAGTAAGATACCGAGTCCTGAGATGCGGTGAAACAGCCAGGACCACATTCCAGATTGACCTTTGTACATTTCTTCCTCGATTCTGGAGGCGGGAGGTGAGGCTTGAGGCAATGGAGATGAGTTCCTGCACACCTATGGCAATTGGGGACCATATGGTTGGCATTCCGTTGGCCCTGATCTGTCTTTTGCCTCCTGGCTCTTGCTCTCGCCATTTGGACATCCATCTGAAGGTGCTATCGATTGGACTAGCAAATAAGCTGTTCTACACGTTCCTATTATCAAACCTGCTCGCAATCTTTTTGCGATAGAAACGCACAGCACATCCTTAGAGAATTACTATATTCAGGATCCTTAGCTGCACTGTCTTTGTGTCTAGCACCTCTTCGTACCTTTCTGGGAGTTGACGGTGTTATTGCTATTATACTTCAGCAGGCTGGAGTGCGCCACCAGCAAACGCTCTACTTTTGTCAGCAAAAATCCCCCCTGTTCGTTTTTGGTCCAAAAGAGCCGTGCCGCTATCCATTATAGTTGTAGAGAGCCTGGCACATCGCTTATAATACACGTGCGTTACAATGATCCTTAATAAGGCAACCTGTGGATTAGTAGATTGTTAGTCAATGATCCTCTAATAAAGATTATATGAAAAGACGACAACTTTTAATACTCATGCTGGGCATTGCCCTGCTGATATTATTCACCGTGCTGGCGACCTCGCTGGATTCGTTATTCCCGCCGCCTACCAGCGCCACGGTACAGGTTGCGCAGGCGGGCCCGTATCAAATCTCGTTTAGCGTTAATCCTAATCCGCCCCATGTCGCGCAAGTAGCCGCACTCACAGTACATATCATTAACAAAGAGACGCAGCAATCCATCGATAACGCCCACGTCACCCTGGCTATCTCTATGCTCACGATGGACATGGGCACAGACACAGTGACCGCCCAATCCCAAGCATCTGGTATGTATCGAGGAACATACCAGTTTTCGATGAGTGGGTCCTGGGCGGTTCATATTGCTATTGCTATGCCGGGTCAGCCAGTACAATCAACTTCCTTCGATGTCACCGTTGCCAACTCGTAGTTGCAAAGGCGTAACACAACCTATCCCATACAGACCGATCAACGGGTGGTCATTGGATGGGATGTTAATTGGCGGTGACCTTGATGGTGTGATAGCCCGACGAGCCATTCGGCAAGGGGGCGGCGGAGAGTGGAGATTGTACATTGCCCTGCAAATCGATGGCACGCACGACGATCTGATGGCTACCTGCTTTAGGCTGCCAGGGTACTTCCCATAAGACCCAGGTGAGATCAGAAAGTGGTTTTTTGAGCAACGCTTTTTGCCAGTGTTGACCGCTATCCATGCTGACATCTACCTGACTGATGCCTTTATTGCTGGCGAAGGCAATGCCTGCGATATAGGTTGGCTGATTAGCGCTGATCTGTGCTCCATTAGCGGGTGTGTCGATGCGCGAGGTCATTTTGATAGGAGCGGGATCGCTCCAACCGTTTTGTTGCCAGTAGCCCTGATAATCGGTGTTGACGACCTCTATACGCTCAATCCATTTGACGTGTTTCATGCCATAGATGCCAGGCACAAGCAGGCGTGCGGGATAACCATGATTGTTAGGTAAGGTGACGCCGTTCATACGGAGCGCGACCATGGTGGTTGGCTCCAGGGCTTTGGAGAGATGGATACTGTCACTATAGCCATCCGCGGCATAGAGGACAACCTTGGTGGCTCCTGGCTTGATGCTGCCAGCGCGCTGTAGCAAATCTTTCAGCGCAATGCCATCCCACTTTGCGTTGCTCATATAGTTGCCGCCAACCTCGTTACTGATGCACATCATCGTCTCGGTTTGGGAATGCATCGGCATGGCCGCGATCTCGTTATAGGTCATGGTAAAAGGTTGGGTGATCTGCCCATCCACCGTTAGTTTCCAGGTTTGCCCATTGACCGTTGGATCGGAGACGAAGTTTTTCGAGACAGTATAAAAGTTGGTATTGGCTGTGACTTCGGGTGTAAGCCCCTTCACCGTTGAGAGGGTGCCATATTCGGGTACGGGCGGTGGCGATATTTTTGCCTGATAGTTTTGGATTAATGTACCCTGTAGCTGTGGATCAGCGGCGCTGCTCCCGCTTCCCAGGCCGCTGGAACTTACGATAAAGCGCCAGGCGGCGACCCCAAAGGTTCCCAGACCGAGTACCACTAATCCATTACGAATCAGTGAGCGACGCTGCGCCTGTTTCTCCGCCAGCATGGCCGCTGTTTCGCTATCCCCTGCTGCGTTATTGAGCCGCAGGGAGCGCCAGACCAGCCAGTTATGGATCAGGATAAAGATCAGGCCGAAGGCGATGCCGGTGAGTGCCAGGGATGCCATGGTGCTGGATACGCCTGTGGGGAGTTGCGAGCCAAAGACACCAGAACCGGTCAATGGTAGAAAGATCAGTCCACTGAAGAGCCAGAGAATGCCCGATAATGTCAGGCCGGTGCTGTATGAAAGATCTCCCTGCTCGTCGCGCCACTGTCCAAACTTCAGGCGATCTACGAAAAGGTTGCAGAGTCCTCCAAAGAGGGCGAAGACCAGACATTGTCCAATCAGGATAATGGCGAATAAATAACGCTTGGCATCGACGCCTAAAAGATCGTGGAGATAGCTAAAGATAGGGAGTGGCAATGTTTGCGCGATGCTCGATCCCAGGGCTTCCGGTAGCGATGTGCTGCCGATAGTCAGACTGAGCAAGAGCATGATCAAGGATGCCAGAATGCCCGCTAGCAGGCCAGCCAGCGCACCACGCTTAAAGCGCTCCCCGCCTGAAGGTAATGGTGATAGTGATGGTGTTGATGGTGTTCCCATGAAGGACCCCTTTGTGCCAATTGTATCGTAGTGATGGTAGAGAAGAATAGCTATAAATGCTTTAACGCGCTAAAGCTGCAAATCCGTGACACAATGCTTCTTTGTTATGACTATTCACACGTCTGATTGAGGTCATTTTTACCATAAATGTCCATCAATACAATTTTCATTTTTCCATTAGCAGGCTTGCAGGGTGCCCTGTTTATAATGGGATGCAGAGAACGTGCCAGGCACATTCTCTGCATCCCATTATAAACCCTTTGGAGCGGCATTGGTGCGGAAATCCTATCTGGTCGAGGGGGCCTGCATGTTGGGATCACGCACAGGGATAAAGCCTTCGCCCGGTTTATAGTCCGGCGATTGATGCCGGAAGTAGGTATTGTAGAGGTCCGAATAATGTCCTCCGCGACGCATCAAATCCTCATGGCTTCCTTCTTCGGCGATGCGTCCGCCGTCGAGCACGATGATGCGGTTGGCGTGCTTGATGGTGGACAGGCGGTGCGCGATCACAATAGCGGTGCGCTGTTTCAGAATAACATCCAATCCTTCTTGAATTTGTGCCTCGGTCAGTGGATCAACGCTGGCTGTAGCCTCATCCATGATCAGAATAGCGGGATCTTGCAGGAGGACGCGGGCCAGCGCTACCAACTGGCGTTGTCCCATAGAAAGGGAGCGTCCAGTTTCGCCTACCAGCGTCTCTAATCCCTCAGGGAGTGCTTCAATCCAGTCTCCGTTACCGATCTGCTGCGCGATAGCATAGACCTCGGCATCCGTGGCTGTGGGCCGGGCATAGCGAATATTGTCTGCTACGGTTCCTGAGAAGAGGAAGGGCGATTGTGGCACAATGCCGAGACGGGCATGATATTGCGCCAGATCTAACGTGCGGATATCGCGGCCATCGATCAAAATCTTGCCGCCCTGGAACTCGTAGAAGCGCGAGATCAGTTTCCCGATACTCGATTTTCCCGCACCTGTATGACCGACAAAGGCGATAGTCTCACCGGCCTTGATAGTCAGGCTAAAGTCTTTCAGCACCGTTTGACGCTGATCATAGCTGAATAAAAGCTGCTTGAAGGTGATCTCGCCCTTGATCTGTCCGACCGTTTCGTGTCCGGTCTGTTGGATGCGTGGCTCGGCATCCAGCAGGGCAAAGACACGCTCGCTGGCGGCCAGGCCTAACTGGAACTGACTCCAGAAGGATGCGATGCTGGTGAGTGGTTGCCAGAGCAAGCTTAAACTTTGCACAAACAGGAACCATTCGCCCGCCGAAATCACGCCTCCCAGCACGCTATGGCCGCCGAAGTAGACTATAATCGTGGTACCAATATTAGCGATAAAGACCAGGACAGGAAAGATACCATTGTAGAGGAAGCCTGAGCGCAGGTTGACGTAGTATGATTGAGCATTGATCTGTTTGAACTCATCATACATATTTTGTTCCTGGCGGAAGTTCTTGGCAATGGTAATGCCGCTCACAATCTCCTGTACATTGGAATTCACGCGGGCCAGCGAGCGTTGAGCCCGGCGTGTAAAGCGTCTGGCAACGACCCGGAAGCCGAGCGCGACCCCAATGATCGCTGGCATGATTGTCAGTGTCATCAAGGCCAACTGATAGTTACGGAAGAAGAGCACCACTACAATCAGGACATAGAGTAGGACCTGGCTGAGCAGGTTCAGCGTCAAGGTGACCACGGTCGCGAAACTCTCGGTATCCGATGTTACCCGACTGACAATCTTGCCCGAAGAGAACTCATCAAAGAAGGACATATCTCTGGACATGACAGCAGTAAAGGCATCCTTGCGCAAATGGAGCACTACATCACCGACCGAGCGGGCGGTAAAGCGTTGCCGAAAGAGATTACAGGTCCAGGATAGCACGCTGGAACAAAGAATAAAGCCAACGATGATCACCGCCGTCTGAAAGGCGTGTGTACTGGATAGTGTATCGATACTGTTGGAGACCAGAAGCGGGAATGCCGTATCCAGGCCTGCATTGAACACAATCAGGATCGTAATCGTAATCATCAAGGGTAACTTGGGCTTAAAGTAGCCAATAATGCGCTTGATCAAATGACCATCGGAATACGTACGGTCGTAGGCCTCCGCGTCCAGGCCCTCCATGATAAAACCCATGCTGAAATTCCTTTCTCCAATGCCTAATCGTGCTCTACGCCGCCAACGGACGCGGGAAGGGCTGCATCATAGTGTGAGAAGATCCGGCGATAGGTCTCACAGCGTGCCAGAAGCTCTTCATGCGAGCCCTGATCAATCAATTCACCTTTACGCAATACCAGGATGCTATCGGCCCAGCGGATCTGTGAGATACGTGGTGTGATCAGCAGTGTTGTGCGTCCCTCCAGGATACGGTGAATGGCCTTCTGGATCTCATCTTCCGTGGCGCTATCGATGGCGCTGGTCGAATCATCCAATACCAGAATACGTGGATCGGTCAGCAGAGCGCGGGCAATAGCCAGACGCTGACGCTGACCACCGGAAAGTGTCACGCCACGTTCACCAATCTCTGTCTCATAGCCCTGTGGGAAGCTCTGGATAAACTCATCGGCCTGCGCATCGCGTGCCGCCACCTCGATGGCCGACTGATCCGCTTTTGAGCCCAGGCCATAGCTAATATTCTCAGCGATTGTACGCGAAAATAGAAAGACATCCTGTTCTATCGTCGAGATTTGTGAGCGCAAAGCATCCATATCCCAATCCCGTACATCGACGCCATCGATCAGCACACGCCCGGTATCCACATCATAAATGCGATTCACCAGTTTAGTCAGGGTACTCTTGCCCGCGCCCGTCTGTCCCACGATCGCAATTGTCTGACCTGGACGTGCATGGAACGAGATATCCTTAAGGATCGGTGTCGAGCCATAGCTAAAGGTCACATGCTCAAAAACCACATCTCCCCGCATCTCTTCCTTATGACCGCCCATATTCGCATCCAGTTCAGTCTCCTCTTTAAGCAGGCTGATAATGCGTTCCGCGCCAGCCACGCCCAGGCGTAGCAGGCTAAAGCTCCAGGTAGACATATAGGTAACGTAACGCAAATAGGTCATCAGGCTCATAAACGTCACCAGCATACCCAGAGAAATCTCATGATGCGAGTACAGATATAGTCCATGCAAGAAGGCCAGCGCCAGCGCGATACCAAGTAATAAGGTTGGCAGATAACGCCCATGGATCTTACCGTTTTGTACATAGAAGTCGCGGTAACGGCTGGCACGGGTCACAAACTTATGTATCTCCTGTGGCTCCTGTGCTGTAGCCTTCACAACCTCAATACCATTCACCGACTCCGTAAGTACTGCATTGGTTTGTCCAAACTCCTCACGTAGATTAACTGCCACGGGACCAAGTTGGCGTGCATAAAAGCGCAGCGCAACCAGAAACACGATCACATACAGGATCGGAACCAGGAGCAACTGTGGATTCAGCAGGCCAATGAAAAGAACACTCATGAACAGGCTCGAAAAGGAATCCATGATCGTATCAATGCCCGGCGACATCATATCGCTGAGCTGAGTCATATCATTTGAAGCGCGGGCCATAATATCCCCGACGCGCTGCCGATTATGGAACGTCTGGCTCTTGCCCAGCAGATTGGTATACAGTTCTTCGCGTGCGTCACGTGCAAAACGCTTGCTCAGCATCTCAGCCGTCAGGCGTGCGCCCAGATCGCAGCAACCCTGCATCGTAATGACGATCAGCATCGCAAGCGTAATCATCCCTAATTGCTGTAGTGCTGTATTTTTTTGAAGTACAGCATCAAAAGCTCTACCTATGAATAATGAGGTTGATGCAGCAAAGATATTATTGACAATACAGAGCAAAGCGAAACCAAGGAAAAGAAAGCGATATTGTAATAAATGAGAGATAATCCAGCGCATCGGACTGGACCAGTTGTAGTGGTATGTGTTGGCAACAGTGAACTCGCGTTTAGCTAACAAAGGAAACCTCCAGCTGGAGTTAGTGTAATGCACTACATAGAAGCTGCCAGACAGGCAGAATGATCCCAGGGTGATTGCATACAATCCCTATCATGCACATAGTTGTAAGGCTGTTTGCTATCTGGCGGATTGAAGCACAAAACTAGTCTTCAATAAAGTTGCTTCGTATCAACTGTCTTCATTATCCGAGACGATAATTGACATCTTATGACGTGTTTCCATGCCGTCTTGCGGATGGATATGGGGTTAATTATGTTAGGTAGGAAATGTCTTAGTTACTCATAATAAGTTGCAATCCTGAATCTCTTTACTAATTTACTCTACAAAGCATACCATAAAACACCAGACATTTGTAAAGAGGTAAAGCGACGAGTTTTGAAAATCTCACGCAGGGAGCGCAGGGGGAACGCAGTCCCCAAATACCTCTTTTTCTTCTTTTCTTCGCCACCGCACGCGGCGGCGAGAGGGAGGTGAGAGACCGGGGCACAGCCCCGGGCCCCAGGTTAAGGGTTGCACCCTTAACAATCCCGCTTCTGTTCGCACCTATGGAACGCAGTCCCCATCCCCTCCTCTTCTCGCAGCTGCCGCCGCGGGAGGCAATGGTTTAAATCCCCAAAATTTGACGTTCAGCGGCTAAGAAGCTATAATTGCGGGATAGCTAGAAGTTTATCGGATAGCAAACCACAGGCTGTCCCTTTTTCCCCTCTCTTTTTTTAAGGATATGAACCAATGCCAAAAATGTATGGATGGGTGCGTGAGGTAGTGCCCGAAAGCCCTGCTGATCGTGCAGGCTTACAACCAGGGGATTTGATTCGCTCCATCAATGGGAATGTGATCCGAGATTTGGTGGATTATCGCTTCTACGTCGCAGACGAGGAGCTGTTAATTGGCTATGATCGACAGCAAGATCAGCATGAAGTACGTGTCAAAAAAGGCATTGATGAAAATCTTGGCGTACTCTTTGGCGATGAGCCAAGCCCCTTTATTCGTATCTGTGCAAACAAATGCGTGTTCTGCTTTATCAAAGGCTTGCCTGAGCGCTTCGCTCCGCAGCACGGTTTGCCCCATGGGATGCGCTCTTCACTCTATGTAAAAGATGACGATTATCGCTATTCCTTCCTCTTCGGTAATTTTGTGACGCTGACGAATTTGAAAGAACAGGATTGGCAGCGTCTCGATGAGCAGAAATTAACTCCTCTCTACGTTTCTGTTCATGTTACTGATCCCGATATGCGGCGCAAGATGGTTGATGGACCGCGCGCCGGTGAGATTCTTGAGCATATTGAGCACCTGGGAAGCATCGGCCTGACCTGTCATACGCAGATGGTGCTTTGTCCCGACTATAACGATGGCGAATATCTGGATCGCAGTATTCGTGATCTAACTGCCCTGCGTCCGATTGTAGAGTCGATCTCGGCAGTGCCAGTAGGACTGACAAAATATAATAACATGCTCCCGGTCGAGAATCTGCCATCCATGCGCCGTCATACGCGTGAGGAGGCCGAGGCCATTGTCGATAAGCTTGAAGCCTATCAGCGTGAATTTGAAGCCAGCGATCCCGACGGTAATCCCTTTGTCTATCTCTCGGATGAATGGTACTTTATCACGGAGCGTGAGTTTCCACCTGCCAAACATTATGGCTTGTATGCTCAGATCGAGAATGGTGTCGGGATGACACGTTTCTTGATTGACCAATGGGCCCGCACCAAACGCCGTTTGCCAGCTCAGATGCCTGAGCACAAGCATGTCACGATTGTCACGAGCACCATGGCCGAGCCAGTGATTGCTAAATTTGTGCAAGACATGGAAAAGATCGAGAATCTGGATGTGCAACTCTTGCCTGTGGTCAATAAGTTCTGGGGTGAAGGCATCACCGTCGCCGGTCTGCTCTGCGGACAGGACGTACTGGATGCCATTTTCGAGTCTAGCGAGCGCTCTGATCTGATCCTGCTGCCACGGGTGATGTTGGATAACGATGGCGTACGCTTCCTGGACGATATCACGGTTGAAGAATTCAAAGCAAAGCTATCTCCAGCGCGTGTCGAGTTCGTGCGCAACGCACCGGAGACCATCGACGCCATTCGTGCTCTCGCCGGTATTACCAGGGGTGGTGAGCGCAAACTGGTGCGTGTTCAATCCCGCTTGTAGGCCTCCAAATCAAAGAAGGCCCGAACCCTTGCGGTCGGGCTTTCTTTGATTTGGAGGGTCATCGATCACGCATCTTGCGCCACAGCTCTACATCCACCTCTGTGAACAGGCGCATATGGAGCTGTAGGGGAGATAGCGTATAACGGATTTACATGGGTTTATGAATGTTATACGTGCTTTTCTGGCTGCAACCAGCGTACAATCTGCCAGGCTGCAGGCATGAGCAGAGCTGCCACTACAATCTTCAACAGATCACCAGGGATGAAGGGCAGCATACCGGCAACGATGGCCTGTCCCAGGCTCATATGCGTGATGAACGCCAGCCAGGAAACGCCAATGGCATAGAAGATACATGTGCCGGGCAGCATGGCGAGTACGGATGTCAGGAAGCTGCGATCCAGGCCGCGCTCACATAAATAACCAACGACCAGGGCAGCAATTGGGCAGGCCCAGAGATAGCCTGCGCTGGGAGCAAGTGCCAGATACAGCCATCCACCGCTGCCGCCGGCGAAAACTGGTAAGCCAAGTGCACCTTCCGCCAGATAGAGTAGCAGAGCAAGCGCACCGCGTCGACTTCCCAGGGTCGCGCCAATCAGCATCACCATCAATGTTTGCAGTGTCAATGGAATCGGGGTGAAGAACAGCGAAATTTGGGGCTGGGCAGCTAACGCCATCAAAAGGCTGGCTCCGACGACTAATATGCCATCTTTGACCAGGGTCTGGCTGCGCGATGTGCGAGCTGATCCAATATAATCTACAATAGTCGTGCCCGGGGCAATAGCCATAAAAATAATACTCCTTCTTAACGTGACTATGACATGGACGCAATTGTCCCAGGAGTATTATACACTCAAATTGATCACTCTGCAGACATTTACCTGCTATGAATGCCAGTATAGAACGCGCTCAGGCAATTAAATCTGCTTGATCATAGCGGACATCATTGACGCGCCGTGAGACCGGACGCGCCTCCATCTCTTGCGCTGGATACGCTCCCAGCAGATGTAAAAGCGCCTGCTCATCGCGTTCAGCGGCATCAAGCCAGATGTCACGGGCATCCGCTCCCAGCAGTGCTGGCATGCGGGTATGAATGGATTCCATCAAGCTATTGGGCTGTGTGGTAATAATTGTGCAGGTCCGAATAGCCTCTCCCTCAGGATTTTTCCAGCTATCCCACAGACCGGCAAAGGCGAAGGGTTGTTGATTCTTCAGCGTGATATACATGGGAGTCTTTACTTTTGAGCCCGGCTCCTGCATCCACTCATAGAAACCATCCGCCACGATCAGGCAGCGCTTCGCATGCAGGAGGCGCTTAAAGCTTGGTTTCTCTGCCAGCGTCTCTGCGCGTGCATTAATCATCCTACTCCCGATACTCTCCTCTTTTGCCCACGAGGGAATCAGACCCCAGCGGAGTAGCGCCAATTGAGGCTGGTCATTGGTATGCATGATCGTCACGACATCCTGTGTTGGTGCAACGTTATAACGTGGCGTGATCTGCATCGAAACTGGCACCGGCACATTGAACGTGCTGGCGATATCCTGAATAGAATGAAAGAGCGTATAGCGACCACACATAACATTTCTCTCCTGCTCGCTTGCTATGCTAAGACACCTGCTTGCATTAGACCCCTATTGGTATCCGCATGACTATTCTTATTTAATACGAGAGAAACGGTCATCTTGTAGACCGCACCTGCCAGCCAAAATTCCTGGCATTCTCGAAAAAACGGAATAGTACTGTTTTCCATTGGGAGCGTTGGGGCGAGATGGTGGTACGAGTAAGGGAGCATCGACCTACGCTTGCGCTTCGTGCGATGCTTACGTTTTTCATCAGGATGGCAAAGCCGAAATAGTTATCGCTGAGCAACGCTTACATGCTTAAATGATTGACCTGTATTGAAAATATAGTGTAAAATCTGAACCATATTGGTAAACTTAAAATCCTGGTGTTCGCGTGTTGAGGAGAATATTTATGTCTGATCTATGGGTTCGTGAGGCTATTGCGACCATTAATGCTGATTTTACCCGCTCTGCTGATACTCATCTTATCCTGGTTCCTCTGCCATTTCTACCCCGTATCCGGCTCTATATCAAAGATGAGTCAACCCATATCACGGGTAGTTTGAAACATCGTCTGGCGCGTTCGCTCTTTCTTTACGCGCTCTGCAATGGTTGGATCAGGCATGATACCCCGATTATTGAGGCTTCATCAGGTAGCACGGCTATCTCTGAAGCTTATTATGCCCGCTTGTTGGGACTGCGTTTTATTGCAGTGATGTCTCGTAGTACCTCGCCTGAAAAGATTCGGCGTATCACCAGATATGGCGGCGAGTGTGTGCTGGTGGATGAGCCCAGTCAGGATCGTGCGCGAGCACATGAGCTGGCCGCCGAGCTAAATGGTCATTTTATGGATCAGTTTACCTTTGCTGAACGCGCCACCGATTGGCGTGGCAATAATAATATCGCTGAATCTATCTTTAAGCAAATGATCAATGAACCGTATCCTGTTCCCCATTGGATTGTTTGTGGGGCTGGCACGGGCGGTACTGCGGCTACAATGGGACGCTATATTCGCTATCAGGGATATGAAACCCAGGTGTGTGTCGTCGATCCAGAACATTCGGCCTATTATAATTACTATCAAACGCGCAGTACTTGCCCTACTATTCAGGGCGGTTCTGGTATTGAAGGGATTGGGCGGCCTCAGATTGAATCTTCTTTTCTGCCTGAGATTATCGACCATATGATATCTGTGCCTAATGTGAGCTCATATGCAGCTATTCATCTCCTTGACGATCTGCTAGGCAAGCGCTACGGCGGTTCAACTGGCACCAATTTTTATGGAGCCTGTATCTTGATGGCTGATATGGTTCGCCATAACATCAGTGGCTCCCTGGTCATGTTAGGCTGTGATTCCGGGGAACTCTATCGCGATACCTATTACAATCCTCAATGGTTGATGGATCAGCATATGGAGATTGAGCTGCACCTTGTCCAGATGCGTCGCTTTATCCAGAGCGGCATCTGGGAATAACACTCGATCTTGCGATCTCTATGTCGTAAAGATGTCCACGCCGCAAGGATGCGAGCGATGGGAACTGGAGGGTGCTGAAAAAAGGCAAAAAGAAGAGCCGAAGGTCAGGATTGAACTGACGACCGACGGTTTACAAAACCGTTGCTCTACCACTGAGCTACTTCGGCTGGTTGTTGGCACATGGATATTGCTAACAGTACCGATTATACCGTGCTATGCTCCCGGCTGTCAAGCTTTTTTGTCCCTCTTTTTCCCTCGCTATTCTGTGCTATTTTGTTTACTATAGAATCGGTTTTATGTATTTTGTTTGGAAAAGACTGTACAAATAATACACAATGAACAATATGTATGTGTGAAGCAAGAGGAATTAGATTACTATGCGTAAGCAACGTACTCATCTCCGCGCTGTTTTAACGGTTGTCTGTGCTTTGGCGGCGATTGCGATGCTGACTATCGCATCGACTGCTAATCCGCTGACGGCGTTGGCGGCCACTCCAGCAACCACCCACAAATATGTGAAGGCTGAGAATGGCAATCCCCAATTTGTCTCTACCGTGGTGACATGGTATGGCTATGATGACAATTCTGGTCAGACGGAGAGTCAGCTCGCCTCGTCCCTTATCGCCTACGGCAAATCTGATGGTTTTCCAACCCTGCATAATCAGACGACCGAGGGTAAGGGAACCTATGATGACCCTGTCACCTTCGCTGCCCCGGATCGTAATGTGAAGACCTACTTCCCGGTTGGCAGTATTATTTATGTCCCATTCGTCAAAAAGTATTTCATTATGGAAGACCAATGCGCCGGCTGTCAGGATGGTATCGGCCATGCCGATCTATTTATGGGGCCAGCCCGCAAAGTTGGTGGAGATGTGCAGGGCTGTGAGAATAATGTTACGCCGAACAATGCTGTGAATGTCATCATCAATCCAGGTCCCGGTTTTGAAGTGAACACCACCCCGATGTTTACCAGCAGTGGCGTTTGCAACATTAAAAACAATCTCTTCTATAATTACAAGCCCGCACTCACGGATGGCAATAACAGTAGTAATAACAGCAATGGTAGTGGGAGTGGTGCAACATCAACACCGACAGCAACATCACCTATCAGAAAAGCAGCCACGCGCCATTCCAAAGCAACACCCACACCAGAGGTGACGGCCGCCTCAACCCCTGACACAACGAGCAATTCCCAGGAGACGACGACCTGTGCCAGTAGCGGTTCCAGCTCGTCCCCCCTCTGGTCCAGCGATTTCAGTAGCGCGGACTGGCAAAAGTCATGGGGTATCCAGAGTACGAGCAAAGAAACCGTGGGATTGAGTAACCTGAGCGTCGTAGATGATCCTTCCGGTCAGCTGAAGCAAAAGGTCTTGCAGGTGGCTTACTCGAGTACTGCCACCAGTAAGCAGATCAATGGAGCGAAGTTTCTGGGGACCCTCACAGGGAAATCCTCTAATTGTCTCTATCTGAGCTACGATGTGTATTTCCCCAAAGGATTTGTCTTTGCCAATGGTGGGAAGTTGCCTGGCCTCTATGGAGGAACAGCGGTTGAAGGTAATACGTCGCCAATCGCCGGGCAGGGATTCTCCACCCGTCTCATGTGGACGCGCCAGAATGGCGGCGGCATCTGTGCCTATCTTCCCGTTGGTTCGGCCCTGAACACGGCCCGGTACGCCTATGATGGCCGCAATACCTCGATTGGACAGAATGCCTGGAAGTATAGTGGGGATGGTCAGTGGCACCAGATCCAGCAATTCGTCAAGCTCAATACCAATCCCGCTGATCAGCTTCCCAATGGCGAGGTAGACATGTGGTATGACAATCAGCAGGTGATTCAGGCCAGCGGTGTCAACTACCGTCCTTCGGATAGCTCAACGTTAGGCATCAACGGCATTTTCTTCGATTCCTCGATGAATGGAGCCGCCAAAGGCGCCACGCCTCTACCGACCACTGCGACAATGGATTATGCAAATTTCGTGGTAAGCGATCACCTGATCACCTCATCTGTGCCTACCACTTCAGCGACCGGTACGCCAACAGACACGACAGGCACGCCAGGGGTTACGCCAACAGACACGACAGGCACGCCAGAGGTTACGCCAACAGACACGACAGGCACGCCAGAGGTTACGCCAACAGACACGACAGGCACGCCAGAGGTTACGCCAACAGACACGACAGGCACGCCAGAGGTTACGCCAACGAACACCTCAACCGATACCCCAACCGATCCAGCCGTTGGAGGCAAGCCAACCCCGACCCCGACCCCAACCGTTCCAACCGTTGGGGGGCCAACGCCAACGCCGGGTGCACCCATGATCCCGCTGACCACAGTCAATCCAGATGGTCAGTACGATCTATCGGTGCAGCTTGTCAGTGCCACCCAGACTGGTAATACCCATACGTATCAGATCAAGGTGCATAACACAACAGGAGCAGTGAAAAGCTCTATTCTGCTGGGCTTATCGGTCGTGGGCAATAGTTCACGATTACAACTGGCAAATACCTCAGGAAAGAATAGTGGCTGGACCGTAGTGAATACATCGGACAGTGCCTCACCGCATCTGTTAGCAACCTATACAGGTATCAAGCCTGGTTATCCAGTGGGGGCCAATAGCGATCTTCCGGTGCTCACGCTGACCGTGACTGGTCCTACCAGCCCGAACGCCTACCTGGATCTCTGGACCGACGTCTCTGGCAATTCAAGGGACGCCAATTCTAATGACAACCTATTGACCCAGCAATTCTAAGCTTTCTCTATTGTATCCCTTATTTGCAAGTGATTAGTGTCGGAACCCCTAATAGGCGTTCCGACACTTTTTTGGTTTATTTTGCTCTCCCGCATGTTTGAAACGTCATGCGCTTGCAAGCGCATGACGTTTCAAAATCGAGGTAACTCCTGATAACATGCGATGGTTTACCAGCGATGTAGGTAAGGGATGCCAATTATCGATAACCATCTATGTATAGGAGTCAATGATGAACATCACTTGCCTGTGAGTGAGAGAAAGTAGCGTAATCTAGCGGGCTTGCCAGACATTTACAACTTGATCCAGTGAAACGCTGGCAATCCGTGTGCTATCCGGTGACCAGGAAAGGTGCATCACCGCCATTTTTTGTCCGGTATAGTGAAGTGTCTTACCAGTAGCAAGCACACTCACATTAACATATCCATCGAACATAACAGACTGAGTGCTACCACCGCTGTAAGCAAGCCGTGTGCCATCAGGTGACCAGCCTACAGCGACGACCTGATTATTAACGACCGCTGGCAAAGTAGTGTGAATTGCGCCGCTCTGTAACGAGCGGATTTTTACTGTATTGTTATCAGCATGAGCAAAAAAGTGGTCATCTGGTGAGATAGAAATGGCAGTGGCCCAACCATTCTTTTTATAAAGCAGTGCGCCTGTATCACTATTCCACGTATAGATTTGAGGATTGATAATGCCAGAGCCTAATGCATCGTGCCCGGCCACAATGTAGCGACTGGTATGTGACCAGGCTACTCTTGAAATATTGCCATTAGGATTAAGCGTATGCAGTATTTTGCCAGTTGAAGCTTCCCATACATACACCACATTGAGATACACTGCAGCCACATATTTTCCATCAGGAGACCAGGCTATATCTAAAGCCGCTGCTAGTGGATTAACGACAGGTGGATTTTTAAAGTTTAGCACGCGTTGACCGGTCGCAGTATTCCAAACAGTTGCTATCGGGGGTGGAGTGGTGCCTGAGGCAGTACTATTATTCGCAGTGACCAGATGTTTACCATCAGGGGAAACAGCAAATGGGCTATTATTGATCGAACTGTAGTTAATACTACTTGAACGCGCTCCAGTGGTAGCATCCCATATATCAATGGATGATGTTTTCCCTCCGGAGGCAATCTGATGACCATTAGAGAGCCAGGTTACAGGGACGGATGGGTGGATATCCGAACGAACAAGCAACGTTTTTCCAGCCGGGGGTTGTGCAATCTGTGTAGCCGCGACACGGGATACATTTTCTGACAATCCAGTGGTCGCTAATGCAATTCCTGCTAATCCAGCAATTATTACAGAACGACGTGACAATTGGCTTGAAAGGATGTTTTTTGAGTTATTGATAGTTTTGTTCATGATGTAATTTCCTTTTATTCTACAAATATGGAGGATCATAAGCATGAATAAAGTATAATTTGTAATACATTGATTTACTGTGAAGTGTTACACAATTTATTTGTGAAGTAGTTCACTATATTTTACTAGATTACTTATTAGATTGTGGTCCAACCTGCAATATTTAGTACTGCGTTTTGGGCGATACCACCTGCACCATCTGCCGCAATAACTCTGGGTTGACCGCCACCAAGTGAGCCAACGAAGAGTTTGTCATATCCTGTGGCCTGAAGGCTAGCCGTCCTGAAGGCATAGTTTTTGCCATTTCTAGAAACTGCTAAAAATATGGATGGGGTGAGGAAGGAAGGGAGGTTGTTGAAAAAAGGCAAAAAAAAGAGCCGAAGGTCAGGATTGAACTGACGACCGACGGTTTACAAAACCGTTGCTCTACCACTGAGCTACTTCGGCAAACAGGTAGCTTTTCGACTACACGCTAGATTATACAGGGAACTTTTCTCACTGTCAAGCTTTTTTTCAGGATGTTTTATGATAGCTTTGCTTTTATCTTTCTTATTATATTTCAGTTAATTACTCAGTAAAAATTAATGTAAAATAGACCTTTTTGCGAAACTGTGTTCTCTCCTGGGCCGTATTTTATCCTATAGGTAGTTTATGATGGTGTAAATTCATAAAGAGGGAGCATGTTATGCAGCAGTTAGAGGAGCAATCCCAACAGGGAAACACTCCATTAGATAAAACAATTCTGGTGGTTGAGGACGATGATAGCATTGGCTCTTTGCTGATCTATGCACTCTCCCAGGAAACTTCATATCATACTATGCTGGTAACCGATGGCATTCAGGCATTGGATATTATCGAGGCTTTGAAACCTTGTCTGGTGATTACTGATTATCGCTTGCCGCATATCAATGGCATTGAATTGTGTGACCGGATGCATTCTATGGAGCATACTTCAGATGTACCGGCTATTATTATGAGTGCTTTCCTGCCAGAAGACGAAGTCCGTAAGCGCCAGCTTGCAGCTCTACATAAGCCATTTGAATTAGATGAGTTGTTAGATAAAATTGAAGACTTACTCCAATAGAAGGTCATGCAGTTATGAGTATCTATATATTTGCGACAGATATATCTACTCATCCATGAAAGAGTATTCCAATTTGCTGGAATACTCTTTTTTATGGCTATCACGCTGGTTTGCTAATCGGAGATCAGCTTTTCCAGATAGATCTCATCTTGCTTACGTAATGCTTGCGATATTTGTTCCACGACAAGGGGCGCGATATTGTCCCATTGTAGCAAGAAGTAGAGGCTACGTAAGACATTTTTGGCATTGGTAATGCGCGTCCACGCAATAACATCCGGATCGCGTTCTACTGAGCACATTTTCAGCCATTCGGCAATAAAGGCTTCGTTAACCTGATGTCCTAAAATGACATGGTAGGCTATTTTTGCCAGCCGTATATCTTCCTCATGATAGAGCGGCTCGGAGAGGGGGATGAGCTGGCTGATGACCGTCAGAATTTCTTGTCGATCCTCGGATGTCATATATGGATGTTGTGCGCATTGGTCTAACGCATCGGCGAGATGGGCCATGGCATGCGCCCAGCCTTTTCCTTCCACGAAACCGCGCCAATCCTTCTCCTCCTGGGCATAGCGTAACAACTTTTCTTTGCTCTGTTGTACTAACGAAGTTTTGAATAGCGGCGAACGTGCATCGTTAAAGAGGATGGAGGCGATGATGAGGCAGGAGAAGCTACGCATAAAGACCGCGTCTGTCTCTTTTTCTCCGATATGATAAAACAGATGCTCTTGATCAATGGTCAATAAGAGCAGTTGTTCCAGTTGCTCGGTTGATAACCTCTGTTTGTCGATAATGCCTCCGGCCAGAATGAGACAGCTCAGCTCATCCCGCAATTCGGCATCCGGTGAGGCTAGATTGGCGAGCAATGCCTGTGCAAATGCAAAGGGATCTATATCTGCTGGTAATTCATAATCATTATTGGCGATTGAATTTAAAAATTCTTTATTGGTGGCTTGCACTGTTACATCTTGCATAAACTCTCCTTAATCAATACGATGCTTCCTCTTTAAATACGGGAGAATGCCAGTCGAGTGTGACAGAAAGGATCGGATTGCGGCATAGCATGCCGCAATCTTACTGTGGTAGATCTGTTATGGCTGCCTGTATCAGTTAGTTATGCCTGATCGGGCAGGTCGCGCCGGTGCCAGTCGGTTAGTTGCTGGTAGGCATGGGCAATGCGCAAGATGGTGGCTTCCTCAAATGGCTTGCCAGCGATTTGCAATCCAATCGGTAAGCCTGCTGCGTTAAAACCAGCCGGAAACGAGATGCTCGGAAGTCCGGTGATATTAAATGGCATGGTTAAACGCAAGTACGCGGTGGTGGCCTCTTCCTGCACACCATCTATCTTGATTATCTGGCCCGCTTGCGACGCCAGGATTGCCGGGGTGGGAATGGTAGGAAGAATAAAGGCATCGACACGTTGTAATGCTGCCCGGAAGTTGCTTGAAAGCTGACGGCGCTCATGCAGTGCCGCCAGATAGTTGATAGCGGGAATCTGCTGGCCTTCGCTGAGACGTGTGCGGACGAGATCTCCATAGGCGCTACTCCGCTCAGGAAACCAGCCCTTTTGCATATGTGCCAGTGCCGCTTCGGGTTTCTGGATCGTACGATAAAGATCCATATCCGGCCGTGGCAGATCTACATTGATAATTTCTATCCCCTCTTCTTGAAGGACTAATAAGGCCGCACGCCAGGCCCGGCGTACTTCTGGATCGAGTGGATTGACAAAATCGTCCTGCGGCACGCCGATTTTGAGCCCCTGTAATGACAGTGGACCACGGCCTTCAACACCTTCCAGGATGGTGGTATAGCGATTGGGTGTGGTTGGTGGACCAGAAACGCTATTGGGATCACGTGGATCGTATTTGGCGATGGCATCAAAGATAATGGCACAATCCTCGGCACTATGTCCAATGGGACCAACGTGATCGAGTGTCCAACTCAATGGGATCACGCCGTAGCAACTGACACGTCCATAGGTGGGCTTGAGACCTGTTACGCCACAGCAGGCAGCGGGGATGCGAATAGAGCCGCCTGTATCGGTGCCAATGGCTCCCAGACACATCCCGGCTGCGACCGCCGCCGCGGAACCCCCACTGGAACCTCCCGTCGTGCGGCTATAGTCCCAGGGATTGCGGGTGGGGGGCGCATAGGGACCATAGGCGAACTCAAAGGTGTTAGTTTTGCCGATGATAATAGCTCCATTGCGGCGGAGCTGTTCGATCACGGCGGCATCTTCCAATGCGATATTATCTGTCAATACCTGGGAGCTGGCGCTGGTATTGACCCCTTGTACGGCGATAAGATCCTTGATCGCTATCGGTACTCCATGGAGCTGGCTGCGATAAAGACCGGTACGCAACTCTCGCTCAGACTGTTCGGCATCCCGCATCGCCTGCTCACGTAGCAGCGTCGTAAAGGCCTGAACCTGTCCCTCTACTTCATCGATGCGTTCAAATAGCTCATAGACTAATTCGGTCGGAGTGATGATTCCTGCGTGTAATTCGTCAGCAATCTCACGAATGGATGTATATGGCATATATCGTTCTCTTCTTCACTCTAAAAATTTCGCGCATAAGCCGCTGGCATGTTAAGTTGATGGCTCTATTGTATCAGGTCACCGACAGGCAGGGTTTCCCTATTTTTTGATTTTCTCTTTGAGAGTGTCAGCCCCCCAATACCAGCGGGATCTTGCTGCTCCCTGGCTGGCAGGCGCGTGCGCGCCTGCGCCCTTTTTAGTGTGTGGTGCAGGAAAGGTGCTGTGCACCTTTCCTGCACCACACACTAAAAACTGTTTTGAGCACCGCAGGTGCGAAAACTCATGCACAGAGATGGTGGAGAGCATGGGAATCAAACACTTTGTTTGTGGTTGTCTCTGGAGATTTTGAGCAACTGTTTATTTGGTTCTGGAGCCAGTGGTAAGGTGATTGTGAAGGTACTTCCCTGTCCGAGTTGGCTGTCAACATTGATGGTCCCTCGATGTGCCTGAATGGTCCATTGTACGATAGCCAGTCCCAGGCCGCTACTGCCGCCACCATCATGGATGCGTGCCGGATCGATGCGATAAAAGCGTTCAAATATATGCGAGAGATGTTCAGGGGCGATACCAATGCCAGTATCCCGAATGGTCAGGATGGCCTGTTGGGCATTATGAGTGACCGATACGCTGATAGAGCCGCCAGCATTGGTATAAATAATGGCATTGTCGATTAGATTCATAATCATTTGGATCAGGCGTGTTTCATCGCCTTCCACGGTCGTTGCTTGCAGGTCTGTACACTGTAATGTAACCTGGCGTTCTTCCGCCAGAGTTTCCGCATGAGCCGTTACAACATCCGCCAGCTGATCCAGGCGGACAGCTTCGTGTTCCAGTTTGGTTTGTCCCTCATCCCCGCGTGCCAGGGCCAGCAAATCGTTGATGAGCCGTCCCAGGCGCTCGGCCTCAAGGTTCACATTGCGAATCACGGCAATATAGTCTTCTTGTGCGTTCCCATGCAGGAGAGCTACATCGGTTGTGCTTCTGATTACCGCTACCGGTGTGCGTAGTTCATGCGAGGCATCAGCTACAAAGCGTCGCTGACGCTCGAATACCAGATCCAGACTGGCAATCATCTCGTTGAGTGTAAGGGCCAGGAAACGGACCTCATCGCGTGCGGCGGGTACGGGCACGCGCTGCTTCAGGTCTCCCTCTTTGATCGAGCGTGCTGTCCGAATAAGATTATGGATGGGCGCGAAGGCCAGTGCCGCCAGCCAGTAACTCCCCAGAGCACTGAATAAGAGCACCACGACACCCAGAAAAATAAATTCTTTTGCCACATGATGGAGGGTATTTTGCAAATCCCCCATAAATTGTCCCACCTGGATAACGGCAATTAATTTCCCATCTTTCGTGACCGAGCGGCTATAGATACGTGCATCTTGCTTGCCATCTATCGTTTCGATGGTATCCTGCCAGGGATTGCCCTGGAGCGGTTGTGTGATGCTGCTCTCAGGTACGTGAATAGAACGAAAGGCGGTCGTCATACGAAATGGTTTGCCCTGCGCGTCCAGAATACGTACCAGAATATCATCATTGACATCACTATAGGAGAGAGGATGATTGTTGACACTATGCTCAAAGCCTGGCAGTTCGCCTACCGACTCATGCATCTGGATCGTTCCATGGTCGAGGTAGATTTCACCGGCAATCTGCTCGGCCCTGCTTTGCAATGCAGTATCCAGGCTGCCTGCCAGCGACGTTTGCAAATGTTTATAAAGAATAACGCCTGAGATAAAGAGGAGAACGGCGAAGACGCATGTATACCAGAGCATCAGTTGGAGCCGAACGCCTAGCGGCCATCCTTGTCGTTTCATGCGTGCAATCATGCTCGTCTCCTTCTCTGCTAATCATGCCTGTAGAGATTTATCAACCCTCTTTTTCGTAGGGGCATACTCAATGGAACTCTGTAGAATCTTCCTTACTATAGCAGAGCAAGATGAATCAGAGATGAAGTTTTTCGGCTTGATCTGGCATGTTTGCATGGTTGGTTATTTTAATTATGTACTGTCCCATCGGGCATGGTGGCTCCTTTGAGTGAACCTGCGCGATTGATCTGATCGGTTGTGAGTCCAGTGACATCCCGTAAATTGGCTCCTGAGAGATTGGTATTATGCATATCACAGGCGTGGAGATCCGCTTTCGCCAGATTGGCGTGGGAAAGATTGGTGAAGACAAGGATTGCATTGCTTAACGTGGCTCCATGTAGATCCGTTGCGCTCAGATTAGCTCCTGTGAGCGTCGTATCGCGGATATCGATCTGGCCCATATGTGCCTGACTGATATCGACATCCTGCAAATCGATGGCGTCACTATCATTGCTGATCAATCTGGTTTGAAACAGGAAACGCATCAGGATCGCCTTGCGGTCTGCATCCAGACGCGACAGCGTCTCGCGCGTCAGGGCATCGGCGGCTAATTTGGCGGAATCTGCCCGACTATGGTTTTTCAAAAGCTGGTTATTGATCATCAAGTCGGTCATCTTATTCATATAGTTTTGTAGAATGGTTTCACGCTGTTGTTCGGTGGCTATGCCACGCTGAGTCGCCTGCTCTTGCTGACTGGCGAGCAGGGCCGTCTGCCGCTGTTGCAGATTCAGCCAGAGAAAGCCGCCGGCCAGACAGATAACGAGCAAAATACTCCAGAGATGTGTCCACACATAAGGGTGAGCCGCTGGTGGTGGTGGTGGTGGTAGTGGGCCATAGATATTATCATATTCTTGAGAGGGCGTAGTAGAAGGTGTCGTCGCACCCATCTCCGTCTCTTCCATAATAGCTATCCTTTCTGCGCCAATAACAGGCCGCATTACAGATTTATCTTTTCTCTTATGCTTTATGTATACCATACGCCCCGTAGCAACCCCCTTCACGGGCAATACCACTTAAAGAAGAGGAATTATGACGAAAAACGTAGGTGCGGCCCAATACGGTTCAAACCGGCAGGCCATTCCTCCCCAACATCCGTGCCGGGGACATTATAGAGCGTTGGGGTGAGAGAGTCGTACGAGCAAGGGCGCATTGACCTGCGCTGCGCTCCATGCGATGTCTACGTTTTTGTTTATAAATCCTCTCATTTTAGCGGTATTACCTGTGAAGGATGGCCGCTATTAAATAGATCCAAAAGTATTATTATATAAGTGGATACATTGCTTGATAGTAAGAGGCGTGGTAGTATTTAAGAGGTATGGATAGTAGGGTCGTTCTCGATCATAGAGGGAGTGGTGTGCATGGAGCCGGGAGCAATGGTCGGTCAGTGTTTGGGTCATTATCGTATTACGCGTTTGATTGGTCGTGGGGGGATGGCAACTGTCTTTCTCGCCCATGATGCGTACCTGAACCGTGAGGTGGCGTTGAAGGTGTTTCAGGCCCACTCTGAGGATCAGGTTGCTTTTCTTCGTCGTTTCGAGCGTGAGGCTCAGGTGGTGGCGCGACTCGAACATCCTAATATTTTGTCAGTATATGAGTATGGGCGCTATAATGGCATGGCTTATTTTGCAATGCCCTATCTCTCACATGGCTCGTTACGAAACTATTTGAAATCCCCACAGATGCTTCCTCCTCGCGATGCGCTATCCTTATTGTCTCCTATTTTACGGGCTCTCCAATATGCGCATGATCGTGGCCTGATCCATCGCGACATTAAGCCCGATAATATGTTATTTAAGGCGGATCATTCGCTGGCCCTCTCGGATTTTGGTCTGGTGAAGGTGCTGGCCGATGAGAATGGAGCACCGCCGCAGTCGAGTTATGTGACACATACGACCAGTATTCTGGGTACCCCACAATATATGTCACCAGAGCAGATCCAGGGGCGGGCCGTACCGGCCAGCGATATCTATAGCATGGGTGTGGTGCTCTACGAACTGCTGGCTGGCAGCCCTCCATTTGTCGCGGATACAGCGATACGCGTCCTGACCATGCATCTCTATGAGCGCCCCCCGGCGCTGAGCGAGCGGAATCCAGCGGTTTCTCTGGCCCTGGAGGATGTGGTGATGCGAGCTCTGGAGAAGGATGTCGAGCGGCGCTATCAGCGTCCACTCGATTTTTTGTATGCTTTAATGAACGTTGTTTGTGAACAGAATACAGAGCTTCCTGCGTTACCGTATCCTGTCAGCGCGGTGGCACTGGCCCAACCGGTCGCGCAGCGAGCCGCGCAGAGCTTGCTCTATAGTTCAGGGAGCAGTCTCGCTGCACTCAGAAAATCCCTGGGGGAAGATGTCCTTCTGGAAGAAGGACCATCGGCCCCGTTGCATAAACAGACGCAGTTGAGCACAGCCGTCCTGCCCGCCACCATGGCTCGCTATGCAACACAACAGCAACCATCCAGTAAGAAGACATCCTCGCGTTTCGCAGCGATCGTCTTTCTGGTGCTGCTGCTCGTATTAGTGCCACTGGTAATCTTCTGGAGCCTGCCCATCTGGTCCAGACATACTGTGCCACCAACGCCCACCCCCACTCCGATCAATGCCATAAATTATCCCCAGAGCGATGGGGAGATAATGCTCTCCCCATTGATTGTGTTGGACGGTCAGGCTTTAGTTTGAGCTTTGGAGCGTTGCTGCTGCCACATACGCCAGTAGAGTCCTTCTTTTTGGAGCAGCGCGGTATGGGTGCCTCGCTCGGCGATGTGCCCTGCCTGCAATACCAGGATTTCATCGGCGATGTCCATCTCGACCAGCCGATGAGTGACCAGGAAGGTGGTGCGGCTCTGGCGCAGGGCTTTGATGGCATCTAGTACCGCTCGTTCGGTGATGGCATCCAGGTTGACCGTTGGCTCATCCAGGATCAGGATGGGGGTGTCTTTGAGGAAGGCGCGGGCAATAGCGACGCGCTGTCGTTCACCACCGCTCAGGCGCAAGCCTTGCTCTCCAACCTGCGTGTCATAGCCAGCTGGCAATGTCTGTACAAAATCGTGGAGCTGAGCCTGTTTGGCTGCCGCGATCATCTCTTCCTCGGTCGCTCCCTTGCGTGCGATGAGCAGGTTTTCACGGATGGTTGTGTTGAAGAGATGGGTGTCCTGTTCTACAACACTGACCAGGGAATAGAGATCATCCTGCTGATAATCGTGTAAAGGATGTTCACCCAGGCTGATTTGTCCTTCTTGATAGTCCCAGAAACGCAGCAGCAGATGAGCCAGGGTGGATTTGCCGGAACCACTGGGTCCGACGATGGCGATACATTTGCCCTGCGGCAGGGTGAAGTTGATGTCTTGCAAGACATGGGATTCAGCGGGAGCGTAGCGGAAATTGAGATGCTGCGCCTCGATGGTATGGTTAGCAGGTGTTGGCGATGGGATGGAAGGATTCTGAACCGCTGGTTTGGCGTCCACAACCTCAAAGAGGCGGCGTGCTGCCTCCAGGCTTCCACCTAACTGCTGAAAGGCTCCAGCCAGCGGTAGCACGCTCTCAAAGCTAGCCAGAGCACCCAGTACCAGTACAGCCAGCAGGATACCATCGAGCTGTCCCCGCATGACATAAGGGATGGCAACGATCAACATCGTCCAGGCCGATAGATTCATTATCAGATTGGTGAGTGTGCCCTGCATGCCACTGACATATGAATTGGTGGTCTGTAAGCGCCGCATCTTTTTATTCAAGAGCTGGATCTGTTGTTCCTGGCGTTCTTCCTGCCCAAAGGCGACCAGATCCGCAATCCCCTGTACACTATCGACCAGCTGGGCTTCCAGTTCTGCCTGCGTACTTACTGTCTCGCGGTTGACGCGCTGTCCTAGCAGATGCGAGAGCCAGGGAATGACCACTGCAGAGATCAGATAGAAGGCAATAAAGATCAAGCCGAAGACCGCTCCAAAGAATCCAAAGAAGATCCACATTACGATCCCGATAATCACGGCAACCAGCGGAGGAGCCAGCACACGGATATAAAAGTTTTGCAATGTATCGATATCGGAGACGGCACGGCGTAAGATGTCACCACTGCGAAGCTCGCGCTGCTGCCCATCCTGCTGTTCCAGCAAGCGAGCGGGTATCAAGGGTTCCAGGGCTGAATAGAACCAGACACGCAGCCTGGACAGCAACCGAAAGGTCGCTCGATGGGATACCAGCCGTTCCAGATAGCGGAAAACACCCCGCGAGATGCCGAAGAAGCGCACACCTACAATCGCCACCTGCAAGACAGCCACCGAAGGATGCAAAGCCGCGCCTGAAATCAGATATGCAGAGGTCGTCAGCAAGCCGATGCCACTGAGAACCGTAAGACTTCCCAGCAAGGCCGCCAGCAGCATCCAGTTTCTGATCGGCAGAGCCAGACTGATCAGACGTCGTAAGGTCGTCGTTGTATTCATAGTATGCGTGCTATTCCCACTACTCATGCTATCGCCTCCTCTTCTTCGTATGCCTTGACCAGTTCTTGATAGAGTGGCGATGTCGCCAGTAGTTCATGATGCGTTCCGCTATCCACGATCCGTCCTTCATCCAGCACCAGAATGCGATGCGCGCTCTGAATAGTATGCAGGCGATGCGCGATAACCAGCACAAAATGATCTTGAGCAACCTGATCAATTGTCTGTAAGATGTGATGCTCACTTTCAGCATCCAGGGTTGAGGTCGCTTCGTCAAGCAGGAGCAATGGACTCTGCTTGATCAAGGCGCGTGCCAGACTTAAACGCTGGAGTTGCCCACCGCTCAAACGCGTGCCCCGCTCACCAATCCTGGTCTCATAGCCCTGGGGTAGCTCTTGAACGACCGTATCAAACTGAGCCAGTCGGGCGGCCGCAATAACCTCTTCCATGCTGGCCTCTGGTCGTCCCAGCCGGATATTATCAGCAACTGTCGTATTGAAGAGATAGGGCCGTTGCGGCTGCCAGGCAACCAGTTTGCGCCAGTCGCGTGCATCACAGGTTCTGATATCCTGTCCATCGGCCAGCAACGCGCCCTGAGCAGGATCAATAAAGCGTAGTAGCAGGCTGGCGATGGTACTCTTGCCCGCGCCGCTCTTGCCCACCAGCGCGACCTTCTGACCGTGGTGGATCTCAAATGAGATGCCCTTGAGTGCCTCCTGCTCTAGCGCTGCTTCGGCATTCGATGGATAGGTGTAATGGACATCTCGCAAGGTCAGTGTTTGTGTCAATGTCGGGATAGCGGTCGAGGTGCCTGTGGCGAGTGTGCTTGCCTCAACAGGCAAGCTCTGTTCGGTTGCTGGCGTCTCCAAAATATCAAAGATACGCTGTGCCCCTGCCGCGCTATTCATGCTGGCGTGGAACTGTGTGCCCAGATTGCGCAATGGCTGGTAAAACTCTGGCGTTAGTAAGAGGACAAAGAAGGCTTGTTCGAAAGGAATATTGCCATACAGCAGCCGCAGACCGATCTCTACGGCGATGATCGCGTTGCTAATGGTCGAGCCCATCTCCATGACAAAGGATGAGAGGAAAGCGACGCGTAAGACGCTCATAGTGGTATCGCCATAGCGATCACTCATACGGCGAATTGTCTCTTGCTGGAGCTTATTGCGTCCAAAGAGCTTAAGGGTCGTCATGCCTTGTAACACATCCAGAAAGTGCGCGCTCAGATGGCTCATCTGTTGCCAGCGTTTCTCGGTCATGGCATTTGCCTGTAAGCCAATCAGGATCATAAAGACAGGCAGGACAGGCCATGTGACCAGCAGCACCACGCCTGAGAGAGCGTCGGTCGAGAAGACCATGATCAGAATGACGACTGGAATGATCACAGTAGCGCAGACCTGGGGAAAGAAGAGATTGAAATAGGCATCCAGCGCCTCGACGGCCTCGGTGGTTGTATTGGCGATCTCACCGCTCCGTTCGCCTTTTACATACATGGGTCCCAATTTAAGGATATGGCGAAACAGGCGCAGGCGCAAATTGCCCTTTACTGTACCTGAAACCATATTTGTTGCAACATCATTGCTTCCGATCACGACGGCGCGGCCCACCAGTACGCAGAGTAATATGATCAGTGGAGTGAGCAGTTGCGCCACATTTTGTTTATTTAAAAATGCCTGATTGATGATGTGGGCGATATAGTGCGATTGTAGAACAATGAAAATGGCAGTGAGGAAGCTAAGTAGTGCCACGATGACCACATAGATGCGCATCGTTTTGACGTATTGTAGTAGACGTTTATTGATATTCATAAGCACCGCTCCTGATCGTATCGATATCCTCTGGCGGTTTGCATAGCAGTCTGGTGTCCTTGATCTCTTTCAGTAATCATGGGCGGAATGCTATTGGAATAAACTAAATGAGACAGAGCAGACAACAAAGCACCCGACAGACATTGCTGGTACTGTGCGGGCGCTCGTTGTTAGAAGGACCTGCTGTACCCCTGATACAATCAACGTTCGGTGGCGTATCAGAGATACAGAGGATCGTGGTCCTAGTAGTGTCCGGCATGATTTGGTTTGAGGCGCTGCCTGAACACATAGTAGTTCCAACCTTGATAAATCAGTACAATCGGAACGATGGTCAGACCAATCCAGGACATCACTGTGAGCGTATAGGGGCTCGAGGATGCATTCTGAACCGTCAGGTTCCAGGCTGGATTGAGCGTGGAGACCATGATGTTTGGAAAGCCTCCCAGGCCAATGATGATAGCTGACAACACAACCGTCAGCGATGTCATCGCAAATGCCCAACCATTATGTCCTCTCCTGAGCAGGAAAGGGATCGAGATCAGCACTGCCAGCAAGAGATAACCAAATGGCATCACTTTAACATCCGTGATCACATGATGGAAGACCGTTGTCTGGCTATAGCCAAGCGCGATGAGTGCCAGGAAGAGTATGACAACCGGCATCCAGAGGCGTTTCGCAGCCATCTCGGCACGTTTCAACAGATCACCACCTGCGAGGCGAATGCTCAAGAAGATAGCTCCATGCAAGGCAAAGAGCACCACTACCGCGAGACCGCACAGGATGGCGAATGGGGTGAACGGTGTCAGGATCGTGCCCGCATAGTTCATCTTCGCATCAATCGGCACACCGTGCAGCAGGTTTGCCACGATCACGCCCCAGAGGAAGCCCGGTAACAGGCTACCGACGAAGAACAGAGTATCCCAGAGCTTGCGCCAGTTCTTGCCATCCTGCAAGCTGCGGAACTCGATTGAGGCACCGCGCAGGATCAGGGCAAACAGGACTAAAAACATTTCCAGGTAAAAGCCACTAAACATCGTGGCATACCAGTCTGGGAAAGCGGCGAAGATCGCTCCGCCAGCCGCAATCAACCAGACTTCATTGCCATCCCAGAAAGGACCAATCGCATTCAGGATCAAGCGGCGCTCGCTATCACTCTTCCCCAGGAAAGGGGAGAGGATACCAACACCATAGTCAAAACCTTCCAGTACGAAGAAACCCGCGAAGAGGATGACAATCAGGGTAATCCAGAGTATTTGTAGGTTCATAATTTTCCTCTTCTTAGTATGCTGTAACCAGTTCTTCTTCTTTGCTCTCAACATGGGCTTCACTTGCGGCGGCACCCAGACGAGCGTACTTGAAGAGCAGGAAACCATCGGCGACAGCCAGGACGCCGTACAGCAGGATGAAGGTGATCAGTGAGAACAGGATTGTTCCAGCGCTAACCGATGTTGATACACCATCTGAAGTCTTCATCAATCCATTGACAATCCAGGGTTGACGGCCAATCTCTGCCAGGACCCAGCCAAAGGTATTACCGATATACGGAAAGAATAGGGAAGCTACCAGTACCCAGAGGAACCATTTCATATCTTCCAGGCGCTTCTTATACAGCAAGAAGAGTCCTGCCAGTGAGATCAGGGCCAGCACCATGCCTACACCTACCATGAAGCGGAAGCTCCAGTAGAGCACAAAGACTGGTGGGATATAATTGCCAGGGCCATATTCTTTCACTGCTTTTGCCTGCAGGTCATTAATACCTTCAACCTTGCTGGTGAAGCTATTGCTATCCATGAAGCTGAGCAGGTAAGGTACCTTAATTTCAAAAGAGTTCTTATAATCGTTTGGATTGCCAATCGCGAAAACTGAGAGGCCAGCCGAACTACCAGAGTTCCAGTTATTCTCAGCGGCGGCCATTTTCATCGGCTGTGTGGCAACCACATGTTGACCACCCAGGTGGCCTGAAAGCGTAACAGCGATACAACCAATCAGGGCGACAATCAATCCAATGCGCATGGAGCGCTGGAAGAAGTCGTGCTCTTTCGATTTCTTAATCAAGTGATAGGCACTGATGCCAACGACGAAGAAGGCGCCGGTAGCGATTGCCCCAAAGAAGACGTGTGGGAACTGCTCCCAGAGGGTAGGATTACCGAGCAGCGCAAAGAAATTGGTCATCTCGGCGCGGCCATTGCGGATCGTATAACCGACAGGATTTTGCATGAAAGCATTGGCGACAAGAATCCAGAAGGCCGACAGATTGGCGGCGATCACAACCAGCCAGATAGTTGCCAGGTGAACCTTCTTGGAGAGCTTGTCCCAACCGAATATCCAGATGCCTAAGAATGTGGATTCCAGGAAGAAGGCGAGCAGTGCTTCAACCGCGAGCGGAGCGCCAAAGACGTCTCCAATGAAGCGCGAGTAAGCTGACCAGTTCATGCCAAATTGAAATTCTTGCACAATGCCGGTCACAACGCCCAGCGAAAAGTTGATCAGGAACAGTTTGCCCCAGAATTGGGCCATACGCTTGTAGGTCTCGTTCCCGCTGCGTACGTATGCTGATTCCATAATGGCGATCATGAGGCCAAGTCCCATTGTCAGGGGAACAAAGAGGAAGTGGTAGATGATGGTGCTACCGAATTGTATGCGAGAAAGTGTTAATGCATCCACAGATGCGCTCCTTAATGTTTATTACGACAGTTCTTAGAGGGGTCTCTATCTTTAAAGAGCCGAAGTGCTTCATTGCTTTTCTCTTTTCTTACAATGATAGTATGCCATCACCGGGTTGCCTGGGACATCAGCAATTCACCCGATTCGCGACCTGATTATATGTTCCATCTGAGACTGGTATTTATCCCATGAGCGGTTTTAGTTCTTATTTGAGGTCAGCCTTTTGCTTACCCCTGGGCTTTTTGGGAGGGTGATATGAGAGGTGATTCAAGCATAGGCAGGTGTGAGGAGATTTTTATTGCCTGTCTGTGCCTGGTTTTATCCGTTTGCCAGGCTGATCGCTATCACCTTAGTGTTATAAATACAATAACCTGAGACCATTCTGTCGCTGAGGTTATTTTGTAAGGTGTACAGTAGGGGAACAACGCTAGCAGGCAGTGTTTATTCTATACTTAACTATAGAGGTGGGTTTTCTACCTGTTTATCTCCAAGCTCATCCCCTAAGGTGATAGACGGTGGGGTAACGCTCGCAAAGTGTGCCTCGGTCAGACGCACCAGATCATCCACCTTTAATTGCAAATCCACGCCACGTTGTCCCGCGCTAACCGCAATCTCAGCAAAATGTTGGGCGCTGTTATCAATATAGCTATCAAAGGGTCGATTGAGCAAGGTCAGGGCCGAAATCCCGCCGACCTTCAAGCCTGTCAGCTTCTCCGCCTGATCATGACTCGCCATATGGACCGCTTTTACACCGATCTCCTGTGCGAAGTAGCGCAGATCAAGCTCCTGAGTCGCCGGAACCATCACCAGTAGAGGATGGGCATTGAGCGCATCCGCCCGCAACACCACCAACGTCTTAAAAACCTGCGCGGGCGGCAAGCCAATCTGTTCCGCTACCTCGCCCGCGTTGTGGATCGTATCAGGGAACTGATGAACCGTATACGGAACCTTATGAGCATCTAATATCCGCATCGCCTGTGTACGTATTCTTTTTGCCATCCAGATACCACTTCCTATTTCAAACTCCTACAATCCAGCTACCTATCCACCAATACCATACATAGTATATCTCATGCATCAGGCTGCTAACTTTCAAGCAGGAGACCCTGGCGCTGGGCGAGCGCAATAGCTTCGGCGCGCGATTGAACTCCCAGCTTTCCGTACAGACTGGTGAGATGGGTTTCGATAGTTTTGACCGAGACCATCAGACGTTTGCTAATTTCGGTATTGCGTAGTCCCTGGATCACCAGTCGCAACACCTCGATTTCTCGGCTGGTCAGCGGTTCAGTGGGTGTGGAGCTATCGATGCCTTCGTCAGCCAGTAATTGATGTATTTCAGGTGCAAGGCTGCGTTTGCCTTGCGCGATATCATGGATCGCCTGTCGAATATCTCTTCCGCTGGCACTTTTGAGCCAGTAGCCTTTGACTCCAAATTTAAGCATCGTTTGGACATACGCAATCTGATCATAGGCGGTCAGGACGAGTATGGATGGTGGTTGGGAGGATTGAGTGAGGAGTGCCTGCGCCGCGCTAAAGCCATTCATCCTTTTCATTGAAATATCCAGAATGACGACATCGGGTCGGGTTTGCTGACAGAATGTGAGCACTTCCTCACCGTCCTGCGCCTCGCCGATAACTTTTAGCCTTGGATCTTCTTCGAGCAATTTGCGAGTGCCTTCACGCATCATGGCATGATCATCAGCCAACAATATTGTTACAATGGTCACAGGGTTGCTTGTTTTCAATGGGTAAGTTCCTCCTGTTGAGCGTGTTGATACTGCCTTGTCTGGCTACGCATTGGGATTGAGATGCCGGTGGATTGGTAGCTGGCGCGAATAACTGCTCCACGTCCGGGTGCTGTTCGCACAGAGATCGTGCCGCCAATACTGCTCATACGTTCATGCATGCCGATGATACCCAGGCTTTCATGATGAGGATCTCCCAGGCGGAAGCCCTGTCCATTATCGGCAATGATCAATGAAATGCCTGTTGTGGGTCCATAGCGCAGGCGCATAATCACCCGGCTGGCCTGAGCATGTTTAAGAACGTTTGCCAGCGCCTCCTGAGCCACCCGATAGAATGCCAGCTCTACGCCATCCACAGGCGTACCGTGGTGTGTTTCATCATAACCAATACAATAGGCAATTACCTGTAGCTTGCCATTCTCCATTTGCTCCGTCTGGCGGGCCAGCCAGCGCAATGCCTCGGCCAATCCCAGATCTTCCAGTAGAGAAGGGCGCAACGCCAGGCAAGTGCGGCGTAAATTGGTAACCACCGAGCGTGCCAGTGGTAGCGTATCCGCCACATCCACGATATTGTCTACATCCGAGAGCTGGCGTACGAGCAGCATAGCTTCTTGCAACACATCGTCATGCAGATCGAGTGCCAGATGGCGGCGCTCCTCCTCCTGGGCTGAAATAACGCGATGATTCAAAGCCGTTACCTTCTGAGCATCGGCCCGTGCCTGCGTTAAATAGCGATTATTGACTTCAAGAATCGATAGTTGCGCTACCAGGGAGGACAAAAAGCTTTTATCCTGGCGGCTATAGGGTTCATAGTTTTGCTTGGAACCCAGGCAAAGTAGTCCCGTGATCAGATCGCCATCGTAGAGGGAGAGCAAGAGCACATCGTCCAACAGTAATGGTTCAAACGAGCGCTGACAAAAATGCATCAGGGCCAGATCCGCAATCCTTCTGAGATGATCATCAGAATAGGCTGCTTGTTCCATGCTATAGCGGTACAGATGCCATTGCCTGGTATCCTGGCTCTGATTGCTCATATACTGCATTTCATCCTGTGAGGTGGCGCGGATAAACAGGGCCACCTCATTGGCATTCAGTAATTGTTCCAGGCGAGGCAGGATAAAGGCACTGATCTGATCCAGATTGCGCAATCCAGTCAGGGCGGTACTGAGTTGACGTAGCTCCTCATTATATTGATAGAAATCGTGGTAGAGTACATGATCTCCAACATCGCGTACTTTATTCCAGACAAAGGGAAAGAGCCAGAAGCTCAGAGCCATCAGAGCTGCATAGAGATAGTCGCGCCACTCCAAGCGGATAGTATTATCGTTGCCGGTGACGGCTCGCAACAGGATAATGGCGGGTAAGATAAAGAGGCAGGCCAGCAGGGTCCATAAAAATACCCGCATCACAGTACGGCTTAATAGACTGCTTTTGCCCAGGAGTTGATGGCGGAAGAGCATATAATCGCAAATAATCGGCAGAATGACCAGCGGTATCGGTACCAGATGCAGGATACTGCCATGGAAAAAGGGCATTGGCGGAATGATGCCCAGACTCAAGCTGGAGATGGTCAAAAGGAAGATTACTCCGATCATCACCATGCGTGCCAGTGGCTGTTCGTTGCGCCTGACATTGCGTAGTCCCCAGATTAACGTTCCAATAATAATCAAGACACATACTATGTTATAGAGGAACGTTGCGATAGGGAAGAATTGAGCGTGCTGAGTTACGTGTGTGAGCGCCAGAGAATTGAGCACAACCAGCCCGATGCCAACCAGCAATGGCAGATAGGCAGAGCGACGTGACCATGTTCCTGGCAGTGACTGCGTTGTATTGGGATAAGAAAACAGGCATACAAAGGTGGTAGAGAGTCCACTGATCATGATTTGCAGATTGAGTATCAGCAGATTGTTCCATTGAATATTGAAGCTCATGGTGCCAAACAGGCTGGACAGCATGGAGACGCAATAGAAGAGGGCATAGGTCACGCGCGCAGTCGGCCGCTGTTGCGCACGAAAGAAAATAGCAATGCCCGCAAGCTCAAAGATCAGCGCCAGCAGACCTGCCAGGAGAATATCTTGCGTACTGATAGGTGGTCCGCTGGCGTGTAGCTTGAAGGGCGTGCCATTGGGAGTCGTGGCAACATCGACATCGCGGTTCAATTGACAATCCGCCAGCGGTGGCTGCTGACCCGCATCTGGATGCGTTGGATAGATTACCGTGCCTGTGTGGATCGCATTGCGCCAGGCTTCGCTGAAAGGCGCGACGTTTGTTATACGACAGATATCGGGTTGCCCGGGAACCGGAACCAGGGTGACATCAGGATGGTTCGTATGGATAGACGTAATCATCAGTATGCCAATGATCACAACCTGCACCAGCAGTGCTACGACTACCACACACCAGCGTCTGAGCATCGTGCGATTCTTGTGCTTTTTTTGTAGAAAGAGTCTCTCTTTCATAAGCGTCTTCCTTTTGTTCTCTTCCTACTCTATGACAATTACTGTTCCTGAATATGTGCATATTGTAGTTCATCGTGAGCTGAAATCACATCAGGGGTTTCCCTGAAGACAATTATGACGCAGCACGGTACACTTTGGATAGTTTAACTGTTATTGTACACCTTATTACTCACATGAATCCGACCCTGGCACAAATTACTGGGCTTATGAGAAGAATCTTTCCTGCCTATATGTGTACATAGAATCGGAAGTGTAATCGAGGATATATTGAATGAAGACTGAAGATGTTCCGTTGTCCGTCATAGGTTCTGTCGGACCCGAACTGCTTGACGCGCATCCCATTTCAGGGGAGCAACCTACGCAGCGCTGGCATCGCATTGCGCTGGGCCTCATTGTAGCTTTTTCCGCCTTCCTGAATTTTTTCTTGATCCAGGAAAATGGCTATGGCAATGAATTTTATGCTGCCACGGTAAGAAGTATGCTGGAAAGCTGGCACAACTTTTTCTTTGCATCCTTTGATCCCAGTGGCTTTGTGACGGTAGATAAGCCCGCTTTGGGATTATGGATACAGACGCTGAGCGCGAAGATCGCTGAGTTGTTAGGATTTGGTTTTTCGAGTGTCAGCTTATTGGTACCACAGGCGATTGCGGGTACGTTGTCCGTATTCATAATCTATCGGCTGGTACGACACTCTTTCGGCCCCATTCCCGGCCTGATTGCGGCTCTTGCACTATCAATCACCCCGATCACGGTCACCATGAATCGAGATAATAATCTTGATCCTTTGCTGATTCTGACGCTCTTGCTGGCGGTCTGGTGTGTGTTACTGGCAGTGAGCACCGGGCGCTTACGCTGGCTGGTATTGTGTGCTGTGCTGGTAGGTCTCGGTTTCAATATCAAAACGCTGGAGGCGTATCTGGTATTGCCTGCGATTGGCCTGTATTATTTGCTGAGTGCTCCGCATAGCTGGAAGAAGCGTATCGGCTATCTGGCAGTGGCGCTGGTGGTACTGCTGGTTGTCTCTTTTTCCTGGCTGATAGCGGTAGATTTGACGCCAGCTTCCGAGCGACCGTATGTTGGTTCCAGCCAGACCAACTCCGAGATTGAACTGGCGTTTGGCTATAATGGCTTACAACGTTTAACGGGTATGAACGCTGGCGGAGGGGCACGTGGAGGCGGAGGCACTGTAACGGCTTCTACAATGCCTCCAGCAAATGCCGGTTCCGGCAATGCAGCAGCTCCAACTGGTTCTTTTGGCGGTGGTGGCGGCGGCAACATCTTCAATGAAGGTGGCGCGCCCAGTGTCTTCCGTCTTTTTAAGCCAGAACTGGGTGGTCAGGTCAGCTGGCTGTTGCCATTAGCCTTATTGGGTATGCTGGCGATGGCATGGCAATCGCGTTTGCGCTGGCCCCTGCAACGCTGGCATCAAAATCTGCTTCTCTGGGGAGTCTGGTTGTTCACCTGTGGTGGCTTTTTTAGCGTCGCCGGTTTCTACCATTCCTACTATCTGGTGACAATCGCCCCGCCTATCTGTGGATTGGCAGCGATAGGGCTCGTGACCCTCTGGCATGAGTACCGTACACGTGCCCGTTCAGATTGGCGTGCCTGGATCTTACCCCTGGCAATTGTCCTGACGCTTGCGGAGCAGATCTATCTCCTCACCGCCTATGGTACTCCCTGGTCCACGATACTCATTCCTATCCTCGCCATTCTTGGAGCATTGGGTGTGCTTGCATTGATCCTGACCAAAGTACGCTGGCAATTCAAGCTCAGCGCATTGAAGATACAGCTTCCCGCCGTCATGGTCGGCATGGCAGTATTATTAGTAACACCTCTGGTCTGGTCATTGATAAGTGTCTCAGCTCCTGGCAATTCCACCCTCCCAACAAGTGGTCCGGCCCTGGCGAGTAGTGATAGAGGAGGATTTGGTGCGGGTATCCGTACGGGTGATAGAGGAGGATTTGGCGCGGGTATCCGTACGGGCGATACAGGCACGAAAAGTGGCTTCCCAGGTGCTACAGGTGGTTTTACTCCTCCGACAGGTGCTGGGCGTGCGGGTGGTCTCCCTGATGGTGGATCAACCGCGAATGTCAAGTTAGAGCAATTTATCCAGACGCATCAAGGCAGTGCGCGCTATGCGTTGGCCGTGACAAACGCCAGCGCAGCCGAAAGGATCATTATTGATACCGGGGCGCAATTGATGACGATGGGGGGCTTCTCTGGCAGTGATCCCATTTTGACGCAGCAAAAGCTGACACAACTGGTCAAGAGCGGACAGGTGCGTTACTTCCTCCTCTCTTCACAAGGCAATATCTCAGAGATATTGGATCAGTTACCTGCCGCAGCGCGTGAGGAAATCGAGTCTGCTACCGGCGGTCGTGGTTTTGGTGGTTTCGGTGGTTTCGGTGGACAAAGCCAGCTCACTTCCTGGGTGCAAAACAATTGTAAGATTGTCCCTACCAGCGAATGGAGTTCGTCTACCACAAGCAGCACGGGTGACTTTGGTTTTGGTGGTGGGCAAAACCAGCATCTCTATGATTGCTCAGCTTTGAAATAAGTCCATTTGCCTACTTTATTCACCTCAGCACTAGGCATTTGTGTAGCATCTCTGGTAAACTTCTTTGTGATGAATATGCTGGTTTTTCGCGCATAAAAGCACCATAGATAAGAGCAATATCGTCAACGTTTTTGTGCATCGAGTAAAAACGTTGAATACTATAAAGATGAGTAATTAATGTAGGTGATGGCTGCAGAAAAACCTGCAAGGAGAATATACGATGTCTGTAGAACAAGCTAGAGAGTTGGATAATATAGTACCGCCGATCTACTCTATTGTAGCTCCAATCTTTAACGAAGAGGAGACACTTCCTCATTTCTATGCCCGGGTCACACAGGTGATGGAAAAGGTCGGAGAGCCTTTTGAACTCATCCTGGTGAACGATGGTAGCCGCGATTCATCCTACCAGGTCATGCAAGACTTGCATGCCTCTGATCCACGTGTGCGCATCATCGATTTTTCACGCAACTTCGGACACCAGATTGCTATTTCTGCAGGGCTTGATTATGCGCAGGGTAAGGCGGTCGTCGTGATGGATTCCGATTTGCAAGATCCTCCTGAAGTTATACCCGAATTGATTGCACGCTGGAAAGAAGGCGTGGAGGTGGTCTATGCACAACGTGAGTCGCGCGTGGGTGAAACAAAGTTCAAGCTCATCACCGCTGATTTATTTTATCGTTTGATCGATCGGATTACCTCTATTTCTATCCCGCGCAACGTGGGTGATTTCCGATTAGTAGATCGTCAAGTGGTAGATTCATTAATTCAGATGCGTGAACATCATCGTTTTATGCGTGGACTCTCAGCCTGGGTGGGTTTCCGTCAGGAAGCTGTCCTTTATAAGCGTGAGGAACGCTACGCAGGTGAAACAAAGTATCCGCTAAATAAGATGATAAAATTTTCATTAGATGCTATTACGAGCTTTAGCCATCTTCCGCTGCAACTGGCAACTACCTTTGGTTTTATATTGGCGGTCATTAGCCTCTTAGGGATTGTAGTGGCCGCATTTTTGCGTCTGGTGACCGGTGCTATTACAGGCCAGGCCTCAACGTTGATTCTTGTACTATTCCTGGGCGGTATTCAATTAATCTTCCTGGGCATTATTGGTGAATATCTTGGTCGTATCTATGATGAAGTGCGTGCTCGTCCTCTCTACATTGTGCATCATGCTGTCGGATTTCCACCCAGAGATAATAGCATGAGTAGTAGTAAGTAAGCGCCGCATTATTCCAGGCCAGGGTTGACCGTTAGAGGGCAGGCATGTTATTTTGAGTACTTTGGGTGTGAAAACTCACGCGTGAAGAGAGCGGAAAACATGAAATAGTATGAAGCAGGAAATACCAGGAAATACAAAGAGGGCCCTACCACAAATGTGATAGGGCCCTCTTTGTATTTCCTGGTGCGAGGATAGTTTAGTGAATGCTGGCTACCTGACGATCGTAGTCATGTAAGTGTGGGCCACCTGTGAAGGCTACCAGCAGCGGCACGAACTTCGAGACGATTGGTGAGCCCCAACCTGTGGTGGCATCAGGAGCCACAACATGCGACCACTCGACATCCAGTGCGATCTCGCCAGCCCAATTGGTCTGCAGCGGATCAGTGGGGTCCCAGGGGGTGAGTGAGCCTTCTCCGGCAATGATATTGAGTTTGGGATCATTCAGACCAAATCTTTTATCAAAGGCATGCAAGTCAGAAGCAATACTCGGGGCACTATAGGCATCTAAGATAACAATGGTCTGGTTTTTACCAGTGACGCCCCGGTTGAGTAATGGCTGGATGCTATAGGCCTGACGGATCTGCTGTGGTCCATAACAGCGAATAGCCGCTGTATTTGACTGGCAGGAAAAAGTGCCCGTGTCAGTAATGGTTCCAGCAAAGATATGATGGGGATGAATTGTGACACTATGCGGATTGACATGGCTCAATGTTTGGGCCGCAGCCTTTTGCGCATAGGTCCCTTCTAATACTAGAGTTAATAGAATTGCGCAAGCAAAAGCAACATAAGATATACGATTAGATATCGTGCGTTCTTGCATTCAAAACTCCCTCGTACATAGAAAAATAACGATTTTATAGGGTTCATAGCAAAGAACCTAAGAATAATTATAGAAGATTAACGATCATTTTACTAGCTATTTATGCCTTTTTGTTGTTTAAATAGTTTGAAATTAAATAAAAGTGAAACTACTTTAGTTAAGAAATGGAATAGAAGGCTCTCCGTCCTTGCGGGTGAAAGCGGGGTACAGGGGCGGCAGCCCATAGGTGCGAACGTAAGGCTTTACAAGCGGGATTGCAAAGGGCGGCCAGCCCTTTGCCGGGGTTTGGGGTGTCCCCAAATACCCCTTTTTCTTCTTTTCTTCGCCGCCGCGCGCGGCGGCGAGAGGGAGGTGAGAGATCGGGGCACAGCCCCGAACCCCAGGTTAAGGGTTGCACCCTTAACAATCCCGCTTACGTTCGCACCTATGGGGGCGGCAGCCCATGACGGAGCGCGATGGCAGGCATGCCGGGGGCATGACAGTCCTCGCAAACTCCTCCTCTCAATCCCCCGAAAGGATAGAGAGCCATTTTGTCAAGCAGTAATGCTGGTTTTTGAGCTTAAAATTCTTCTGTAGGGCGCTATAGAGTCAGTTCAGGATACTGAAGCTATTTTATGATGTAATCAAATGGCATAGCCCAATTGGCCCTGGTGCTTCAGGGTGCTTCAGGGTGCTGGAAATTTTCCTGGACTGAACTGTGAATGTGGAGTTCATTGATCTTTGCTCTGTACAGGATGAATTAATATGCGATAATATGAAACTCATTAGTACAGTTTGCTGTATGCTATCTGCTATGATCGCAGAATATATCCATATGCAACATACGCACTAAAAGTAGTATGGAGTCATTCTATAAATACAGTGTTGCCTGTGTATGGATATTCTGAGCGTTGAAGCGCTATCTGTCATATCACTGACTGGCTCAGCAGTTTTGCATTGTTGCAATTCCGGCCCGTTATTTCAAAGCTGGCCTTTACTTACGTCATTTTTTCCTGGATTGTGAGAAACATGCGAACATTTCAATCTACCAAAATTGCACTTACCTGTGCCTTGATTTTTATATTGAGCCTGATGGGCGTATTATTGCAACCTTTGCAGGGTGTACATGCGGCTGCTAAAGCTGGTACTCCGGCTCCCACCACGCCCGCGCAGGCACGCGTTATTGGGCAGGGACGCAGCGATTTGCCAAAGATTGCACTGACCTTCGATGATGGTCCAAATCCGACCTATACTCCACAGGTACTTTCGATTCTGGCACAGCATCATGTCCATGCCACCTTCTTTGCGATTGGTAACCAGGTCCAGAGTAATCCCAATCTGGTCAAACAGGCGATAGGAGATGGCAACGTGGTTGAAGACCATACCTGGGATCATCCAGATCTGACAAAACTAACACCAGCCGCGATTTCTAAGGAAGTCACCAGTGCTGCTGATGCAGTGCAAAAGGCCACCGGTCAGCGTCCTGGCTTGTTACGTCCACCTTATGGTTCGGTCAACGCCACGGTGCGTGCTCAGGTAGCCGCGCTGAACATGACGATGGTAATCTGGAATGTTGATACTGTGGACTGGAGCCGCCCTGGCGTAGCATCAATCGAAAATACCGCTTTGAACAATGCCCATAATGGTTCCATTATTCTCATGCATGATGGCGGTGGTGATCGCAGCCAGACCGTAGCGGCCCTGCCTCACATTATTACAACATTGCAGCAGCGTGGTTATCAATTAGTGACGGTACCAGACCTGCTTCATGATATGAATATCCCGGCCTAGACAGCACCGGTTTGAGTTGAAATATGTATTCCTCTTGCTATTCTCAACCGTACTAAAAGTGGAACATATGTTATGAATAGAGCATAGATTCCTCAAGGATAGGAGGATGTATTCAATGGATACTCAACAGACTTTGATTGGGAATATGTGTGCCGTTACCGTTTCACGCGAATATGGCAGTGGTGGTGGCGAGATTGCACGACGTCTGGCAGAGAAGTTGCAATGGAAGCTAGTTGATCATGATTTCGTGGTGCGAGTCGCGCGAGAATTAGGTATCAGCGAAGGTGATGCGGCATCTCAAGATGAATATTCGCAGAATGCAATTGGACGCTTTTTGTCAAGCTTGCGCACAATGGATCCCGCTCTCGTAGTTGGTCCGCCAGATGTGAATGTGCCCATCCTGGGGGAGGAAGATTATCATCAGAACAGTAGTGATGCACATCTCTACGATCTGGTCATAAATACAGATGCGCTCGACCTCGATACTGCAGTTGCTCTTATCAAACTAGCTCTGGAACGGAAGGCCGCGTTGCTAAATCTTCCTGAGCAAGAGATCGGGGCACATGTCGGCTTCGCGCACTATCCCGGTCAGGTACGTGATCTCAACCTACCGCTCAACCAGCGGTAAGATGCGAAGGTCGCTGTTCGGGTTATGTAGGCATCGCACGGCGCCAGCGAAGGTCATCGTACAACCGCATCTACAATTATTCGATGGCGATGGTTTCGGAAAGAGCTGGTGTGGCTTCTTCAGATGTGGGTATGTGTTGCAGCAAGTCTTCCAGATCTTCCTCGATTTCCTGGAAGAGCGTGTGGGTGCGACGACTGGCCAGATAGAGCCAGATAGCACCGATGAGCATGTAGGCGATAAAGATGTAAGGAAAGAGATTGATGGGATAGGCCGGGACAGGATAGAGGCTCCCAATTGTAGGTACAAGTAAACAAATGATAGCCAGGATAGCCAGGATACTATGGATTGTTCTGAGCTCCTTGATGCGCCGTAGATAGAGTGGGGCCGCAATTGAGATAAGGAAGTAGGCAAGGAGAAAGCCAAACGCAGCCAGGGTTCCGGCATCATTGAAGGAAGTCAATGTGTCGGTGAAGAGCGAGAAGGCGATGGGGACAAGCACCATGATGATTGCATAGACCGTGACGGCAATGTGCGGTGTCTGGTTGGTGGTATGTGTTTTCCCAATACTGGCTGGAAAGACTGCATGGCGCGCCATGGGCAAGAGGATGCGCGCTCCGGCATTGAGACAGGAGAGCGAGAGTGAGAAGAAACTGATCATGGCACCGATTGATAGTGGTATCTTAAAGAAATTTACATTATAGAAATCCGCCAGCACATTGAGTGGAGCCGAAATCTGATCCAGCGTTGTTTTATAGCCCCGGACGCCTGCGACCTCAATATAGCTCATCAAAACAAAGAAGAGACCAGTCAGGATCAGGCTCCAGATGACGGCACGTGGAATGGAGCGCAGTGGATTTTGCGCCTCACCGCCTAGAGCTGTGGCGCTCTCAAAGCCTACCAGACTAAAGATACAGGCCACCACCGCCAGACTCATACCCGGCAATGAGATCCCTTTGAGCGAAATCTGCGCGCTATCGACCGAGAAACCATGTCCAAAGAGTACAAAGATCGCCAGCGCAAGAATACAGAGCACCGAAAGTCCCTCTAATATCAGGGTCAGCATCGCCGAGATACGGATATCTTTATAGGCAAGATACCAGCAGAGCAGACCGCTCAAGCCAAAGAAGAAAATGGGCGGAACATTTCCCGTGAAACCTAGCGCGGCCAATAGCTGAGTGCTGAAAATTGCAAAGCCATTCATTCCAGCGATCCCGATAAACAGATAGGCCCATAACAATGCCCAGCCGGAGAGAACTCCTCCACGTGCGCCCAGGCCGCGTCCGATATAGGCATACATCGATCCTGGTGAAGATGAACGGCGCGCAAACTGATTGAGATTGAAGACTACAAAGAGCAGCATAAGCGTTGCGAACAAATAGGCCAGCCAGGCACTCGGGCCTGCTGATGCAAAGGTCAGAGGAATAATCAGGACCGCCGTCATTGTAGGAGAGATCAACGCTATCGATTGGGCCAGGACCGCCGGATAAGCAAGTGCGTTCGTACGTAATCCAGTGATTTTGCCTTTAGATGCCAGAGGTATCTGCATACTGGGCTCCTTCTGATAGTGTGTCGCAAGTCTTCATGCTACCAATACTATGAGCAGGATGACCACACGACAGCCTATTGTGTCTGTTTAGAGACATTCCATAGTACAAGAGGAGATGGCATAACCGAGCATATCTGAGCGGCAGTGAATCAGGAATTCTAGCGCGGCAGTGCGAAAATAAGCGGGACAGACTGTATCTATCTTATTTTATATAACATATTTGTATAAATCTTACAAGCAAATCATTTGTTTTCTTCACCACACGCTACAAAGGGTGCAGGCACTGATGTGCCTGCCTACACAAATGACCTACGGAGGAGGAGATAAAATTGCTTCACCTCTGCCCCTATGCTATACTTTTCCTGAAATCATACGGATACTACAGCAAACTTGTGAAGAAGGGAAACGTAGACTATGTCCGAAGATACAACAAATTTGCAGAATCCCTTTGTGATAGGGGAACGCCTCTATTTACGACCTCTGGAGCCCTCTCAGGATAATCATCTCTATTCCACATGGATGAATGATGCTGAAATTCGCCGTTATTTTTCTGTCTATCCTACCAGCGATGCTCGCGGTAAGGAGCGATTAGAAAATCTTTATAAAGATACCCGCCATATTTTATTTGGGGTGGTGCAAAAGGAAGATAATCGCTTGATTGGCCTGGTGGGGTTGAAGGATATCAATACCCTGAATCAGAGTGCCGAGTTTTATGTGATTATCGGGGCACGTAACCTGCATGGCAAAGGCTATGGGACTGAGGCGACCCGCTTGATGCTTCAATATGGCTTTTTAGAGTTGAACTTGAATCGTATTCAGACACAGGATATGGAAGATAACATTGGTGGCTGGCGCGCTGATGAAAAGGCGGGTTTCAAGTACGAGGGAACTCTGCGTGAGATGATTCCACGCTTCGATAAGTTCCACAATGTTAAAGTCTATAGCCTGCTGAGACGCGAGTATTTAGAAACGTTGTAGACGTAGATGAGTATCAAGATCCAGGAAATTCATGATCGGGAGCAGTGGAATGCGTTTCTGCTGCGCCAACCGCATGGGCACTTTTTACAGTCCTATGAATGGGGAGAACTGAACCGCGAGCAGGGGGATCAAATCTATCGCCTGGGTGTGGTGGATGATGAACGCCTGATCGGGGCGCTATCCCTGACAGTTGCTGCTGTGCCTTTGCCGTTGCCCAAATTACTTCCTACCTGGTTGTATAGCGCTCGTGGACCAGTGTTGGAGCATCTGGATGTCTCTGTATTGACACAGTTGCTTCAACAGGTTGAAGGGGTCGCTCAGCAGGAGCGCGCCGTTGTGTTACGCGTGGAACCCAATGTTGCCGATGATGATCCTAACCTGGATACCTGGCTCGCTGTCTATCATAAAGCTGGCTTTCAGAGTAATCCCAATTCGGTGCATGGGCGTCGTTCCTGGGTGTTGGATCTGCAACCAGATCGGGATGCACTCTTACACGCTTTTACACCCGCTTGCCGGCAACGGATTTATCAGGCTGAACGGCAGGGCGTGACGATTCGCGAGGCATGTGGCGAACAGGATTTCCATCGCTATTATGAACTGTTGAAATCTTCTGCAGAACTGAATGACGTGTTTGTGCATAGCAAGGATTATCATCGGAACCTCTTGCAAGCCTTTTCTCGTCAGCATGGTGCGACTATTCTGCTAGCGCTACAGGATGGGAAGGCGGTTGCAGCCAAGTTGTTGCTTCGCTTTGGTAATTGGTGCTGGGATATGTTTAATGGTCATGTGGGTGAGGATTGGTTACAGCCAGCTACCTATCTTTTGCAATACCATGCTTTGCAATGGGCACAGGAACAGGGTTGTCGCTTCTTTGATTTTCGCTCGATCCCCGATGTGCTGGTCCCCGGCGAGGATTTGTGGGATGTCTATGAATATAAAAAAAGCTTTGGTGGCTTCTCGCGTCTGACGATGCCCACACAAGATTATATTTATCAACCCTTGATCTATAAGCCATGGCGCAAGTTGGTAGAGATTGGAAAGCAGCAACGGCATAAAGAGCGCCAGTATGTGGATGGCGAGCGGCAAGTGTTAGCCAGTATACCCGAAGCGGTGTCTGATGCCGATTAAGCAGCATAGAAGCATTGAGAAATGGATAAATAGTCTGTAGATCGTTTCAGCATTGCTACTGGGAAGAGGTGCTATGGAAGCTCGCATTATTAAAGATCGTCAACAATGGAATGATTTTGTACAATCATCCGTTTGTTGTACCGTCACACAGACCTATGAATGGGCAGAGTTTGGCTCGTATCTGGGAGCTGAAGAGACGTTGCGTATTGGCGTGGTGAACGAGGCTGATCAGCTTTGCGCGGCGATATTATTGATTGTGTCGCGCGCTCCTGTGCTCAAGCAACTCTATTTCTATGCTCCTCGCGGTCCAGTGATCGATGATCCCACCTCTCCAGCCCTGACCGTATTGCTCAATTATGTCAAAGTCGAGGCGCGCAGGCGGCATGCCTTTATGTTGAAGATCGAGCCGAGTGTTTTAGCTGATAACCATCTCTGGTTATCAGAGCTCAAACGGCGCGGCTTCCAGATCAATCCTCATCATGTTCATATCCGCAACGAATGGGTACTGGACATTCGTCCTGACGAGAAAAGCTTGCTGGCAGGAATGAAGGAGAAATGGCGCTATAATATCCGTCTGGCAGGCCGCAAAGGCGTAACTGTCCGCCAGGGGAGCACCCAGGCCGATATTGATGCCTTTTATCGCCTCTATGAGACTACCAGCGAGCGTGATAGATTCTTCATCAATGATAGATCCTTGTACGCTGACATCCTGCGCATTCTGGGTGAGCAGGAGCGAGCGGCCCTCTTCCTGGCGGAATATGAGGGTCAGGCAATCTCTGGTATTATCATGCTCCGCGCTGGCCCCTGGGCCTATTATATGTATGGTGCCTCCTCAAATGAGCATCGTGAGAAGATGCCCAATCATTTATTGCAATGGAATGGCATACAATGGGCCAAAGCGCATGGCTGCCAGTATTATAACTTTCGGGGTATTCCTGAGATCCTCGCCGAGGGCCAGGAAATGTGGGGTGTCTATCTCTTCAAGCGCGGCTTCGGAGGATATCCCATGCTCTCGTTGGACACCCATGATCTCGCTTATCGCCCATTCGTTTATCAAGCATATCGCCTGTTACTCGAACTCAAGAGCAAGCGTGACGCGCGCCGAGAGCTCTATCAGCCCGCGCAACCACCTGTTCAGCAGTCACAAAGCACCAACAAAGAAAGACCCGCCTCTCAGTCGTCTCAGACCCCGCTAGAGCCTGCCAGCAAATAAACATTGTGGCGAGTAGGTATGTCAGCACCCAAAATCTCTTTATAAGGGAGTGCAAAGATTTGGTGCCATAGCACCCAAAATCTCTTTATAAGGGAGTGCAAAGATTTGGTGCCATAGCACCCAAAATCTCTTTATAAGGGAGTGCAAAGATTTGGTGCCATAGCACCCAAAATCTCTTTATAAGGGAGTGCAAAGATTTGGTGCCATAGCACCCAAAATCTCTTTATAAGGGAGTGCAAAGATTTGGTGCCATAGCACCCAAAATCTCTTTATAAGGGAGTGCAAAGATTTGGTGCCATAGCACCCAAAATCTCTTTATAAGGGAGTGCAAAGATTTGGTGCCATAGCACCCAAAATCTCTTTATAAGAGGGTGCAAAGATTTGGTGCCATAGCACCCAAAATCTCTTTATAAGAAGGTGCAGAATTTGGTGCTAGCACCAAATTCTGCACCTTCTTATAAAGAGATTTTGAGCGCCAGCGGCGCGAACAGTCATAGAAAGACCATGGCCCAAAGAAAAGAGATAGCTCATCTACTATTGGATGAGCTATCTCTTTTCTTTGGGCTTTTAACCAAACATATAAACTTAGCGAGTGCGGAGTTCCTGGAGAGCCGCCAGGCGTTCGCGGGCAACCGAGCTACCAGCATTCACTTTAGCCAGGTTGCGATAAACGCGGCTGGCCTGTTCATATTCGCCGACTGATTGGTAGGTTTGTCCCAGCATGTCATAGGCATCAAAGTTGTTGCGGTCAATGGTAATCAGCTGTTGCAGGGCTGCGACCGCTTCTTTGACCTGTTGGGTTTCAAAGTAGTTACGCGCGATCATGGTCTGATAGCGTGCGGCATCCTGCTTGCGCCCCAATTGGAGGCAGAAGCCGACCACCTCGCGTAACAAATCCATCGACTCAGGATTGAGTTCAGCGGCTCGATACAGGCTGGTCAAAGCCTCTTCGATATCGCCCATTTCCGCGTAGATATTACCGACTCGTCTGACCGCTTCACCGGCCTGATCCAGTTTGCCCTGCCGTAGATAGATATCAGCTAATAAGCGCAACTCTGCCATACCTTCTTCCAGCAGACCGCGGCTCACATAGATATCAGCCAGCTCATCGTGGGCTCGCGTATCCTGTGGTGCCAGACGTACCATCTCATTAAGCACGTTGATGGCGTTGTCAATCTGCCGGTTATTGCGATAGTGGCGTACCAGATCGATATATTCCTGCAATGTGCTATCTATATCGCCGGGACGGACCGCGATATCCGCGATACTGGATGTGACCTCGTCCTGGTCCGGTTTGCCGCGCTTGATCTGCCGCAGAATCGCCTGCATCTGTTCCTGCTGGCCGGTACGCCCATAGGCTTTTGCCAGTTGCATGGAGATTTCAACCTCAGGTGCGCGATGTTCTTCACCTTCCTCGCGTGGGCGAGCCGCCCAGGTTGCGGGATCAATAGACAGTGGGGCGAGACGAACCATCTGTAGCGCCTGCTCCAATTGCTGGATTGCCGCTTCTGGTTTGCCCTGGAGCAATAATGCCTGAGCGGCACTGGCGCGGGCAAAAACCTCGACATGGCTATCGCGGGTTGATTGAGAATATTCTTCGACCGCGCGATCATAGTAACCGCACTGCTGATAGATCTGTCCCAGCGCATAATGCACATCCGCGTTATTGGGATAAATCTCCGCGCTCTGCGTATATTCGCGCACAACGGCACGGGCATGTTTCTGGCCTTCACCGCGCAGTTGCCAGCGAATGCGAGAGAGTGTCTCCAACGAGGTCGCACGCGCCGTTCCCATGGATGTGATCATTGAGATATGCCAGCGTACTAAGGCTGTGATATTGCGGGGATCAATTTGCAATACACGCTGATATTCCGCGACAGCCTGTTGTGAGCGCCCCAGCTTCTGCAAGGCCAGTGCATAGTTCAGGCGCGTTGGGACACTGGTTGGACTCTCCTGAAGCGCCTGCTCCAATTCGGTCATGGCGCGATCCATATAGCCCAGGCGCAGATAAGACTCGGCAGCCAGCGTGCGTTCGCGCAATAGATCTTCTTTATTGCCCTGCGTTGAGAGCAAGGTGATTAAGCGTGTGCGATAGGTAATATTATTTGGATCTAATTGCAGAATGCGTCGATAGGTAGCAATCGCATCATCGATACGGCCATTCACAATATAGGTATCCACAAGAATACCGTATTTGGTGATTGCTTGCTCAATCTTACCCTGGCGAACATAGATCTCGCAGAGGACCTGATGCACATCCAGATATTGAGGTGCGATATCGATCACGCGCAGGCATTCTTCCGTGGCCGGGGTCAGCAGGCCATGGTTGATATATTTCTGAATATCCTGCATCGAGCGCATCACCTGCATACGAATATTATCCGGCAGATACGCTGTACTTGCCAGGACCGCATCGGCAACCTGTCCCATTGCTCCATTTTGCGTACCCGCCATTTGATTGAGGAGATCCTCAAAGGCAGGTCTCTGCTCCTGGTTAGAGGGACGACTGGGCGTGCTGGGCACCATCAATTGTGGCTCATCAAACGCGGATGCACCCCAGGGTGATGGAGCTGTCTGTTGCTGGGGCGCAGGAGTATAAGATGCCTGTACAGGCGTAGGCGGGACAACTGGCGGTAATGGCTGCGATGGCGCCTGCTGTAATGGTCCTGACTGCGGCGTTGGAGCCACCAATGGTTGCGATTGTCTCATCTCTACCTGTGGTTGTGGGGTAGGAGATTGTACCTGCGGCGTCGGCTGCTGCTGTACTTGTTGTGGTGGCGCGACAGGTGATTGCTGTACCGGTGGCTGTGGCGCGACCGGAGGTGTCTGTTGAGGCGCTGGCGTCAACGATTCTAATTCCTGGGATAGGACACGCGTCGAGTTTGGCCTGGCTTCATCGGTTAGCCAGGATGGAATTTCAGGCTGCGCAGCCTGTTGTTGTGGTGCCGTAGCTGGCTGATAGTCATTTCTCGGCTGATCGGTATTTGGTGCTGCCTGGGCCGCTGGCTGTGGTGGCGCCGCTTTTTGTGCGCTCTGCGGCTTGTCTGAGTCATTCAGGATACCTGTTAGCCACTCTGGCAATTCACCGGCCGAGCTTGCCTGTGCGGCTGGCGCGACGGTGGGGGGATTCTGGCCCGCGTTCGCAATACTATTGGCGTTAATTTCCATCGTCGGCGCGTCCAGCATCGGCGATGAAGGCATGCTGGATTGTGGTTGCGGAGGAGCTTGTGTAGCCCCTGCCGGTGGTGGAGTCGAGGTACGCACAGGGGCAGGGGCACCTTGCGCCTGCTGTAACATATATTCAACCTGCGCTACTTTGTCATTCCAGCCACGGCTACGTAAAAAGCCTAGCAGGGCGTTATAGACGGTCATAGCCTGCTCTTGCTCACCTAATAAACGGTGGGCCTCGGCTGCTTCCTGACAGAGTTGAACCAACTGGTCAGACTCTTCGGCCGTCAATGCATCGAGATTGACGCGGTCAACTGCTTCATCAAAATGGACCGTTGCTGTGCGCAGATCGCCGCGTGCCCGGTAGCATTGACCTAATGCATAGTAGCAAGAAAGTGCGTAATCGGGATCATTGAGAAGATGCTGAAATTGCTGAATCGCCTCATCCCAACGCTGCTGTTCCTGGTAAAGCCAGCCCAAAAAATATCGCGCATCCGGACGATCAAAACCACTTTCCAGGATCTGCTCACAGAGGTCAATAGCATCATTGAAACGGCCCTGGTTTTGAAATGTTTGCGCCTGCTGCAATGCCCCTGTGACCTGGTTCGCAGTGATTCTATTGCGTGGGGCAGAATTCATCCCGTTCCCATTGGACATTGCCATTGGTGAACCGGGATTATTAACTCCACCAAAGTTGCCCGCGCTACCCATGTTACCCATGATGCCAGTATTCCCTCCGCTTGTATTTCCCGTTGTTTCTGATCCAGTAAAAGATTGTTCTGTGATGGACCCTTGATTCATTGCAGCGTCGCCATGCACAGGAGCGCTTTCACCAGTTTCCGAACGAATTGTTGAGTTGGTTGTTCCCGCCCCCTCCGCGGAGACATTCCCCCGCGTGAGGATGGACGAGAGCAATTGTTGTGCTTGAATGTTTGATCCATCGGCACGCAAAACCTCTTCACAATGCACGCGTGCCGGACCGAGTTCGTTGCGAAGAAGATACCCCTGGGCAGCTGCTAACCGCTCCTGCAACATCTGGGAGATGTCCTTCTTCTCAAAATAATAGCTTGCTAGCCGCTCATGGGGCTCTGGATTGCCCGGAGATAACTGGATCGCTTTTTGCCAGGCAGCTTCTGCTCGTGCTCCCTGACCTGCCTGTGAGTAAAGGTCGGCCAGATGGGAATAGGCCTGGTATGCATCTTCACGTCTGTTTAAGATGCCATAGAGTTCAGCGATCTTGCTCAGTGCAATCACATTGCTGGGATCACGCTGCAAAATATGCCCATATTCGTGCAACGCCTGTTGCCATTGCTTCATTTGCATATGGCAAAACCCTAGACCACTACGTGCCGTAGCATCTTCTGGGAACTCGTCGAGTGCTATTTGATATTCTTGCATGGCATCCGACCAGCGGCTATCCCATCGATGGCGGTCTGCTGCGTTGATCGCTGCACTATAGGTTGCTCTGTTCCCAGGCATGAACGGTCCACTTTCTTGAATGAGCACGCAATAAGCAACGATCTTGTGTTACTGCTCAAGGAATCGTGCCTATTGGTCTGATCAAAACTAGGGTACAACAATTCAGAGGCATGGGCACTTGTTTTGGTACTAAAGTACTTGCACGATGCTGTTGCTTGATGCATCATGGTGTCGCTTCTGTGCCCATGCCAGAGGACTAACTGCGATAGTTGATGAAATCCAACGGGATCGGATAGTCCTTTTGTTTCAGGACAGCAATAATGTCCTGTAACTCATCGCGACTCTTTGCCATCACACGCACGGCGTCACCCTGAATCTGAGTGCGCACTTTCGGATGGGCGTCGCGAATAATCTTACTGATTTCCTTCGCCTGTTCCTGGGTAATACCTTGTTGCAACTGTATCACCTGACGAATACGACTGCCAGCGGCATCCTCTTCTTTCCCTGGCTTAAAGATTTTCAGAGAAAGTTTACGGCGTATCGCCTTTGACTCAAGAATATCGCGGATATTCTTCAATGAAAGCGTGCTATCAGTCGTAATGGTAATAGAGTCCTTTGCCAAAGCAATCTCAGTTTTAGTATCTTTCAGATCGTAGCGAGTTTGTACATCACGTCTCGTTTGATCAATTGTATTGACGAGTTCTTGTTCGTCAAATTGCGATACTATATCGAATGAACAGTCACCTGCCATGAAAATCCTCTCTTTACCTCATAAAATGGTACAAAGTGGCTAGCAGAGGAATGCGCTACGTGTTTAGCTATCTGGCTTTGTCTATACCTTCTCTGCATTGTAGCGCATTTCGCCTCGTGTTTCCACTTTATCCCCCAAGTGGCACAGAATTGCAGCCAGCTGAGGGAATATAAATCTTGTATTAACTAAGTATAGTACACTGAAATGGGGCACAACAACAACTGTCAGGAAACTTTTTCTGTTTTCTTTATCCCGCCTTCGGCGGCGGAGGTGAGAGGGAGGGAAGGAGTGAGGACACCTCACGCTCCGGCAGGGGGACTGCCGTCGCCCCTGCATCCCCGGCAAAGAGAGGGAGGGAAGGAGTGAGGAACCCGATCGCGAGGGATCGGGTTTTTGGGATCGAATGTGTTGGACCTGGTGGGTAAGGTTAGTGGCGTCCTTCGCTTTCTTTGGTGCGGCGTTCGTCGCTGTCCTTAGAACGTGGGCGGAATTGTAAACGAACGGCGGTGCCATGGAAGCTGAAGGCTTCACGCAAGCGATTCTCCAGATAGCGTTCATAGGAGAAGTGTACGGCTTCAGTGTCGTTGACAAAGAAGATGAAGGTTGGTGGATTGACGCGCGCCTGGGTGGCATAGTAGATCTTCAATGGCTTGTGGCGAATGACTGTCGGACTATGGCGACGCGTGGCGTCCTGTACTATTTCGTTGAGTCTGGCCGTGGGGACACGCAAGTAGCGCATCTGGGCGATTTTAATGGCGGTTTCAAGGATGCTTTTGACGTGATAGCCGGTTTTGGCTGAGACAAATAAAATCGGCGCGTACGGAATGAATTTTAATCCTTCCGCCAGGATTTCACGATATTCTTCCGCGCTCTGGATCTCATCATCAGGATGGGCGAAGACGCCTTCTCGTTCGGCTTTACGCTGTTCCTGAGCCATGTCCCATTTGTTCACAACGACGATCACTCCTTTGGCGTTTTCATGGATCGCGCCAGCGATATGGGTATCCTGTGCGGCCAGACCTTCGGTCGCATCTAGCATGAGAATAGAGACATCACTGCGCTCTAGCGCACGCTCAGAACGCAGGACGCTATACTTTTCGACTCCGACACCAACACGACCACGACGGCGAATACCAGCGGTATCTACCAGGCGAATTTTATGGCCTTGAAATTCGATATTGGTATCGATCACGTCACGGGTGGTGCCCGGTACATTACTGACAATAGAGCGATTAGTGCCCGTGATGGCGTTCAGTAACGAGGATTTACCGACATTTGGACGTCCCACAATTGAGACACGAATCAGATTTTCATCTTCCTCTTCTTCCAGTTCGCTGGCCGGTGGTAGCTCTTCGACGATGCGATCCAGCAGATCGCCAGTTCCAACGCCCTGGATTGAGGAGATCACAATCGGCTCACCGAGACCCAGGTTATAAAATTCAACGGCATCCATGCGGCGATCTTTATTATCCGCTTTATTGGCGGCCACAATCACGGGTTTTTTGGCAAGGCGCAATTCTCGCGCAACATCCTCATCGGCTGTGGTGATACCGGAGCGGGCATCGACCATAAATACAATCACATCGGCCTCTTCGATAGCCAGATGGGCCTGGGCCATCACATGGTCCATCAAATCGCCCGGCTGCCCATGCAATCCAACCTGACCCACAGGCACACCTGAACCTAATTCCAGGCCACCAGTATCGATCAGCGTAAAATCGCGACCATTCCAGTCAGTATCTCCATACAGGCGGTCGCGGGTGGTGCCCGGCATATCCTCAACAATGGCGATGCGTTCGCCGATCATACGATTAAAAAATGTGGATTTGCCGACGTTTGGCCGGCCCACGATAGCAACTAGCGGCTTCATAAAATGCCCCTCCACCCTTTCCTGGTGCTGAAAATGCTCAGTTGTACACACAATTGGTGGCTATTATAACATATACACTTACACTACAAAGCAGGAGATTTTCTCAACGCTGCTCTCAAGGTTCTCCTGCTAGACCTTGATGTTTCGGCTCGCGGGCACACAGCATGACCCGGCGATACAATGCATACAACCTGATGAAGTGGAGCCGCAGAGTTATGGAAACCGGTCGTTTTTGCTTGGTATCCGAAGAGACGATGCGTAATGCAGCCGTCAGACAACGTCCAGGACGTTCTTAGAACACTACCAGAATAACTCGGATACTGAACGACCATCGTGGATACGACTGATGGTCCCTGCGATCATTTCCGCAACAGAGAGTACAGTCAAATTGGGCAAGCGCTCTGGCTCAGGAGATGGGATAGAATCGGTTACCACAATCTCTTTAATCGGAGCTTTATTGAGGCGTTCAATGGCTGTGCCTGAGAAAATACCATGGGTGGCACAACAATAGATATCCAACGCGCCTTGCTCTTGCACTACGCGTACGGCCTGGGTTAAGGAACCAGCTGTATCAATCTCATCATCAACAATCAGTACATTGCGTCCTGCGACATTGCCAATAATGCCCATTGCCTCGGTGACGCCATTATTTCCCAGACGTCTCTTCTCCACGATGGCGAGAGGTGCATCCAGACGATCCGCCAGTTTGCGAGCTTTTTTCGCAAAGCCCTCGTCAGCCGATACGACGGTAAAGTTCTCCATATTTTTATCTGCGAAGTAACGAGCCTGGGTAATCTGAGCAGTCAACTCGTCCACTGGAATGTTAAAAAAGCCCTGGATCTGTCCTGCGTGCATATCCATGGTCAGAACGCGATCTGCCCCAGCGACTGTGATGCAATCCGCGATCAGGCGTGCCGTAATCGGCACACGCGGTTGATCCTTTTTATCCGTACGCCCATACGCATAATAGGGAATGACAGCGGTAATACGTGCCGCTGATGCTCGTTTCAAAGCATCCAGCATAATCAACAATTCCATGATCGAACGGTTGACAGGTGAACTGAATGGTTGAATGACAAAAACATCTCGACCGCGAACATTCTCATTGATTTTTACGAAAATATTCTCGTTACTAAACTGAAAAACATCTGCATCACCAAGTGGAATGCGCAGATGTCGACAGATGGCTGCTGCCAGCGGGCGGTTTGCATTCCCACTGAAGATACTCAAGTCGTCCAAAATGCACCTCCTGGTAGCAAAAAGTATATCACATCGCCAACAGGTGTGGTAGATTGCTTCTCACATTCTTGGATTGATTTCTGTTGAGTTTATCTAAAGTGATCCATGCGCGCTCGCTAAAATGCCACATCTGCTTCTGAGATCCAGCCCTGGCGATGGTTAAAATTGATCTCGTACCAATCGCCTGTTTCGGGATCATGCCATGTCATGCCGGAGACAAAGAGCGCGCCCGGTGGCGCATCTCCAATCTGGTAGTCACTGTCCAGCGTTGGTTTACTGTAAATTTTTGCCGCATCGCCCATCGAAAGCGCAATACCTATGCCGTGTGAGACATTCTGCGGCTTGAGTGCCAGCCACACCAGACGCGCACTTGCCAGATGTCCTGGTTTATCGCCATGAAGGTGGCTCTCCGTTCCATACCAGATTTGATACATCATCTGTCCGCTTCCGGCGGCATCCCATGCGAAATTAGTATAGGCATAACTGATGCCCGGTTCTACATTGCCCGTCTCATTTAAAATACTATCCCCGGGGGCCTGCGGTATCTGTCCTGATGCGGTACTGGGACCATTGTAGAGCTTAATGAAATTATAATTGAGCGCTGCTTCCTGGCCTTGCGTGCCCAATGGTAAGAGATCAGTCATGGGATGGGCAGTGATGATGGTAGGATTAAAGGCTTCCTGTGTATAGGGAATACCCGATTGATTAATCAGTTTGAAATAATAATCCCATAGCCAGTAAGGACCGGGATCGGTATGGTTGGGTGTGAGCGAAAGTGATGGAGCTGGAATATCTCCATGTCCGATGACATGGGTTCGATCCAATGGGAGATGAAATTTGTTGAGCAAATACGCCGTCAATCTTGCCGAGGCCAGATATTGGGTTGCGTTAAACCATTGATAACCGTTCTCCGCATAGCCCGCATGTTCAATGCCAATGGCATGCTGATTATACCAGTAATTGCCAGCATGATAGGCGATATCTGAATCGTGAACCAATTGATAGATGGTGCCATCAGTATCAACGACGTAATGTGAGCTTACTCCGTTATGCACATCATGGAACGTATTTATTGCCTCCCATGCCGTCCCTTCGACATCGTGGATCACCACAAAATCCACAGGATACGCGACTGGACGCAATGCGCTTTCATAGGTGCAGGGAGCATTGTCCTTTACGCGATTACAATCAAAGATCTTTGGCTTGACTATACAATCGATGGCACCTGGATAGTCGGTCTGTCCATCGTTCACACATCCTTTTGGCAGATTGGCTATGGCTGGTAAGGCTGATGACATCTGTCCTAATGCGCCAACGATATTGTTCCGCATGTGGGACGTGGTCCATGGAGAAGCCAGCGCGGGTAGGGATACTGCTTGTGGTGGCAGTATCACCCGTTCGCCCGTCTCTGCCATGGCTATAAAGCCAGTGTGCAGGATATGATAGATCTCATGAACGTACATAGCTGCTATATTGGCATCACCTGCACCACTATACACAACCAGTACAGCGGACCAGACATGCGGCGAGAGTGTCGTTCCTGGCACTCCAGCAGGCGAGAGACGTTGTTGATATGCATGGAGAACCGCAGCGCCACCACGAATATTCAATGTTAGACTTGTCTTCAATGCATCGGGAGCTCTGTTTAAGGCTCGTGCTGCCGGGATAAGTGTTGCATGATGTTGATTGGCCAGAAGATGCATACAGCCATATCCCTGATCGACACTCGGCGTCCCACCATGATTGCTCAAACGACCTTCCAGATAACAGATCGCCTTCAGTAGAGGAGCTGGTACCTTAAAATCCAGGGCCGCCTGTGCAAACGTCTGCTCTAGAGATCCTGCTGCCAGCGCCTGTGAGGTAGGATTGTGTAGCGCGTTTCCCATTCCATCAACGAGCATCCCAATCAGTAACAAGAGCAGTAAATTGGGGAAGCATCGACGTTTAAAAAAAGTCCAGATATGCATACAAAAAGATCTTTCTCCACAACTTCCACTGACATCGCATCAACACTACCATTATGCACTGCCACAACAAAATTAATGCTTCTTATACATCTTTATGCTCACGTATAGGCAGGCGCTTGAGCGCCTGCGCCTTTTTTGATAATTTGTACAAAAAGATCAAAGAGTGTGTCAGCCTCCCATGCTCTCCACGATCTCTATGTATGAGCTTTTGCACTTGTGGTGCTCAAACATCTTTTTAGTGTGTAGTGGAGAAAAGGTTCGAAGAACCTTTTCTCCACTACACACTAAAAAGGGCGCAGGCGCGTAAGCGCCTGCCAGCAAGATCCCGATGATACAGGGAGACTGGCACATTCAAAGAGTGTACCAGTCTCCCATGCTCTCCACGATCTCTATGCATGAGCTTTCACACCTGCGGTGCTCAAAACAGTTTTTAGTGTGTGGTGCTGGAAAGGTGCGTAGCACCTTTCCAGCACCACACACTAAAAAGGGCGCAGGCGCGCATGCGCCTGCCCGCAGGTCAAACAGTAAGAACCTGATGGGGATGGGAGTCCGACACATTGAAAGATCTTTTTGTGCAAAAAAATCTTTCAATGTGTGAAGGTCAAGAATGGTATGAGTGTTTTCTATTATTTAACTGGCGACTTCATCTGGACTGGATATAAGGATGCGAAGGAAACGTCGTATGGCCCAGAAGATTAACCAGTAGATGAGCATCGCGATCAAGGTGGACCATTCGAATTCTTGACCGGAGCGTAACTTGAGCGAGTTCACAATGTTGGAAAATGGGAAGAGTACAATATCAGTGAGCGCGTAGAGAAAACCTACGAATAGGTTTATCTGTAGTGCTCCGATTAATTTCAGGAAAAAACGAATGATTAAGGCGACTTCTAATACGATCAAAAACCACTGAAGAAAATCGTTCAGCTTGCCGATAGCATAACGTACCGTCCGGGCCTCTTCCTGGCGTGTCTCTGCGCTCTCGACCGCCGACACCGATTCTACTGGTGCAGGCATTGGTTGTGGCGCGGGCTTAGGAGGTAAATCCTCCATGCGTCTACGCTGTGGTAGCACATCAGTTGGTGGTAGGGCACGGTTCGGTTCATCTGGATATGATGGGTCCTTGCGCATCCTGCAATCCTCTCATCTATTTGTAGTCAAGCTCGCTTAAACACGTATGAACAGCAGAAGCTGATCTTGTCAAAATTATAACATTCTTTTTTACCGCTGCGCTATGGTTTCGCCCTTACTAAAAGTATAACTCCATCGGCCTGTGCAAGCGGACGAAATTCTCCTGTGTGCTGGATCTGGTTCAGAATATCCAGGAAGTTATCTGAGAAGGTAAGATCCTCAGGAGAAACCTGATTCAGGTCCACGATCACATACTGGACCGGTATTGCCTGTCCCGGCGTCATGGTAGAAACGGTCAGTTCAGGGAACACTGTGACATAACGCCGCTCGGTTAGATGAGGATTGAGCGTTCCGCTGGCTGATACAACGGCATCTTTAGGGATCATATCTAACAATTGTTGGATATGCTGCTGACGTGCGACTGGCATAGCGTTGGGTAAAAAACTATAGAGTTGGGGCCAGATCACGACCAGATTGAGCGCGATCATACAGACGAACCAGATTGCCAGCACGCCCTGTAACCAGCTGGCAGGCAACCAGTGTGCCAGATCCTGCATGCGACTGCGCAGTATCAGCCGGCGCTTATGGCCCGCATTCAAGCCGTGTGTGAGATGCAAACGTGTGACCAGCATGCGCCAGCCTTTGGCGATACCATGCCAGAGACGGATAGCGGCATTACAAATAGTGGTAATTGCTACGGCTGTGCCAGGGATCGGCTTGCCTGGCGCGTAGGTTGTACGTTCCAAAACTACATCTTCGCGGTACAGTTCTTGTTCAGTCTCCTCATCGCGCAAGCCATACCAGTAGAGATAGAGGCGTCGTGTACCCTGAATGGCTGCAATCACCACAAAAGGAATGATGGCTGCATGATAGTGAAAGATGCCATTATGTTGAAATGATTCAGAGGTGAGCAGGTTGATTGCCAGTGAAGGCAAGGTAGGAATTAACCACTCGGGCGCAAGCAACGCAATGAAGCCGGTGCTACGGAGGAGGCTGGCAAGATACCAGACGCGATCCAGGGTGATCAGGACGCCAAAGATGATCCAGGGGTGGGTGAGCACATTGAAGATAGCGGCCACTGGCGAAGGTCCCAGTGCCTGATAGCGATACCAGAAGTTATTTTGTTGTGCGCCGACATTGAAGTGCGGCATAATAATCCCAAACGCAATCGCTGACCAGAGTATGCCGCAGATGCAGACAATCGCGCCCAGACGTGGAATACGATATTTCCAGATGGCTAGCAAGGCCAGCAGCGCGACCACCAATCCCATATCTTCCTTGCAGGCGGCTGTCAGGATACAGAAAATGACAAACCAGACAGAACGGCGATAAGTGAGGGCCAATACGGCATACAATAAGAATGATGACACCAGGGTAAGGGCATGAAAATCAAAGATATTTTCACCGATCAGAGCAGGAGCCAGGAGATATCCTAACGCCATCAATGGAGCCAGCAATGGGAGCGTCGGTAACGATTTCCGGGCCAGCAGAAACACCGGGATCGCACCTGCCGCCAGCACCACGGTCTGAATGATCAACAGGGTGCGTGGATCAGCGAAAAACACATAAAATAGGGAGAGCAAAAAAAAGATTGGCTCTACATGTTGCGCCAGACGAATCGGAGCCCCATACCAGTTAGAAGAATGATTGGTAAACTCGAACAGGTGGCCGTGCAACGTATTCCAGGCTGCCTGATCCATATTGCCCAGGTCGAAGGCCGTTGCTTTGAACGTGGTATAGCGCAGAATAGATACAGCGCACATTGCAACCATATAGGCCACTACCAGGGCAATCAGTAGCAGCCAGGCAAGGCGTTTTTGTGCTGATAACGAAAAATATGCGCCAGAGCGAAAACGTTTTATCATCTTACTCACTAAAGCCGCCAGAAAACCGCCGTTTCCGACCGTTCCATGACCAGTAATAGAGTTAAATCACTATAATAGAGTTGTAGATACCGGCTGCAACCAGAAACATAATAATCCAGACAATCACGAACTCCGGCCAACTCCCGGTACGAAAGCGCCAGTGAGAATTGGGCGGAAAACCAAAGCGTTGCTTGTACGGCCAGAGCAAGGGCACACCACCGAGTGTCAGGGCATCCGCTGCGATATGGAAGATGCAGCCGAACAACACACCGAAGAAAAAAACATGGGAACTGGAAACAAAATTTGCCGGAAAGGCATAGCCACGCAGATCTAATAAATAGCTCACCACGCGCTCAATGCCAATCGCCAGTGTTGAGCCAAAGGCCAGTCCTAACAGGCTATGGAAAAACGTCCGATGGCCCGCCAGCCTTTGAATCCCCTTGCTGATCACACCCAACTTTTGCCCTAACGTACTGCGTGCATTATCGATATCCGGCAAAAGTGCTCCCAGGGCGACTGCAGCATAGTACACCCCTTTATCCACCAACAAATTGAGCGAGACATAATGGGCCCCAGTCAAAGCGGGTCCACTGATATGAAAGAGGCTATCTATCACCACACCGGCGGCAAGTCCAACCAGAAGATGTGAGCGACCTTGCATCTGGAATCCTTTCAATGCATGAGAATCATTAATCAGAGAAATTGTATGGTGACAGAACACAACTGTCAACTGCAAGGGTTGCAAAGGGACGGTTAGTCCCATTACCGGGGTTTGGGGTGTCTCCGAGAATTACAATTCTTGTTGGACTTCCTTCTGCCTATCAGGCGGGAGGAAGTCCAACAAGAATTGTCTCCCCTTCCACTTTGACGGTATAGGTATAGAGATCTTGACGCGCAGGACCACGTAGAACTTTACCGGTGCGCACATCAAAACGCGCACCATGCCAGGGACAGGTGATGCTACATCCATCAAATTCCCCCTGGTTCAGGGGGCCACTGATATGGGTGCAATTGTCGGTGAAGGCAACAATCTCCTGATCCAATTTGATCAGACAGATCAATTCGCCATCAACTTCCCTGGAATGGACCTTGCCATCTTGCAGTTCGCTGATTTCTGCGGCTTTATAATACTCTAATGCTTCTTCGGACATCATCTTCTACTATTCGTCCTCGTCGTCCTCATCGTTGGGCTTCTCCAGACCGGCAATAGCCAGTCCGCGATGGAGCACACGGAGCGAGAGAAAGGCGCATTTTGAGCGGGCCGGGCTGATCGGTATTCCCAATGCTTCCAGGATATCGTCTTTGCCAAGCGCAATAACCTCCGCGATGGTCTTACCTTCGATCATCTCTGAGAGCATAGAGGCAGAAGCCTGACTGATCGCACAGCCACGTCCCTGAAAACGTACCTCCGTCACATGACCATCTTCAATCTGCAGGTCCATGTTCAATTGATCGCCGCACAGCGGATTGGAATCTTCACTGTGAATATCCGGTGATTCTAATGTTCCGTAATTGCGTGGATCTTTGTAATGGTCCAGGATATATTCGCGATAATAATCCATTGACATACGCATCCACCCCCTTTTGTTTCTATTTTTACATGAATATGATTGGCAACTGGATCTTAGAAGTGAAAGATTTGCTGCGCTTTTTGTAATCCTTGTACCAGTATATCAACTTCTTCTTTGACTGTGTAGATGTAAAAACTTGCTCGTGCCGTTGCCGCCAGATCATAGCGATCCATCAACGGTTGAGCACAATGGTGGCCAGCGCGTACCGCGACGCCGACTTCTTGATCCAGAATTGTGGCGAGATCGTGTGGATGCACATCCTGAACATTAAAGGAGATCACGCCGCCACGCAGGCTGGCCTCGGGACCATAGATCGTCACACCAGGAACCGCTTGCAGCGCTTCTAACGCATAGGTGGTAATCTCTTGCTCATGCTGCCGCACGGTATCCATACCCAGGGCGTTCAGATAATCCACGGCTGCGCCAAAGCCGATAGCCTCCGCAATGGCGGGCGTGCCTGCCTCAAACTTCCAGGGTAGATCATTCCAGGTGGACTCGTGCAACTTGACGGTACGGATCATATCGCCGCCACCCATGAAGGGGGGCATAGCTTCCAGTAACGCCTTTTTGCCATAGAGGATACCGATGCCAGTGGGACCCAGCATTTTATGCGCGCTGAAGCAAACAAAATCCGCATCCAATTCTTGCACATCCAGGGGCAGATGGGGGGCGCTCTGGGCGGCATCCAGCAGGACTACCGCGCCAGCGGCGTGGGCTTGAGCGATCATCGCCTTTGCGGGATTAATCGTGCCCAGCACATTCGACATCTGTGTAAAGGCAACCAGTTTCGGCTGCTGTTCCAGCAATTGGGTATAGATATCGAGACGCAACTGACCATCATCGGTAACGGGTACGAATTCAAGCCGTGCACCTGTGCGCTGTGCCAGCAACTGCCACGGCACCAGATTACTATGATGCTCCATCTCGGTGAGAATAATCAGATCACCGGCCTGAATATTGGCGCTACCCCAGCTATAGGCGACAAGATTAATGCCCTCAGTGGTGTTGCGGGTAAAGATAACCTGTTTGCTCTGCCGGGCATGGATAAAGCGGGCAATCTTCACACGTGCCTTTTCCAGGGCCGCGGTGGCCTCTTCGCTGACCTCATAAACGCCGCGATGGACATTGGCATGGGAGTAGCGATAATAGTGGTCCATGGCCTCCAGGACAGGAATTGGCTTTTGGGAACTGGCGGCACTATCCAAAAATATAAAAGGCTTGTTGCCGTGAACTGTGCGCTCAAGGATAGGAAAGTCTTTGCGGATCTCGGCAATGGTGCGGCCCGCGAGGGAATTTGATGTAGATGTAACCATAGATGTGCGACCCTTCTTGACTGCTGGCGAAGAGGGCGCGCAAAAGCAAAGATGTGGAGATATCAGCAACCATAAGGGGCGGGCGACCAGAGGCTGATCGCCCTTGAACAGGTTCTGCCCGGCGTGATTGCTAACAGCGCCAGCGTATGGTCGCCCTCAAACAAGCATACATTCAATGCTAACGTATGAATTAGTATTCCGCGAGTTTGATCTCATCGTCGTTGGGGTTACCATTCAGGCTGACAGCGTGCTCATCAACACCTTCGATCTCCCAGCGCTCCTGAGCATCGACCCAGGTATCGGCCTCGCTCTCCTGAGCCCCACTCATGCGGCTAATTATGCTACGGCGTAAGCGGATACGCAGGTTTTCGACGGGAATGCGTTGCAGCACTGGCTCAAAGAAACCCTGCACGATGATCCGTTCTGCCTCTGCCCGTGCGATACCACGGACCATCAGATAGAACAGTTGCTCCTCATCGATCTGGCCGCTGGTTGCGCCGTGACTGGCGCTCACCTCATTCGCAGCGATCTCCAGACCCGGGATAAACTCACCACGGCACTGTTTGCTGAGAAGCAAACCATGAGCGGATAAGAAAGAGGCCGTCTGTTGCGCCTTCGGACGAATACGAATCATGCCATCAAACTCAACGCGGGATTGATCGGTCAGTACGCCCTTGACCAGTGTCTCAGCATTGGTAGAGAGGCCCACATGATCGGACAACGTCTTGATCATGAAGCGCTGATCGTGGTCTGCAAAGAAGACGCCAACCAGTTCACCGGCCACGCCATTACCCTGCAAGCCCGCGCCAACTGTTTCCAGGGTCAGCTTACTACCCAGATCCGCCAGGACAAATGTCACGCTGGCATCATTGTCAAAAACAGCGTTCTTATCAGTAATGTTCCAGATGTTCTGTCCCAGATCCTGCAGATTGCTGAACTCAACGCGTGCCTCACGTCTGGCAAAAATCTCAACCACATCGCTCAGCAAGGATGGCTCCTCACCGGCTACGGTCGAGTTATATTCCTGTACGAAGCGTACGCTACTCTGCTCTTCCGCGATCACCAGGGCGTGCGAGAAGGCTGCTGCCTGAGGCTCATTTACCCAGACCTGTGCCAGCAACGGTTTTTCAATCTCTACACCCTTTGGAATGTAAAGGAAGAAACCACCGCTCCAGAAGGCGGCATGTAACGCCGTGTACTTGCTGGATGCCACCGGGATACAGCGGGTCATAAAGTATTCTTTGACCAGGTCGGCATGCTCGCGCACCGCCGTATCCAGATCGGTCAGGATAACTCCCTGCTGCTTCAGCTCATCGCTTAACTCCGTGTGTACCACGGTCGAGTTGAGCTGTACGATCAAGCCAGAGCGCTCATTGACCAGCGAAGCCTGCAATGACTGCTGTACAGCCTCTGGCAGATCCGCATCCTTCTCAGCAGGAGCAAATGCATTCAACGTCTGAAAATCAAAGCTTGCCAGTGTTCTCTGTGTACCAAGATCACCACGGCGGCCAAGAGGTGCCGCGGTATTTTCATAGGTTTCCCAGGCCTGTAGACGCAACTGTAGCATCCACTCAGGCTCCCCCTTGTAGCGCGACAACGTTTCAATCGCCGCACGGGAAAACCCTGGAGCCAAAGTATTAAGCATCAACAGTCACCTCATTCACTTCGTCATCAGTTGGGCGCAGCCATTCATAGCCCTTCTCTTCAAGTTCGAGGGCCAGTTCTCGACCACCGGATTTCACGATTCGGCCATTAAACATCACATGGACATAATCAGGTTTGATATAGTTCAACATGCGCTGGTAGTGGGTGATCAGCAAGATACCCAGGTCGGGGCCGGTCAAGGCATTGACGCTCTCGGATACGATACGCAGGGCATCGATATCCAGACCGGAGTCGGTCTCGTCCATCAGGGCAATTTCTGGCTCAAGCAGCGCCATCTGTAAGATCTCGGCGCGCTTCTTCTCACCACCAGAGAAACCATCATTAATTGAGCGGTTGATAAAGCTATTATCGACACGCAGCAACTTCATTTTAGCCTGCAGCAGTTTGCGGAACTCACCGGGGGGAACCGTTTTGCGTTTGCCCATTTTGCCGGTAGGATTCTCGCCCTCTTCGACTGGCTTGTTGCCCTCACGGACCGCTTCCAGGGAGCGGCGTAAGAAATTCGCTACACTCACACCCGGAATCGACATTGGATACTGGAAGGCCAGGAAGAGGCGCATGCGTGCACGGCGGTCTGGCGAATATTCCAGGATGTTCTCACCTTTAAACCAGACTTCCCCCTCTGTCACTTCGTATTTGGGATTACCCATAATTACATTTGACAATGTGCTCTTACCGGAGCCATTGGGACCCATCAATGCGTGTATCTCACCCTGACGTACGGTAAGGTTAACGCCACGCAAAATCGGCTTGCCTTCTATATTGGCATGTAAATTTTTAATTACAAGTTCAGATGCCATTTATTCTAAAACACCTTCCTTATTTATAAGGGACGAACTTTCGTTTCGCCATCCTTAGCAGGCAGACAGAGTTCTTGCGAACCTGCACCCACATGTATATCAGAGAGAGCGATAAATTGTGCTGCGGCGCTACTTTCTTGCTGTGACACGGTCGCTAATTCAGCCAATGTCATAGAATCGAGCGTCTGAGCGACTGCGTCCCGCACCTTCGTCCACAGATATCGCGTCTTACAAGCGTCCAGAAAGTTGCAAACCTGCGTCATCTCGCCTTCAGTCGCACAAATCATGGGAGCGATTGGGCCCTCTAGAACACGCACCACTTCCCCCATTGTAATCTCCGCAGGATCACGGCTCAGCTTATAGCCGCCATGCGCGCCGCGTGTGCTCATTACAAGGGGGGGATTGGCTTCTCGTAATAATTTCACCAGTTGTTCGAGATAGGCCAATGGGAGTGTCTCAGTCTGAGAAATATCTGTCAAAGAACGAGGGCGACTGCCATAGTGACGGGCAAGGTCCACCATGATTCGTACGCCATACTCGCCTTTTGTAGATACACGCAACATCATGGTTTCTCCATTCTCAGCACTTCGCCTGATAGAACAACAAATTAATCCGACCAATTCACTAGGTTTTATTTTAGCACTTGAAGAGGGAGAGCGTCAACTGCCCGATGTTTTCTCTCTCAAAGCTTGAGAGAGAAAACATCGGGCAGTTGACGCTGAGATGTATATGGTGAGAGGGCGTCAGGCAGGTTTGCTGCCGATGACGATCTGGCGTGTGCCTTTTCCGAAGGGGTTCCAGTGATAGTCGCCATAGAGAGCATCCACGCGAAAGCCGGTGGCAATGAAGAGCATCTGGAGTTCACGTGGGAAAAAGAGATGCATATCGAGCCTGGAAAGATAGCGTTCATTTTCTCCGTTCTCAAAGAACTTTTCATGCGTCCAGGTGATATGTTGCGTCTGCTCAAATGCGTCATATTTACGCGTTGTATAGAGCAGCATCGTAAATTCTCCATCAGGCGCTTCGATTTCATCTTCCAGATAGACGGTGGAGGGGCGATTGAGGGCATCGCTGAGATAATCAATGTCGGGTACGAAGGTGTCAACGACAAAGCGTCCCCCGGGAGCAAGATGCTCATAGACGGCACGGAAGGTTTCTAGCTGTTGCTCGATCTCGTAGAGGTGGCAGATCGAGTTGAAGGGCAGAATGATGAGGTCGAATTTGCCCTTATTCGCCAGTTCAAACTGACTCATATCGCCCTGATGCAGGAGTACGCGCTGTTGTACAGCCTCAGGCTCGCTTTCCAGCTTACGTCGATACGCCTTGAGCATACCTTCTTCGATGTCCAATCCTTCAAGTATGAATGAGCCGGGACTGTGGAGCAGTTCCAGTCCTATTCTCCCACTTCCGCACGCCAATTCTAATACATGCTCTGGCATATAGCGAACTACCAATTCGCGCCAGAAAGGCAGATCTTGTTCAGACTGACTCTGATATTCCAGATCGTAGTCATCAACCTGCTTGTAATATTCACCCATTTCATAGGGCATAATTGTTTATCCTTGCTGCTAATAGAATGGAATTATGGTCACCTGAGGTTTCCGTGCTAGAGATTAGCACAGGAATCTCAACAAAGCAAGGCGTGCGTTATACAATGCCTGCTTGCCTGAAACGAACAATAGCACTGCTTGTTTCTCAAGGAAAATTCTAACCCAGAACCGTGTCACACCGTAGAAGAAAATACAGGATGCACCTGATGTCAACTGGTTTCGATTTGCTATAGTATGTATAAATAACAGTAAAGCAAGGCAATAGTCATTTATCTACGGTAGAGGAGAATCGTCAATGCAAGACCTAGCGCCAGATGTGGTGTCTATCGCGGATGCATGCCTTGGTGGATTACAAGGTCGGTCAGCATTATTAATTGGGCCTGAAGAGCTACGCCTTCCCTATTTGAAGCTACTTCGGCAGGCACGTATGAAATATGTGTATCAAGAAGAGACTTCAGCCAGGGTACACTATCTTCTCCCGCATGTGCAATTACTCATCTATATGCCTGCCATCGCTATGCTTGAAGGTGGCAATACGCACGTTCCTCAACTTACTGCAGCCAGCATTGCGAAAGGATGTGAAGGGAGACGCACCCCTTTGCTGATCTTTGATCTTGCCCCCTCTACTTCTGTGGAAGAACTGGCCGGTCTGCTGCCCGCTGTCTGCCTCTATACTCCCAATGATCTGCATCGCATACTTTATAAAGCAGAATTAAAGGCCTGTTAGCCTTTCTTTTTCATCCACTACCCACTTTTTGGTAGTCGCGACATCAGTAGACACCAGTGTATAATAAAGAGATTGAAATGGTCCTCATCGAGATGGATGAGGGCTGTTCTAAAGTGAAACCCATCATTCCTTTGGGAAGAAAATAGAAGAAAATAATGGAAGTAATCAAAATTTCACCCCGTGGATATTGTTATGGTGTTGTTGATGCGTTGACTATTGCGCGTAAAGCCGCCAAAGATACCAGCCTGCCACGTCCTATCTATATTATCGGGCAAATTATTCATAATCGCCATGCTATTGATGAGTTGACCACCATGGGCGTAGAGACGCTCGATGGTCCTAATCGTGCGGAGATTCTGGAGCAGGTACAGACGGGAACAGTTATTTTTACCGCCCATGGTGTCTCGCCCGAAGTCAAACAACGCGCCATTGATCGCGGTCTGACGTGTATTGATGCCACCTGTCCCGACGTGACCAAGACGCACGATCTGGTTAAAGATTTGGTCGGCAAAGGCTATTATATTCTCTATGTGGGCAAAAAAGGACATCCTGAGCCGGAAGGCGTGATGGGCGAGATTCCCGGCCATGTCAGTCTGGTTGAGGTTGAGGCCGATGTTGATGCTCTGGCTCTAACACCTGCACAGCAGGAAAAGATCGCCGTCTCGACCCAGACCACCCTCTCACAATGGGATACCCGACGCGTCATCCGGTATATCAAGGATCGCTATCCTCAGGCTGAGGTGCATGTGGATATCTGTGCCGCCACTCAGACGCGTCAGGAGGCTGTCGCGGCCCAGGCACAGGGGGCGGATCTGACTGTGGTAGTGGGCGATCCACGCAGTAACAATACCAACCGTCTGGTCCAGGTGTCAGAAGAATTAGCAGGCGTACCTGCCGTGCGGATTGAGGATCTCTCACAGCTTGATCCAACCTGGCTCAAAGGCAAGAAGCGTGTCGCTGTGACGGCTGGTGCCTCGACACCCAGCCAACTAACCCGTGAAGTGATCCGCTTTCTGGAGCAATATCCTGCCGAGGTATAGCATTGTACCGTGAAATGTAGAAGGACTTTCGTATGCTTAAAGAGAATAACACGACGCCAGAAACATACCTGCCAGCTACGCGTTCTCTGTTGTATGATATTGTTACTGTTATCAATACAGTGTATCAATCGACGCTGGAGCCAACTGTAGAGGGAAAAATACCCAAACGCATCAGTAAAAAATTATTGCCATTACTGAAAGGCAACGTCCTGCGTACTGAAAAGGAAATGGATGCCTATCTGGCATTGATTTTGGATGTTCTTAACAATAGCGGTATCCTTACCTATATAGACCCCGACCCAACGGATGAGAAAAAGAAGCTCTATCTTGCTCCTGGAGTTGGCATGGAAACGTGGCAACGCATGAATTCTATCAAGCAGGCGCAGTTCCTGTTGAGCGCCTGGGCGCGGTATAGCAATTGGAAGGATACGGCTATCCTTCCCGTTGAGTCTGGCCGAGCAACCTTTTTTTTCTATGATATGTCTGGCTCTGAGCTCCGCCCGCTTGTCCTGGAACAGTTACGTCAATGCCATGAAAACACCTGGTATCGTTTGGAAGATTTTATTCGACGGATCGGGATTGTCTACCATACAGCCGAGCGGACAAATTCTCCGGCGGATTTTGTCGAGTTGGAGACAGAGGTTACCCGGCCAATTAGTTTGGGGCGAAGAAATTATGAGACATGGGTAGAACACAATACTCCAGTTATCGCGAACATGTTTTTCACTACCCTGTATGAAACAGGGCTGGTAGAGCCTGGCTATCATGGGAAACGCCTGGATCGGCAACATATAGACGTGCTTGCCTGCGTTTTCCGTCTCACTGAAGATGGCAAGGCAATCCTGGCTATTGATAAAGCTATCGAGCCGGAAGATGTCAAACCTGTCGTGATTGTCCAGCCCAACTACGAAATGCTGCTATTGGAACTGCACCTGCCAACGCTCTATCGTGTGCTTCCGTTTGCCCAGCTTAAACAGATCGATCAGGTTAGTACATTTGTGCTTACGCAGGACTCGTTGGCAAACGCACTCAAAAAAGGGCTGCGTTTCGAGAAGGATGTCCTGTCCGTCCTCCAAAAGGTCAGCCAGAAAGAGCTCCCACAAAACGTGCTCTATAGTCTGCAAGATTGGGCCAAACATTGTAAGGTGGCTTATCTATCGCCAGTCCTGCTCATTGAAGTGGATAACGATGCTCTCGGACAGCAATTAGCCGCCGACGAGACATTGCGCAGTTTAAATGTGCGCTCTCTTGCGCCGAACCTTTTTACAATCCAATTCTCTGATCCCGAACAGATGAATCTCCCGACTTTTCGGGATGCGTTAGAAAAGTTAGGGGTTTCCCTCAGTGTAAAAGCGATGCTCATGCGCGATGTTGAGGACTATGATGACGACGACGATGACGACGACGATGATGACTATCACTTTTTTGGATGACCCGGGATTTTGATACTGCTGCTATAGCTGATACTGTAAATGGCTGAGGATATTATGCTCGAAGTAACTGAAGTTGTTCCACAAGTTGTGATGCATACCGCAACGCCGCTGCTCTATGACCTGGCGGTCATGGTGAATGCGGTCTATCAGATGAAGATTGAACCAACCCAGCAAGGGTTGATTCCCAAGCGCATCGTGAAAAAGCTGCGTCCTCTACTCAAAGGAAAGGAACGCTCTAGTCTCTACGATCAGTCAGATAGCTATGCCGATATGCTCTATGAATTGTTGGCACAAATGGATATCCTGTATGTGGGTCTCATGCAAACTGGAGATGACAAGCCAACCTTTCTCCCAGGCCCAGCGTTAAAGCAATGGCAGCAGGCAAGTTTGGTTGAGCAGAGCACCCTGTTGCTGAAAGAATGGACCAACAAGAATTGGGGCGACACGGTTATCTTTATCGTTGAGCATCGCTACAATAGCCTCAGCTACCTTTATGAGAAGTATAAGATCAATTTTCGTCAGTTGCTGATCAATAGCCTCGAAAAATGCACTATTGGAGCATGGTACAGCATCTCTGCATTGTTGCGCGGCATGTGGGAGGAATATCCCGCCCTCAATACCATAACGCAGCATATCCAGGAGCAACCGTATTATCCCTATGCCTACTATAGTTATGGGCAACAGGGGAAATCCAGTGCCCGTTCCAAATCTAATAAAAAGGAGCGCGAGCAGACACCTGACGAGCAATTTCAGGAGTGGCTCGCCATCAATAGCTCCTATGTGCTGAATATGTTCTTCTCGTCCCTGCACGAAATGGGTTTCGTCGAACTGGGATATCCCCGGACTAGCGATGACACAAATCCAAGCCTTGATGCCTGTCTCTTTCGTTTGACTGAACTGGCTGATCAGGTCTTTCATTTCGATGGTGTGACCAAAACTGAGTCCGAGCAAAAATTGCTGATCATCCAGCCCAACTATGAGATCCTGCTCCTGCAACCTGATATGCCCACGCTCTATCATATCCTCCCATTTACCCAGATAAAACAGATTGATCAGGCCAGTACATTGCTCATCACCCAGGCATCCGTTTTTCAGGCTATACAGCAGGGATTGAAGTTTGAAGAGGACGTCCTGGGCGTATTACAAAAATATTGCATGAAAGAGATTCCACAGAATGTCCTCTATACGCTCCAGGAGTGGCAGAAGCTGTATCAAGAGGTGACTGTTTCCTATGTAAGTTTTCTTGAGGTCAGCAACGAAGAAACGGCGCAACGGCTCTATCAGAATGCAACTCTGCGTACGATGGGTATTCGCCATATCGCCCCCTGCCTCCTGATTATTCCGGTTCCAAAGGATGGCAGCAGTGACCTTGCGGCCCTGCGAAAAATCCTGGCAAAAGAGAACATTGTGGCGCGCTTCCTGGGCCTTCCAGATAACTTCCATTCTGACCGTAGCAGCTATGCCCGCTACATGTAATGTAGGTTATCGGCAGAGCTAAGGAGGATTGGGGCTTGTGGTCAGGTCCAGGAAGTATTGTTCGAGGCTGGTTTCGTGGCGACGAATCTCGGTGGCGTATAACCCTTTCATCCCAAAGAATGCATTTAGTTCGGCGGCATGCTCCATGGTTGCCTCGACAAGTAACATTTGTCCGCCAGGAGGTACCCAGCTTTGCTCGTGTTCGGCAGTTATGATTCTTGAATCATTCAGCCAGGGCCATGTTCCAGGATGCAGAGTATGCAATAACAATTCTGCCTGTTGGAGCATATGAGGATCAGGAAAGCTAAAAATAATGGCTGGCTGCTCGGAGAGGAGATCCTGTACTTTTCCCTGGACCAGTAAATGGCCGCGCTTGATGATCGCAACGCGTGAGCAGACCTGTTGAATTTCATGTAGTTGATGGCTGGATAGAATAACTGTAATCCCTTGCCGCGCAAGCTGCCCAATCAATTCGCGAATATCTACCACTCCGGCGGGATCTAATCCATTGGTTGGCTCATCCAAAATAATTAACTGGGGATAATGGAGTAAGGTAGCGGCCAGGGCCAGGCGCTGGCGCATGCCAAGCGAGTATTTACTATAGAGATCCCTGGCACGGGTAGCAAGGTCTACCAGTTCCAACATCTCTTCAATGCGTTCCTCTAGCGCTTCAGACTGCGGCTGGCTGCCAAAGGCTGCGATGCCATACAGGTTCTCACGTCCCGTCAGAAAAGGATAGAATACAGGCTGCTCTATGATCGCACCTACATGGCTCAGGGCCTGATAGCGCTGCTTAGAATCATCCATAGGATGTCCCAGGAGCGTGACCTTGCCCGCTGTGGGATGGATCAGTCCGAGCAGCATCCGTAGCGTAGTCGTTTTGCCTGATCCATTTGGCCCCAACAGCCCATAGACGTCTCCATGATACACTTCAAGTGCCAGTTGATCGACTGCCGTAAAGGTATCAAAGCGTTTTGTTAAGCCTTCGGTTCGCACAATCACTTCGGCCCGTTTGGATGCTTGTCTCTGGGGAAAATTATGTGGTCCTGGAGCCGTTTCCATCAAGCTTCCATCCTTCCTTTCTCATCCTTAGCGCGATTGTAGTGAGGCTCGGAGCTTGGTACAGGCACGATAATAATATGTTTTTGCCGTCGTCATTGGCATCTCCAGCACCTGACCAATCTCAGAGAAACTGCATTGATAGAGATAGCGGAGCAGCACGACCGAACGGAATTTTGTGGGTAGCGCCTGAATAGCCTGCTGTAAAGTATGCTGAAGATCGTGATACTCCGCTATCTCTTCTGGCAACGGTTTCGTATCCGGAATCGTTGCCAGTGGCGGCATCTCCTCTTCCTCGGCCTGCCATTCCATCGCTGAAAACAGCGTTACACGGCGACGGCGGCGTTTGCGTAGCTCATCGCGACAACAATTCTGTGCGACGCGAAATAGCCACGGCTTTAATTGCTCGCCGGTCGGTAGATTCGGGAGTGCGATATACAGCTTCAAAAATACCTGTTGCAATACATCACAAGCCTGATCATACTCGCCCAGGTGATGATAAATAAAGCGATACAGCATGGTATGATAGCGCTCAACGAGGGCTTCAAAGGCGACTTGATTGCCAGCCAGTACCTCACGAACCAGGATACCATCTGAAGACTCCAACCACCGCGTAGGGACATGTTCTCGCTTTTGCATAAGGAGATCCTTTCTGTCATAGGCTGTGTTATTTCCAATCAACGCATCCTCTTTAGCTGAGGACCGTACGAACGTACAGCAGCGTCGTACATGACTATCAATTCTGCATCCCCCTCTGCTGACATCTATTTGTCTGCTTGCTGAGAAGTGTAGCGGATTGTTGAGGAAATTGTCATCCTCCAAAAGGACGATTCATCCACAACAGTCCCTTCTCATCTTGCGACAGGGCGCTGAAGCGCCCGAACTCTTTTCTTTCTTATGTTGTGTAGAAAATATTCCAAGGCACATTTTCTACACAACATAAGAAAGAAAAGAGTGCCAAAGGCTGGAAGATTCATGCGAAGCTGTTTGCTGAAGAAAAATAATCTGTTGAAGCTAATACCACTCTGTCCTGGTGAAAGAGATCCCCAACTTGGATTATAGTCTTTATACAGTAGGTGTCGTGAAATGATAGACCACACGATTTTTAGTGTAGAAAACCATAGCGAACCATATTAAAGGCTATAAATTTCACATTTAAGTGTCGCATAGCCTGAATCTTTTTTTTGAGGTACACCCCCTTCAGTAGTATGCACATAAAAAAAGTCATATCAATGTAAAAATTCTTTCAAAATCCTTTTTTATACCACTTTACAAGTCTTCATCAATATTATACAATATTGATACAATGTTCTTGTATGAAGAATCTCATACATCTTTTTCCACGTTCTGGCGTGGCGACAATCAAATACAAGGTAGGAGGAGCCATGAGTAACAATCTATTAACAGTATCCGAGGTAGCTCGCATTCTCCGGGTTGATGACGCAACGGTGCGTCGCTGGGTCAAACAAGGGGTGTTGGAAGCAGTGGTCTTGCCGCATGTCCATTCACGGCAGGTTTATCGTATCAAGCGCGAAACATTGGATCGAGTCCTTGGTGAGAGCGATATTCAGTAATGTAGTTATGTCTATGCAGAAAAAACTTTTCTAACAAAAGATATGGCGCGCCAGCTGTTATGGCGCCATAAATTGCCATATGCGCAAGTATGATCCTGTTTTTTAAGGTGGGTCAGTTTTATTATCTGGCGAGATCAGATTGACCTGATTAGCGGATGATATGCCGTGCTTCGCTTTGGGGGGAAAAAGCGAGGCTGTTGAGCAGCGACCACCTCTTATTTTGGTCGCCCTAATGTTCTCCTATGGTAGCATCCTGCCTCTTCCCATGTTTCCCCTATCCATCTTATATCTATCTAACTATTGCCCAGGGCTATTTAATTTTCGGAAAAAAGCGGGAGTTGTTAGGGGCGGCAGACCCTGATCGGAGCGCGATGGCAGGCATGTCGGGGCATGACAGTCCTCGCTTCTCTCTTCCGTTTCCCGCCGCAGGCGGGAAAAGGGAAAATTAAATAGCCCTGACTATTGCCAGGCGCGCTTGATTCTCTCATTTCAGGAGGTTATAATGATTGAAATGCTATCCTGTGCAATTGTGTTGGGAGATTTTTGCTTTGAGCAATAACTATACATCGAGATCTGATTCTGGGGCTATGGGCAACGGCTCTTCGGCTAACAACCGCCGCGAGATGCGTGCGGAGCATAGTACTGGTGCACTGCCATCCCTGGGTACGCTGGGTATTGAGCGCACTACGTCTTCTGGAGCATTCGACTTTGAGCATATGGTGCAGTCCCTGCGTGACCTCTTTGAGCAGGATCGGCAAATCGCCAGCCAGACGGATGCCAGCCGTTGTGGTATCTGCTACCATTACTTCCGTGTCAGTGAACTCCATTATCGTGAGGAAGGTTTTTATGTCTGTCCTTCTTGCGAGCAGAATCTTGGTCATCAACACATATTCATGTTACGTAAACAACAAAAATTGTAGCCTTGCAATTTAGTCCATAAAAAAGGCCCTTCCCAATAAGCGCGGGAGGGGCCTTTTTTCAAATTAAGAGTTAGTCAGCCAGGACGGATTCTTGCTCGTCGTAGTCTTCTTCTCTCAGCTCAAGCAGATCCTGGGGATTGTCCAGGCGATCAATGAATAAAATCCCATCCAGATGATCAATCTCATGCTGGAGAATGCGTGCGAACCAACCTTCGGCATTGACACGGATGGCTTTTCCGCGTACATCCTGCCCCTTGACTACCACTTTGGTAGCGCGTCGAATATTTTCGCCTACGTATCCTGGTATGCTCAAGCAGCCTTCTTGTCCCAGTTCTTCACCTTCGGCTTTGACAATCTCAGGATTAAATACGGCAACTTTTCGATCATCATATTCTGCCACGAAAACACGAATTGATTGCGCGATTTGTGGGGCTGCCAATCCTACTCCATTTGCTTCCCGCATCGTCTCAAACATATCATCTACCAGTTTTTGTAACGATGGATCGAAGCGATGTATCTTCTTTGCTTTCTGCCGTAGAATTGGATTTTCTGTTGTTATAATTTTCCGAATAGCCATATTAGTCTCTATACCCCTGCACAACACGCTAGCGAACTACCAACGACATGAATGTTATAATTGATCTAATCGTATCATATCAAAGGGGTGAAGCGCAAATATGTTGGAGATCATCGCTGCAACTATTGATGAGTATTCATTGTTACCGACTGAGGGCACTGTGGTGGTGGCCGTCTCTGGTGGAGCGGATTCGCTTTGCCTGTTACATGTGCTTAAGCAACTCTGTGGCCCCGGTAAACGCTATCCACAGGTGCAGCTCCACATTGCTCATCTCAACCATCAACTACGTGGCCTTGCCAGTGAGCAGGATGCCCATGCCGTAGCGCAACTGGCGCAAGCCTGGGATATTCCTATCACGCTTGCGATGCTGGACGTTGCGGCTCTGGCACAGCGTGAGCACCGCTCGTTGGAGGATGCGGCACGTCAGGCCCGCTATCATTTCTTGCGTGAGGTTGCGCAAGGACAGCCGATTGCGGTCGCCCATCATCGCGATGATCAGGCCGAGACACTCGTGCTGCACTGGCTACGAGGGGGCGGTATCGCCAGCATGGTTGGACTTCAGCCGAAGCAGCACGATATTATTCGCCCCTTGCTCAGCATCGGGCGCGCCGACACTCTGGCCTATTGTCTCCAACATGCCTTGCATCCCCAGGAGGATGCCAGCAATAGCGATACGCGCTATCTGCGCAATCGTATCCGCCATGAGATCCTGCCGACCCTGGAAAGCATCAATCCTGGCTTTCGCGAGACCCTCCTGCGCAACGCTGAAACCATGCAGATTGATCTGGCCTGGATTCAGACCCAGATAGACAGCGCCTGGCCTACGGTCATCCTGGCAGAGCAAGCGGATAATATACAGGTTAATATTCCCGTGCTGCGCACGCTCTCCCAGAGCATTCAACGCCATCTGCTCCGCCGTGTTACCTCACAATTATGTGATGGACAATCCCCCCTGGAAGTGCGCCACTATAGCCTGTTAGAGCAACTGCAGCAGCGTCCAGCTACGCGTGAGCCCTTGACATTACACTTACCACAACAACTCCATGTACTACGCCAGGGTGATATACTGGTCTTCAAACATATTTCAAAGCAAGTGGAGAGCGCTGAGATTACGACTTCTCCTGCAGAGGTTGTGCTCTCGATTCCTGGTCAGGTTGTGGTCCCGGGTACGCCCTGGTTGGCGACAGCTGAATGGTTGCCAGAAGCCAGCCTGCAACAGGTACGTCCGGCTTTGCAGCGTCAGGATTGGTCCGAAGTATGGCGTATCTTGCCCGTGACGCCATATGTCATCTATATAGATGCCGCCATGCTTATCTCCGGCACCTTGCTGGTGCGCACTCGCCGTGCCGGGGATAGGATACAGCCGCTGGGCATGCGTCAGGTTAAGAAAATCAAAGAGATTTTCATTGACCGGCATGTTCCACGTGAAACGCGGGAGCAGCTTCCACTATTCTTTTCGGAAACACAGTGTATTTGGTTGGGAGGAGTCTATCCAGCTCATCATGTGCGCCTGACCAGTGAAACACAGCAGATTGTGCGTCTGTCTATGCAGTCCCAATTATAGTAGCAGAGGAAAACATGCATCAGGATATAGAAGAAATTCTTCTTTCAGAAGAGCAACTCCAGGAGAAGATTGCCGATCTGGGAAAACAAATTACCCGCGATTATGCCGGAGATCATCTTCTCCTCCTTGGTACCCTGAAAGGGGCCGTCCCCTTTATTGCCGACCTGGCTCGTGCTATCGAGTTGCCGCTGGAACTCGATTATATGGCGGTTGCCAGTTATGGGAACAGTACACAATCCAGCGGTATTGTACGTATCATCAAAGATCTGGAAGGGCCGATTGACCAGAAACATGTCCTGATCATCGAAGACATCATCGATAGTGGTCTCACCCTTCACTACTTGATCGACTTGCTCAAGCGGCGCAATCCCCTTAGCCTGAAGGTCTGCTCACTACTTAACAAAGAGCGCCTGCGTATTAAAGATGTGCCGATCGATTACTATGGCTTCACCATTCCTGACAAATTCGTCGTTGGCTATGGTCTCGACTATGCTCAACTCTATCGCAATCTGCCCTATATTGGCATCCTAAAACCCTCCGTCTACTCAGAGGAAGCTACCCCCGAAAAAACACACAAAAGCATGGCTGAGCAGAAATAGCAAAGAAGCAGATAGGATGTAACATGTTGCATCCTATCTGCTTCTTTTCTCGTTAAAGTAAAGCCAGCCAAACCTGAAAGTTGCCGCTGGTGAGGGCACGCTGCGCAGCGGACAAACGTTGGAACTTGCTCTTCCCTGATCCGATGTGTGAGCTATAATTCCCAATGGGCGCGTGTCAAGCGATCTCATCGCACCGCGTCCATCTCATGCTCATCTATGTTACAATGACGATGTTCTGACCAGCATCAGCCAGGCTGTTAAGTAGCTTTGTATTAGATAGAGGGAGAGTATGTGATGGTATCAGTTGGGGTGATTGGTAGTGGTGCCTGGGGTACAACCCTTGCATTATTGCTTGCCAGAAAGGGCATTCCCACTACATTATGGGATCACCAGCCAGCACGAGCACAACAGATGCAACAGCAACGTGAGAATAGCTTGTTCTTGCCACATTTTCCATTCCCAGACGCCATACAGGTCACCGCGAACATCGCCGAGGCGGTCCAGCAGAAAGATTTAGTCTTGTTGGTGACTCCTTCGCAGAAATTGCGCGACAATCTCCGCCTGCTGGCTCCTTATATTTCACCTCAAACGATCCTTGTCAGCGCCAGTAAAGGCATTGAATTGAATACTCTGCAGCGCATGACGGAGATTGTTGCTGCGGAACTTCCCCGGTCCCGGGGGCGGATCGCGGCCCTCAGTGGCCCTAATCTGTCACGTGAAGTTGCCGAGGGCAAACCAACGGCGGCCGTGGTCGCCTCTGAACAGCTAGATATTGCCGATCAGGCCCGTATGATTTTGACGGGGAACACTTTCCGTGTCTATACATCGCATGACGTGATTGGGGTAGAATTAGGCGGAGCACTTAAAAATATTATCGCTATTGGGGCGGGTGTGAATGATGGTCTTGGTTATGGAGAGAATGCCAAGGCTGCTATCATTACACGAGGATTGGTAGAGATCTCGCGCCTGGGTGTGGCGGCTGGCGCGCATGCTCTCACCTTTTCTGGTCTGGCCGGGATGGGTGATCTGGTGGCGAGTTGCGCCAGTTCACTCAGTCGTAACCAGCAGTTGGGACAACGTCTGGCTGGTGGTGAAAGCCTCTCAACGATCCTACAAAGTACGCGCAGTGTTGCTGAAGGCGTGACAACAACACAGGCCGCTTTGCAATTGGCCGCACGGTATCAGGTCGAAATGCCGATTGCAAAACAGCTCAGCCTGGTCCTCTTTGAGGATCTTAATCCACACCAGGCCGTCACAGAACTTATGATGCGTGATCCGAAAGGAGAGCTCGAAGGATTTATCTGAGCGAGCAAATAGAAGAGAAAAGCTATGGCACAAGCACAAATACAAACATATGCTACCTGTACGCAGGTAACCTTTCCAGACATTTTATACCGCTATCGCGAGGCTCTGATTCAACTTGGCTGTACTAATCAGCAGGTCCTGGAATGGATTACTGAGATTACATGGCCGACCTCCGATGATGACAGCTTTGGGGATATCTATGCCGCTCCGGTCAGGCTTACCCCTCCCGATACCGCTGGCTTGGAATGTGTGGGTATTGAGATCTCACTGTATGGGGAGGCAGCCGTTCCCAGCCTCAAAGACCTCCCTACCTGGGTTGGCTTTAATCTCTTGATTGATACCGAGCAACTCCCACCAGGCTCTACGGAAGTTCTCTTTTCGGCCCAGGTAGGACGCACGATCTGGCAAATCTTGCAGGTGCTCGCACGCAATTTTACTGAGATTGGTGCCTATCTCACGGATGAGTGGCAGGATAACCAGACCTGGCGTATCATTGCCGAATCCGCAGGTGATCCCTGGGTATTTTGTCTTGGCGTCTTCCCACGCCAGCTGGCAAGCTATTTCATAGAAGTTCCTGCAGGCTTCAAAGGAACTGTGGTGGATGCCGGTTTTGGTTTTGCTGAAGTTAATCGCTGGCAAAAGTTGCCCTGGGAAACAACGCAACGGGTAAAGTGAACTGGCTCTATGTGGCTAGAGGCGCGATACATGTGCACCTTCATCTGCTCATACTCGTGCCCCGCTAATCTCTTGACGTGATAAGTCAGTCTTTCGCTCCGCAGGTCAGGATGAAGCGCGCTACAAATTATCGCTTTTGCTTGTCGCCATCTATCAGCGGTGAGCACAAATTCGCTGCAAGTACCACAGAAGGGCCATGGCTTCTAATCTCATGCCTATAAATGATATACTTAGGCAAGGTTCAAACGGATGTGACAGTTGTGAACGATGGAATCACCCCAAAATAAATCCTGAAGCCGCTCAGGAGGCCATCTCAGGATTTATTTTTCACAATGTGGATTGTTCAAAGTTGTCACATTGATCTGAGCTCATTTTGAACCATGCCTTAAAGTATCAAATGGTTCAGTAAATCTATGAATACGGTTCAGCAGCGCATAACTTATTTATCACTTGTGGAGCGGGACCACTCTCTAAGAGTGTGTCAGCCTCCCACTACCAGCGGGATCTTGCTGCTCCCTGGCTGGCAGGCGCTTGCGCGCCTGCGCCCTTATTAGTATGTGTTGCAGAAAAAGTTCAAAGAACTTTTTCTGCAACACATACTAATAATTGGTTTGAGCACCATTGGTGCGAAAACGCATGCGCGAAGATCATGGAGACGATGGGAGGCTGACACACTCTAACAAAGTATTTGATTCCCATCACCATCGGGATCTTGCTGCTGACTCACTGGCAGGCGCTTGCGCGCCTGCGCCCTTATTAGTATGTGTTGCAGAAAAAGTTCAAAGAACTTTTTCTGCAACACATACTAATAATTGGTTTGAGCACCATTGGTGCGAAAACGCATGCGCGAAGATCATGGAGACGATGGGAGGCTGACACACTCTAAGATAGTGTTTGATTCCCATCAGAATGCCGATAAAGAAAGGAGAAAGATCAAAGCAGAAGGAGCAAAAGAGATGAGAAGAAGTCAGCATCGCGTCGCCATGACAGGCAAGCGGCCCGCCTATCC
>NZ_BIXY01000006.1 GCF_008326305.1 Dictyobacter arantiisoli | reverse complement strand
CCCGATCCTGTTCCCGCTCAAAAGGGGCTCAAGGGGCGAACAGAAGCACAAAAGCGTTGGGGACGCAACGTCATCCGATCCTCCCCCTCGTCTCTGGGTTCTGCAAAACAATGAGACACACCCACGCAATTGCTCGCCACATTGACGTAATTGCTTGCCCAATTGAGGGATGAAATCGGGACGTGTGGAGAAAATTTCGGGAGAGGTGGTGTGAGGCTTTTTCAGGCAGGTTTATGGGTCAATATGGAATTTGGGCAAAGATATGCGTCAGAAAAGATAAGAACAAATTTTCACATCAAGCTCAAAGAACTGGCGATGTTATGCGTCCAAAGTGGTGATGTTATGGTCTTTTTAACACCCTTTTTCGCAAGCTCAAAAGCCTAAAAATGTACAAAGTCGAGCTTTTAAAGTGTTTGATTCCCATCACCAGCGGGGTCTTATTGTTTGACCTGCTGGCAGGCGCATGCGCGCCTGCGCCCTTTTGAGTACCGCAGGTGCGAAAACTCATGGACAGAGATCGTGGAGAGCATGGGAATCAAACAATTTGTTTGTGGTTGGAGGTGGAATGCTGGTAGCGGGCCTAAAACGCTGAATGTTTCAACGTGCTTATTCCTCGTATCCCTGCTCGTCAAGGTGGGTGGCATAGTATTCAAGACCGCGTTTAAAGTACTGGAGCTTTTCGTCGGTGGTAGTCTCCAGCAAGTTGGTCAAAGCGAGTTCCATTGCCTCTTTGTATTGCTGTGAATTGTAGAGGGCCATCGCAAGAAAGATCTGAAGGGCCCGATTGTGCGGAAACTCTCGCACACCACGACGCAATGTCTCCACTGCTTTCTCATACTCTCCCAGCCCGCGATATGTACTTCCCAGGCCAAGTAAGGCTCTCTCCAGGCTGGGTCCTGCGAGTCCCTGGTCGAGGGCGCGCACATAGAAAGGAACAGCCTTCTTTCCAAACCCCAGATTGTCATTTACCACAGCGTTTTGGAAGGTGATCTCAGCGTCATTGGGATAGGCTGCGTTCAACTCCAGAAGGAGTGCCTGTGCTTGCTCCAGAATGGTTTGATTCTGTTTGGCTCGTCCCTCTTCGCGTAATTGAATGGCTTCGACTAAACGTTCTCGGTTCATTATTTCTCTTCGAGTCCTTTCTCGATATGTTTAATAGTTATATAGTAGCATGCATTGAGGATTATGTCTTTACCTGCTGCATGAGGAGCAGGTAATTTAAAAGAAAGCAGCCTGCAAAGCATAGCACTCTGTCATCCTTCATTTGATGGGCAGGAGTGCAGGGGATGCAATCCCATAAGTGCAAACGTAAGCGGGATTGTTAAGGGTGCAACCCTTAACCTGGGGTCCGGAGCTGTACCCCGGTCTCTCACCTCCCTCTCGCCGCCGCACGCGGCGGCGAAGAAAAGAAGAAAAAGGGGTATTTGGGGACACCCCAAACCCCGGCAAAGGGCTGGCCGCCCTTTGCAATCCCGCTTGAAAAGCCTTATGTTCGCACCTATGGGATTGCATCCCTGCATCTCTGCCCTTTAAATGATTTTCTGTTATTAAACGTGCATTGAAAACAAGACATACGAGCAGGGACTCTTACCTCGACTTTGTACATTTTTAGGCTTTTGAGCCTGAGAAAAAGGGCGAGTGCGAAGCATTTTCGAGCTCATGTTTTCAAAATCGTACAAAGTCGAGCTTATACAAAGTCAGAGTGCAGTCTGGTTTTGCGCTTTCTTCCACGTGTGAAACGTACTCTTTTGCGTAGGGGCTCCTCAGGAAATTTTTCTGGGAGGCAAGGATCAACTTGCACCTCTTTCAATCGACCAAGAACATTGAGTAGTGCTCGAACCCGGTGCTCAGGCGTTTCATAGTTTAAAAAGATCATATTTAGCTTTTTTGGTGACTCTTCCTTCCTTCTGATCTGATCATGCGATTGAAAAGGACGATTCAAGAGCCGATTTTCGCAATTAAAGTCATTGATTTTTTTATGAATTGTCTCTGTAATGGTGTGAGGAACGGAGACCAATTCTCCGTCGAATGCGATGAGGTGGAGTACACCTGGACAGGAGTTAATGCGTTGTGGTTGCAACTTCTGAGGGGAAGCTTGAATGAAAAGATAACCAGGAAAAAACGGAACATATTTAATCTCATTCTGGGGAGTTATCATTTTACCCTGGGGAGCAAAGACAACCAGCCCCAGATAATTTTCCAATGTTTGTGCGGCGTATTTCTCCATTCTTGGTTTTGAGCGTACAACGTACCAGGGATCATGATTATTTGCCATAGGAATACATGAGTCCAATGATATCCCTCCCTCTGTTGCTTTTGATAAATTCTCTACAAATGCTACATACTTTTGGAGTTACTCTGTAAATACTTGTCGGTCTGACCCGATTCTGCGACCTGTTTGATATGTAGATTGCGTTTTAGGAGAATACGGCGCATATATTGCTTGAGCAGGAGTTGATCAACAAGTGGGGCAAATCTTCCGGGTGAGCGGAATTCCAGCTCATCAACCATAAGCGTGCCCTGCTTCTCGGCAGTAAAGAGATGAGTGTGACGCAGGATCTTAAAATATCCACGGGTCAGTACATCAACAAATCTGTATGGGTGTTCCATTTCACTGATTTGAGAGGTGATGGATTGTCTGGTGCCGAAGCGTACCGATTCAGTCGTAATGGTGTCATTGAGTTCTAATAAGCCGCTCGTCACACCCGCTACCGGGGGCTCATCGTGCATGTTAACACTGCGTGAGAGGTCGAAACAAAGTTCAATCGGAGCCTGGATATAGGTTTCTACACGAATTGTCGCCATAGGTTCCTCCTTGATACTGTCTTGCTGTGTCGCTCCTCGCATAGGGAGGCGCGTGCTTGCCAATAAAGGTTGTCACCTAAACCTTTTTGGTCTCTCCAGCAAATTTGAATTCTGATCGTTAAGTGCTGTATGCAGATAGAATTATGGTTTGTTGTCGTTGCCGTAGAGTTGGGCGCAGAATGTCGTAATGGTGTGAATGACTGTTGGTTCGAATAGCAGTGTTATATGGTTGGATGCAGCTACGTCTAGCAGTTGAAAATGGGTGAAGTGTTGTGACCATTCCTGCCAGTAGTGAACATGATCGATGGAAATGTGATCGGAAACGTCTGTTAAAAAAGGTTGGAAGTCACCATAGAAAAGTTCGCCTGCATTGCGGAAATAGCAACAGGTGACGGATTGTGGATCTGGCAACGGTTGTATAATGAATTGCTCGGCGGCAAAAGCCTCTTGTATCTGTAGATTCTTCTGAAAAATGGTGTATAGTTCGTCTTCGGTTTTTGTAAGAGAGAGTCCACGGGTTCTGCCCAGGCGAATACCCTGTACCAGAAGCTCTTGTTCTGTATTCTGTTCAGATATTTCCTGTGGACGAATGAGCTTTTGGAAGAGCTTTTCAGGTTCCTGCCGAAGCCTGTTGAGCAAGGCCAGATTGATTGCCTGCACGATCTTTGTGCGAGGCGAAATAACGATCTGACGCTGACTGCCCGGGTCCAATGTATCCAACATAACCAGGGTCGAGACTTGTTGGCCCGCTACTTGAAGTTGGCGGGTAATCTCATAAGCCAGGAGTCCGCCCAGCGCGTATCCACCGACGTCGTATGGTCCCATTGGTTGCAGCATCTGAATGATGTGTATATAATAGGCTGCCATGGCCGCAATACCTTCAAGAGGAGCGTGATCAGTCTGGCGACCCCGTGCCTGAATGCCATAAAAAGGACGTGAAATCTGCTGTGCAATACTATGATAGCCCTCGACCCCACCACCATCTCCATGTAGCCATATAATGGGACGGCCCTGCGTTCTGTGGTTGAGTGCGATGAGTTCAGGATAACGTTCAGTGATAGGTGTCTCAAGATTTGTTGTAGAGACCTTTGGCACTGAAGATTGTTCACCATTGAGCAGCCGGGGAGCAGCAGATGTGGCAGAAGGTGGTTGTTCTGCTGGCGTGTGCTGTATTCTCCCATTTTTTTGCATTGGCGATTGCTCGAAGGTAGCTTGAATCCTTTGCATGACCGCAGCGTTATTGACAAAGGTTTGTTCCTGCATCTTCCATTCCTTCTCCAGAACCGAAGGAAGTTGAGCCTTGATTGTCTCAATCATGTGTGCTTTTAATAAAGTCAGTGATAGACGAGGGACCTCGGCAAGATCTCTGGCCAGTTGCTGCGCATAGGAGAGCACTTCCTTGCCTGGAACAATGGGAATTGGGGCCCCTTTGGCTTGTAACTCTGCGCCACGATAGACCTTACCAGTAAATAAGATTTCCTGAGCCAGTACAGAACCGAACTTGAGCGGAAAAATGAAGGTTGCTCCGTCACCAGGAGTGAAACCGTAGCGCATATGATTGCAGGTGTAGGTACTTTCCTTGCTCATAACTACAAAATCGCTAAATAGACCAAAGCACCAGCCACCGCCAATCGCATGTCCCTGGAGGGCTGCTATAACCGGGATCTCACAGTCCAGCAAGAGGGAGTGAAGATTAATATCGGTCATTTTTACTTTTCCCTCTTGTAGAGCCTGCAAGCCATCTTGATTTCCTCCGCAGCTAAAGTAACGCTCATAACCAGTCAGAATGACCACTTTATAGGTGCTACTGGCGCGAATGGTCTGAAAGGCTTGCATCAAACCAATGATTAAATCAACCGAAAAGGTATTTTTATTGGCCCGATCATTCATGGTGACCTGAACAATTTCAGGCGTGAAATCCACAAGATCGACAACGGGCCTTGCCTGGAGTGAGTCAATGAAATTCGCTAGTGGATGATCTCGGTTTTCTACCGTACCGAGTTCAGACAGTTCTGATGCTAGTTGTTGTGTTTTTGACGTCTCTGAGGAATGTTCCTTTGCAGATGGTGTGGGCGTTGTATTCAGCAGGGTTAGAAGGGCCTGTTCCGCATCCTCAGAACTCATTGTGCCGCTTTGTAGTGCATGAAAGATCTCTTTTGAATCCATCCAATTACTCTTTACTCTTATACTTGTTTTCTCAGTGCGCGGTGTACGATAGAGAGATTATTTGCCAAATAAGGTAGAGATGCGCTGTTTTACTTCCTGATGGTGGAAGGTTTTTTCATGCATGGCTACTTCCTGCTCGATCACGCGAGCAAGCTGATCGCGTAGTGGAGCCACCAGATGATCTTTTAGAATGCATAAAGAGTGCCGTGGTTTTTCAGCAAGTTGTTGCGCCAGATCCAGTGCATGATTCAGCACTTCGGCTTTGGGTAAGACTGTGAAAGGGATGCCACGCTTCTCCAGTTCAGCGCCACGGTAGTTGCCTGCATTGAGTAATAACTCTTCAGCAAGACTCAGACCCAATTTCTGTGGGACAATAAAAGTGGCGCCCATGCCGGGTGTAAAACCATATTTCATAAAATTTGTAGTATACACACACTCACGCCCCAGAATAACGAAGTCGGCAAACAGCCCCATTACAAAACCGCCACCAATCGCATGTCCCTGCATCGCTGCGATGACTGGAATCTGGCAATCCAGAGCCAGGCTGTAGAGACTGGTATCCGTGAATTTTTCTCGTCCTTCATAGATTGCGAGAAGTGATTCCTGCGTACCACCAGAGGCAAAGTAGCCATCATAGCCAGTAAGAACAACACACTTATAGCGTTGATTGGTGGAGATAGCGGCAAATGCCTGGAGCAAGCCATCAACTAACTGGCGGGAAAAAGTATTTTTATGAGCCCGATCTTGCATTGTTACCTGTACAATCTCAGGGGTCACTTCGTGGATGTCAAGAACTGATTGCGTCATGATTTCTCCCAGGGAAATTGTTTATGTTCAATAAACTGGAAAATACCCTCAAGAGTCTGAGGATTCGCAAACATGTCTCGATTGGCTGTCAGAGCCTGCATCTTTGATTGCTGCAGGCTATTATCCAATTGGTGCAAATAGCGCTTGTAGCTGCTAATTCCATGTTTGGACAGGTGGCGAAGACGCTGTAAATGTTTGCGTAGTAATATTGTGCTTTGTTCCTCATAGACATCAACCAGATGCCATGCATGTGCTTGTTGAACGGTCGCTGGTTGTGTCATGAGCGTCAGATAGTGAGCCTTTTGTAGTCCTACACGGCGAATCAGGAATGGGAGCACACAGGCTGGGAATAGTCCAAATAAGAGTTCAGATAAGCTGAAGACCGCCGTTTGATCGGCAAGCACGATATCACAGGCGGCCACAAAACCGACTCCGCCAGCGTTAGCTTTGCCCCGCACATGAGCAATGGTGATGTAAGGGCCGGTAGCTAATTTGAGCCAGAGATTATACAGAGGTTCGGGATCATGTTCTGTTGGCAGTCCTCTACCCACCGTATCGTGAATATCTTGAAAGTCGGCACCAAAGCAGAAGACTTCTGGGAGTCCTTCCAGGACCACTATGGTAATGTTTTCCTCACAGGCTGTGAGTACCTGCAGGCACTCTGCAATCAACTGATCATTGATGGTATTATTCGCCTGTGGACGATGCAGTTGCAAGAAACAGATGGTTCCCTGAAAGCGAACATGAATTGTCTGGTATTCCATTAGAAAAACCTGTACTCACGATGGAACTCGTGAATCCTTTCAAGGAATAAGAGCCCCTTGCCCTGAGATGTTTCAAATGCTTCAGGAAGTAAGTTCTGATCCAGTGTCACGTTGCGAGTTCCGAATTTTACAGCACCACTGCCCATCAGCAGCGTCATATATTGCTCCATATTCAAGCGATAGCGCTCATTGAGTCGCTGTCCGATCGCGAAGCGGCGTTGGAGGTCACGAGCCTGGGTTGTGATGACCCCACTGTAAAACTCTGAGCAACAGCCTGATCCGTATGAGAAGAGACCGACGCGTTTAGGGGTTGCGAATTGACCATTGTCAATGGTGCTGGCAAGCGAAAGGAGGACTGTACCACCCATAATATTGCCGACGCGCTGGCAGTAGACCAACCCCGGTGTAATGCGTTGCTGAAAGTCCTGTTCGATTTCCGCGGGTGTTGCCTTGACCATCTTCCGCATCATGCTGCGGTGTGCTCCTTTGACCATGCCGCCAAAGGGTGTATGGAACGCCAGATATTGAAATGTATCACGATAATTGACACCAGCGACACGTTTCTGATATTCCAGGTACGCATTTTCACAACAATCCAGGTAGGAGAGTAAAGAACGATCTGAGTCACCAGCCTCACCATCTGGGAGTGGTCGGCAGGTATCCATGACTTCGTAGCCGTAGTAGCCGTTGGCTCCGGCATCAACTTGAAAGACTTTAGGATTCTCACTGACCAGTACTGCGACCGCGCCTGCGCCGCTACTGGGTTCTGCATAAGACCAGTCTTCGGTCAAAGCCTCGCCGCCCTCTGCTACAATGAAGCGGGAAATATCGGTAGCTACTACCAGGGCTTTCGCGCCGGGGGAAGCCTGAGAGAGAATGAAATTGATAGCCATCTGAAAACCAGCTGTTCCGGCGTAGCAAGCGTTTTTTAATTCAAAAAGGCGGCAATTGCGATTGAGTCCCAGATAGTGATGAATATAAGTGGACATCGATTTACTGAAGTCAATACCTGATTCTGTGCAGGCAACCAGTAGTTCAATGCGATCTTTTTCTTCCGTGCTAAGCGCATCAACTATAGGTTTGGCGGCATTCACGGCAAAGGTAATTGGGTCCTCATAGGGAAGTGCGACCGCTTTTTCATGCATGAGCAGATTCTCAAAGCGTGTTGTATCCAATTTCCGATATTTAGCCAGTTCCATAACGTTCAAATAAGCCGTTCCGCCGAATACATTCATTGCTTCAATGCCAACAGCGACCAAGGTAATACCTCCTGATGTGTCGTATCCAGTTCATCGTTTTAAGCAGATAGCTGTATTTACTCCGCCGAAGCCCATACTCAACGTCAGAGCGTGTTCAATAATCTGTGGCCGCGCTTTTTCGCGTACCCAGTTACAGTCAGCTTGGATTGGTTCCTTCAGATTTCTACTGGGATGAAGTTGTTGCGCTTCCATTTGTATCAGGGTTGCAATTAACTCGACCGTGCCAGCCGCACTTAAACCGTGCCCGGTGAGTGATTTTGTTGTGTTGATGGAAGCATGCGCAAGCTGGCAATCGATGATAGCATTGATCTCTGTCTCATCGCCGATCAGGGACCCGGTGCCATGAGGATTGATATAGTCGATCTGATTGGCCGAGATGTTTGCTTGTGCCAGAGCCATTTGGATCGCACGCACCTCTCCTTGATAAGAAGGATTGGGATTGCGATTGCCGTCCATTGTCATGGCGCCTCCCAGGATACTGGCATAAGGACTGACCGAGCGTGCATGGTCTGTATTTGCACGTTCAATGACCACCGCTCCGCAGTTCTCGCCATAAATGAAACCATCGTGTTGCGCATCAAAGGGGCGACAGGCTAGATCCGGGTTATCAGCGTAACGATCACTTCCCATTGCGCCCAACGTACGTAAAGCCTGACATTCCAGATATGAGAGATCGAGCAGAGCACCTAGCGCAATACAGACATCGACCTGGCCGGTTTGTATGTTTTGCATTGCCTGCAAAATGGCTGCCTGACCACTGGCGGATGCGCTTCCGAGTGTGTAGGCACTGCCTTGAATATTGAACTGTTCGGTACAGAGTCCGCAGAGATCACTATCCATGAACGAGAAGCCAAAGGTGGGACGGAGAAAGTCGATGCGGTCGGAATAGGCTTCGTAGGTCTGAAGTAATGTTCGCTGCTGCAGATTGGAGCCGCCAACGACGAGTCCAATACGTTGAGGATCAACGGCAGCTAATTGTGCATCATTCCAGGCTTCATGGAGCGTAACCAGTGCGGCCTGGCCGGACAGCGTAAGTGTGCGCAGGAGCCGTTGGGGAAACTGCTCAGGAAAGGTGAGCGCTGGAAGTTCTGCCCCTAGAAACTCCGTGTCTTTCTGCCTGCCGGCACGTTGCATAACGCCAAAAGCATGGTGCCCTTGCATAAGAGCGGTTGTAAAGGCTGTTTTTCCTTGTCCGATGGGGGAAGTGATGCCCAGACCAGTAATGATCAAGTCGGGTAGGTGGTGATTTTTCATAGAAGCAAAACCAATCCCTTCATGATGGACAGTGAGGGGAAAAAAAGCCGAACAAAATCCCCTGACACCTTACAAGTATGGCATAACCTTTTAACAAACTAATACTAAAATGGTTAGTTTGATAATATCGATATTTTTATCGATATTGATCTTTCTATCTTCCATGTATGGTAACAAGAGTAATTAGATACACATGAACTTTACAATCACTAAGCGTTTTTGTCAAGTCTATGTTCCTTTCTGGTTATCGACTGTTCAGCGTTGTAGCGGTGTTTCCATCGCTGTGCTGACTCATTTCTTGCAGCCATTGGTTGGCCTGTTCAGCGCTGAGTACTCCTTGTTGTACCTGCCGGATTAATTCCTGCAATGATGAGGCTGACGTTATCTGAGGGCTTCCCATTGGCGCTATCTGCTCCTGTTCCAGGAATGCTGCGAAGGCCCGCAGATTGGGATAATCGTAGAGGACACTGGCTGTCAGAGACAGGTTATAGTGTTTGTTGACCGTTTGTATCCATTCCACTCCTATGATGGAATCGAGGCCAAGATCAATGAAATTGGTATCCACATCGAGCCCGGCGCGATCCATGGCCAGTGCTTCGGCGAGCAGATACGTTAGCTTCTCCAGATGCGCCGCCTGAGATGTTCTACTGGTAGATGCCGGTGGCGTAGGGATTGGTGTACTTGCATCGCTGCTTGTTGGGTGTGTATGTCGTGGTGCTTCTGTTTCTATGCTTGAGAGTTGGATGGCGGGTTGTGTATGTGACACAGCAACAGGCTGGATTGGGATTTCGGGTATGTGTTTTCCTGCTTGTACCTGTTCGTGACTCACATAGCTAGCTAATTCGCGAATAGTTGGATGTTCGTAGAGCGTTGGTGCTGAGAGTGTGAGTTGGTAGGTTTTGTTGATGGTCTGTATCCATTCCACACCAATGATGGAATCGAGGCCAAGATCAATAAAACTGGTGTCTACGTCTAGTTCATTGCTATCTATTACTAAAGCCTCAGCCAGACTCAGTAACAGCTGATGTTGAAGTTCCTCCTCTGAAGCCAGGGTTGGTAGCGCTGAAGCAGTTTGTGACTCCTCCTCACGATCCAGGGTGGGCAGTGGCTGTGGCTCTGTCTTACGAACCAGGGAGAGCGGCGTTTCTGGGAGAGTGTTTGTTGCTAGACTAATAATCGGCTTGTTTAACTGCGAATTATGGATTGCTGGAATAGCAACAGTGGGCTCCAGGGTGATTCTCTGCGGATCTATGCTGGTAGAAGGCATGAGAGGCTGTAGACGCTGAGCGGCCTGTGTTGAGTCAGGTGGCGTCGCTGAAGCCTGTGATGTTTGTGGAGCCTGTGGAGAGGATGATTGTGATGTCTGTGGAGCCTGTGCCATAGGTATGACGATAGGTGTTTCTCGGACCCAATAGTTTTCTCTGGAAAATGGATAGGTGGGGAGATGCAAGCGTACAGGTTTTCTAACACCATAGAGGTGTTTCCACGGAATTTCATAACCCTGGCAATAGAGATCCGCCAGGAGTTGCAGCGTTTCCAGATACTTGCTACTGTTTTGTGTTAAGGTGTGACTACGCTCAGTTGCATCCTGGATATATTGATACATCGCCTGATGGCCAGCAAAATCGCGGGCGACGCTACCCTGAAATAGATGAGGATGTTTTCCCTTCTGTGTCGCCTGCTGTAAGACCTGAAGTGCATCTTCATAATCCTGTACCACTATGGCACAGCGCCAGGAGAAATGCTGGCGTCCTGTCATCAATGTATAACTGAGAGCCGCGATATCCAGGTCCTGTGCGTTGCTGGTACGCATGAAGGCGAGCATATCCGCCATTCTGGTTATGAGCTTCTCTTCGGTCCTGGCAGAGAAGACCAATAGTCGGAAAGGAGGCGTATCGTTCTGTTGATCATGTATCTCTTCAGGAAGATAATCCTCTATAACCATATGTGCATTTGTGCCACTAACACCAAAAGCACTTACTGCACCCAGGCGTGGATGAGTAGGCGATGCCAGCCATGGTCGGGCTGATTTATTGACATAAAACGAGCTCTCTTCCCAGGTGATAAAGTCGTTTTCCTCTTTACAATGCAGGCTAGCTGGAATTGTATTATGGCGTAGTGCCTGGACCAATGCAATAAGGCTAACCAGACCTGAGGCTGCAAAGGTATGACCCACATTCGTTTTGGTTGAAGTCAGCGCACAGTAGCCCTGTTTCTGGGTATAGCTTTTAAAGGTATCATAGAGTGCATTAACCTCGATAGGATCTCCCAGACGCGTCCCTGTGCCATGAGCAACGATATACTCGATCTGTTCTGGATTGATCTGATATTTGTCATAAATGCTTTTAAGCAGAGCTGTTTGTGCTACACCGTTAGGGGCGGTAATTCCATTGGTTTTGCCATCATAATTGATGCCACTACCTTTAATGAGGGCGTAAATGGGGTCACCATCGGCGATAGCCTGTGAAAGGCGTTTAAGCACAACAACAGCTACTGCCTCACCAGGGACCATCCCATTGGCACGTTTATCGAAGGCGAAACAGGTGCCATCCTGCGATAACATGCCTGCCTGATTGATCGCCATAAACGTTCTCTCATAGAGGATCAGATTGACACCTGCTGCGATGGCTGTATCACACTCCTGGTTGCGCAGGCTCAAACAGGCTTCGTGAGTTGCTACCAGACCGGATGAGCAGGCGGTATTGATGGACATCACTGGCCCATGTAAATTTAAGAAATAGGCCAGACGTGCAGCCAGGATACCATCGTGGTTAGAGGTGATAGGAGCGTTGGCACCTGAGGCACCCGTTAAGAACTGATAGTCACCATTTTCTACTCCGACGAACATCGCAATTTTGTTATGGTCAATCTGCTCGGGACCGTAGCCAGCATCCTCCAGGGCGTTCCAGGCTTCCTGTAGGAGAAGTCGCTGCCGTGGATCCATAAACTCTGCTTCACGTGGTGAGATACCAAAGAAGGCTGGATCGAACTCACTTACGCCAGGAACCCAGCCGCCACGCCATGTTGCTTCTGAATGTTGTGGAAAACGTCCCGCTGGAGGCGCGCTGACTGCATCCTGCCCTTTAGATAGAATGGTCCAGAACTCGTCGATGTTACGGGCTTGCGGGAAGCGACCACTCATACCAATGATTGCAATCGGCTCTGTTGCAGGTAGCGGCGTATTCCCGGCCAGAAACCGCATCTTTTTTGATCGTTGGCGCGGCAGCTTTTTCGTCTGGGGGGAAAGTGTTTTCTCCAGGGGAATTGCTGCTGAGAGATTGTCCACGTGCTCGCTATAGAACGTATTCATCGCCTCCCTCTGTTCGGTAAGGAGATAGTTTGCCAGTCGCTCCAGAGTTGGATAGCCGAAGAACAATGCTGGAGTGATGGAGAGCCCATAGTACTGAGAAAGCACCCTGGCAAATTCGGCCAGGCTGATTGAATCAAAGCCGAAATCGGTGAGATTGGTGCTGCGATCAATGCGCTCTCGCTCTAACTTCAGCATCTGACTGATCAAATTACTGAGATCCCATTCCAGACATTGCTCGATGCGCCAACCCTTCATATGTGCCTGTCTGCCCGTTCGACCAGGATTGACTATGTGCGTTGTAGACAGATTTGGGACAGGTTCCTTATCCTGAAGACCGAGAAAGTGATTGATACGAGCGGGCTGACCGGCCAGAACCAGATACTGAGTATCAAGATCAGGCTGAGAGAGGAGTTGCTCAAAGAGTTGCAACCCCTCTGAGGATTCCAGGAAGCGTTGTCCACTGGATGCCAGATACATCTGTGTCTGTTCAGTATCACCAATATCCATGCCACCTTCTCGCCACAATGGCCAGTTGATCACCAGCGTTTTTCCAGAGCGCTTACCCTGTTGCCGCCATTGTTCACGCAGTCGACCATAGGTCATCAGGAAACGATTGCCCAGAGCATAATCCCCTGCACCAAAGTCACCAAGGATAGCTGAGGAAGAAGAGAAATAGCAGGCGAAGTCCAGTGGCTCCTGGGCGAGCAATTCGTCGAGGAGGAGTGTGCCCTGGATCTTGGGTGCCAGGATAGCTTGAAACGTGTCCCGACTCTTTTGCAAGAAGGTTTGGTGACTGGGCAGCCCGGCTGCATGGATCACGCCATGGAGAGGACCAAATCGCTCTTTACCGACACGTAGAGCTTCGCGCAGTGAGTTGGGATTGCAGACATCTGCCTGCATATAGAGCACTTTCCCCCCGGCGGCTTCTAAGGAGGCGAAAGCAGCCTGTTTTATTGCATCTAATGGTGAGCGACCGATCAAGAGCAAGCGTGCCGAGTAGGTACGCGCCAGATAAGCAGCGAAGAGTTGTCCCAGTCCACCCATGCCTCCTGTGATCAGATAGGTGCCTTTTTGACGCAAGGGGGAATTGACGTTTGGCTGCAACGAGAGCGGCTGAATGCGCAGAAGTGCAGGATGAGCATCATCTGTGTAAAAGACACTTTGTGCGCGTGGGAGTTGCAGCGATTGCCAGAGCCACTGAGTCCAGCGGATGATATTTTCTGCTGAAACTGCTGGCGCAATGATGCCTGAGAGCTGAAGTTGAGGCAGAATAATGCCAAGAGAGCGTTCGAGGCTTATCCATGCTTCCACCGCCACACGTTCCAACTCGTTGGCAAATGTCGTTCCCCAGAGTAAGCGGGTTGGTAGAGAGAGAGAAGGAGTGGGCAACGCCTGCAATAGAGAGGTTAGACAGGTGGGATCATAGCGGTAGGTAGAATCTTCCAGCGGCCAGAGATAGAAGATAGTATCGATGTGTCCATGTTCGAGGTGAAGTGCGTGTAACGCTTGTTGATAGGCAGAGGGCGATGTTGGATCTAACGTATAGTGATAAGGAGTTGGCTGTGAGAAAGAAGTGCCTTGTGTGATGAAGAGGAGGGTGCAGTTGGGCGCAAAGGCATGGAGTGCCGTGGCGAGTTCCTGTTGAGCGTGTGGATTGGAGAGGAAGCAGAGCAACGTACGAGGCACTTGTAAGGTCGGTGAGCCTGGAAGTTCTGATGTCGTTTGCCAGTGTTCTCCAAAGACCAGTAGCTCTGAAGCTGTTGCGGTATTGGCAGGAGTCTCCATAGTTTTTTCAACGCTCGGAAGTGCTAGCGCCTTCGTCATTGGGGTTTGTAGCGTGATACCCGACAGATGCAACAGGATGTTTCCATTTTCGTCGCAGAGATCAAGATCCAGTCTGGCGGGATCTGTCTGGCTTGTCTGGAGGATTGCCCACATATTGGCGCGGCAAGGACTGAAGATGGTTGCTTCCTCAACTGCTTGCAATACAGAAGGTGAAAGTGGTTGATTTGAGGACAACTGCAAGCCAGTCGAGAGCTGTAAAGCTGCCTCAAGCAGGATGGGAGGGAGGCTGATAGCGGGCCATTCCTTTAAGAGGTTCTCCGATAAAGAGAGTCTGGCTATTACCAGATCTGGCCCAATTGCTAGCGTCTCTATGACCTGTGTCAGTGCTGGAATGCTCATTCCCTTCGTTGTTAGCATTTCCGACCATTCTTGAGAAGAGAATGTCTGTGTCTGACAACGTGCCTGGATTTCGGCCAAATTACGCGCTGGCAGAGCGGGAGGAGCGTGCAATATCACATTTCCCCGGTGATAAGAAGAGAGATCTGTATCCGTAGTTGATGCCGGGGTATCTGTATAGATTTCATATAGCAGTGTGTCAGCCGATTGAGGGGTAAGGCTAATGTGGAGCGTGAATGGATCAGGGGGCAAGAATACCGGTGTATTCCATGTGAGCTGCTTAAAATAAAAGCCAGTTTGCTCTGCATCGGTATCCTTAAGTGAGTATGCCACAGCGGCCTGGGCCATTTCGAGATACGTCGTGCCAGGGAAGACGCGCTGCCCCTGCCAGTGATAGATGGGGAGGAATGACTCGTAACCCGTAAAGGTTGAGCTGAAGCGTTGCTCGGTCAAATTTGAGGTATTTTGTTGAAGTAAAGGATGCAGGAAAGATGTGGTTTGTACCCTGTTTGCCGAGGTGGTTTGAGACTCCTGACCATGTTCAGCGACCCAATAACGCTCAAGGGCAAAGGGATAGGTAGGGAGAGACAGACGCATGTATTGCTGGTTGATATCATTGGAGTCACTGGTAAATAATTGAGCGTATTCCAGACGATATCCCTGTACATACAGGTCTGCAATAGTTGTGAGTTGTTCTATGTACTCGTTTGCATCCTGTACCTGCAAGCAGTTCTGGATACACTGGTTGCCATAGCGTTTTAATGAGAGTTGCTCACGCCGTTCGTTCTCACGAACCTCTGAAAGCAGAAGCTGTTGGGTGACTTTGCCCTTCTCCAGCCAGGCTGTTAACACCTCTATAAGTTCTGTTGGCTTGCTCACAACGCAGGCCAATCGATGCTTGAAGTGTTTTCGTCCCACGAACAGCGTATAGCTCATATTGCCGCAGTCGCTTTCAGGCTCTCGACGGCAAAAAGTCACGAGTTGCTCGGCTTGCTGACGCAATTGTTCGTGGGTCTGAGCGGAGAGCACAATGAGATAGCCTGGTTTTGCACGATGGCGCCATGTGACTGCGGGGGCCTCCTCAATGACCATGTGGGCATTAGTGCCTGTTGCACCAAAAGAGCTGATGGCTGCCCGGCGTGTAGTGCCTGATGGAATTTCCCAGGGAGTCAAGTGTGTATTGACATAGAATGGGCTCTCAGAGAATTGGATGGCTGGATTGCCAGACTGAAAATGGAGCGATGGTGGAATCTGTTGATGTTTCAGAGATAGCAAGATCTTGATCAATCCAGCTACTCCAGAAGCCAATTGGGTATGTCCTAGATTGGTTTTTAGTGAACCAATGGCTGCATATGCTTTCTTCTCAGTGTAATGGCGGAAAGCACGGCTGATGGCCTGATACTCAATAGGATCGCCCAGTTTTGTACCGGTGCCATGGGCCTCCACCATCTGGATCTCCGCTGGATCTATCTGGAATGTATCATAGACATACTGCTCCAGTCGTTCCTGCGATTTAAGGCTAGGAGCAGTGATGCCATTGGTCGTACCATCCTGATTGATGCCAGAGCCACGAATAATACCGTGGATATGATCACCATCAGCCAGGGCTGCACTGAGTCGTTTAAGCACCACAACTCCGACTGCTTCTCCTGGCACCATCCCATCGGCTCGATCATCAAAAGTATAGCAGTGTCCGGTCGGTGAGAGCATACTTGCCCGGTTCGCCAGCAGATAATATTGCGGGGTTGTTTGAATATAAATACCGCCCGCCAATGCCATCTCTGTTTCGCCTGACCAGAGGCTTTGACAGGCGAGATGAATGGCGACCAGTGAACTAGAGCAGGCGGTATCGACCGTAAGAGCTGGCCCCTGTAAATCCAGATAATAAGAGATGCGTGCGGCGACTGCCGAATTTAAGGAGCCCCACAGCGCTTGAGGTGGTGGATCTCCCGCAAATAATGCTGTGTAATCACCTGCTGCACAACCGACATAGACTCCACACTGACTACCTCCGATGCTTGTGCCTGCATAGCCTGCATCCTCCAGTGCTCGCCAGGATTCCTCCAGAAAGATGCGCTGTTGCGGGTCCATATAAGTTGCTTCCATTCCTGAGATATTGAAAAAAAGAGGATCGAAAGTATCAATTTTGTCCAGGAAGCTGCCATAGTTACAATATGTGGCATCAGCAGGATAATACTGAGAGAGATCCCAGCGTTTAATGGGGTCCACCAGATCATCGCCGTTAGCCAGATGTTGCCACAATGCCTCAACATTTTCTGAGTGGGCAAAGCGACCGCTCATGCCAATGATCGCAATGGGTTCGTGTAGAGATTGGCTACTCGTGTCTGCCGCTCTTTGTAGAATATCATGTTCATGGACAATCTGGCTGGTGTCTATTTGTGAAGAAGGTGCAGGTGAAGGCGTATGATAACGTCCGTTGCTGGTTTGTCCTTGCGGGACGATTACTTCGGTATAAGTTGTTGCGATATGGCGTGCTAACAGGTTAATTGAGCTGTAGTCGAACAGATCAGTTGTTGGGAAATCGATCTGGAAAGTTTCTGAGATAGTTTTTGCCAGGTTGACACCCAGGATTGAATCAAGCCCATAATCTGCGAATGAGCTATCCAGATCGATCAGACTGCGCTCTATTTTGAGGGTTTCGGATACAGCCTCTAGTAATAATTCTTTAACATACTCTTCCGCCATCTGATCTAGAGCATTGCCAGTACTGGCAATTTTTGATCGTTGTGGCTTAGCAGGCGGAGATGAAGCTTGCTCTGTGTGCTTTGGAGCAGGGATACTGGCAGCAGGTGATTGATCGTTTACCACACGGAGCACGCCATCACTTGCGGCAACAATAATTTGTTGTCCCAACGCATGTGACTCTGCGGCAGGGAAAAATATTGAATGGAAACCTTCCTTATCCAGGACCTGTTGCCAGGTATCAGGTGCTAGAGCGGGACAGCCTGGAATGCGTAAAGCGGGATCTTCATATGACCACCAACCCTCCAAAAGGCCGAAGGTCAGGTGAGTAAACAGCGAATTGTTGCTAATCTCATTCAGTAAAAGTAATCCATTTTTGCGCAGAAGGGCTTTAGCATTATTCACGGTACGTTTGATATTATGCGTTGCATGTAAGACATTTGCCGCAATCACAATATCGTAGTTTCCTACTTTGATCTCCTGGCGTGCCGGTGGGTTTTCTACATTGAAGAGAGCGTATGTGATATATGGATAGCTGGGCGAGAATGTTTTTTCGGCATAGTGAAGAAAAGCTTTAGAAATATCCGTGAAGCAGTATTCTTTGATATGCGTCTGATATGGCTGTAGCTTTTTAAAGAGAATCGTACTCGTTCCTCCGCTCCCCGCACCGATTTCAAGGATGCGAATTTCTGCAACTGGATCTTGCTGTAACAATTCTTCCAGAGCAAGGATGAGCGTCTGAGCCAGGACATCATTAAAATAGTCCGCTACGACGTTGTTTTTATAGATACCCTCCACCAGTTGTAGCGAGGCATGTGGGAACATAATGTCAGTGGCCAGCTTTTTTCGAGTCAGGATAGCGGGCAGGCTGCGGAGCATGGTCTCAACGAGTTGAATATGAGCCCTGGTATCAGGATTAGATTGCCAGACTATCTTCTGTTGTTCCCACTCCTGCCAGAGCGCGTCATGATCAAGAGGCGTGCTATCCAACACTGTATAGGTATCTCTATCCTCATTATAGCTGAGATAGCCTGCTTGAGCCAGAAAGGCAAGACTCGCTATCAGCCATTGTGTATAGGTCTCGTGTATTCCATGGCTGCTCGTAAGATCAGTAATACTGCCCCGGGTATGCGTAAATAGTCCACTATAGCGCAACTGCCCCCATAGCAATTTGCTCAGAACCTGGTCCATCTGCTCCATCAGTCATTCTCCTTTTATTGCTACCCTGGAAAGCAGCTTTTATGCTTCAATAGGTGTCATGCGTTGAAAGTATGGTACCAACCGATCTTCGTATGTATTTATCAGGTAGTGAGCAAGAGTAGAGACGGTTGGGTAATCAAAGAAGATGGTGGGACTTAATTCAAGTTGATACTCATGATTGAGTTTATCACGTAAGGTCGCCAGTGTTAGCTGATCGAAGCCATACTCCTTGAGTTCCATATGAATATCGATATGCTCAAGATCCACGATTAGTAATCCGGATATTGTGCGCATCAATGCGTTTTGTAACCATTGCTGTAGCTCCTGCTGTTTGATGGCTGGTGTTGGTCCTTCTGAAGCCACTGCAAGCTGTAGCGGCTTGATTGTGTTTTTGAGACGTTGTTGCAAATTACGTATTGTTGAGGTAAATGCCTCTGAAGATGGTGTCACTGTTTCAGTTATATGTGTAGATTGATCTGGTTGAGATTCGTTGTATAGTGGTTGGCCTGTAAAATCGATACCGATGGCACCATTGGCTGGATTATGTATATTCATCGTTGGTATCCAGTAGCGTTCCCTGGCAAATGGATAGCCAGGCAGGCTAATGCGCTGTGGTTTAACTGCATAGAGTTTGTTCCAATCGAGTGCCAGGCCGTTGACCCACACCTGTAGGATTTTGTCATATTTGCCTTTTTGAATCCATTTCTCAATAGCATCGCGCAGTTCTTCATCAGTAGCAAAGAGCGAGAATGTTTCGTGATTGCGTCTGGCCTGTCCCTGGTACCACGGTCCAGTTGAATCTGTTCCGGCGACATATTTTTGCAATTGCTCCTTAAGCTCAGCGAGAGTGTGTACCAGAAAGGCGAGACGTGCGTCCATGGCTTCTCTGCCCACCTGCAAGGTGTAAGCAATGTTGGTGATATCGTTTTGTGAGAAGGGTTGCTCGCTGATGGTTGCCAATAAACGTTGGGCTTGTTCTTTCAGGCGCGTCGTGTTTTTCGCTGATAGAACAATCAAGGCAGGTGATTGTGGTTGTTCGATAGATTGGGCAGGGGACATTTCTGGGACATATTCTTCGATGATAATGTGAGCATTAGAGCCACCTGCTCCGAAGGCTGAAATGCCTGCCCTGCGAGGATATTCTTGACTGATCGTATTTGTTTGAATGGTGGGACGGTGCCATGGCGTGAGCTGTTGTTGAACCGTAAAGGGCGTCTGACTAAAGTCGATATTAGGATTAAGCTCTTCAGTATGCAGAGAAGGCACAAGCTGGCGATGCTTCATCTGAAGCAAGACCTTGGTTACTCCAGCAATGCCTGCTGCGCTTTCACAGTGCCCGATGTTCGATTTGACAGATCCAATCGCACAGAATTGTCGCTCTTGCGTCTGGGCCTGAAATGTTTTGGTCAGACCTGCGATCTCGATTGGATCACCCAGGAATGTGCCCGTGCCGTGAGCTTCTATATAACTGATTGTGCGTGGATCGATCTGCGCTTCGGTGAGTGCACGATTGATAACGCTGGCCTGCGCATTTGGATTAGGCACCGTATAGCCATTGGTTTTGCCACCGTGGTTGACCGCCGTACCTTTGATAATGCCATAGATATGATCCCCATCAGCCCGGGCTGCCGCGAGTGGTTTGAGGAGAATTGCGCCGACGCCTTCACCTGGCACATAGCCATCTCCACCAGCTCCAAAACTCTCGCAGCGACCCTTACTTGAGACAAATTTGCCCTGTGCGAGATTAAGGTACTTATTAGGATGGAGCGAGACATTTACTCCACCTGCCAGAGCCAGCGTGCATTCCCCACGTAGCAGAGCACCGCAGGCGAGATGGATTGCGGTTAGCGATGAAGAGCACATCGTATCGATTGCCACGCTTGGCCCGGAGAAATTACAGAAATAGGAAACGCGATTGGCGATAGTAGAAGGACTACCAGGAATAGCAATTGAGCGACCCCGCACCTGCTCTTGTGCTCCATATAATTGGTATTCCTCATACATCACTCCGACGTAGACTCCCACGTTACTGCCCATGCCCTGTTGCTGGCGGCGAGCGACCGCATCACGTGTGTAGCCAGCATCTTCCAGTGTGGCATAGGCACATTGTAAGAAGAGTCGCTCCTGTGGATCCATAATCTCTGCCTCGCGCGGAGAAATATTAAAGAAGAGCGGATCAAACTGATCGATGCCCTCGATGAAGCCTCCCCATTTGCTGTAGGTTTTGCCTGCTTTATTTTTATCTTCATCATAGTAGAGATGATAATCCCAGCGCTCCCTGGGGATCTCTGTGATGCAATCCTTTCCTTCGGCAAGGTTGTGCCAGAATTGTTGTAGATCCTGCGCCTGTGGATAGCGCCCGGCCACACCGATGATTGCGATATCCAGAGCCAGTTGCTCCTTTTGAGGTTTGATCTGTGAGGCAACTGGCTGTGTGCTAAAACGCGTGTGCTCGGCTAGAGCAGGTGCTTTCGTGGCTCTGTTTGCTGGTTGTGTTGCAGGAGAACTCTCCGACGCTGATGCTCCTATAAGCTGTTTGAGACGTTCCAGATGGTTGATCAGGAAGTAATCGCTGAGAGCATCCAGTGTCTGATATTCAAAGAAGAGCGTTTTTGATAGTGGCCCAAATGCTGATGCTAGCTGTCGATTCAAGTCTAGAATCATCAGTGAATCGATGCCATACTGTTCCAGTGGTGCATCAGCCTCGATTGTATGGAGTGGCAATCCGGCAACTGAAGAGAGTAATTGTCGTATATAATGCAGCGTTTTAGCGCGAAGTGAGCTGCTTGAGTCAGGGTGCGCGGTCGTCTGTTGTATAGCTGGTTCTGTTTTTTCTCCAGTGTTTGCAGAGGGAGCATCGAGCAAAGCTGATTGCAGACGTTGGCGTTCTCCCCAGAGGACCGCAACCTGATGGGCATCTAACGCCAGTGCTGTATACAAAGCATTGATGCCGCTGCTTGTTGGCATAGGGAGCAGTCCCATCTCCTTTTTAAGCATTGCTCTGGCTGACTCAGTTACATGCATACCACCTTCTTCCCAGAGTGGCCAGTTAAGCGCGAGCGTGCGTCCCTGGCGTTGACCTTGTTTGACCAATCCTGCGCGATAGTCCGCATAGGAATCCAGGAACGCATTTGCCGCAGCATAGTCACCCTGGCCAGCATTGCCTGTGATCGCTGTCAGAGAGGAGAAGAGGAGAAAGAAGTCGAGTGCCAGATCTTTACTGGCCTCATCTAGATTGATAACACCATCCACTTTAGGTGCCAGGACTTCATCCAGTTCCTGTGCGGTCTTTTTCAAGATAACGCTATCACGTAACACACCCGCGCTATGCAGGATGCCGTGCAGCCTTCCGAAGCGTCGTACAATGTCTCCAATCAGTGTGTGTACTGCTGCTGTGTCAGTGACATCGACCTGCTGATAACCGGCATGAGCAACACTGGTAGCAAGATTTTGCAATTGAGCCTGTTGGGTATCGGTCAGAGCAGAACGGCCAATAAGAAGTAGCGTTGCCTGTGGTGCCCGACGAGCAATTTCCTGTGCAAAGATAAGGCCCAGCCCACCCATACCACCAGTGATCAGATAGATACCATCCTCTTTCCATGGTAGAGGAGGAGTTGTGGTGGCAGTGGGTGCTTCACGCCAGGAGGCGATCAGACGCTGATTTTCTTGATAGCGCAGGTGACTCTGTTGTGGCAAGAGTCGATCATGTTCTAGCAGATCGAGTAATCCTGTAGCTGATATATTGCTATCTACCATAAGTAACTGAGGAATCAAGTCTGGATATTCTATTCTGGCAGTTTGTAGCAAAGCAAAGAGTCCTGAGAAGAGAGATGATGGTGGGCTGGCATACCCTACGAGTTGAACCAGGAGCGCTTGATGTGGATACTCCTGGTATACATTTTGGATTGTGTGCAGGATATGAGTAGCATAGTTATGGAAACGTTGAGCCAGATCAGGGATTTGATCATGCAGAATGAGCGTTTTTGCTTGAGGGAAACGGTTCTCAATAAGCTCAGCCGACAGGATCGCAGGCTCGCAGAGAATGAGCAGATGCTGTTCTGGAGGTGACGAGAATACTGTAGAGGTTGTAGTCAGAGGGGCCGGTTGCCATTCAGGCAGCAATAGAAGGGTAGCTGGGTCTGCTTGTTGTGGATGTGATGTGTTTGTCTGCATGCGTGTCGTGTAACCACGCAGGCGGGCACAGAGCGTACCAGCCTCGTCGAACAGATCGAGGTCTAATTGTAGCTCTTGATCTGTGGTGCTGTCAGGGGCGCGGCGAATAAATGCCCAGAGCGAAGATGACCATTGATGAAGTATCTCAATCTCATGTAAGGCAAAGGGCAGGGCTGGTGCCATTGGCTGATCAGATTGATTTGGATCAATTTGTAGGACAATAGTTGCTTGAAGCGCTGCATCGAGCAGGCTGGGATGCATTACAAAGCTGAATTGACTGGCACTCATATTTTCTGGTAGTGCTAATCTGGCCAGTGCCTGGTCGGTACCCGGGGTGATGGTTTGTACTGCCTGTTGCCTCGCCCCATAGTCTATGCCGACAGCGTGAAAGGCGGCATACAATTGATCTCGACTGATCTCATCCTGATTGCAGATTGTTTGTAATTCAGGCAGAGAAAGAGATGTCTGCGCGGTCCTTTTCCGCCTGGTAGACTTTCCTTCGCAATGGATGATGCGGTCGCTTGTAGACTCAGGTGAGCCAGTATAGATAGTAAAAGTAATACTATTATCTTCTATGGGGGTCAGGCTGATGTGTACCGTGATCGGCCCTTCGTCGACAGTAATTGGTCTCCGCCAGTGAACATCTGAGAGGACAATAGATGATTGTTCTTGTTCAGTATCTGGACCCAGTGTTTGTGAGATGGCTGCATGAGCCATCTCCAGATAGGCAGCAGCAGGCAGAACCTTGTGCCCCTGGATAAGATGATCATGCAAAAAGAACTCGTTACCACTGAAGCGCGAACTGAAACGTTGTTCTGTAAAATCTGAGGTATTCTGTTGCAGTAGTGGATGAAGCCAGCCTGTTGTTTCCCCATTACTTGTGCCTGGCTTATTAGCTGGTACCCAGTACTGGTCTCTAGCAAAGGGATAAGTTGGCAGACTGATACGTGCTGGTTTGGGTTCATGGTAGAACCTGTTCCAGTCTAAGGTCAGACCTTTGGTCCAGAGATCTAGCAATGGCTCATATTCTCGCTGATGCAGGCAGTGTTCAATCATCTCTTGCAGGGCTTCTTCAGAAGAAAAGCCGTGTAGAAGTTCCTTTGCGCGTTTGATGCGTCCCTGATACAGATCCTTGCTGTCCAGACCCTGGATGTATTGTGTCAATTTTTCCGTGAGATCTGTAAGAGAGTTGGTTGTGAAGGCCAGGCGTTCTTCTAGCGCAGTACGTCCCACTTGAAGCGTGAAAGCTATACTGGTTAGATTGATAGCCTCTGGTGAGGTAGGTTGTTGAATAAAGGTCAGTAGTTGTTCTGCTTGCTCATGCAGGCGTTCTTTATTTTTCGCTGAAAGGACGATACAGACTGGTTCTGATGGCGTAGGGAGTTCCCGAGTGGGTACTATTGCTGGTCGATATTCTTCAATTACCACATGTGCGTTTACACCACCGAAACCGAATGAGCTGACCCCCGCACGACGAGGTAGTTCGTGACCATTCTGGTCTGTGAGTGCTACCCAGGGTTGTGTCTCTTGTACCAGATAGAACGGGCTACCCTTCAATTGAATATAAGGATTCACCGTCTCGCAATGCAGCGTTTTAACAAGCGTTTTATGCTTTAATTGCAAGAGGACTTTGATGACTCCAGCAATACCAGCAGCCAGTTCGGCGTGACCAATATTGGATTTGACCGAGCCCAGGCCGCAATAGGCGACTGGCATCTGAGTTTGAGTGTTGGCTCGATAGAGTTCTTTGAATGCGGCTTTAAGTCCATTGATCTCAATCGGATCGCCTAATTCAGTTCCCGTGCCATGCGTCTCAATATAGGTAACAGTGCCAGGATCTATCCCTGCTCTGGTATAGGCCGAGACCAACACATCTGCCTCTGCTTTAGGATTAGGGGCGGTCAATGTACTGGCTCGTCCGCCGTGATTTTCTGCTGCACTGCGTAATAAGCCATAGATATGGTTGCCGTCGCGTTCAGCAGCACTCAGCTTTTTCAGGACAAGCATCCCTACCCCTTCACTGCGTACATAACCATCAGCTTGCGCGGAGAATGTCTTGCAACGGCCATCTGGAGCCAGCATACCAGCTTTACTAAAGCTGATATGACCGTCCGGAGTAACGATGGTGTTCACACCTCCAACAATGGCCATCTCACAACTGCCATTGGCCATCGCATCCATTGCATGATGAATGGCGACCAGAGAACTGGAACAGGCAGTCTCAACAGGCTCACTGGGCCCATGAATGTTCAAGAAGAAACTCATACGGTTGGGGCCTATGGAAGGAACAAAGCTCGTGGATGAATAGTTATCTGTAGGAAGATAAGCCTGAGCCAGCAATCCACTATAACCGCTGACTGACGTTCCCACAAAAATCCCGGTTTGACTTCCGGCCAGGCTGGAGGCCGCGATGCCTGCGTCTTCGATGGCTTTCCAGGCATAGGTCATTAGCAGGCGTTGCTGGGGATCCATCAACTCTGCTTCGCGGGGCGAAATGCCAAAGAAGAGCGGATCGAACTCAGCCACGCCATCAATGAAACCGCCCCATTTGATGTTGGTTTTGTTAGCTTCACGAGCAGGGTCGCCGTATAGAGCCTGCCAATCCCAGCGTGAGGGAGGAATTTCACTGATACAGTCCTTCCCTTCTCGCAAATTCTGCCAGTACATATCCAGATCTTTCGCCATTGGAAATGAACCACTCATTCCAACAATCGCAATAGCTTCGTGATCAGGAGATTCCTCCACCACAGTCTGTCTGATCGCATCAGATGCCGATAGATCTGGTGCGCTTCGTTCTGGTTCAATCTTTATTGCCGGTTCAGTACTGGCTGCTGTGGACTGCCTGGTGCTAACTGCTGTGAGCAAGGTTTCGTAATAATTATCCATCAGGTAGGCCGTCAGGCTATGGAGCGTTGTATATTCGAAGAGGACAGGAGGCGTTAAATCAAGCTGCAATATTTTATTAAGCTCGTCGGTGAATTGAACAAAGGTGATGGAGTCAAAGCCATAGTCACCCAGTTCAGCTTGAGGATCTATATCCTCATCAGATACCTTAAATAGCATGGAAAGGGTTTGAATTAAGATTACTTGCACCTGTTCCTGAAGGTCTTTTGTCTCAGTATGAGAGATCAGTGCATAGGTATTGGTGTCTTGCTTGCGAGCAAGAGGAGCTGTTGGCAACTCCTGACCTGCCTGATTTAAAGCAGCGTCAAGATGAGTTTTTTTGGACTCAGAAGCAACCGGTTCAGAAGTCGTACTCTTCACCATGTCAGATGTTTTAGGTACAGTCAGCCAATAGTGTTCGCGGGCAAAGGGATAGGTTGGCAGGCTGATGCGCCGCGGTCGCGAGAAGGTTGGACTGTACAGCCTGTTCCAGTCGAGGTGTTGGCCTTGTACCCACCATTGTAAAAGTTGTGCATAATTTTTGGTCTGTATCCAGGTCCCGATAGTTTGATCTTGTTCTGCGAGGGAAACAAACTGCGCGGCAGCCTCTTTCGCGTGTTTACTCTGTCCTCGATAAAGATTGGGAACCTTATCCTGTCCTTCAAGCCATGCGTCTAATCCGGTCTGGATATCGGATAGGGTGGTTACCTGTAAGGCCAGACGTTCTTCCAGCGCTTCTCGTCCCACTTGCAGGGTATAGGCAATCGCCGGTAGGTCGCTTTGCGTATAGCGGTGTTCTTGCAGGAAGGAGAGCAACTGTTGTGCTATCTCACGCAATTGCAGCTCGGTTTTTGCCGAGAGTACCAGTAGTGCCGGTTGTTGTGGTGAGATAATCATTGGGTTTGTGGGCTGGTTGGAGATATATTCTTCAACGATCAGGTGTGCATTTGCTCCGCCGGCCCCGAAAGAAGAGAGCCCTGCCCGACGTGGAACATGTTGAAACTTGCCATCAAGTTCTAGATAGGGCTGCGTCCAGGGTGCCGTCTCCTTTTGGAGCACAAAGGGTGTTGTTTTGAAGTTGATATGGTGGTTGGGGGCATGCGCATGTAAAGATGGTACCAATTGTTGGTGTTTGAACTGTAGCAGAATCTTGGTCAGACCTGCCATACCTGAGGCGCTCTCCGCATGACCAATATTCGATTTGACCGAGCCGAGTGAGCAGTACTGGGTGTCTGTAGTTTGTTCAGCATAGGCCCGGCTCAAGCCAGCAATTTCAATTGCATCTCCCAGCGCTGTACCGGAACCGTGTGCCTCCAGATAGCTAATGCTACGAGCCGGAACATTGGCGCGTTGTAGTGCCTTAGCGATCACTTGAGCCTCAGCCTGTGGACTAGGAACGGTATAGCCATGAGTTTTCCCACTATGACTGATCGCCGTTGCCTTAATCAGGCCATAGATATGGTCCCCATCCGCGAGTGCGCTTGTTAGCGGTTTCAAGAGGATCGCACCAACACCCTCACTATCCACAAATCCATCTGCCTCTTCCCCAAAGGAGCGGCACTGCTCACTGGCTGAAAGCATACCAGCCTCGGAGAGACGCAGATAATGGACAGGATCTACAATCAGATTTACCCCACCAACAAGCGCACAGGCGCAATCCCCATTGCGTAAACTCTCGCACGCAAGATGGATAGCCGTCAATGAAGCAGAGCAAGCAGAATCAACAGCGATACTTGGACCGTGAAAGTTGAGTAGATAGGAAATGCGATTGGCGATAGACCAGTAGCGCGCTCCGCTGGGATAGTTGCTATTCATCACGCCCACAAAAATGCCTACTTGCTGCTGTGTATCCAGTTGTTCTGGCGTATAACCTGCATCCTGAATGCAGGCATAGGCAGCTTCCAGAAAGAGGCGTTCCTGTGGATCCATTAAGCGCGCTTCTTGTGGCGAGAGCCCGAAGAATGTAGGATCGAAGGTGTCGATCTCCGAGAGGAAACCACCCCAACGCGTGTAATGAGAACCTGATTTTCCTCGGGTTGGTTCGAAGTAGTCTTGCCACTTCCAGCGCTCAGCAGGAATCTCACTGATCGCGCTCCGTCCCGCCAGCAGATTCTGCCAGAACGTATCCAGATCAGGAGCGCCTGGATAGCGACCAGCCAGCCCGACGATGGCGATGGGTTCATTCGCATTGGTGGTATCAGGTGCAGGCTGAGATGCAGCAGGGACAGGCTGGTTTAAAAAGCGTTTTGTCGGCGTCATTGTTGCGGGTGATCGGGTTGGATGTACAGCAGGTGTGACCGGGGATGGTGTAGACGGTGTGGATATGCTCAACTGCCGTAATGCCTCATGCTCAACCTGCAGGAAGTGATCGACCAGGGCACTGACAGTTGTATATTCAAAGAACACTGTACTGCTGATCGAGGGGATGACGCGGCGTAGTCTCTCTGTCAATTGAACGACCAGAATCGAGTCCAGGCCATAGTTTGCCAGTGGGGCATCTTCGTCGATCGTCGATACTGGCAGCTTTAAGACCTCTGCGACTGCGGTTTTGAAATATGCAGTGCTCTGCTGACGCAACTCCTCTTCTGAGCCGATGTGGGTTATGATCGGCATTGGTGAGGGTTGTACTGGTTGTGGTGCTGTATGAGCATCCAGGGCCTGTGCAGGTAATTGACGTTGGCGAATCACTCCATTGCTCTCTGCTACAAGCACCTGTTGACTGACGTCCGGTAGGCCCCTGGTTACTGCATATATATTATCAAATCCTTCGCTGTAGAGTACCTCTTTCCAGCCCTCTAAGGTTAATGTCGGGCTTCCTGACATACGCAGTTCTGGATCTTCGTAGCGCCACCAGCCCTCAAGCAGGCCAAAGGTAAGGTGCAGAAAGAGGCTCTTCTGACTAAGTTCGTTAAGTAGAAGAAGACCGTTTCCCTGAAGGAGAGATTTGGCATGGCGTACCGTCTGGCGCATATTGTGGGTTGCATGTAGCACATTAGCCGCGATGACCAGATCATACGTTCCCAAAGCCATTCCTTGCTCAGCTGGAGATGCTTCAATATCAAAGAGTTGATAGGTCAGGTAAGGGTATTGTGGGCCATATGCCTGCTCTGCATGCCATAGAAATGCCTGTGAGATATCAGTATAACAATATTCCTGGATATAGGATTGGTAGGGGCGTAGCTTCTCGAAGATAAGTGCACTACTACCACCAGTACCGGCACCAATTTCCAGAATACGCAGGCGTGTCTGCCCATTCTGTTCAATTCGTGTAGTGAGATAAGCCAGCACAGCCTCAGCCAGGAGCTTATTAAAGAAATCGGCGAGCTGATTATGTTTATAGAGACTTTCAACCAGATGCATCGATGAATGTGGAAAAAGCACATCGGTTGCAGGAATATGACCATTGAGAATGTCTGGCAACGCGCGCAGCGCTGTTTCCACCAGGGTTATTTGAGCTTGCAAGCCCAGATCCTTCGACCAGAGAGCTTTTTGTTCCTCCCATTCCTGCCAGACCGACTGGCTATCAACGGTGATTGGATCAGTAATGGTAGCGGTCTGCCTGTTGTAGTGAAGATGCTGCTTCTGAGCAAGTTGCTCTATCGTTTCAGAGAGCCAGCGATCGTAGAGTAAAGGAAAACCCGGACGGGTCTTCAGGCTTTCCAGCGTAACTGGTGTGTTGGAGAACCAGCCTGTGGTTTGCAACTGGGCCATGAGCAGACGCCCGAGCAGCGTATCCAGACGCTGTGCGGGAGGGGTTAGATCGCGCTGGAGTTGCGCAAATGATTGACTTAGATCAGGCAGGCGTGCTGGTAGATACTTGATCAGAGACATTTGTGTTGTGGATACCGTCGTAAGCTGATCATTCCAATCTATCGTGGCGGTCGCCTGTGGCTGTGTTGCCTTTAGATGAACATATTGATTGATTGGAGAGGACAGTAACTCTTCCAATACCATCATTGCCTCTGCTGGCTCAATCGAGCCAAGCCCTGCTTGTGCCATGCGCTCGCGATATTCCTGTGTCGAGACGATCCCGATACTGCCCCAGTAGCCCCAATTGATAACCTTTACCGCTGTATGGGACCAATCCTGGCGTAGACATTCTGTGAATGCCTGCACGAAGGTACAGCCAGCCGCATAATTACTCTGACCAGCCAGTCTGGCAAAGGCATTGAATGAGGAGAAAAAGAGCACAAAATCCAGATGTTCCTGCTGAAAAACCTGAGCCAGGCGCACACTCACATCCACCTTGGCCGTGAGTACTGTACGGAAGCTCTCTTCATCCATCTTTTGCAGGCTCTGATCATGCAATGTTATTGCTGCGTGGATAACTCCATGGATCTGTCCATAGCGTTCCTTAATCTGCTTGTATGCACGTGTGAGTGCTTGCTCATCGCTGGCATCAGCAGTGATATACTCTGGAGCTGGTCCCAGTTGTGCCAGATACTGCAAGCGTTCTTGAATAATGGTAGTCTTGTTGCGGCGTCCGATCCAGATGACCTGCGCTTGATAATGACGGAGCATATAGTCTGTCCATGCTGTGCCGATGCCGCCTGCGCCACCGATTACTACATAGACACCACCTGTTCGATAGGCATGAATGTTATCTGTAGCTGATGCCGTAGCCAGAGGCATCAGCCGTTGCCGATACCACTGTTGGTGATGATAGAGCCAGCCATTGCCCTGTGGATCCGCAGGCAGTCTCCACAATTGATCGAATGGCCAGTTTGCTCCTGCAGGCAAATCTACCAGGCGTAGTTGCCAGTGAGGATACTCCTTTGCCAGTGAACCTAGCAAGCCATAGAGCGCTGCATGGGTGGGCATGATTTTATCTGTGATAGATGGACTATATGTTTGTTGGGTGAGCACGGTCCAGCCCAGCGCTTTGGTGGCATAGCCTGTTTGCAAAAGAGCCTTGATGAAGCGGAAACAGTGCATGACGCCAGTATTCTGGGTTGTGATGAGCTCATTACTGTCTGGATCGCTGTGGGATCTCTCAGGGGCAACCCAGAAAATATGCTCAAAGTGAGGCATTTCCAAAAGATAGGCACTCAGATCTTCAATTGAAGCATCTGCTTCAATTGGGAGTATCCTGGCATTGGGATGGAAATTTTTGAGCGTTTGCTGTTGTTCTGGTGTTACGCCAATGAGTGCTACATGAGCAGACTGAAGAGGCCATACAGGACCTTGCTCTAGCGGCTGAGCATCCCATATGGGAGTAAGCTTAATGGTTCCCGTATGTGGTAATGATGGGGCAGCCTCTAAATGGGGAGTGGCCGATGATAGTGATGGGCGCAGTGTCAGACCACGTAAACCAATGCATATCTGGCCCTGTTCATCGCATAATTCAAGGTCGAATTGATGGCTGGCTAATTGAGCCTGCCGAGCACGAATCCAGGCCCATCCTTGTACAGGTGTTGGGGTAAAGATCTCCAATTCCTGCAATTCAAAGGGCAAATATGCCTCTGCTCCTGTCTGTGTCTGTGTCTGTTGCGCCAGGCTAAGCGCTGCCTGAAAGGCTGAATCTAGAAAACTGGGATGCAGCGTATACTGCCTGGCGTTTTCAAGCACGCTGGCTGGTAATGCCAGGCGAGCCAGCGCCTGCCCATCTCCCACTGTGACCTGTTTTAGTGCCTGTAATGTTGGTCCATATGCTATGCCCAGATTGCTGAATTGCTCGTAATATTGTTGTGCGCTGAGCGACGAGTGTTGACATTGCTGTTGCTGTCTGCTGATATCCAGAGGAGAAGGCAGCTGTGTCACATCAAGGATGGTTGCGTTACCCTGGCAAAAAATGGTAGGTTCAGTGTTCTGATCAGTAATTTTGAACGCAACGAGAGTATTTTCGAGCAGTTCTAGTTCAATCTGGAGTGATATAGCTTGCTCACCAACTGAGATTGGGCGTAGCCATACGATTTGACTCAAGCGCAGGGGGGCATGGTGCGGAAGTTGTAGCGCTTCTGTGATGGCGGCATAAGCCATTTCAAGATAGGCCACAGCTGGTAGGATACGTTGTTGTTGAACGATGTGATCGCGCAGGAAAAATTCCTGCCCTGTCAGTGTTGTGCGGAAACGCTGACCAAAGAAATCTGAGATGTTCTGTTGAACCAGAGGATGGATAACCGGCGCAAGCTGCCCGGTCGTCTGTGCTTTTGGTGCAGGTAACTGGCTGGCGGGTGGTGAGACCCAGTAGTGTTCGCGGGCAAAGGGATAGGTTGGCAGGCTGATGCGCGCAGGACGTTGTGGTCCATATAACTGGTTCCAATCCAGTTTCAGACCTCGGACCCACCACTCTAACAATTTTCCGTATTGCCGGCGTTGCAGCCATTTTTTTACCGTTTCCTGCATAGCTTCTTGTAGATCATCATCGCTGCTCAAGAGCGAGGCTGCATCTTTATGGTTCTTGACCTGTCCTCTATAGAGCGCAAATTGTGTCTGCTGACCCTGAAGCCAGTTATGCAATTCAGTCTGCAATTCAGGAAGTGAATGTACCAGGAGTGCCAACCGCTCTTCCATGGCCTCTCGACCCACCTGGAGGGTATAAGCAATCTCCGCGAGCCGAGAGAAGGAATGTGTCTCTTCCTCTTCCTCAAGATAGGTCAACAGTTGATGGGCGTACTCCTTCAGACGGGGTTCATCCCTGGCGGAGAGCACTATGAGTGCCGGGTTCTCTGGTGCCGTTGTTGTTAGCTTTGCTCGTACGGGAGGGCGATATTCCTCAATGACCACGTGAGCATTTACGCCACCAAAGCCGAATGAACTCACGCCAGCGCGCCTTGGAAGTTCGTTGCCCTGCTCATCTTTCAGCGCTTTCCAGGGAAGCTTCTCGCGGACCAGATAGAAAGGGCTCCCATCCAACTGAATATAAGGATTCACCTGTTCGCAGTGCAGACTTTTCACCAGTGTCTGGTGTTTCATCTGTAGCAGAACTTTAATGACCCCGGCCACACCGGCGGCCAGCTCTAAATGTCCAATATTACTCTTAACCGATCCCAGTCCGCAGTGTACATCTGTGATCTCTGAGCTTCCGGTAGCTTGATAGAGTTTCTTGAACGCGCTTTTAAGTCCATTGATCTCAATGGGATCTCCAAGGGGGGTCCCTGTTCCATGTGCTTCGATATAGCCAATGGTACGTGGGTCGATGCCCGCTCTGGTATATGCTGAGATTAGGAGTTCCGCTTGAGCCTCAGGGTTAGGTGCGGTTAGTGAATTAGCATGACCTCCATGGTTCATCGCTGTTGAGCGAATGATACCATAGATGTGATCTCCATCCGCTTCAGCATCCTTTACTTTTTTCAGCAAGAGCATGCCAACACCCTCCCCTCGGACATATCCGTTGGCCAGGGCTGAAAAAGGCTTGCAATGCCCATCTGCGCAGAGCATTCCTGCTTTACTCAGACTAATATGCAAATCGGGCACCACAATCGTGTTGATACCGCCAGCAACTGCCATCGTGCAATCCCCACGCTCAATCGCTCCTACGGCATGGTGGATAGCTACCAATGAACTTGAGCAGGCAGTTTCGATCGCCTCACTGGGGCCGTGCCAGTTAAGAAAGTAGCTCATTCGGCTGGGTCCCATTGATGGTATAAGTGCTGTAGAGGAGTAGCCCTCAATGCCTCGATTTGCCTGTGTGATCAGTTCATAGTAGCCACTGCTTCCGGTCCCAACAAACAGCCCCGTGTCGCTACCAGCCAGATGTTGCGCTGTATAACCGGCATCTTCTAGCATTTTCCAGACATATGTCATCAACAAGCGTTGTTGTGGGTCCATCAGCTCGGCTTCCTGTGGAGAGATCTTGAAGAAGAGCGGATCAAACTCATCAATACCATCGATAATACCGGCCTGCGTGACATTGGTTTTATTGGTTTCCTGCACAGGATTACCGTAGTAGTCCCGCCAATCCCAACGCGAGCGTGGAATCTCACTGATGCAATCCTTCCCCTCTAGTAGATTGTGCCAGTAAGCGTTTAGATCACCGGCCTGAGGGAAGGTGCCGCTGATACCGACAATCGCAATGGCTTCGGCTAGTGGTTTTGTAACTGATGGTTCATTTAATTGAGAGAGTGGCAGCTCCCCTCTACGAGTCAGCCGTCCTTTTGCTCTTTTGCGGACATGGGGGGCCGGCGATGTGCTGATTTCATGATCCTCTTTTGCCGCATGATTACTACTGTTTTCTTTCTGATCCAGGCCATCATATTGTTGACGTGCTGATGTAGGGATGGAAGAGCCAAGCTTCGCGCTCATGGCTGCTTGATGGTGTTCAAGCAAATATTTTGTCAGGTGATGCAGAGTAGGGCATTCAAAGAAGATTGTTGGTGTCAGGTAGAGATCGAAATCATGATTCAATGCGTTCGCAAATTGCGTCAAGGCAATCGAATCAAAACCGTAGTCACTCAATTCAGCATGAATATCTAGCTCCTGGGCACTGACCTTGAAGAGCTTGCTAACCATCTGGATAAGTGCATGTTGTAACCTGTCCGTAAGATCGTTTGCCTCTGGTATCTCATCCTGGTGCGTCTGGATTGTAGAGGGAACTTCTGGCTGTGTGGCTGGTGGGATTGATGCCATTGGCACAGTATCCGGTGCTAACAAAGTGCTTAAGTGTGCTTTGATTTGTTCTGCATATCCCTCAATGACCAGAGCCTGGGTATTATCCATTTGCAGGCTGTGATAGAAAGCTTGCATACCTGAGGCTGTGTGTAGTGGTAGCATTCCCATAGTACGTAAGAGTAGTCGTCTGGTAGTTTCAGTTACCTGCATGCCGCCTTCTTCCCAGAGCGGCCAGTTGAGCGAGAGGGTCCGTCCCTGACGTTGTCCTTGCGCGACCAAATCGGTGCGGTAACTTGCATATGCATCCATGAAGGCATTCGCTGTAGCATAATCGCTCTGACCTGCATTACCCAATACAGCGGCCAGTGAAGAGAAGAGAACAAAGAAATCAAGTTGAAGCTCTTTGCTGGCTTCATCCAGATTAATGACACCATCAACTTTAGGCGCCAGCACCTCATGTAACTCCTGTGTCGTTTTCTTGAGCACAAAACTATCGCGTAACACGCCAGCGCTATGCAGAATACCGTGTAATCCTCCGTAACGCTGGACGATATTCTGTACCAGTGTGTGTATATTTTGCGTATTCGCAACATCAACTTGCTGATAATCGATATGCGCTCCACCGATTGCCAGACTTTGCAATTGAGCCTGTTGCGTGTCGGTCAGAGCAGAGCGACCCAGAAGAATGAGCGTTGCCTGGGGAGCCTGACGGATGATTTCCTGCGCAAAGAGGAAGCCCAGACCACCAAGGCCACCAGTGATTAAATAGATGCCTTTCTCTCTCCATGGTAGAGGGGAACTACTCAAGGTTGATGATGCATTTCGCCAGGTAGCCAGCAGACGTTGATCTCCCTGATAGCGCAAATGATTCTGCCAGGGCTGAAGGCTGTCATGTTCCAATCTATCGAGTAGAAGCGTAGCAGCTGTATCTGTATCCATTACTATCAGTTGAGCATTGAGGGTGGGATATTCAGCCTGGGCACTTTGCAGCATAGCAAAGAGACCTGCGAAGAGAGCTGATTGTGGATCGGTATGTACCAGGAGTTGAAGCAGGAGTGGCTTGTGTGGGTGTTCCTGTAGCAGATGTTGCACTGTTGAGAGAGTGCGTTCCGCATAGCCGTGGAAACGCTGAGCCAGGTCAGAAGTCCCGTCCTGCAAGAAGAGACTTTGAGCCTGCGGAAAACGGGTTGTCACCTGAGCAGGTGAAAGCGAGGCTGTTTCGCAGAGAATGAGTAAGTGATGAATAGCATGCGCAGCATGAGTAGCGACAATCGTGGATACAGTTTGTGGTGCTGGTTGCCAGTCTCGGATAAATGTAAGGATGCTGGACTCTTGTTGTGGATTGTTTTTGGCGAGCGTAGAGGCTGGCAGTGTACGAGAGGTATAACCACGTAAACCTAGACAAAGATTACCGCTCTCATCCAGCAGATCAAGATCTATCTGTTGCAGGTTCTGAACGGATGAGCTAGTGGGTGTGAAGCGAATATGTGCCCAGAGGGTCGGTGGACATGGCTGAAGGACCTCCAGTTCGTGCAGGGCAAATGGGAGAGCCAGAGTAAGTGAAGAGGTATCTTCAGTCTCTTTTAACAGCAAAGCAAGCGTGGCTTGCAAGGAAGCATCGAGCAAACTGGGATGCAAGTCAAAACGAGATTGTTCCGCAGCCAGGCTGGCGGGTAATGTCAGCTTTGCCAGAATATAATCTTGACCTGTATAGAGATCCGTAATACTTTGTAAGGTGGGACCATAGTGTATGTCTAAGTCCGCAAAGGTTTGATAGAGCGCTGCCGGACTGATGGCGCATGGCTGTGTAGCGGCTTGTAGCGCCATCAAATCCACTGAAGTACGGTTGACTTCTTCTCGTAAGATAGCTGTTCCCTGGCTATGGATGATGATCTCGTCAGTTGATTCTGATGCTGCTGGCAGTGTATAGATTTCAAAATCGATGTTGCCATTCTCCTCAGGGGAGAGGCTGATATGCACGTCGACCGGCGTTTCATCAACGATAATGGGACGTAGCCAGACGACATTTTTAAGCGAGATTATAGTTTGTGTTGCCCCATCGTCCAGGTCTAGCGATTGCTTAAGCGCTTCGTGTGCCATCTCCAGATATGCGACTCCGGGTAGGACTTTGTGACCCTGCACGACATGGTCACGTAAAAAGAATTCATGCCCGCTAAAACGTGAGCTAAAACGCTGTTCAGAGAAGTCAGACGTATTGCGATGCAATAGTGGATGCAGCTGAGATGATGCGTTTTTTGTTGTGAGAGGTGTGAGGATATCTTTAGCTGGTCGCCAATAGGGCTTTTTTTCGAAAGGGTAGGTAGGCAGGCTGATGCGCTGAGGCTTGATCGTACCATAGAGTTTGTTCCAATCAAAAGTCAGCCCTTTTGTCCAGAAATCTAGTAGACGTTCATATTTGCGACGCTGTACCCATTGGTCGATGGTGGTTTGTAGTTCGTCATCGATAGTAAAGAGGCCCAGGGTTTCTTTATTTTGCTTCACCTGTCCTCGATAGAAATCACTGGCAGCTTGCTTATCCTCTACGAATGCTTTTAGCGTATTTTTAAGTTCTTGTATAGAGGTTACTGTAAATGCGAGCCGCTCCTCTAACGCTTCCCTGCCCACTTGAAGTGTGTAGGCCAGCGCTGCCAGGTCGTCGTCGGTAAACGTCCGGGTATCCAGAGTGGCTAATAGCTGGCGGGCCAGCGCACGTAGTCGGTCCGCTGTACGAGCAGAAAGGACAATAACCGCAGGATTCTCTGGTGTAATAGGCAGTGGTAGCAATACAGGGCTTGAGGGGATATACTCCTCGATCAGAATATGGGCGTTAGAGCCCCCGGCCCCAAATGACGAGATGCCTGCAATTCTTGGGTATTCGTGGATGCCCGCATCGTCTTTGAACTGTGGGCGTTGCCATGCGGCTAATTCCTGTTGGACAAAGAAGGGTGTGCTTGCAAGATCAATATTGGGATTGATCGTGGTGGAATGTAGCGAAGGTACCAGGAGTTTATGCTGCATTTGCAATAAGATTTTGGTAAGGCCCGCAATCCCTGCGGCGCTCTCACAGTGTCCAATATTCGACTTCACAGAACCAATCGAGCAGTATTGTTTTGTGTATGTATATGCTTGAAAAGCTCTGGTTAATCCAGCAATCTCGATGGGATCACCGAGCGCGGTACCAGTGCCATGGGCTTCAATGTAACTGACCATCTGTGGATTGATCCCAGAATCTTTCAGCGCTTGCGTAATCAGCGCGGCCTGGAGATTGGGAGTTGGTACCGTATAACCATTGGTTTTGCCACCGTGGTTGATAGCTGTACCTTTAATCACACCATAGATATGATCCTGATCAGCGATCGCCTGGTGGAGCGGTTTCAATAACACGGCTCCAACGCCTTCACCGGGCACATATCCATCGCCCCCGGCGCCAAAGCTCTCACAGCGTCCTTTGCTGGATGCGAAGTTGCCCTGACCAAGGAGCAAATACTTATTTGGATGGAGCGAAACGTTGACACCTCCTGCTAAAGCGCTCTTACACTCGCCACGCTGTAGACTTTGACAGGCCAGATGGATCGCTGTCAGGGAGGAAGAGCACATTGTATTCAATGCGACACTTGGCCCATTGAAGTTGCAGAAGTAGGACACTCTATTGGCGATCGATGATGAATTACCGCTCAATGCGATAGGCTGACCTTTGATCTGTTCCTGGGCCCCGTAAAGCTGATACTCTTCATACATCACGCCCACAAAGACTCCGACATTGTGATCCAGACTATTTCCGGTCGAGTTGTCCTGGATAGGTCGGATATAGCCAGCATCCTCAAGCGTTTCATAGGCACACTGTAAAAAGAGGCGTTCCTGAGGATCCATAATTTCAGCATCCAGCGGTGAGATGTTAAAGAAGAGAGGATCAAAGTTTTCGATGCCATCCAGGAAGCCACCCCATTTACTATACGTTTTTCCAGGAATGTTCTTTTTTTCGTCAAAATAGAGGCTATGATCCCAGCGATTTGCAGGGATCTCACGAATACAATCTTTCCCGGCAGCGAGATTTTCCCAGAATTGTTGAATATTTTCTGCCTGGGGATATTTGCCAGCCAGACCAATAATTGCGATGGCAAGAGGCGACGTTTTGCCTTGCTCCCATGTAGATGGATCAGAAGTGGCCTGTACATGGTTGATCTGTTCCTGTACCGATGATTCCTGAAAGGGAATGGCTGTTTGTCGTCGCGGGTTATCTCGTGCTATGGTTGGCTGGGTGACTGCTGGCCCCAGCGTTGCACGCAATTGCTCGTGATGAATAGTTAAAAAGTAGGTGGTAAGGTCCTGAATAGTCTGGTACTCGAAAAATAGTGTTTTAGGGAGTGGACCAAAGGTCTGTTCCAGTTCATTGGTCAATTCCATCGCCATGATAGAGTCAATACCATATTTCTCTAGAGCCACATCTATTTCGATACGTTCTGCTGGTAGTTCAATAACCTTAGAGAGCAGGCGGCGTAGATAGCGACTGGCTTTTTCTGCTAAATCCCTGTTCTCTGTGGCAGGGGCAGGTGGTAGCGTGCTCGCCAGGTTCTCAGTATGCTCATTTTCTGTCATCGAGGACGCAGGGAGTTGCTTCTTTTGAGCAAGCAGCAGTTGAAGATGACGTGCCGCCTCTTCGTGACTGATCTGTTTATTTTTGATCTGTTGATATAAGAGTTGGATATCATGATTCATGGCGTATTCTGCTTTCATGCTATTGCAAAAGGATATGCGCTAGTTGTTCTTCAGTGATAGCTCCTGCTGAAATTTGTTTGGACAGTTGCAGGAAATACTGAAATTCATTCTCATCACTCTCTGGTGCGGATCGTTGCGCGGGTGAGTTTAAATCAGGCTGTGCCTCTGGGAGGAGCCTTGCGCGCTCTCCATCCTCTATCCATGTCTTATTCTCTTCAAGCACCCGACATGCAACTCCTTTCATCTGCACAGAGATATTACCCTGTGAATCACAGATCTCGATAGTTATTTTCTGTATGGGCGATTGTTGTCTATTGCCTGCTGTCTGATGATCGCTGTAGTGAACCCAGGCCCACATCTCAGATGAGCAGGTACCGAAGATATTGAGTTCTTCTAGTGAGAATGGAAGCGCGGTTTTGAGGCTTCCCATAGTATCCATATGTTGTAGCCCCTGCATGGCCTGTAGTGCACCATCGAGCAGGCTGGGATGAAGGATAAACTGATCAAGTGTATGGGCTACCGATACTGGTAGTGAAAGTCGAGCCAGCGCCTGATTGAGTCCCACATAGATCGCTTCAATTGCCTGATGAGCGGGACCATAATCGATGTCCAGTGCATGGAAGGTGTCATAGCATTGTGATGCCGTATGTATCTGCTGCTGACAGTTCATTTGTATGGCAGATACATCTAGCGTGGGAATCCTTGTTAGGGGTTGCACACTGGCACGTCCCTGGCTATATAAGATGGGTTTGCCATCTATCGTGTTAGATTGACTACTGATCTTATAGTCAATGCTGTTTGCGTTTTCCTGTGACAGACTGATCTGAACCTGTACTGGTTGTTTCTCCACCTCAATAGGACGAACCCAACTAACATCCTTCAGTTGGATACTGAACTGATTCTGCAATGAAAATTTGTGGTCCAGTGCGATTGTGATCGCTGCTTGTGCCATTTCCAGATAGGCTACTGCTGGCATCATGCGTTTTCCTTTCACCACATGATGATCCAGGAAAAACTCCTGTCCACTAAAGACCGAGCTGAAGCGTTGCTCATTAAAGTGAGAGGTGTTTTGTTGTACCAGAGCATGCAACGGAGCAATCGCGTTTGTTATTTTTGCCTGGCTTTCAGTTAACCAGTAATGTTCGCGGGCAAAAGGATAGGTTGGTAGGCTGATCCGGTGTGGTGTATCAGTCTTATGGAGCAGAGACCAATCGATAGTAAGTCCTTTGCTCCATGCCATCAGGAGTTCCACAGAGTCTCCCTTAGTCAACCACTGTTCAAGTGCTTGCTGCTTGTTGTCAGGGGTGAGCGTGTGTTCCGCATTCTGTCTGGCTCGTCCGCGATAGATGGTGCTAGTTGTAAGATCATCGTTGAGAAATGCTGTGAGTTTTGCGACCATCTCTTCAAGATACTCGGCCTGGAATGCCAGGCGTTCCTCCATAGCTTCACGCCCGACCTGCAAGGTATAGGCGATAGCTGGTAGATCCTTCTGACTGTAGTTGTTCACTTGGATGTAGTGCAATACATTTCGAGCTGTTTCGCGCAACTGTTCCTCTGTTCTAGCTGAAAGGAGAATAAGCTCAGGATGTTGTGGTGCCGTAACCGTAACGTGTTCAGGCATATCCGGCTGGTATTCTTCAATGATGATGTGGGCATTTGCTCCCCCGGCACCAAAAGAAGAGATTCCTGCCCGACGCGGGACATGCTGGAAGCTACCATCAAGTTGCAGATAGGGTTGCGGCCAGGGAGCAGGTTCTTGCTGGAGTATAAATGGTGTGGAAGCGAAATTGATATGACGATTAGGTGTACGTGCATGTAGAGAAGGAACCAGTTGCTGATGTTTGAGTTGAAGCAGGATCTTAGTCAGACCTGCCATACCTGAGGCACTCTCTGCATGACCGATATTGGATTTGACTGAGCCCAGCGCACAATACTGCGTATCTGTACTCTCGGCCATAAAGGCACGTGTGAGTCCTGCAATCTCGATTGGATCGCCTAGAATGGTTCCTGTGCCGTGTGCTTCTAAATAGCTAATGCTCCGTGCCGGGACGCGGGCACGATGCAGGGCTTCACTGATCACCTGTTCCTGTGCCTGGGGGCTTGGTACCGTATAGCCACCCGTTTTGCCACCCGCATTGATCATACTCCCTTTGATCAGGCCATAGATGTGGTCTCCATCAGCGAGCGCACGAGGCAGCGATTTCAGCAGCACTGCCCCAACACCCTCACTATCCACAAAACCGTCAGCATGCTCTCCAAAGGCGCGGCACTGCTCACCAGAGGAAAGCATGGTAGCCTCTGAGAGGCGTAGATAATGCACTGGATCAACGATCAAATTGACTCCGCCAGCAATGGCGCAGGTGCAGGTCCCATTGCGTAGGCTCTCTGTTGCCAGATGAATAGCCGTTAATGAAGAAGAGCAGGCAGTATCCAGAGCGATACTGGGACCATGAAAGTTGAGCAGATAAGAGATGCGGTTGGCAATAGACCAGTAGCGAGTTCCGCTGGGATAGTTGGCATTCATCACACCTACAAAGACACCCACACGCTGCTGCTCGTCGAGTTGCTGGGGTATGTAACCGGCGTCCTGAATACACGTATAGGTGGTTTCCAGAAAGAGACGCTCTTGTGGGTCCATCTGACGAGCTTCGCGTGGCGAGAGACCAAAGAAAAGTGGATCAAAGGCATCAATCTCTGAGAGGAAACCGCCCCAGCGTGTATAATGTGAGCCATGTTTGCCTCTGGTTGGTTCAAAATAATCTTGCCACTTCCAACGCTCGGCTGGAATCTCGCTGATGGCGCTCTGACCAGCCAGCAGATTTTCCCAGAAGCTATTCAAGTCAGGCGCACCTGGATAGCGACCAGCCAACCCGACGATAGCGATAGGTTCATTTGATGGAGAAGCCTCTGATAGTGCTACTGCGATATCGGCTTCAGACTGCTGCGCGAGAAAGCGCCGGGCTGGTGTCGTTTTCGCTGGCTGTGATGGTTGAGTTGATTGTGATGGTTGAGTTGATTGAGTTGATTGCGCGGGCGTGACGAGTTGGCGTAGCGCCTCTGGTCTGGTCTGTAAGAAGTGATCTATCAGCGCAGTAATAGTTGGATATTCAAAGAAGAGAGAACTGCTGATATCCCCCATAACATCCCGCAGATTGTCCGTCAATTGGACAATCAAGATTGAGTCTAAGCCATATGTCTGGAATGGTTCAGAAATGTCAATTTGATCTGTGGCGATTTTGAGCGCATTGCCGATCAGCGTTTTGAAGAAGGCGATGCTCTGATCTCGTATATCTATCAGTGTATTACTGGCCCCTGGCAACGAAGTAGGTGGGATCGATGTGGTTGGAGCCGGGGTGAGCAGTTGTGCTGGCTTATGCAATGGTTCGAGTGGTAATTCCGTTGTCTGATGCGATTGAGGTTGACGTACCAGCCCATTGCTCTCCGCTACGATGATTTGTTGATCTGCTGTGGTAAGTGCACGTGTCGGAACAAAGATAAAAGGGAAGCCTTCATCCTGGAGCACATTTTCCCATCTTTCGACAGTTAATCCAGGACTTCCCTGCATGCGTATAGCTGAATCTTCTGAGGCCCACCATCCATCGAGCAAGCCGAAGGTCAGGTGGGTGTACAGGTTGACACTGGTGATTTCATTTAAGAGTAGCAACCCATGTGTTTTTATGATTGCTTTCGCGTTGCGCAGCGTGCGACGGATCTGGCGTGTCGCATGCAGGACATTGGCGGCAATGACAAGATCATAGCCTCCTGGATCGATTTCCTGCTCTGCCGGAGCGTGTTCAACATTGAATAATCGTGTTGTCAGGAATGGATAAAGGGGAGCATACATCCGCTGTGCATGTTGCAAGAACGCTTCTGAAACGTCAGTATAGCAGTATTCTTGAATATAGCTCTGGTAGGGAAGTAGTTTTCGTAATACGACTGCACTGGTCCCGCCCGTGCCAGCTCCAATCTCTAGAATACGTATTTGGGGCATGGTGCCGTTCTTCGTATGTTTTAATTGGTTTTGTACATACGCGACAACACAGTTTGCAAGCACCTCATTAAAGTAATCGACAACCGGATTGTATTGATAGATACCTTCAATGAGTTCCATTGAGCCATGAGGGAACATAATTTCGGTGGCACTCTGGGAACCAGTGAGAATAGCGGGTAGGGCACGCAGCATCGTTTCCACCAGACGCAGCTGCGTGCTCAAATGGGAATCATTAAGCCAATAAGTTTTTTTGTTTTCCCATTCTATCCAGGCCGTATGACTATCTACAGAGGTGAGCAGTAAATGAGAGCAGGCACCATCCTCTGAAGGATTGATCTCTTGTTGCTGAGCCAGAAGAACAATGCTTTCTCGGAGCCACTGATCATATGCTTCACGAATTCCTAGTTCTACTCTGGCCGTGTGGAGGTCGGTATTCCGCGTGTTGAAGAGACCCATTGCATGCAATTGGCCAAGGAGCACACGTGAGAGAAGCTTTTCTAGCTCCTCTTTCTGCTGGCCCTTGCTAGCAGAAGGATAAGTATCTGTAGCTGATGAGAGCAGTGTGTGCTGTTGAATCTGTTGGAGGCTAGATGGCAGCTCTTGTGCATAGAGTGTTAATATATCCTGTGCCGCTGGCGTTGTGGGCTGCCAGTTTGAATTCGTTTTTAGCAGGGCAAGTTGATCTATTGGTCCGTTCAGCAAGGTTTGTACGGCTTCTATTGCCTCTGGTGGCTCAATCGAACCCTGACCCAATCTGGCCATTTGCTCGCGATAACTCGAAGTGGCTACGATACCAACGCTGCCCCAGTAACCCCAATGCATGACTTTGACCGGACATGACCAGCGTTGGCGCAGATGGCGCGTGAAGGCATCCTCAAACGTACAGGCCGCCGCATAATTACTCTGTCCAGCCCGGGTTGCAAAAGCGTTGAGCGAAGAGAAAAAGAGCACAAAATCAAGTTCATCTGGTGAAAAGACCTGGGCCAGACGGACACTCACATCGACTTTGGCAGCCAGAGCAGCCTGAAAATGATCCAAATCCATACGTGCGATACTCTGATCGTGTAGAACCACAGTTGATTGAATGACACCATGGATTCTTGGATGTTTCTGCTTGATTTGTTGGTAAGCAGCGGTAAGCTCCTGACGATTGGTGGCATCGGCCTGGATATAGTCGGGTTGTGGTCCCCAACTGCTCAGCCGCTCTCGTTGTGCCTGGATACTCGTGTCTAGCGGTCGCCGTCCAATCCAGATAAGGTGTGCTTGATAGGTGCGCATCAAATACTCGCTCCAGACCTGTCCGATTCCACCTGCGCCCCCGATAATCACATATACTCCTGTCTGACGATAGGGGGCCTGCGAGACAGTTGGGATTGGGATCGATAGCGGTAGTAGTTCCTGACGATACCATTGTTGTTGGCGATACACCCGGGCACGACCAGCCGGATCATATGGCAGAGTGAGTAAATGATGGAGCGGCCAGGTTTCCTGTGCTGGAAGATCTAGCAGGCGAATTTGCCAGGATGGATACTCTTTGGCAAGCGAGCCAACCAGTCCATGGAGGCTGGCATGCGTTGGATCTAGCTGGTCAGTTGGATGGATCTGTTGGGCCTGGCTGGTCATAAAGGTACAGCCAAGTCGTTTGTTTGCATAGCCTTGTTTGATCAAAGCTTTGATCAAACAGAAGCAGTGGAGCACACCTTCGTGTTGGGATTGAATAAGACCTTCATCCACATCATCAGAAAGATGGGCTGCCGGAGCGATCCAGAAGAGATGCTCAATGGATGGTAACACCTCAAGCTGCCTGGCTATTTGCTCTGTCGTTTGATGCGCCTGAATGGGAAGCGTTACAGCATGAGGATAGAGGCCTGTGAGCGCCTGAATATATTCTGAAGTGCCTCCGACAATGAGTATTTGTTCGGACACGGCAGGAGTGATTTTTTCTTCCAGGATGTTTACCGGCTCCCAGTAAGGATGAAGCAGTAGTAAGCGCTCAGAATTTGAATTTTGCGAGCCGGGATCACTGTTCTGCGGTTCATCAGGCTGCTCATTCGTAGGATGCGATGCACGAGTGGCAAGTCCGCGCAGACGAACGCAGACTTGCCCCTGTTCATCACTGATATCGATATCGAGCTTATTATGGATTGACGTTCCCCGACCACGCACCCAGGCCCAGGCCCGTGTTGGTACTGGTTTGAGTAGAACCAGTTCATCCAGCGCAAAAGGCAGGTGTGGTACATTTCCAGTACCCGCCCATGGCGTCAGAGCAATTCCAGCCTGGATTGCCGCATCCAGAAGGCTGGGATGTAGCATGAAGGGCGCTGTATTATGCGAGAAAGATTCTGGTAGGGATAAGCGAGCGAGAACCTGTCCATCTCCAATCAGTATGTGTTCGAGCCCTTGCATGCGTGATCCATATTGTATTCCCAATGTCTGATAGGTCTGGTAGCAGGATGACGCCGAAAGAGATTGTTGCTGGCACTGGCTATGCAGCATGGGTAAATTGATGGAAGAATGCTCAATCTCCCCATCGCTTAACAGTTGTGCGTTTCCCTGACAATAGAGAAATGATGTATCCTCTATTGTTGAGGACTGTTTTGAGACCGCGAATGCGATTCTCTTCTCTTCCTGCAAAGCCAGTTCAATTTGAAGCTCTACCGCTTGCTTGTCAACGACAAGAGGGCGTACCCATGCAACATTGTATAAACGCAGGACCATGTGGTTATTTTTCTCTGTTGCTCTCATGGCTTGCATGACGGCAGCGTGAGCCATCTCCAGATATGCTACAGCGGGCAAGATGCGCTGTCCCTGCACTACATGATCAGCCAGAAAAAACTCCTGGCCAGTCAACCTTGTTTGAAAGCGTTGCGCGAAGAAATCGGAGACATTGTACTGTAGTAACGGATGCAAGATTGCAGGCGTGTTGGATGGTGCTGCTATCGTTGTTGATGTGGCAGCAGGAACCCAATAGCGTTGGTGGGCGAATGGATAGGTTGGGAGACTGATACGTCTCGGGCGGCTTTCACTGTAAAGCCTGTTCCAATCAATCTGTAGACCCTTGACCCAGAGTTGGAGCAATTTGTGATATTTACCTTTGTCTATCCATGCCTGCAGGGTCGTGTTCATATCTTTATCGGCAGTGAAGACTTCCAGGAGTTCTTTATATGATCGAGCCTGACCGCTGTAGGTCTCCTCAATCTCTTCCTGACCCGTCACAAACGCCCCGAGTTTTTCTATCAGGACGGTACGGGTTGCTGCCGCAATAGCCAGACGTTCTTCCATTGCTTCTCGTCCGACCTGGAGCGTATAGGCCAGTGCCGTCAGATCGGCTGTCTGAGTATATGTTTCTTGCAGAGCGGTCAGCAGTTGTGTGGCGCGTTGCCGCAATTGTGCCTGACTTTTCGCAGACAAGATGATCAGGGCTGGATGTTGGGGAGTGCTGGTCAGAGGTGACTCCTGAACTGCCGGGATATACTCCTCAACCACAATATGGGCATTAGAGCCACCGGCACCGAAGGATGAAATACCAGCGATTCTTGGATATTCACGTATCTTTCCCTGTACAGAGATAGTGGGCCGTTGCCACTCCGTGAGTTCCTGCTGCACAAAAAAAGGTGTGTGGGCAAAATCAATATGTGGGTTGAGGGTATGTGAATGAAGAGACGGGACGATTTGTTGATGTTGCATCTGTAAGAGTACTTTGGTGAGCGCGGCAATACCTGCTGCACTCTCGGTGTGTCCGATATTAGATTTTACCGAGCCCAGAGCACAGAACTGTTTTTCCTGCGTATATTTGTGGAATGCTCTGCTCAGACTCGCAATTTCGATTGGATCACCCAGGGATGTGCCTGTGCCGTGAGCCTCGATATAGCTTATTGCGCGCGGTTCAACATGCGCAGTGGCGAATGCGTGTTCGATGACGCTAGCTTGAGCATGAGGGTTAGGCACTGTATAGCCATTGGTTTTACCGCCGTGGTTGATAGCTGTACCTTTAATAACGGCGTAGATATGATCACCGTCAGCGATGGCCTGGGGTAGAGATTTGAGGAGTACAGCTCCCACACCTTCTCCTGGTACATAGCCATCCCCACCAGCACCAAAGCTCTCGCAGCGTCCTTTGCTGGAAAGAAACTTACCCATCCCCAGCGCGACATACTTGTTGGGATGGATAGAGACATTTACACCTCCTGCAATGGCCACTCTGCAGTCCTTGTTCAAGATACTCTGACAGGCCAGATGCAGGGCTGCCAGTGAAGAAGAGCACATCGTATCAAGCGCAATACTGGGACCAGAGAAATTACAGAAATAAGAGACACGATTGGCAATGGCTGCGGCATTTCCCGAAAGTGCAATTTCATGGCCTTGCAGTTGTTCCTGAGCCCCATATAACTGGTACTCGTGATACATCGCGCCGACAAAGACACCGACATCACCTGCATAATCGGTTTCCTCCGAGAGTTGGAGCGTTTCACGGGTATAGCCAGCATCTTCTAGCGCTTCATAAACGCACTCCAGAAACAAACGCTCCTGAGGGTCCATCATTTCCGCATCACGAGGGGAAATATTGAAGAAGAGTGGATCAAAATGATCCACATTCTGAAGGAAGCCGCCCCAATGGCCAGAAGCATACTGAGTGGAATCCCAGCGTTCTGATGGAATTTCGCTAACCGAATCAGTGCCTGTGGATAGATTCTGCCAGAATTCTTGCACATTTTGGGCTCCAGCATAGCGACCAGCCAGCCCAATTATGGCAATTTCTCTGGACTGTAGCGCTGCAGGTGGCGTAGTGGATGGTTGAAGTGTAAGCGTATGGGTAGATTTGTATAGTCCATTTGTTTGTTTGAAAGGTTTCGCGGGCAGCGACGCAGATTTTTCGCTGTCCCCGCTTACGGCTTGAGTCGCAGGAGTCGTGATATGTAGAGCCGTTTTCAACTGTTCGTTATAGGTAGCAATAAAATATGAGGTGAGTGCCTGAGTGGTTTGATATTCGAAGAAAAGGGTTTTCGGCAATGGCCCAAAGGTTTTTTCTAACTGATTGGTTAACTTCATAATCATAATGGAGTCAATGCCATAGATCTCCAGGGCGGCCTCAGCTTGAATACGCTCGACTGGCACTTTGATCATCGGGGAGAGCAACTTCTTAAAGTAGTAAAGCGCTTTTTCGTCGAACTGAGTTTCCTCGTCAGATGAAGCTGTATTGTTCTGCGTACTGGCTGAGTGTGGTTGGACTGGCTCAGCCTGCTTCGATTGTGCCAGGAAGGTTGATTGAAGGCGTGGCAAATCGCCTTTCATCACCACGATCTGTTCCTGCCCTGAAGCCAGTCCCTGATAAAAGGCTTTAATACCATTTGAGGTGTCTATTGCAGTCAAACCTGTGGCCTGTTCAATCAGATCTTCAGCTTCGGGATCAAGATGCATACCTCCTTCCTTCCAGAGAGGCCAGTTGAGCGAGAGCGTATGGCCCTGGCGTTGACCCTGGGCTACCAATGTATTGCGATAGTGAGCATAGGCATCCATAAAGGCGTTCGCGGTGGCATAGTCAGCCTGGCCCGCATTGCCAAAACTGCCAGCGGCAGAGGAGAAAATGACAAAGAAATCGAGCTTTTGCCGCTGCGTGGCCTGATCGACATGAACCAGCCCTGCCACTTTAGGAGCTAATACTTCTAAAAACTGCTCCCGACTTTTTTGAATAATAAAATTGTCGCGAATGATACCAGCACTATGAATAATTCCATGAAGATTTCCATAGATGGTCTGAATACGTTGTATCAGAGTGGTAACTGCCTGTTCATCGGTTACATCAACCTGCCAGTAGTGTACCTCCAGGCCCAACTCTACAATCTCCTGCAAGCGTATAGATTGCTCGGCATTCAAGGGAGAGCGGCCTGTCAGGATAAGCGTAGCCTGGCTGATATGGCTGGCAATTTCTCTGGCAAAGAGCAGACCCAGTCGACCGGCCCCACCTGTAATCAGATAGATTCCCCTTTCTCGCCATGGAATAGTCAGTTGATCTGTCGTCGTGGTTAGCTCACTCCAACGGGCAACATAACGCTGCCCATTCTGGTAGCGAATCCAGTGATCAGCAGGACAGAGGCTATTTTCGTATAGCTTTGACTCAATACTCTCCTGACGATCACCTGCTTCTACTTCAATAACCTGACCGATAAAGTGTGGATTTTCCAATTGGGCCGTCTTTAAGAGTGCCGAGAGTGCAGGATACAGTGGTTGATCAGCCTGGAAAGGTAAGACCAATTGTACCAGCACTTTGCCAGTGGGATTTGAACGTAAGATCCCCTGAATCTCCTCAAATACTTGAATAGCATATGTTTGAAAGCGTTCCCAAATACTCATGATATCTTTCTCGTGTGACAATGTATTTCACTCACTTCATGTACTTTCAGTTGCTTGTAGATGGTACAGTATCCTCTTCAAGAAAAATGACCCGTCGCGTCGTATAGTCAGGCGTCTGTGTGCTTCCCGTAACAGGTTGCTCCTGCCAATGTGGTTGCAGCATAAGAACGCCTTCTGACGCCTGGGAACTGGTCAGAAACTTCTGGTCGCGCAATGTTCGTGTAAGAAAACCTTTCAGGCTGAGACAGAGAGCTCCAACTTCATCGCATAGATCAATGTCTATGCGTGGCTCCAGGGTATGTTGGGTTGCGGATAGATTGGTCGCATTATTTTCTGCTCTATAACGAACCCAGGCCCACATCGTTGAGGTACAGGGCCGCTGAATTTCCAAATCTTCAAGTGCAAATGGAAGAGATAAAGCGTGACCATGCCCGCCGATATGCAGCCCAAGAGAAGCCTGGAAGGCGGCATCAAGCAGGCTGGGATGCAGGAGATAGTCATTCTGCGTCCCAATTACTGATGCTGGTAGTGAAAGTTTTGCTAGCGCGCACCCCTGACCGATAAAGAGATCCTGGATACTCTGAAATCCAGGGCCATACTCAATACCCAGCGAGCTAAAGGCTGAGTAACACTCGGTTGAAGAGAGATGATCTTGCTTGCATTGTGTTTTTAACGTATCAATATTCAGCATTGATGGAGTCAGCCGTTCAGTATTCGGCACGATCAATCCCTGGCTAAGAATTTGTTGTTCCTGTTCATTTTCTGGCTTCGAGCTGTAAATCTCATAGGAAACGTCAGGATAATGGTTCAGCGTGAGTCTGATATGGACTTCACGTGGATGGTCCTCCACCATAAGCGCACTGGGCCAGACAACATTTTTGAGTTGTAGCCGGGCCTGTGTTTTATACAAAGGTCCGGCGGCCTCTACAAATGCCACACGAGCCATTTCTAGATATGCTACCCCGGGCAACGTCCGAACGCCTTTTACTACATGATCAGCCAGGAAAAACTCATTCCCGGTAAAGGTCGAGTAGAAGTGCTGACCCGTTGGATTTGAAATATTGTTTTGTACTAATGGATGGATAGCCATTGAACTGGCAATTGGTGCACTATGATTGGATGCAGCACCTATGTTCTGTTCTACAAGCCAGTAACGTTCCCTGGCGAAGGGATAGGTTGGTAGATTGAGGCGATAAGGCTGGTGATCATCATAGAGCTGTGACCAATCCACATCAAGTCCTGTGACCCAGGCATCGGCTATATGGTGTAGATCTTTATTGTTTAGCCAGCTGCGCAATCTGACCTGGGCCTGTTCATCTCCTTCAAGGAGCCCGCGTCCGTGCTTGCCCTTTTTAACTTGAGCCATACGAATGCCATATGCAGGCTGTTTGGTGAGCAGATCAGCCAATGTTTGAAGTAGTTCTTCTCGTGAATGGGCCACAAAAGCCAGACGATAGTCCATGGCACGTCGACCAACCTGTAAGGTATAGGCCAGATCCTTCAGGGAGAAATCTGGATGAGTTGCAATCCAATTGTGTAAAGAACGAGTATAGGTGAGTAGTTGTGGTTCACTCTGAGCCGAGAGGGTGAACAGGATAGCGTGCTGAAGGTCATGATCCTGTCTGATACGTTGTGGACTGGATGTGCGTGAGCGATATTCCTCGATGATCAGATGTGCATTGGTACCGCTATAGCCAAAGGAACTGATGCACGCACGGCGTGGTACATCTCCTGAACTGGTCCAGGGGCGCGTTTCTGTATTGACATAGAGAGGAGAGTTCGCAAAATCAAAATGCTCATTGGGAGTTTGGAAATGAATGCTGGGGACAAGTTGTTGATGTTGCAAACACAAGAGAACTTTATGGAGGCTGGCAACGCCAGCAGCCGCAGAGGTATGCCCGATATTACTCTTGACCGAGCCAATCGCACAGAACTGTTTTTTCGTCGTGTATTCCTTAAAGACGCGCGAGAGTGCCTCCAGCTCTATCGGATCGCCCAATTTCGTGCCCGTGCCATGTGTCTCCACATAACTAATTGTTTCAGGATCGATATGGTACTGTTGATAGACCTCGCGGAGTAGTTCCATTTGCCCACTCATATTCGGAGCGGTAATCCCATTTGTTTTGCCATCCTGGTTGATGCCCGATCCAATGATCACCCCATAAATAGGATCGTGGTCCGCCTCGGCATCTCTTAATCGCTTGAGAACTACCGCTCCTACCCCTTCACCAGGGACAAAGCCATTGGCGTTCGTATCAAAGGTCTTACATTGACCATCGGGTGAGAGCATACCCGCCGCACACATATCCAGATAGCTTTCCGGTGCCAGGTACAAGGTTACACCACCAATCAACGCCATGTCAGTCTCATGGTGTGCCAGAGCCTGGCAGGCTAGATGTGTTGCCACCAGCGAAGAGGAGCAGGCGGTATCAATTGCAATAGCCGCGCCTTTAAGATTAAGAAAGTAAGGGATGCGTGCTGCAGCAATCGCAAAGCTGTTCCCGGTCGTACTCGCGACTCCTGAGTGTCGCTGTGAGACCATCTGTCCGTATTCATTTCCCATAATGCCCAGGTATACATTGCACTTCAGATTATTTAAGGATTGTGGACTATAGCCTGCATCTTCAAAGGCCTTATAAGCCTCTTCAAGGAAGAGACGCTGTTGTGGATCGATGACTTCTGCCTCTCCAGGGGAGATATTGAAGAAGAGTGGATCGAAATATTCAATATCATCAAGAGCACCGAGCCATTTGCAGTTGATTTTGCCCTCCTGAAACGGACGTGGATCATAATAGCGGTTACTGTCCCAGCGTTCTCGGGGAATCTCTCGCACGCAATTTTTACCCTGTGCGAGATTATCCCAGTAGTGATTCAGATCGCTTGCACCGGGATAGCGACCGGATATGCCCACAATCGCAATAGCCTCTGCTTCGTTCGAGCCTGTTGTAGCCTCCTTGATGCTCTGTTTGGGCTGAGTCTGTTGTGGTTCTCGTTGAAGTGGCGCTAGAGTTGCTGGTGTTTCAATAACTGGTTTTATTGCTGGCTGATGTTCTGGAGACACGATGGGTGTGATCGGTCTCTGTGGCTCCATTGGTGACGTAGTTTTGGCTATCGCCGCCTGAGATTGATGGGGGTAGGCGTAACCGCGTTGGGTGAATTCCTGGTAGAGTGATTCCGCCAGTTTTCGCAGGCTGCTAAAATCATAGATTGCTGTAGCCAGGAGTGAGGTTCCATATTTCTTATTAATTGACCGTACCCATTCGACGGCAACAATTGAATCCATGCCCATATCAACAAATGAAGCATCGACATCGATGTTGCCCTCTTCTTTAAAGAGTGCTTCCGCCAGACTAAGACCCAATTCATCGAGTAGAGCCATCCGCGAGGGAAGAGGATGAGCAGCGAGTGAGGCTGGCGGATTGATGATAAGGTTTTGTGGGCCCATTTGAGCAGAAGACTGGGCGCGTGGTTCCTGCTCCTGCTGTAAGAATTCAGCGAGCTCACGAATACCGGGATGTTCATAGAGAATTGTCGCTGGAAGTGAGGCTCCATAGCCTTTATTGATCGCATGCACCAATTCGCTTGCAATGATAGCATCCATGCCCATATCGACAAAGGTGCTATCCAGATCAACATCCTTCGGGTCCAGATAAAGGCATTCCGCAACAATTTCAATCAGTTCGTCTTGTATATGTTGTACAGCAGGAGTGGGTTGGTGGGCAGAAATAGATCTGTCATGCGCGCCATTTTGTGTCTGCTGTGCGGCCTGATGATTAGTAGCCTGTGCTGTTGGAGAGAAAAGTGGCGCTAACGTTATATGTGGACCGGGCTGATGTGATGGTCCTTGTGTGCCGGGCATAATATCTGATAGCGGTGGTAGCGAAATACCATGCTGTTTTCCTGACGTGGCAACAGATGCAACTGGCGATGTTAGTACTGGTTGGGAAGAAACTGAGCGCGTTTGTATGGGAGTGGGCGGGGTGCTGGTATGGGTATCAAGTTGCGCTTTGCTTTCCAGCCAGTAGCGCTGACGGGCAAATGGATATGTAGGCAGGCTGAGACGGCGAGGTTTTGGTTCATTATATAGTGACTGCCAGTCGATTTCCACACCCTCGACCCAGAGTTCTAAAATATTTTTGAACTTGCCACGCTGGAACCAGGTATAGAGCAAGGACCGGGCATCGTCATCTTTTTCGAAGAGTTGCGTTTTCTGACTCTTTTTGGTTTGTCCAGTTCGTACTCCTGCATCTGGTTTCTCCATGATAAAGCTTTGTAAGCGTTGTAGGAGCTCTTCCCTGGATTCTGCCAGGAATGCCAGGCGGTATTCCATTGCATCTCTGCCACACTGCAGTGTATAGATGAGAGCCTGCAGATCCAACTCTTTTTGCTGCTGAATATAGGCCTGCATACTTTTCGCATACGTCTGTAGTTGGGCTTCACTTCTGGCTGAAAGGACAAAGACGAGTGGATTCCCTTTCGTGTGTGGTTGACTGCTCATTGTTGGTACTGAAGTTGGGAGATACTCTTCAATGACCAGATGGGCATTTGTACCACTAAAACCAAAAGAGCTGACACCTGCACGGCGTGGACTATCTGGCGTTGCCTGCCATGGACGCAGGGTGGTATTGGCATAAAATGGGCTCTCGGTAAGCGAAATATGTTCATTGAGCTTCTTCATGTTGATGGTTGGAGGAAGCATTGAGTTCTGCAAGGCCAGCAAGACCTTCATAACGCCAGCGATGCCAGCCGCTGCTAGCAGGTGCCCGATATTACTTTTTACCGAACCCAGAGCGCAGTATTGTTTTTTGTCTGTAAAAGATTGGAATGCCTCAACCAGTGCCTCCACTTCAATTGGATCGCCCAACTTTGTCCCGGTGCCATGAGCTTCAAGTAAAGTAATGGTTTCGGGATTAATACCAAAGCGGCTATAAACCTCGTGCTGTAAGAGGTCTCGTTGTGAGTTAGAGCTCGGAGCGGTAATCCCATTGGTCTTTCCGTCCTGGTTGACGCCCCAGCCACGAATGACCCCATGAATGATATCTTGATCATGGATGGCATCTGAGAGACGCTTTAAAAGTATCACGCCGACACCCTCGCCAGGAACAAAGCCATTGGCTCGGTTATCAAACGTATAGCAATGACCATCTTTTGACATCATGCCAGCTTTACTGATCAAAATATGGGGTAATGGACCTGCCATAACATTGACCCCGCCAGCTAATGCCAGATCACTGTTATGAAGAAGCAGGCTATTACAGGCTTCTGCAATGGCGACCAGTGAACTAGAGCAGGCGGTATCAATGGCCATGCTTGGGCCCTTTAAGTTTAAGAGATATGAGATACGCGCAGCCAGGATCGAGGTAGTCTCGCCCATCATCGCCAGTCCATTAAGCTCTTGCTGGCTGACGCGCTTACCATAATCTCCGGTTGCACAGCCAGCGAAGACACCACAGCGTGTCCCAGATAATCCTGAAGGTTTGATGCCAGCATTTTCAATTGCGCTCCAGCAGTGTTCAAGGAACAGACGTTGCTGAGGGTCCATCAGCTCAGCCTCATGCGGAGTGATACGAAAAAAGAACGGGTCGAATTTATCAATATCATCCAATGCACCCATCCAGCGTCCAAAGGTTTTTCCTGGGGCTTCATGATCTGGATCATAATAGTCAGCAATAGGCCAGCGTTCAGCTGGAATTTCTGAAATGCAGTCCATACCTTGCGCTAGATTGTGCCAGAACTCTGTTAGATCTTTTGATGCAGGGAACTTTCCTGACATCCCAATAATCGCAATGGCCGCCTCCGTATGTTGTGGCGAAGTCGTTAAGGTGGGAGCCAGATTTGAGCTTTGCGGAGGCGCATCTGGACGCTGTGATTCTTTTCCAACGCGCAATGCAGTTGGTCTGGATTGAGCATACTCGTAGGCTGCGTTCATCAATAAGGCAGCCACTTCATGTACATGGCGGTTTTGCCATTGTTCGTAGCGTGTCCCGGCGACCCAGCGATTGAACGCGCCCATAGCCGGGCCACAGAAGATCTGGAAATTGTCCGCTTCCGAGAGATCGCCATCACGGGTAATCTGACTGCAATGGGCGAAATACCATTTGAAGATCATCGCCATTTTTAGATGAGCGTTCTCGTTAGCTTCCTCAATCTGTTCTGGATTGCGCTGTCGCTTATAATCGCAAACAAGTTGCCAGACCTCGGCCAGGGAACGTTTAAAGTAGTTGGTTTCGAGATCTCTTTTGATACTAGCTGAAAGGTCATCCAGAGATTTATAGTGTGTGTACAACTGATAGAGTGTATTGGCGCGAAGTGCGTGTCGGCTATTTTTGCGCACAACCTGAGCCCTGGCCCCAATCTCAAACATATCGCCAGCGATTGAGATCGTTGTATCGTGTAATGATACGGTACTCAAAATATCTTTGATGACCGGGTGAGCGCCACTTTCAAGCGTGCATTGATTAATGGAACCGGTAAAGACGAAATCAGCACCCAGAGCAAAAGCGGAGACAATGGCTGCCGGGGTCCCAATGCCGCCGCCGCAACCCACCATAATCTCTTCCTGATATCCATAGTGTTGTTGCAACTCCGCCTTGAGTGCAATGACATCAGGCAGGAGGGCAAAGGCAACTCCCTGATCAGTATGACCGCCCGAATCTGTTTCCACGGCCAGGTCATCTGCCAGTGGGATTTGCTGGGAAAGTTGAGCCTCTTCGGCGTTAATCAAGCCAGCTTGTAGCAAGCGCTGTACATGCTCCAGCGGTGGTGGCGACAGAAAGAGACGCGCGACATTGAGGTGTGAACATTTAGCGATAATACGTCGGGGAATAATAATTCGGCCAGCTTGCTGTGAAAGACCTTTGACTCTAAAGTAGACCAGTGGCTCAGTGACCGCTGAAAATGCTGCGGCCTCGATAACTGGAACCTGCCATTTCAGGAATAAATCAACCAGACGTTGTTCCTCTTCTGGATGATGAAAATTAGATAGCAAGCACATGCCGTAGATTTTATCTGGCGCGAGTCGAGCACGAATGCGTTGCAGATGGTCTGCAACCTGCTCGCTACGGAGTCCAGCACTGCCGAAAATACCCAGAAGGTCGTGATTGCCTAAGGCGGTAACCAACTCTACCGAAGCTACTCCATCTCCCATGGAACCGGCGTAGTAGCTCCATTTACAGTGATAGCGGGTCTGAAAAAGAGGATTTCCCAGGCGCGCTGGCAGGATTTCTTCCTGTGGCTGTGCAATGGCCTCGCGTGATTGTTCAGTGCCTGTTAGTAACTGGACCTGTGGTTTTTCGCTCGGGCTGGTCCAGGCTGCGCTGGAAGTATTCGAACTTTGGATCATACGTGATGATGGTTTGATTTCAGACTCTAATGGTGCGGGCTCCGGTGGTGGGGCACTACGTGATGGGGGGGCAGCGGCGGCTGGCTGTTTCCCCTGCTTAGAGATTTGTCTGGCCAGAAAATCTGAAAATTCACGGATCGTAGGATAATCATAGACGCGGCTGGCTGTAAGTGACATAGTGTATTGTTTATTGATCGTTTTGATCCATTCCACGCCAATGATTGAATCCAATCCCAACTCGACAAATTTTCTATCCAGGTCAATTTCATTGCGTTCCATATAGAGGATATCTGCCAGGCTAAGAGCCAGGTCCTCTTGCAACGTTTCTATCATATCCATGGCAGGAGCCTCCATGCTTAATTGTGCTGTATTTTGTGATGGATGTTCATTTTGAACTTGTGGTGTGAGTCCGAGCGGTGGCAATACTGTTTTCCCTTGCTCAAGCCGAGTTGTTGCTTCGGGCATTGGGATTATAGGATCAGTTGTTAAGGTACTCAAAACGATTTCCCGCGGTTTTGTCTGTGGTTGGACTGCGGATTTTTCGCCGTTGTGTATCTGTGATGCAGGAATAAGTGACGGCAAGGTGAAAGTGCTGGTGCCTTGAAGATCGATAGGTGATTCGAGTATTGAAGTATCTTTTGGCTTGTTGTTGGCTGTTCGATTCTCCCGTACCTGTATCCAGTACTGGTTTCTAGCAAACGGATACGTTGGTAAGTGAAGCCGCTCTGGCGTCTCTGGTGTGAAGAGTTCTTGCCAGGGCAGTGTATATCCCTGACAGTACAGATCAGCTAGCGCGTGCAGATTTTCCTGATATTTTTGCTTATTTGTGTGTAGCGAGCGGCATTGTACCAGCAGATCTTGCGCAAAAGTTTCCAGTGCTTTCTGGCTGCTAAAATCGCGAGCTACATTTCCTCTTAATATGCCTGGCCACGCCTCCATTTGTGCCGCCCGCTGTAGTGCCTGGAGAGCATCCTCATAATCCTGTACTACCATGGCACAGCGCTGAGCGAAATGCTGGCGCCCTATCATTAATGTATAGCTGAGAGCAGTAAGATCGAAATCCTGTGCATTATGGGCTTGTAAGAAAGTGAGCATGGCAGTGATTTTAGCGATTAGTTCCTCACTGGTGCGTGCCGAGAAAAGTAATAGCGAGACAGGATGTGGATTTGTATGTCGTGTAACTGATGCATAATCGTAACGCTCCACATCGTAACGCTCCACCACCATGTGAGCGTTGGTTCCGCTGACACCAAAAGCGCTGACCGCACCGAGAGCTGGCTGCGAAAGAGGGGGAGTCCAGGGTCGGGCCGTTTTATTGATATAGAATGGGCTTTGTTTCCAGTTGATAAAATCGTTTTCCTCTTCACAATGCAAACTGGCGGGAATAGTATTATGACGCAGCGCCTGGACCAGTGCGATAAGACTGACCAGACCTGAGGCTGCAAAGGTATGACCCACATTTGTCTTAGTCGAGGTCAATGCACAGTAGCCTTCACGATGGGTATATTTTTTGAAGGCATCAGATAGAGCCTGAATCTCAATGGGATCTCCCAATCTGGTCCCTGTGCCATGAGTAATAATATAGCTGATCTGTTCTGGATTGATCTGATAACGATCATAGATAGTTTGCAGCAAATCTGTTTGCGCTATCAGGCCTGGTGCGGTAATGCCGTTGGTTTTACCATCGTAGTTAATGCCGCTACCCTTAATGAGAGCATAGATGGGATCGCCATCAGCTATGGCCTGTGAAAGCCGCTTGAGGACAACAACCGCAACGGCCTCACCGGGCACCAACCCATTAGCACGTCTGTCGAACGCATAGCAGCGCCCATCCTCAGAGAGCATTCCCGCGTGATCCATTGCTTCCATTGTTTCGCTTGCCAGGAGAAGACTCACTCCGGCGGCGATAGCGGTATCGCACTCCTGGTTGCGCAGGCTCAAGCAAGCCTGATGAGCGGCCACCAGTCCAGATGAGCAGGCGGTGTTGATAGACATTACCGGTCCGTGTAAATTGAGGAAATACGCCAGACGAGCAGCCAGAATGCCATCGTGATTAGAGGTAATGGGCGTCTGTGTCCCCGTTAGAAGTTGATAGTCGCCGCTCTCCACTCCGACAAACATTGCAATTTTACTGTTAGTGATCTGTTGAGAACCATAGCCTGCATCTTCTAGAGCGTTCCAGGATTCCTGCAAAAGAAGACGTTGGCGTGGATCCATAAACTCGGCTTCGCGTGGAGATATTTCAAAGAAAGCTGGATCAAACTCCCGTACCCCTGGAATCCAGCCGCCGCGCCAGTTTTGCTTCTGTTGTGAGAAGCGCTCAACTGGTGGTGCGCTAATCACATCCTGACCCTCACTTAGCGTGTTCCAGAATTCGTCAATATTGCGTGCCTGAGGGAAACGCCCGCTCATTCCAATAATCGCGATGGGCTCGGATAGAGTTGACTCACTACTCTGCTCGTAAATCTTATGAGATGGATGTAACGTTGCAGCGGGTGCGGGCGCCGCCGGTGTGGTGATGGATGCGACAGGCGTGGATTCTTCTTCATAAAATGTATGAATGGCTGCAGCATGCTCAGAAAGGAAGTAGTGTAGCAGTCTTCGCAGGGTTGGATAGCCGAAGAATAGTGCTGGAGTGATATTCAATGTATAGTGTTGAGAAAGCACTCTGGCAAACTCAGCCAGACTGATAGAATCAAAGCCGAAATCCGTCAGGTTTGCTGTTTGATCCAGGCGCTCTCGTCCCAGTTTGAGCACCTGACCTATCAGAGTGCTGAGATCCCATTCCAGACATTGTTCAACTGTCCAGCCTTTCATATATGCCTGCCTGCCAGTGCCGTTATGATGGGTATGGTGTATGCCTTCATGAGTGGGAGCAGGCTTATCATCTGTCAGTCCGAGAAAGTGTGTGATGCGATCTGTTTGACCTGCCAGGATCAGATACTGGGTGCCAGCCTGAGTGAGTAATTGTTCGAAGATGCGCAGTCCCTCTGCAGTTTCCAGATAGCGTTGTCCGCTGGAGGCCAGATACATCTGTGTCTGCTCTGCATCATCCATCCTCATTCCACCCTCTCTCCAGAGAGGCCAATTGATTACCAGAGTCTTCCCGCTCCGTTTTCCCTGCTGCCGCCATTGCTCGCGTAAGCTACCATAGCTTATCAAGAAACGATTGCCTACAGCATAGTCGCCCGCGCCAAAGTCACCGAGGATGGCTGCAGAAGAAGAGAAGTAACAGGTAAAGTCCAATGGTTCCTGTGCCAGTAACTCGTCGAGAAGGAGCGTGCCCTGGATTTTAGCAGCCAGAGTGTGCCGGAAGGAGGCATGGCTCTTCTGTAAGATCGTCTCATGACCAGACAGTCCCGCAGCATGAATCACACCATGCAATGGGCCAAAGCGCTCTTTACCCTGGAGAAGTGCTTCTCGTAGCTGGATGGCATTGCAGACATCTGCCTGTAGATAGAGTACCTCGCCGCCTGCAGCCTGTATAGAGGCGAGTGCGGCTTGTCGGGATTCATCTAGTGATGAGCGACCCAGTAAAAGTATGCGCGCCGAATACATGCGAGCGAGATAGGTAGCGAAGAGTACACCAAGTCCGCCCAGACCGCCTGTGATCAAATAGGTGCCTCCCTGACGTAAAAGGCTAGCTGTGGTTGGTTGCAGAAGGACTGGTTGCGTTCGCAAATATTTAGGCGTAGCTGTGTCTGTATAAAGAAGGCTCTCTGCTTTGGGCATTTGCAGCGCCTGCCAGAGCCACTGAGCCCAGCGTGCAATAGGTAACGAATGTTCTTGCTCTGAAGTGCGAGCAAGGAGTCCAGAGAGTTGAAGTTGAGGCAGAATCAGACCCAGCGAACGTTCCAGACCGATCCATGCTTCCAGGGTTGCCTGCTCCAGATCAGAGGAGAAGGAGGAGGCCCAGAGCAGGCGTGTAGTTGTATGTGTTGGTGTGACTGGTAGTGCCTGAATGAGTGAGAGTAGGGAGGCAGGATCACGTCGGCACGAGGGATCTTCTAACGGAAAGAGATAAAAAATTGTGTCGATGTGCCCATATAGATTTTGCAATGTTTGCAATGCCTCCTGATAGGACGAGGGGAGCGTGTGATCGAGCGTATAGTGGTTGGGAGAGGATTGTGCAAAAGATAAACCCTGTGAGAGGAAGATAATGGTACAGTTTGGTGCAAATACACGCAGAGCAGTAGTGATCTCCTGCTGGGATTGGGGTTGTGAAAGGAAGCAGACCAGAGTGCGCGGTGTCCAGAGACCAGGAGTAGCAGAAAGTCCTGCTGTAGCTTCTTGCCAGGTCTCTTCAAAGACCAGAAGTTCTGTGTTGGTGGGCAGTTGAGTTTGATTGGAACTCTCGCTCACATGACTGACAGCAGCAATACTTGATCCGGCTGCTGGCATCTCATCTCTGGACATCCAATAGCGCTCCCTGGCGAAAGGATAGGTTGGCAGGCTGATGCGCCCAGGTTTGTGTTGATCATAGAAATAGTTCCAATCGAATGTTAGCCCTCTGGCCCATAGATCTGCGATTTTTGTATATTTTCGTGCTTCAATCCAGCGTTTTACCGCAATCTGTAGTTCATCATCTGCAAAGAGCGTGATAGTTTCCTGGTTCTGCTTGACTTGACCGCGATAGAGATCAGCAATATCCTCTTTCCCAGACACAAATGCCTGCAATTTTTCCTGTAAATCTGCCAATGAGTGTACCAGCAAGGCTAGCCGTTCCTCCATGGCCTCGCGCCCTACTTGAAGCGTGTAGGCGATTGCAGCCAGATCAGATGCGGTAACAGCTTGCTCTTGAATAGAGGCTAATAATCTTTGTGCTTGTTCCTGTAATTGCTGTGCGCTTTTGGCTGATAAAACAATTATTGCTGGATTGAGGGACGTAATACTAAATGATGGCAGAGTCTGTTGCGCAGGAATATATTCCTCGACAAGTATATGAGCGTTGGCCCCCCCGGCACCAAAGGAGGAGATACCGGCGCGACGTGGATATTCCCGTATCTGCCCATCGCTTTTGATCAGCGGACGCTTCCATTCAGCGAGTTCCTGTTGAACTGTGAATGGAGTTGTATTGAAGTTGATATAAGGATTTAGCACTTGTGAATGTAGTGAAGGAGCGTATTGAGCATATTTGAGTTGTAACAGGACTTTACTCAAACCCGCGATGCCCGCTGCACTCTCAGTATGTCCAATATTAGATTTAACTGAACCCAGGGCACAGAATTGTGTATCAGTTGTATCTGGTGTGAATGCGCGTGTCAGTCCTGTAATCTCAATCGGATCGCCGAGAGTTGTTCCGGTTCCATGTGCCTCTATATAAGAGATTGTACGAGCATTAATGCCAGCTCTCTCCAGCGCTGCTCGTACGAGATCACCCTGAGCATGAGGATTAGGAACCGTATAGCCATTGGTTTTACCTCCAGCATTGAGCATGCTTCCCTTAAGGACACCATAGATATGATCGCCATCGGCAATAGCCTGCGGCAACGGTTTCAGTACAATTGCTCCTACTCCTTCACCATCCACAAAACCATCAGCTTGATCACCAAAGGCCCGACACTGCTCGCCCGACGAGAGCATTGTTAGCTCTGATAACTTGATGTAGTGTGCTGGATCGACGATTAAATTTACTCCACCAGCAATAGCGCAGGTACTCGTGCCGCTATACAAGCTTTCGAGTGCCAGATGAATAGCCGTAAGAGATGAAGAGCAAGCTGTATCGACGGCCAGGCTCGGGCCATGGAAATCTAAGAGATAGGAGACCCGATTTGCAATGGACCAGTAGCTAGCCCCTGAAGGATAATTGGCGTTTGTGACGCCAACGAACACGCCAACTCTCCCTTTTGCAGACAAGTTTGCCGGGGTATAGCCCGCGTCTTCGATGCTGGCATAGGCTTCTTCCAGGAAGAGACGCTCCTGTGGGTCCATTTGTTCAGCCTCTTTAGGTGAGATATGAAAGAATAAGGGATCGAAGGCATCTACATCCTTCAGAAATCCTCCCCATTTTGTATAGCTTGTGCCTTTTTTTCCTCGTGCTTCCGCAAAATACTGCTGCCAATCCCAGCGATCAGCAGGAATTTCAGTAATGCTGCTGGAGCCATTTCGGAGCAATTGCCAGAACTCCTGCATATTTCTTGCGCCTGGATAGCGCCCGGAAAGCCCGATGATGGCAATATCCTGTACATGCGGAGCATGCTGACTTTCCGCTACAGGCGTTGCCTCACGCGCTAAAGAGCGCTCTGGATACTTGTCTGTGGGTGCTACGCTAGCCGGAATGGTTTGAGTGCTTGTTTGTGTTGTCGGTTTCTCTTCAGCTATGGGAGGCTCTGACAATTCTGACAATTCTGACAACCCGACCAGCGTCATCAATGTGGCTGTATGTGCCTGAAGAAGATGTTCCACCAGGGCCGAGATGGTGCGATATTCAAAGAAGACAGTGCTACTGATTTGCGGAAAGAGTTGGCTTAATCTGGTAGTAAGCTGGATTATCAGGAGTGAATCAATCCCATACTCTTCTAAAGGCGCATCGGGATGGATCTTTGCTGTTGGGAATTTCAGCGTATTGGCGATCAGCTGTTTTATATAAGCAGTGCTTTTCTCGCGTAACATTTCTTGCGTCGTAGCGCCGGGCTTCAAGTGTGGCGTTGGCGATTGTCGGGTTTCTGGCTGTTTCAATGTCTCCTGATGTAAGGCGATGGAAGCAACAGGTGTTGGATGTTGCTGGCGGGCAACTCCATTACTCTCAGCGATGATAATATGCTGTTCCTGTATCTGTATTTCTGCGGTTGGCACGTCGATTGAGCGGAATCCTTCACTTTCCAGGAGCATCTGCCAGGTCTGTAAAGAGAGACATGCGCTACCCTGGATACGTAATCTTGGATCATCAAAGCGCCACCATCCTTCAAGCAGACCAAAGGTGAGATGAGACCAGATCGTATGCTCGGTGATCTCGTTGATGAGGAGAAGTCCGCCGCTGCGTAAGGCTGCTTTCGCATTGCGCAATGTTTGTCGTATATCACGGGTCGCATGAAGTACATTGGTGGCGATCACCAGATCATAGGTACCAGCAGCAATTCCCTGAGCTGCAACAGGTTGCTCCACATTGAAAATCTGATAGTTCATATAGGGATAGTGCGCGCCATAAGCTTGCTCTGCATGCAGTAAAAAGGCTTTGGAAAGATCACTATAGCAGTATTCCTGGAGTGCAAACTGATAGGGTTGAAGTTTTTTCAGAACCCTGGTAGTTGTTGCTCCTGTGCCTGCTCCGATTTCCAGGATGCGTAGCCGTGCCGTAGGATCGTGTTTGAGCCGTTCCTTTATATATGCTTCTACAATCTTTGCCAGGGTCTCATTGTAATAATCAGCCAGCGGGTTGCCCTGGTAGATGGCTTCGACCAGTTCCAACGATCCGTGAGGGAACATGATTTCTGTGGCCGTTTGTTTTCCCGTTAGTAGGGCAGGTAAGGTAGTAAGCATCATCTCGGCCAGAACTGCGCGAGCATGCAGCGTCGCATCCTGCAACCAGAAGCTTTTTTGCCGTTCCCATTCCTGCCAGAGTTGACGGATCTCACCGGGATGTGTATTGATAGGTCGACACAAGGAACCATCAAAGTCGAGGTAGTGTTGAGTTGCCAGCAGCCTGAGGCTTTCCGGTAGCCAGCGGTCGCGTAGATAGGATAGAATTACATGTGCCTGGAGATCCGTGAGTACCGTGGGCTGTTGTGTAAACCATCCCAGGGCCAGTAACTGTGCCCAGAGGAGCTTGTAGAGTAGTATGTCCATGCTGGATGCAGTGCTCATAGTGTGCTTGAGTGGATTCGTTGAGGTTGTCGGAACCTCTTTGTTCCAGCGTGCTGCATCTGTTTGTATCAGATATGCTGCTATCTTGCGTAGTGTTGCGTACTCAAGTAGCAGGTCTGGGGTTAGTGACAGTTCATACTTCTGATTGAGAAGATCAAGCCAGGTATTGAGCTTAAACTGGTCCCAACCGTACTCATGCAGATCAAGATCTGCATCAACCTCTTCTACCGGCACCTGTAGGACTTGCGAAGCTATTTCTTGCAAGAGAATACTTACATAGCTTGTTAGATCATCGATCTCTGGCTGATGCGTCGTCATGAAAGCCAGCGGTACCGTGTAGTCTTCACGTACTGTATGTTGTAAGTAATCAAGGAGTGAGACCGGGTTCACTCCATAGTGAATCAGAAATTCTGTCTGGCTCACATTCTCCAAAGCAGCAGGGCGGGTCGTTTTCACCAGCGCCAGTTGTCGCAGCGGTCCGGTAAGCAAGTTATCCAGTGATGCGATTGCTTCGGGCGTGTCTATTGAGTCCAAACCTGTTGCTGCCATACGTTCTTGATACGCTTGAGAGGCTACGACTCCGACTTCTCCCCAATATCCCCAGTTGATAACACGTACATTGCATGACCAGTCTTTCGCCAGTTGATGCGCAAAGGCATCTTCAAAGGTAGAGCCTGCTGCATAGTTACTTTGACCGGCCTGACGCATAAAGGAATTGATGGAAGAGAAGAAGAGGACAAAATCCAGTCTTTCTTGCTGAAAGACCTGAGCCATTCTCACACTTATATCTACCTTGGCTGAAAGTGTTGCCAGGAAGCGTTCTTCGCTCATTCTGGCCAGACTCTGGTCCAGTAGCACGATAGCTGAGTGAATAATTCCATGGATATGTGGATAGCGTTGTTTGATCCGGCTATAGGCTTGTTGCAGAGATTGCAGATTGCTTGCGTCAGCTGAGATATAGAGCGGCGTTGGACCTGAGGCAGCCAGGCGATCAATTTTATTTTGAATATGCTGGTTTAAAGGGCGACGACCGATCCAGATAATCTGAGCCTGATATGTGCGAAGCATATGCTCGCTCCAGACCTCTCCGATACCACCAGCACCACCAATCACAACATAGACCCCCCCGGTACGGTAAGGACTTTGCGTTGGCTGAACATGCTGCTCGGGAAGTAATAGTTGGCGATACCATTCCTGATTGCGCCAGACCCAGGTATTCCCCTGTGGGTCTGCCGGGAGGCTGAAGATCTCATTCACAGGCCATTCTCCCTCGGCAGGAAGATCAAGTAGCCGAATTTGCCAGTGAGCATATTCTTTTGCCAATGCTCCAATTAATCCGTGGATGCTGGCATGGATTGGGTTTAGCGCTTCATGGTTGCTGATTGCCTGACTCTGGCGTGTGATAATTGTCCATGAGAGAGTTTTGCTGCTATAGCCTGCCTCCAGGAGCGCCTTAATCAAGCGGAAGATTTGCAGTACTCCTTGCTTCTGGTCGGTAATGATTGCCTCTTCGGTCAAGGGTTGTGGCTGGCTGGTTGGAGCCAGCCAGAAAATGTGATCGATAGCGCCAAAGGAGGTTAATGCGTGAGCAATGCTAGCCTGACTGGCATCCGAAGCAAGCTTCAGATGTTGCACATGCGTGTAGTAGCGTTCGAGCGTAGTATGAAGCTGTTCATGATCGCCTAATAAGACAACATGCTCAGTAGGCGTGGGCCAGCGTGGTCCTGGCTGGAACGATGCAGGTGTCCAGACCGGTGCGAGGGTGAGTGTTCCCTGCAAAGGAGGAAACGATGGCATACCAATAGTGTGTTCGCCGATGATGTTTCGATCTTCCATCTTGTTGGCTGGATATTCTGGATGTTCCGCGTATACAGGTGGAGGAGATATATATGCTGTAGAAGAGATATCCGTTTTCTCCGGTACCCAGTAGCTTTCACGAGCGAAGGGATAGGTTGGCAGTGCCATGCGCGTATAGTGATCAGGATATTGATCGCTGGTGAATAGCTGATCAAAGTCGAGCGTGTAGGCCTGTACATATAGATCAGCTACCACAGCGAGTTGTTCCAGATAGCTATTAGCTAATATATCCTCACGACACCGTTGGATACACTCATTGCCATAGCGTTTTAAGGAAAGTTGTTCTCGTCGTTCACCCTCACGCACCTCAGAGACCAGCAACTGCTGTGAGGTTTTCCCTTTCTCCAGCCAATCCGTAAGCAGTGTAATCAATTCAGAAACCGTGCTTACCACGCAGGCCAGTCGATGCTTAAAATGTTTTCTGCCCAGCAGCAGTGTATAGCTTATATTACCGCAGTCGCTCTCCGGTTCGCGTCGACAAAAGGCGATAAGTTGTGCCGCCTGTTGCTGTAATTGTTCCGATGAGCGAGCTGATAAGACAATCAAATAGCCGGGTTTTTCCCGATGATAGCGCTCAGATGCAGGTGCTTCTTCGATGACCATATGTGCATTGGTACCACTGGCCCCGAAGGAGCTCAGAGCTGCACGTCGTGGAGTGCCAGATCGGGTTTCCCAGTCTCTCAAGTGGGTATTGACATAGAATGGGCTATCCTCGAACTGGATGGCGCGATTCCCAGACTGAAAATGCAGAGATGGTGGCATCTGCCGATGTTTCAGTGAGAGTAAGAGTTTGATCAGACCGGTTATGCCAGCCGCAATCTGCGTATGGCCAAGATTGGTCTTGATTGAGCCGATTGCACAATAGGCTTGTTTGCTTGTATAGGCCCGGAAGGCACGACTAATCGCCTGATACTCGATAGGATCGCCCAGTCTGGTACCCGTGCCATGGGCCTCCACCATCTGAATCTCCGCAGGATCTATCTGGAATGTATCATAGACATACCGCTCCAGCCGTTCCTGTGACTTGAGACTAGGAGCGGTGATGCCATTGCTGGCTCCATCTTGATTGATACCGGAACCGCGAATAGTTGCATAGATATGGTCACCATCGGCAAGTGCAGCGCTAAGCCGTTTGAGTATGACCACGCCCACGGCCTCACCGGGCACCATCCCATCGGCCCGTTCATCAAACGTATAGCAATGCCCGGTTGATGAGAGCATATCAGCTCGATTGGCAGCCAGATAGAAAGCAGATGTGGAGTGAATAAAGACACCACCGGCCAGAGCCATCTCTGTTTCTCGGGTCCATAGGCTCTGACAGGCCAGGTGGATGGCAACTAGAGAGCTGGAACAGGCACTATCTACGGCAATAGCCGGACCTTGAAGATCCAGATAATAAGCGATGCGGGCAGGAATTAATGAGCCAAGATTACCCCAGAATGCTTGCGCAGGTGCATCCTGGGGTAGCAAGTGCTGGTAGTCACCTTTTTCACATCCAACATAAACCCCACAAAGACGCCCCTGTGCACTCGCCGCATAGCCAGCGTCCTCCAATGCTTTCCAGGCCTCCTCTAGAAAGAGACGTTGCTGTGGGTCCATGTAGGTTGCTTCAAGCCCAGAGATATTGAAGAAAAGTGGATCAAATTGGTCGATACCATTGATAAAGCTGCCAGAATTGCAATAGTCCGTCTGATCTGAATAATAGCGTGAAAGATCCCAGCGTGTAACCTTTTCAACGAGATTTGCACCTTGTGCCAGCTTATCCCATAAATCATCGACCGTGTCACAACCACCAAAGCGACCACTCATTCCAATGATAGCGATTGGCTCCCGATTCAAGGCTGATGTGGAGGTTGTATCGTCAGTTGGAGTGAAGGCCGGCTCTGGTACAAATCTTATTGGCGTGCTATGTGTATCAAGGGGCGTCGCTGGTGTAGCACTGGTAGTAAGTGGGGGTTGCGATTGGCTGGCTGTAAAGGTTGAGATTACACGGTCCTTATGATGCGACATAATATAGGCAGTTAACTCATTGACAGAGCGATAGTCAAAGAGAATCGTTGTTTCCAGCGTGAGTGCAAGAGATTGATTAATGTTTTGTACCAGTGTGACTCCAAGGATTGAGTCGACTTGCATCTCGCGCAATGGGATATCGGTATCAATAGTTGTAATGGCTATCTCTAATGTGCTGGCAAGATGATCGACAATGATGCCGCGAACATACTCCTCTATTTTCTGATCTGTGAGTGTAGATGCAAGGATCTGGCTCTGCGTAAACGACGATTGGGCTGTGTTTACCAGTTGGCTTTTTTTCTCATGCTGCTGTGATGTTTTATGATCGATGTTGGCTAATTCCTGAGCGAGCAGGACACCATCGCTTTCGGCAACGATGATCTGTTGACCTGATTCATGCGCAGCCTGAGCCGGGAAAAATGTTGCGCGAAATCCTTCTGCCTGTAAGGCTGTTTGCCAGTTTTGTGGTGTCAGTGCCGGGCATCCTTGTATGCGCACTTCTCCATCAGTGAAACGCCACCAACCCTCTAACAGGCCAAAGGTAAGATGGAGGAAAAGAGAATTCTGGTTGATTTCATTGAGCAGGAGTAATCCATTGGGTTTTAAAAGCGCTTTGACGTTGCGCAGTGTCTGGTCAATCTGCCTGGTTGCGTGCAGCACATTGACGGCAACAACAATATCGTATGTTTGTGGTGTAAAGCCCTGTCTGGTAATCGGTGTCTCAACATCAAAGAGCCGATAGTTCAAATAAGGATTAGCTGGCCCATACATTTTTTTTGCGTAGAGCAAGAAGCTTTGGGAGATATCGGTATAGCAATATTCCTGGATAGCGGTGTGATATGGTTTGAGTCGCTGGAATATAACCTCGCTATTCCCTCCCGTTCCAGCTCCAATTTCAAGGATGCGAATGTGGGCGTTTGGATCCTGTCGTAAGCGTAGCTGTACATAGGTCAGCAGTGTCTCAGCAAGTGTTGTATTGAAATAATCTGCTACCGGATTATTTTTATAAATGCCCTCTACTAATTGCATTGAAGAAGAAGGGAACATACTATCGGTAGCTCGTTGCTTGCCAGCGAGAATAGCAGGGAGTGCACGTAACATCGCCTCGACCAGATTAGTCTGCGCCGCTGTTGCTGGATTGGCCTGCCAGTATTTTTTCTGATCGTTCCACTCCTGCCAGAGGAGTGTTTCATTGAAGCGTGCGTGAGTATTGATCGCATATTTTTGTCCATCGTAGGTAAGGTACTGCTCACGGCATAAAAATCGCAGGCTTTCCGCGAACCAGTGATTATAGGGGAATGATAAGCTGGCTCTGGCCTGCAATTCAGCTTCAGTTTGTGCGCTCTCCGTAAAGATGGTACCAGTGTACAGAGAGGCCCAGAGGAATTTCGCTAAAATCTTATTCATTCCTCGTACTTGTAGGCCTCCTTCTGGCGTAAGATCCTGTGTGGGAGGTTGCCCCTTTTGCGATTGGAGCTCAAGGATTACAGAAGGAAGCAATGAAGTCTTGATCGGTTCTATGTACTCTTGTTCTGTGTGAGCCTTTGTATTTTCCTTGATCCAGTAGCGTTCTCCAGAAAATGGATAAGAAGGGAGTGAGATGCGGGTGCAATTCACGTATTGATAGAGGTTTTTCCAGGGGAGATTGTATCCTTTGAGGTAGTAACTTGCCAGGGCAGTGAGTTTTTCTTGATAGGTGTGAGCTGGTAACTGTATCCCATTGGCTAACTCGTTGATCAATTGCTCGCCAGAAAGTGGTAAATCCGCATTGATTGTGGGCATCATCGCCTGGTCCGCGCTGTCAAAATATGCCTGAGTTGATCCCGTTTGTAGAAATGTCGCGATAGCCTGTTGGAGTTCAGCCAGGTTACTGGCGATAAAAGCAGAACGGTGAGGAAAATGGCTGCGCCCTACCAATAAAGTATAAGCCACATTTTGTGGGGATGGCGGTGTGGTTGTTTTTTCGAGCCAGTGGGCCATCATACTGATTTTTTGTCGCAGTGCTGCGGGCGTTTGGGCTGAGAATGGAAAGAGATAAGCAGGGAGGGGAGATGAAGAGTAGCGATCATCTTGTTGAGGAGCCTCTTCAATAATCAGATGGCAGTTAGTGCCATTAGAGCCAAAAGAACTGACACCTGCGCGTAATGGTTGCCCATCATGGCGCTGCCAGGCGAGTGTTTCACGATTGAATATGAATGGGCTCCCATCCATATTGATATATTCATTGACCTTTTTTATGCTAATGGTAGGAGGGATCTGTTTATGCCGCATTGCCAGTAACACTTTAAAAACACCGGCGCACCCGGCTACCAGCGTTGCATGTCCGAAATTTGGTTTATGCGAACCCAGAATACAGAAGGCACTCTGATCTGTATAGAGGTGGAAGGTCTCATTGAGCGCTTTGACCTCGATTGAGTCGCCAAGTTTGGTTCCTGTTCCATGGGCTTCAACATAGGAGATGCTTGCTGGTGAAATGGCTGCATTAGTATAAGCTTCAATGAGTAGTTCTTTTTGAGAACTGACACTTGGAGCCGTAATGCCGTTGGTTTTGCCCGATTGATTTATTGCCGAGCCCTTAATCACACCATGAATGACATCACCATCGTGAATAGCTTCTTCAAGGCGTTTTAATAGCAGGGTGCCCACTCCTTCTCCAAGGACCATCCCATTTGCGCTATTATCGAATGTATTACATGTGCCATCCGGTGATAGCATACCAGCCTTTGATGATAGCACCAAAAATTCTGGCGTAGGCATGAGAAAAACCCCACCTGCCAGTGCCATACTTGACTCGTGTCGACGAATGCTCTCACATGCCAGATGAATTGCCACCAGAGAAGAGGAACAGGCAGTATCGATTGTATAACTGGGTCCATGCCAGTTAAAGAAATATGAGAGGCGAGAAGCTAAAATGGACATCTCGTTGCCCAGAAACGTCTGTGCGGTAGGATCGTCGTCGAGACGTTTACTTTTATACTCTGAGTTCCGTCCACCCACAAAGACGCCTATTTTCTGACCAGAGAGCTGTTCCTGTGAATATCCGCCATCTTCAATAGCCTTAAATGCTTCTTGTAAAAATAAGCGCTGTTGTGGATCCATTCTCTCTGCTTCTGCTGGAGAGATATGAAAGAAGGCGGCATCAAATTTGTCGATTGCATCAAGCAAGCCTCCCCATTTACTGATAGAGGCATTTTTTTTGTCTGGATGGGGATCATAATAGCGTTGCTCTTGCCAGTCTTCACGATTAATCTCGCGAATACAGTTGTCACCAGCCTGCAGGTGTTCCCAGAATTCTTCCAGTGTGGTGGAGCCTGCAAATTGCCCTGAAATGCCAATGATCGCGATATCCCCACTCCGTTGCTCTGAAGCAGGATCGGGTGAGGCGCTATCTATGTCAGGTGTAGAGATGATATCTTGAGGAGTGCCTGGAACATCTGATTCAATGAGTGGACGTATATGATCAACGATAGTGGCGATACTCTGATATTCAAAGATCACCTCAACCTCTAGATGCAGACCCAGATGCTGATTGATTGCCTCAACCATATCGACCGCCAGGAGAGAGCTCATTCCCAGGTCGACAAAGTTTTTCTCCACATCTAGTGTGTCAGCAGAAACTTGTAGAAGTTCCGCAATGATTTCTTTTACCCTGACTTCAATTGTGACTTGTGAGCCTTTATCCTGACGGCTGCGTTTCCCTTTGCGCTTGTTTTCGTGACTCACCGCCTTTGTGCGTGATATTTCGGGAAGCTGGCTGGCAACGTGAGCGGCTAAGTGTTCGAGATCTGGATAATCAAAGATCACCTCTACTCCCAGTTGTGTCCCCAGGCGTTGATTGAGTATTTCGATAAATTCCACTGCCAGCAGAGAGCTCATCCCTTGATCGATAATGCTGATCTGTGTGGAGAGAGAGGCTTCGGGCACCTGTAGCACGCTTGCTGTAGCTGTTTGCAGCGTTTGTAAAACCTGCTCGAAATGAACACGAGAATTCGCCTTTTTCACGCAACACATTTCCTTCCTAGCGCTTTTTCTCGCCAGCAGCTAGATAGATTTGCCGAATAATCGCATGGTCTTTGTTCTTGACCATATTACGCCATCCCACAGAAATCTTTCCCAGCGTTTTACTCGACAGATAGCCCTCAGTGACCAATTTTGATGGAATACCGATTCCCTCAGAGCGAAAAAACATCTCATCGCCTACAATATCGCTATGGGCGCTGACAACATCAAAATCCACTCGAGAAAATCCCCCCTTTTTTAAGAGCACTGGTAATTCCCGGCCAATTTTAGGGCTGCCCCCTTCGTTGGAGCGCGCCTGGCAATAGGCATCATAGAGTTCGCGTAGTTCGGGTATATGTGGATAAGTCATAATATGCATCTCAAAATCATTATCAACGAAAACTGCTTTCCCACCAGGTTTTAAGATCCGTAACACTTCTCGAATTGCTCCCTCTATATCAGGCAAATGTTCAAGCACCATCCTGATTAGCGCAAAATCGAATGAATTCTCGGCCAGCCCAGTTGCCATAATAGATCCTTGAATAACCCTGCAATCCTGCCTGTTTTTTTGGGTCAGGTAATTTTTTGCGTATTCGACCAGTAAGGGATCAACCTCCAGGGCAGTGAGCTGGCACCGCGGGAAACGTTCGGCAATTTTATCAATCATAAATCCTGGTCCAGCTCCCAGCTCTACCACAGACATCCCATCGCTCAAGCCAAACTCTCTATAATGCTTCAACTCGTTCGGCCAAAACAGCTCGACCTGCGCTTGCAAACGTTTAATTTCGATTTCGACATTACTACCAATACTTTGAACGTGATAGGAGCCTTCTCGCGTCATCGTCTTTGCTTCTCCGTTTTAAGCTACAGATGTCTGCAAAAATTTCAGGATGGCCTCGGCAACTATGGGCCATTGCGTGTCTAACATCATATCGTGACACAGAGTATCAAAGATTACCGGCGTAACTTTGTATGTTCTGGCAACTTTTTGCGCCACTCTTTCAGATAAAAACTGATCCTTTCGTGAGCCAAGGACTAGCAGCGGAATGGTTGTATCCATGGAACGCGGATCGATAGTTTTTTGAATCATCGCCTGCCCCGCTTTAATTGACTCACGCTGCAGAAGATTGGTATACTGCTCTTTTTGCTCAACTGGCAAATCTGAAGAGAAAAACAGATCGCGAGCCCGAGCTGGAAAATGTTCAATTTTGCCGAGATTGAATAGATTCATTTGGTAAATAGCTTTAAAACGTTTAAAGAGAACCTTAAGCCACTCCAGTGTCATTCCATCAGGTGGACTAGAGGCCATGAGTACCACTGCTTTGAGCTTATCGGGATGCTGCTGCCAGACCTTTTGTACCACCGCACCCCCAAGAGAATGTCCAATCAGCACTGGAGCTTGCTGGATCTTTGTGAGGATTTGAAGAACATCTTCCACATAGTCATCCAGGACATAGGATGCGACCTGTTCATAGCCGGAGCTTTCACCATGTCCACGAAAGCTTAGAGCATAAGAAGGAAAGCCAGCGGCAGCGAAATAGGGAAGGAAATGCTCTCTCCAGCACCAGGCGGCGTGAGAACCACCGTGAACAAACAAGAGAGGCGGCGTTTCCGTAGATGTTTCTGGCTCATAAGCGACAAATTCCAGTTGCGTAGCTACAGTCACAGTTGGACCTCCTGGCGAACACCTTGCAGAGATAGAATGCGTTGATTAAGCAATGTAGCTGTCTCTTGTATCAGTTTGATACCAATTTCATCGACATGACGATTTCTCCAATTTTCCAGCCCCGTTTCTTTTACCCACTGATTGAAGGAGCCAAGAGCGGGCCCGCAATGAATCTGATAATCAACTTTATGCTCGGTATTTCCACTGAGAGCCAGACGGCTAGAATAATGGAAATACCACTTGAAGATCAGTACCATCTTATACTTAGGATTGCGTTCAGCCTTTTCAATTTCAGTAGGTGGATAGGTAGATTTGAGCTCTTCGTAGATGTCATCAAAGCTGCGATAGAAAAATTTTGTTTGCAGCATGTTTTTTGTTTTCTCGTCGATCTCATCTAAAGAATTATGGTGTCGATACAACTCGTATAATTTATTCGCGCGTGCCGGAAAGAACAAGCTTTTTTTCAGTACCTGAATTCTGGCGCCAAGTTCAAACATATCTCCAGCTGGGGCATAGTCGGTATCCTGGACGTTGGCTTGCTGTAACAAATCTTTAGCAATATCACTGGTGCCCGCCTCCACCGTACACTGATTGATGGAACCTGTTACGATAAAGTCCGCACCGAGAATAAATGCTGCAGAGGCTGCTGCGGGAGTGCCAATACCGCCAGCAGCGCCGACACGAACCCGTTTTGCATACTGATATTTTTTCATCATCTCATCACGTAATTGCACTATGGCGGGCATCAAAGCGTAGGCGACTCCAAGGTCTGTATGTCCACCGGAGTCTGCTTCGACGCTGAGATCATCGGCCATTGGTATTCGGCTCAGGAGTGTGGCCTCTTCCTGTGTGATTTTTCGTTCCTGGAGCAGTTTTCCTACCAGTCGTTCTGGTGCTGGACTTAAAAAAGCTTCTGCTACTTCAGGCCTGGAGACCTTGGCAACGATTCGATTGCCGATTGTAATCTCGCCATTGAAGGCACGTTTGAGACCTCGGGCGCGATAAATGATAAGCGCTGGCGTTATACTCATAAAGGCCGAGGCCTCCACAATAGACACCTTATATTTGAGATAGAGATTGACCGTCTGCTCTTCTAATGTTGGATTGGTTGGATTGTGTAGCAGATTCATGCCATACGCTTCCTGGTTGCGGAGCTCTTTTTGTATAAAGCAAATAGCCTCTTCGATTTTTGTCAGGCGCAGACCACCTGCCCCATAGAATCCCAGCATGCCGGCGCGAGCAACCTTCACCACCAGTTTCTCAGAGGCAATACCGCGAAACATAGCCCCTGTAATATAGGCATATGTTAAACCATAGTCCTTCTTGAATTGGGCATCTCCTAGCTGCTGTGCCGTAATATATCCATTTGGTACTGGTTGGTGGCGCTGTTCCTCGCTCTTGCGATTGGCTAGTTCACTTGCAGGATCGCCCTTTATCTTCTCAAGGTTCTTGTTGTCTCTACGTATTTGCGCATTCAGTTTCGTTAGCACATTTCCAGGCCCAATTTCCAGCATCTCTATATCACTCTGATTTAACAAATACTGAATTGTATCGAGCCAGCGCACCTGATGCGTTATTTGTTGGATGAGATTCTCACGAATCTCTCTCTCTGGATAGGGGAGGGCATGTACGTTGGAGATAACAGGAAAAGATACTGCTGAAAAAGTAAAATCTTGCAAAAAGCGAGCGAATTGTTGTTGCGCGGGTGCCAGTGCACGTGAATGAAAAGCGCCACTCACATTTAAAGGGATATACAAGTGAGCACCATTCTGCTCAAAGATTTCTTTAGCTCTCTCAATTACACTTTTTGGGCCAGCAATAACAATCTGGGTAGACGAATTATGGTTGGCAATATCGATTTCAGAGAGCGCATTTTCGCGCAGTACCTTGAGTACTTGTGTAACATTTAAGCCAAGAACTGCTGCCATACCACCACCAGTTGCCTGACTCATCAGTTCACCGCGTTTTTTGACCAGCTTTAAGCCAGTCGCAAAGTCGAAGGCTCCAGCGGCCAGGAGTGCATTATATTCCCCCAGGCTATGGCCAGCGGCGTAAGCAGGAGGGTGCCCGTTCTCCTGGAGATTTTTCAAGTATATCAGAGCATTGGCAGTATATAATGCAGGCTGGGTAAATTGAGTTTTGCCTAGATTTTGTTGAGGGTCGTGCAGGCAGAGGTTCTTAATTGAATAACCCAGAATGTCATCAGCTGCGCGAGTAATCTCAGGAAATTCATCAAAAAGTGTCCCCCCCATCCCTTTCTGTTGCGAGCCCTGGCCTGGAAAGAGAAATGCCTTCATGTTCAATCTTACCTTTCATTGATTGCACCTCTCCTGGATAGCATCTGAGTGACTCGTGCTGTATTTTTTACATCCTGGTGAAAAGGTGAAAGAATCGTATAGCATTGAGTGAGAGCATTGAGATGTTGATTTCTTTTTGTCAGATTTGTCAGTGTCCCTCCTGGACCAACATCTACATACTGATGAGGTCCATCTTCTTCTAACGTTTGGATTGTCTGAGAAAAGTTCATCGGCTTGCGTACTACTTCCCAGAAATACTCAGGAGACAAATTGAAGATTTGTTTGCCAGAAAGAGAAGAGAAAATAGGGATCTGAGGTGGAGAATAGCTTGTCGTCGCCAGTAACCTTTTGTAGTGTGGTTCTATGGTATTGATGTACGCTGAGTGAAACGCGTAAGAAACGGGCAGTATTTCGCAAAGGATCCCTTTACCCGTTAAAAAACTTTTCAATTTATGAATATGTGCTTCTTTCCCAGAAACGACAAAGTGGGTATCATGATTGACGGCAGCAAGTTCGCACAGGGTAGAGAGTTCAGGAGTCTGATAATAGAGATCGATATGATGAAGAATAGCCAGCATTGTGCCCGGCTGACAGTACGTCTCAAAGAGACGAGCCTGTTTGATAACCAGGTCAAGGGCTTCTTCCACCTTGAGCATGCCAGCGACCGTTGCTGCGACGAACTCGCCCAGACTATACCCTACCAGCACATCAGGGATTACCTGTTGTTCTATAAGCGTTTGTGCGAGCGCAAACTCGACCATAAAGATTGCTGGATGAGTATAGAGTGTGCGCTTGAATGGTTCACTCGGATTTTTATCTTCTGCATATAACTGTTGAATGACAGAAATAGAGGCATTGGTTTTTACAAGTGAGTCTAAATGAAGCATCCAGCGGCGAAAGATCTGATTATGTGCAAAAAGTTCTTTTCCCATCTGGAAATATTGAGATCCTTGCCCGGAGAAGAGGAAAACCACTGTTTTGCTCAATTGTTGTCCTTTCGTGCATTTCTCTAGCAGCTTCATTGCCCATTTTTCTTATCTACCTCATGTATGAAAGGGCTTATGGTTTTTTTTGGCTATAAAATAAACACAAGCTATTAAGTCCTAAGAGAGAAATTAATCATGACATTTAGCTTATGATTTTTTTGCACATTATTATTTTAAGGTAAACTAATAGGGTTGTCAAGTTCAATATAGCTGGATGATAGGAAAGCGCGAATCCTATTACCTTCAAGTAATTTTCTATGCATTGGGTAAAAGAAATGCAGAAGGATGTTTTATTAATAGAAAATTTATTGCTGTCCTGGGAGTTATAGAGTTAGAAACTTTGGGAATTTCAGCATCCTACTCTTAAGTAAAAAACAGTTTTGGTTGATTTTTTCTCATTCTAAATTGAACAAATTGTTCTTTTTTGTTAAACTGAAAATAAATATTATTGAGTAAGAGATAGTCTATAGACTGTCCAGGTGCTTTACCGTAGGTATGTCCAGGGTAGACGTGTACATGAGGTGGAACAAGTTTTTTTATCCTTTGAATACTCTCAAACATCTGTTCAGGCGATCCACCAGTTTGGGTACAGATACCGCATCCTTCAGTAAAAATAGTATCCCCTGTAAAGAGGCTATCTGATAGCAGAAAGCAGAGGCTGCCCACCGTATGACCTGGTGTGAGCAGGCAGGTCATACGTGTTTCCCCGAGCTGAATTTCCTCTAGATCATAGAGGGGAAAGAGATTATGGCTGTGGAAGTGGTAAAAGTCAATTTCCTGTGCAGACATATAGACACGAGAATGAAAGCGTTCGACGAGCTGAGGTACGAGATTTACATGATCAATATGAGAGTGCGTTAGCAGAATGAGATCTGGTTTTACGCCAAGTTCATCAAACGTACGGATAATGTGCCCTTCATTCCAGGCTGGATCGATAATCGCAGTCTGGCGGGACGATTTATCAACAATAATATAATTGAAATTGAACATATTAAAAAATCCTACTTCCAATTGATGTATATCATAAGTTGTGTATATAGTATCTCTCATCTAGAAACCCTTTCAATAAATGGAGCATTTTTTCTCTGATGATAGGGCAATGACTGTTGTAATTAAGCATTCCCACTTCTGAGATTTATTCAAGTTTTGTGGTCTTTGTTGAACAAACAGGAAGAACACGAATATGTTTTGAGTCAAACATTTGATTGATTATTCTCTGTCTCCCTCTATGGCTCAGAAATGGAGAGCCTGCTGCTAGATCCGTTCTACCTTGACAGATTAGTTATACTATGGAATACTTATATTGTATACATGCAAACCTGTAGTTGTAGCAAGGTGTTTTTTGATTGAGAACAGGGTTTGCATTAAAATGCGCTTCCATTTACTCCTAAATTATTCTATTCGTTGTAGCGTTTGCTCTGATAGAATGGTTTCATATATTCTATTATCCCATCTAATCCTGGATGGGATGGTGGAACCTGTTTCTTGTATCTAGATATATCAATCTTTGATTGTAATATCATTGCCTCTCAACTAATCTCTATCGCGTGTGTTGAGAAAAATCTTGTTGTATCCCTGCCAATACAAGGCTTGTAGCATGAAGGAGGCACCAATCTGAGCAAACAGGATGTTTTTGATATTGTGATACGTCATTGCTATGAAGTTCTGCCCGAGTTAGAAGGCCATGAGTTCAAGCCTGGCGAGAGCCTGACTGATCTGGGAGCTAACTCGATTGACCGTGCTGAAATTGTCACGTTAACTTTAGAGAGCCTATCCTTGCACATGCCACGAGTGGCATTAGCAGGTATTAACACTATTGATGGTCTGGTCGACACGCTTTATCGCAAGCTTCAATCTGCTTGAGGCAGGTAATTATCAAGTAAGCCAGCTCTCTTACTCCATGCGAAAAATTCTCCTTCTAAACTCACAGAAATGGATTTTCCGCATGTTTTTTTCTATCTATATGCTCGAAATTCCGGTTCTGCCATGAGTAAAAAGGTAAGGTTGGAAGAAAAAAGAGTAGCGTTGGAGTGAGAAAGGCTGAAGAATATCCTTATGGAAAGAACTGATAAGAAGAAAGGGGTATGTTGACTTAGCATTCATGATTGGGTTATAATCAATTTATGGTTAATGCTCTCACTTTATAGCATAACACAAAAATCTTTCGTTGTCAAGTGTTTTTGAGACCAAAAATGGTGATAGATGAAAGAAACCTGAAATCTGGTAAAGGATCTATTTGCTGAGTGAAAAGAGCAGATTACTACTGTACACCAGGAGGAGATACGGAGATCATCGGGTGTACAGCTTGCTTGCATCACGTGAGTGAGGTCAGTGGATTCAACGGATATCGAGTTAAGACATAGAATTGCTATTGAGAGAGGTACGAGGTAGAACCCAATATGGATCAGAGTACGAAGCTCAGAGATGAGAAGGTTGGAAAATTAGTTTTGCAATTTTCTCTACCCGCAATCATTGTATTGCTTGTCAGCGCAATTTATAACATCATCGATAGAGTCTTTATTGGTAACAGTGTTGGTTCTCTTGGTATTGCGGGTGTGACAATTGCATTTCCAGTCATGATGATCATGGCGGCCCTTTCAACGCTGGTGGGTACGGGCGGAGCAGCTTTACTTTCCATCAAGATAGGTGAAGGAAAAAGAGATGAAGCGGAGCAGATCTTAGGAAACGGGCTCACACTCCTGATACTTGTCTCGATCATTTTCACCATTCTGGGGCTTGTGTTTGTCACCCCGATTTTGCAGGCATACGGGGCAAGCAAAGAGATCTTGCCCTACGCGACAGATTACTTGCAGATTATTCTGCTGGGCACCATTGTCAACCTGCTCAGTACTGGAATGAATAATTTTATTCGAGGTGAAGGAAACCCGCAAAAGGCCATGGTCACTTTGTTAATTGGGCCATTGCTGAATGTGATTCTTGCTCCTATCTTCATTTTCGGTTTTGGCTGGGGGATTAAAGGTGCTGCCTGGGCAACCGTTCTCGCGCAGCTGGCATCAGCTGCCTGGGTATTATCGCATTTCCTCCTGGGAAGAAGCCATGTCAAATTTTATACAAAGAATCTGAGATTGCGGGCCTCGCAGGTTGGTCCAATTCTGGCGCTAGGTGCAGCTCCCTGTGGTGTTCCACTGACATCGAGCCTTTTGAATTTTATTATTAACAATAGTCTGGGGCGCTATGGTGGTGATGTTGCAATCTCAGCCATGGGAGTTATTGTCAGTATCCAGATTCTCTGTACTATTCCGCTTTTAGGTATCAGCCAGGGTATTCAGCCCATTATTGGTTTTAACTATGGGGCTGGACAACTGAACCGAGTCAAAGATGCATTGAAATATGGTTTGCTGATGGGTTTCATCGTAAGCCTGTTTTTCTTTATCATTACCCAGTTGATTCCTGGCCAGATTGTGGCATTTTTTGATAGTCGTGATCAAGCGATGATTCGGTTTGGTAGCTATGCCATGCGCATCTACTTACTTGGCTTGCCAATTATTGTCGTGCAGTCTATTGGAAGTGGTTTCTTTCAAGCCATTGGTAAAGCTAGAGATGCATTAATCATTACCTATGCCAGACCACTTATCTTTTTCATTCCGTTACTTTTGATCCTTCCAAATTTTTTTGGATTGCAAGGAGTGTTGGCTTCCAGTCCGGTGACTGATGCCATTACCTTTCTCACCACGGGTACCTGGCTCATTATTGAAGTGCGCCGATTGAACAAAAGATATCAGGAGAAGCGTGCGCAATCCGAGGTCTCCGTTGTAGGAGCAACAGCAAACAGTGATCAGATCATTGATGAAGCAGATTCTGCTCAATAGAGAGTAACTGAAAGTGCTTATCCCTTGATCGGGATGCAACATTGTTAGCTGTAGCGATTGAATTAGCGTATTGAAGTGCTACCGTATTTGAACAATAGAGATGATTATCTCTATTGTTCAAATACGGTAGTACTGATATTTATAGAAAAACGTTTTATGGCTAAGGATGCAGAAAAGGAGAAAAGACGGCATGATTTCGCTGGATGCCCTTTATACTACCGACGACGTGCAAAAGTTATATCAATGGTTTGACCAGATGCGTGTAGACCAGCCTATCTGGCTGGATGAGAGGAGTAAATGCTGGCATATTTTTCGCTATGATGATGTGCGTGTTGTACTCAATGATTACAGCCGATTTTCCGCTGATATCCGATCACGTACACCTATACGTTCCATTTCCAGCAAACGATCCTCTGATTTTACGATAGGCCTGTTGCTATCGATTGATCCACCGCAGCACGAGCTTTTGCGCAATTTGGTTACCTCTGCTTTTTCGCCACAGTCGATTGCCCAGCTTTCGGGACGCATCAAAGAGATTGTGCAGGAGCTTTTGGATAATGTGCGTTCCTCCGGGAAGATGGATGTGATTGACGACTTTGCCTATGCCTTGCCTGTACGTGTCATTTCAGAGATGTTGGGTATGCCTACCAATGAATGGTATAAGTGTAAACATTGGACCGACGAGCTGCTGGCTATGCAGGTCAGTGATGCACAGATGTTTTCAGGTGAAGAGCCTGAAGCATTCCGCCGTGGACGTCAGAGTGCCGAAGAGATGGCTGATTATTTTGAGGAGATGATCGAAGATCGCCGTTTGCATCCGCGCCAGGACGTCATCAGTGAATTGGCGACAGCAGAGATTGAAGGCAGGCATTTAAATAATGATGAATTGATTAGTTTTTGTTTTCAGCTTTATCTGGCTGGCTATTTGACGACAACGAGCATTTTAGGGCACATGGTTGCCTGCCTGGATGCGAATCCGGAGGCAATGCAATACCTGAAAGAGCAACCAGATAAGGTTCCATTGGCGATGGAAGAGGTCTTACGCTTCTCCTTTCCTGCCTGGCGTATGATGCGTGTCACGACCAGTGAGGTGACACTCAGCGGTGTCACAATTCCCGAAGGAGCAGTCGTAATGGCCTGGATTGCCTCCGCCAATCGTGATCCAGAACAATTTACCACACCTGAAAAGTTTGAGGTGTCGCGTAAACCCAATCGTCACCTCTCCTTTGGTTATGGTATTCATCATTGTATCGGGGCTCCATTAAGTCGTTTAGAGACATCAATTGCCTTACGTATGGTGCTTGAACAACTACCCAATCTCAGGAGGGCGGATCATGAGCCATTAGAGCTCCTCGATGGACGTCGTATTGTCTATGGGCTCAAGCATTTACCAGTCACATTTACCCCTTCTTAAATATTCACAGCTACTGTTCCTGGTGTGGTCCTTGCCTGGTTTTGCCTGATCCTGTTTGTAACCATAAGTCACATGCACACTCCATACCTTTTTACAGGAAAGGAGCGAACCCATCTTTTTCTGTTATGAGAAGAGTGTGATACATCGTGTAAAAGTTCTCCGCCACGAAAAAGCCTACTTGCTATTGGCAATGTATCCATTTTCCCCAAGGAGGAAAAAATGATTATTCCAGCTCACACATCCGAAGCGAAAACTGTTCCTTTTATTCGTGAAGTTCCCATAATTGGAAGTTTGCGTAACTTTACGCACGATCAATTACGTTTTTTTGAGCGTCTGGCGGCGGAGGGGGACATCTGTGGTTTTCATATGGGGCCGATTACCATGATTCTTCTTAACAAAGCTGAGTACGTGCAGAGCGTTATGGTTGAGTATGCATATGACTATTTCTCGAAGAGTCGTATATCGCGTCGTTTTACGCAGAGAGAAGCACTCTTCTTCAGTCTGGGGAATACACACCGTCAGCGGCGTAAGGTAATGGCCCCGATGTTCCAGCCACGGCATATTACTCATTACGCAGATACAATTGTACAGTATGCAGAGGAACGTGCGCGATCCTGGAATGATAAAGAGAATATTGACATCAAGGAGCAGATGGCCGATCTCACCATGAGTATTATTGTCAAAGTTCTTTTCGATGTTGATAATCCACGGCGGGTCTCTGAATTGTTAGATGCCTTCGTGGTTGGATATAAGCATACTGCGCGGCGGACCAGATCTTTTACACTACCAGAAAGTTGGCCTACCGCCTATAACCGACATGTGCATGAGGCAAAAAGCTTTCTTGATCACAGCATTGATGCAATGATTCTGGAACGACGTGGCAATCAGCCTGAAGATCCACAAATTTCCAATCGCCTGGATATGCTTTCCGTACTCAGTGACACACTTGATGAAGATGGTAATCGTGTCAGTAGCCTGCGTATCATTGACGAATTTGTTGCCTTGATTGGTGCTGGTTACGAAACCACCATGGCTGCGCTCTCCTGGACCTGGTACTTCCTCTGTGAAAATCCTGAGATCTATAAGCAAGTACAACAAGAAGTGCAGGATGCTTTGCAAGGACAGAAGGCGACTGTAAAGGATCTTGCCAGGCTGCCTCTCTGTTTGCAGGTTTTTAAAGAAGCCATGCGCATTTATCCACCAGTTCCCTTTATTCTACGCGAGACACTAGAGGATGTCACGATTGACGGTTACCGCATACCGAAAGGTGCGAGTTTGTTGGTCTCGCCCTATACGATGCACCGTAAAGCAGAATATTTCCCTGATCCCTATCAGTTTAATCCCGACCGTTTCTCTGCCGAGAATGAGAGACTGCAACCACGTAATGCATACCTCCCCTTTGGGGCTGGGCCACAGATTTGTATCGGCAATCATTTTGTTTTAATGATGGGTCAATTACTGGTTGCAACCCTTGCGCAACATGTGACCTTTTCATTAATCCCGGGACAACATGTGGCACCAGACCCATCGCAAAACATTACACTGTGCCCGAATGGAAAACTGGCTGCGGTTGTTCAGAAGAACGCATAAGTTTATCTCTATGATGTAGAAACAGCGCACACCATTCTAATCTCTTCACCTATCAAGATTAGAATGGTGTGCGCTTATATCAGGTTGGGTGCATATGCATCTCCTGAGTAATGCTGCTGCTTCAGGTGGGCAATTACTTTATAAACAACAAAAGAGCCGGATGGTTGCATGAAAATAGTAAATCCGCCCTTTTTGAATGAAGAAAGAGGTGTTATGTGAGTGAATCGGAATCCCCCAGCGTGCCTGCTCCAGGCCAACAAATCCCAGAGAATAGCGAGTCGCCACGTATTGATATCATTGGTATTTTGACAGCGGCAGGAGCTGTAATTGGCCTGTTGTGTGGACTGATTGCGGTGAGTACAGTATACTCCTGGGACTCACCACAGGTATTGGGCAGTTTTCTCGTTGCGGTGGAGTTGACGCTTGTGTTTCTGATCAATGAACAGTTTGTATCCAGGCCTATTCTGCGCTGGAAGAAGCAACGCCAGAATGCAGAAGTTTCTTCAGGGCTAGAAGATCAGAAGCAGGCAAATAGCGTTTTGACACATTGGTCGAATCTAGCATTATTGGGTATTCTTTTTCTCTCCGCATTTTTCTATTTCTGTCAGATCTCACAAAATAATCTTGGTAACATCTACTACGCAGCGACCGTGAAAAGTATGTCAATGAGCTGGCATAATTTCTTTTTTGTCTCATTTGAGCCGGGTGGCTTTATTGCTATGGATAAACCCCCGATCTCATTGTGGTTGCAGGTAGTGAGTGTAAAGATATTTAGATTTAGTGGTGTGAGTTTGATGTTGCCGCTCGCGCTGGCAGGAATTGCATCCGTGGCAGTGCTCTATCATCTAGTCAAACGTGCATTTGGAGTACCTGCCGGATTAATTGCAGCATTGTTCCTGGCGCTTATGCCAGTGAGTGTAGTCGCCAGTCGTGCGACAACCATGGATGGTTTACTCACACTGGATATCTTGCTTGCGTCATGGGCATTGATTAAGGCGGCGGAAAAAGGCAGCCTGGGTTGGTTGCTGACGAGCGCAGTTATTTTAGGATTAGGCTTCAATATTAAGATGATGGAGGCGTATCTGGTACTGCCTGCATTTATTCTCCTCTACTTGCGGGCTGCTCCGAAGCGGCGACGAGTGCGGTTAGCACATATTGTGCTAGCTATTCTGGTAATCGCAGTCGTCTCGTTTTCGTGGTCATTCATTGTTGATAGCTTTCCTGCCAGTCAGAGACCCTATGTTGGCTCAAGTGGAAATGATACAGAGGTTGGGCTTGGTCTTGGTAACAACGGAGTTGAGCGTCCTCTGGGCGCAATTCTCGGTCTTTTGATTTCTGGTGTGAGCAGCTCATCGAGTAGTGCAAATATTATTGGAAAGTTATATGTCCTGGCTGGTGGACCATTACGCCTGCTCACAACCCTGGGGGATCAGGTGAGCTGGCTGTTGCCATTGGCCGTAATCGGTTTGTTTGCTTTCATCTGGCAAAAGCGTGAGGTGTCAACAGAGAAAGGCGTGCATGTCAAGCGTCTATCGAGGCAGCAGCAAGCATTTATTTTCTGGGGGGCCTGGTTTATCATTCAGGCGATTTTTTTCACCCTGGACGTGCTTGTGCAATCATATTATCTTGTGGTCCTTGCGCCATCGATAGCGGCCCTCGCAAGCATTGGGATTATCGAGCTCTGGCATGCATATCGGAAGCCGGGATGGCGAGGGTGGTTGTTGCCGTTCGGGTTTGCGCTCACGGCATTGCTTCATGCGTTTCTCATTGCACCTTTTGCTAGCTATAACTATTGGTTAACTCCAATTATTGTAGCGGTCTTGTTGATCGTCGTTATTCTTCTTGTCTGGTTCCGTTTGGCTCGACCGGCACAGGTGTTTCAGCAAGAGCCTGAAGTTGTAGCAGGAGCGGCTCCTCTGAAACCAGGCTGGCAACTTCCAGGAGCCCATATAGCCTTCTCCGGAATTGTTTTTGCATCAGGAATCATTACAATATTGCTTGCCCCTACACTGTGGTCTGTGTCAACGATACAACATCCTGCCAATGGTCTCGTTCCGGTTGCTGGTCCTGCGCGTTCCGCTGCGAGCGATCCTTTTATCTTGTTATTGCAAGGTGTCGTAGATTATGCGCAGGTTGATCCGCAACTGGTAAACTATCTGGAGACGCATCAGGAAAGTCAGCACGACATGGTAGCCACTTCAACCTCACTGGCAGCGGCCCCTTTTGTATTACAGAGTGGAAGGAATGTTATGCCACTGGGAGGTTTCAATGGTAATGATGAGATATTCACTGTGAATAAACTCAAGCAGCAGATTGCCAGTGGACGGGTACGTTACTTCTGGCTATCATCGTTTTTTCTCTCTTCTACCCAGATTGATCAATTGACACCGCGCCTGAGAACTGTTATGAAGGAATTAGAGCAAGTACAGGCGAACAACGCAAATTACCAATTGCTTAACTGGGTGAGTCGTAACTGCACAGTTGTTACAGCGGACCAGTGGGGGCGTTCAAAATCTGATACTGGAGATCCCGCCAGTGGAAAACCAGTGTTATATGATTGTGCCACCATCCACTAATTTCTGGCTGCATGGACAGGGGAGGACAATGAGGATGGATGGATAGTGAGCTGGCTCATTGCCTACCTTTCATGTATGAAACAATTTGCGCCCGTTTCTCCGGTTTCCAGAATTTCCATAGCCGGGGAACGGGCGCATTGTTGCAAGTTACTCGGATGCTCAAGTATCTTCTGCTCTGCTTATAACTTTGCTATATGGCTTAGGCCGGTTGGTATCGCTAGAAGCCGGTTCCCGGTGAGCGAAAGCCGTTCTAAATGCTTCAAGCGTCCAATCTCGGCTGGTATCGATAGCAGCTGGTTTTTGTCCAGAGCGAGTTCTCGGAGATTTAAGCAATCTCCAATCTCTATTGGTATTGATGTTAACTTATTTCCGTAGAGCGAAAGCTCTTGCAAGTTGCTCAGGAGCCCGATTTCAGTTGGTACTGCTAGCAGCTGGTTCCCTGTGAGGGTGAGTTCTTGAAGATTGCTCAGTTGTCCAATCTCGGTGGGGAGTGCTGATAATCGATTACCAATTAATGTGAGCTGACGCAGGTTGCTCAGATGCCCGATTTCAATGGGCAAAGATGAGAGTTGATTCCATGAGAGAGAGAGTTCCTGAAGATTGTTCAGATGCCCGATCTCAATAAGGAGCTCTGTCAGTCGGTTTTTTGCTAAAAAAAGTTTTTGCAAGCTGCCCAGACGTCCGATTTCAACAGGCAAGGAGGAGAGCTGGTTCCATGAGAGAGAGAGTTCCTGAAGATTGCCCAGTTGTCCGATCTCGATAGGGAGCTCCGTCAGTCTATTGGCCTCCAGCGAGATTTTTTGAAGATTGTGCGCCTGCCCTATCGTTGCCGGTATTGATGGTAGGCGATTCCCCGTTAGCAAGAGTTCCTGGAGATTATGCAAGTGTCCAATTTCAGCAGGTATTGATAGCAGTTGATTCCATGAAATTGAGAGTTGCCGTAGATTGCGCAAGCGTCCAATTTCAGCGGGCACTGATAGCAATTGGTTGGCATCGAGCAAGAGTTCCTGGAGATTATGCAAGTGTCCAATTTCAGTTGGGATCAGAGAGATCCGATTCCCTGAGAGCGAGAGTTGTTGTAAATTATGGAATTGTGTTACTTCAAAAGGTATTTCACTCAGAGCTAGGTCAGAGAGATCCAGCGCAATCAGTTCTTCTTTTTCATTGTATTGAATATCTTTCGGTTTTGCCCTTAAAGCGCTCAGGAGTCTCCCAACAAGGAGTTTGTCGCTACCGTGCTCTTGCTTGTTCATCAAATAGTTACCTCAATAGGCGTATACTCAGCACCTGTATTCTTATATATTCCATTATGAAATATATACTAAATGTATTTTAAAGTCAATGAAATTAGACAAGCTTATACACGATCCAGCTATTTAAATTAGAGTCAAGGTCGCCCTTTTTTACATGGAGAATGAGGCTCTGTTTTTCAGCTATGGGTATTGCGTATTTGCTATGCAATACTTGATTAGCATGAAATCTATGTAGCATTATCAAGCGCTTCTAAGTGATTCAGCCTGTTTTTAAGTGTCTAGATCAAGTAAGGAGTTGGTATGTTAGCTACGAAGAATAAGCATGTACGTATCCTGGCTCTGGGAACACGAGGCGATATCCAGCCCTATATTGCTTTGGGACTTGGATTGCAGCAAGCGGGTTTTGATATTTCAGTAGGGACCAATGCCAATTTTAAATCTTTTGTCGAAGAGCAGGGTTTACCATGTCTCACCGTAGAATGGGACTTGGTGACAATCATGGATCGGATGGACCAGGAAATAGCCGAAGGTATGAGCGCTTCCCGCGCGGACCGTAATGCGAGACAGACGTTCCTGCGTTTGTTACGAGAAACGCTTCCCTCTCTGGTGGAAGGTGCGGATGTGCTTATTTATTCATTTATAGGCACTTTTTCAGTTCCCCATATTGCCGAAAAGCTTGGTATCCAGTCCATTCCGGCACATCTTCATTCTTATATTCTTCCCACGCGTGCCTTTCCGTGTATTGGAATGCCTCTTCTCCCCCTGGGCTGCTGGTACAATCAGCTCACTTATACACTGTTTGAGCGCTTGAGCAGTCTGGCAATGCGCCCAGCTTTAAACAAATGGAGGCAGCAGACGCTGCACCTGGATTTGTATACGAAAAGCATGTTCGCTCCTATCCTTGCTACTGATAGACCACTTCTCTATGCATTCAGTCCTATAGCTTTTCCCAAACCAGCAGATTGGGGTGAGCATGTCCATCTGACCGGTTTCTGGTTTCTGCCTGCGCCAAAGACGTGGCAACCTACAGCCGAACTGCTTGCCTTTTTAAAAGGAGGGCCACCTCCTGTCTATATTGGTTTTGGCAGCATGAGAAGTCAGGATACAGAGCGTGTAAGCCAGTGCGTTTTGGATGCGGTCAAACAAACTGGCGTGCGTGCAATACTGGCTACTGGTTGGGGAGGACTTATGGTTTCAGAGGCCCCTGAAAATGTATTACTGCTTGAAAGCGTTCCTCATGACTGGTTACTTCCTCGTGTGGCAGCAGCGATTCATCATGGTGGCCCGGGTACGACTGGAGCCAGTTTACGCGCTGGTATTCCAACTCTTGTCGTGCCATTTGCTCCTGTCTATTCAGAACAATTGTTTTGGGGAAAGCGTGTAGCTGCATTGGGAGTTGGTCCAGATCCTATCCCTGTCAAAAAGCTCAGCGTGAATGCGCTTTCCAGTGCTATTCATAGGATGCTTGAAGATCAGATGATGCGGAAGAAAGCTGCCATTTTGGGACAGCAAATCAGGGCTGAAGATGGTGTTGGTAATGCAGTCTCTGTTCTTCGATCGATACTATAGGCATTTCTGGAAGTGTCTCTGTGAAGAGATATCATATTATCTTATAGTAAAGCGGGAAAGCAGTTTAAAAGAGCACCATGGGAAGAGCATAAAGTTTTTCCCATGGTGCTCTTTTAAACTGCCAGAGTCAAGAAGGCTTACCATAGAGATGACCACCCTGGAAGTCCAACCCAACGTAGGGTTCATCCCCGACAACCCAGGCATCGTGCCCTGGTGGGAGCAACTGGACGTCGCCTGGACCTATTTCACTCTCCGTGCCATCATCCATGCGCACGTGTAAGCGTCCAGAAAGACCGTAGTTAAAATGAGGTACCTCACAACTTTGTGTACCAGCGGTGGGTTTTACGTGCTCCGACCATCGCCAGCCCGGTTGGAAGGTTAATTTCATGAGCGATAACTCACCAAAGGTGATTACTTCGACCATGGTCTTGGGCAGGGTTCTAATTTCCTCTGGTGTGTTCAAACTCTTGATCTGCATCGTTGACATACCCATCCTTCTTTCTTTAGTCGTGAATTGAAGTAAGTCGAAAGCTACGGTTGGTTCTCGATTGACGCTTTCATTATAGCCGAAATGGATCGCGTTTTGGATCATGAGAGATGTGCTGGACTGAATCCATTGTTGGCGGACCACGTGTCATCAGAGTGAAAAAAGAAGCACTCTCTTTTTCGGACACAAATCCAGTCAGTGCGCTTATCGTGCTCTTTATCTGGGGAGCCTTAGGATCGCTCGCTTTTATTACGCAGCAGCGCCGTCTCCGTGGCCTGGCTCCTGAGCACGCCAATGTGATCCTGGCCCCAATAACTCAACACTCTATCTGGGTATTGCCGGAGGGGCAGCTCTCGGTGGCTTTGCGCTGCAATTTGCTCCAATCAATGCGCTCGGGTGGATCAGCGCAGCATTTGTGGCGTTGGCATTGCTGACGTTCTTGCTGAGCATTCGTATGAGTGTGCAACGCTAAGCTCTAAGGGCGGCTTCTTCGATCATCTTATGCTTTTTTACAAATGAAAATGGCACAAAAATGAAAAAGGGAAATCATGGTGCGGGTGGATGGGGAGAACTAACGTAGCCGCCACCATTCTACGGTGGAGTCGTACGCAAAACATCCCCCGAAGGCGCTCCAAGCGAGGCAGGAACAGGGGTTAGAGGGTGACGCTCACCATGGGGGAAGAGGTGCGTTTCACTCCCCCGTAGAACGAGGGCGGCTACGGCTTTTTTACACAGTGACAGGGTCCCAACTCGTTGTGTCTAGCAGAAGAAAAAGGCAAATATCATGAGATGACCACGATTGCCTTACCATCTGGCGTATCATCGTGGTCATCCCTTACAATGGCTGCTTAGCAGAGGCGAGCTCCACCATCACAGTCGATGATGCTGCCAGTCACGAAGGTGTTTTGGATGAGGAAAATGATGGTCTGCGCGACATCTTCCGGCTGACCGACGCGCCCAACTGGTGTGCCAGCCGCTGATTGCGCGAAGAAGTCATTGCGGAAGTCTTCCGATACGCGGTCCCACCACGGCGTGACGATAATACCGGGCGAAACGGCGTTGACGCGCAGGGGACGCAGTTCTACGGCGAGCGTTGGAATCATGGCATCCAGCGCACCGTTAATCGCCGCCAGGCCAACTGTCCCAGGAAGAGCCTGACGCGATGAACCAGCAGTGATGAATGTAATCGATCCATCACGTTGTAATATTTGCAGGCTGGTCTGAGCAACGGCGATCTGTGGCCAGAACTTCGCCTCGAAACCGTGACGCAAATCCTGCAAATCAAGGGAATGAAATGCTCCACCGCCTGCAGCGCCACTCACAGCAATGACCAGATGTTCAAAGGCCCCGTGTTCGCGAAAAAAGGTTTGTAGTTGCGGAATAGATGCAGCATCTACGACTGAGCCGTGAGCGCGCTCTCCCAGTAGCGCGACCGCAGTATTGATTTTCTCCGGGTTTCGTCCTGTAATAGTGACTTCCGCCCCGGCCTCTACAAGCATCTGTGCAGTAGCGAGACCGATTCCTGAGCTTCCCCCATGATGACGATGCGTTGACCTGTAAGGTCCATGTATGTTGCTCCTCTCAATCGCATTGGTATGCGCGAGCCTGTAAATATGAAAATTATTTGAGGTAATTTTTTGACAATTATCTGAGGGAGTGGGTATACTTGAGAGGTACGGTGCAGTTGGTTCTTTTTCTGCGAAACGTGACGCTCAATGACAACAAAAGCATCACCATCACTGACGAGCCTCTCAGAGGCACAGCGCACGCAGGCTCTCGAACGCTTTGCGCTCTTACGTCCTGCCTTAGAAGGCCAGATCTCCCAGACGCAGCTTGCACGCGATCAACAGATTCCTCTCTCGACGATCCAACGCTGGATCAAACAGTATCGAGAAAAAGGACTCGCAGGGCTGGCAAATGCCAGACGTTCTGACAGAGACACATCTCGTCGCTTATCCGCAGAGGCCATTACCCTTCGAAGATGATTACAGTCGGATGATTGTTGGCTATCGCTTCAGCTTTCAAGCATCGACTGCGCTGACCACCGCGCTCGCACTTCGTCACGCGATCTGTTCCAAAGAAGATCCTCGCTGGCATGCGTACGGGATTCCGAGCGTCTTCTACACTGATCACGGCTCCGATTTCACCAGCAAACACATGGAACAGGTCGCCGCTGACCTCCCAATGGAGTTGATCTTCTCGCAAGTGAGTATTCCTCGCGGTCGTGGCAAGGTAGAACGCTTTTTCCGTAGCGTCGAGCAGTTACTGCTGCAAGATTTGCCAGGATATGCCCCAAAGGGATCGACCGGAGCAAAGGCAACGCTGACGTTACCAGCCTTTGAGCAACGCTTTCGGACCTGGTTGCTTGAAGACTACCACACCCGTGTCCACATCGAAACCAAATGCAAACCCCAGGAGCGCTGGGAAGCGGGAGGATTTCTCCCACGAACGCCGAAGTCGCTCGAACAATTGGACTTGTTGCTTTTAACCGTGGCGAAAACGCGTCGAGTGCAGCAGGATGGCATCCGCTTTCAAGGGTACCGCTATATAGATCCAACGCTCGCGGGGTATGTCAAAGAAGAGGTCGTGATTCGATACGATCCTGCCGATCTGGCCATCATCCGGGTCTTTCACCAGGAGCGCTTTGTCTGCCGTGCCATTTGTCAGGAACTCTCTGGGCAGATGGTGAGCTTGAAAGAGATTGAGAAGGCGAGGTCTCTTCGCCGCAAACAGGTCCGAGCGGAACTCTCGACGCGAGCAGCAATGGTTGATCGCTTTCTTGAAATCCATCACGAACCAACCCCGGAACTCATGATGCCTGTCGCTCCACCAGCGCCCAGCACTTCACGACCATCGCTCAAGAGGTATATCAATGACTAACCACGACAAGAAACCGTCACAGGGGTTTGTAGTGACCAAAGGATATCGGCGCTTTGCCGAAATGTGTGATGCCTGTCGGCGTGCCCGTGTGGTCGGTCTGGGATATGGACCTCCTGGCACGGGAAAAACGGAGTCTGCAACCTACTATGCTCAATGGAACCAGATCGAGCCATACTTACCAGAACCCTTGATTACCTTCACGGGACGCAGCGCAGTGGATGGCCTCTATCCCTACCGACCTCTGGCCTTCACTTCTGCCCCATTGGACGCTTCCATTCAGCACTGCCGAACGGTCTTCTATACTCCTCCAGTGACGGGGGCTCCTGGGCGCATCGAAAAAGAGGTGCTGACGTTGTTTGCAGCATTTTCGTATCTGGTGGAAGCCGCCAATCGGCGTCACGAGGACAAAGAAGAGTTTTTGGTAACACGCCGCTTTTCACGGCTGATTGAGCTGTTGGTGGTTGATGAGGCCAACCGGCTCAAGGACATGGGGCTGGAGCAGGTTCGCGATATCGCCGATCGTGGGAAGATTGGCTTGGTGTTGTTGGGCATGCCCGGCTTGGAGAAGCGTGTCGCACGTGCTCCGCAGTTGTACTCACGTATTGGATTTAATCATGAGATGGAGCTGTTATCTGAGGAGGAGACACGCTTTTTCCTCGATCAGCGCTGGAGTCATCGGGTATCGGCACATTCCGACGATTTTACCGATCAGGAGGCCGTCGCGACCATTCTTCGCATCACCAGGGGCAATATTCGCGTCATTGAGCGCCTGATGATGCAAGTCGAACATGTTCTGGTCGCCAACCAACTCACCGTCGTCACGAAAGAAGTGGTGGAGACGGCCCGCAAGAATCTCATCATTGGGCCAGATTGATTGATGATCGTCTCTCCATTGAGAAAGCAAGAAGGGATCATCTCAAAACCGTTGGTTTTTTGCGACAAAGAGATGTATGAAAAAGCAAGTCGTCTCCCTCTGCTGCGAGAGGGGGACGACTTGTATGACTGTGCACGGTAGATCAGCATCGGTCAGGCGTTGTCAGCTCGGCGGTACAGCTTGAGGGTGTGGAACCCAATGGTCAAGAGCCAGCCGAGATAGGACACCAGCAGGAAGCGTCCGAACAGGCCGGCAAGCACGCCAGGACCGAATTTACCGTCATGTGGCAGCATGAGCATAAATGCTACCATGGCGAGTAGCATTACTCCGGCGGTGAGAAACAGCCATCGACGAATAGGCCGCCAGGCTGGCTGACGCGCCAGAACGAAACTCAGCACAAGAGCAGCCACCGGCGTATAATCCAGTGAAGCGCCAAAGACATGCATATTCCCGCTCAAGGTCATCGCCGCTGGAGGAGTGGTCATGGGGTCGGTGGTAAAGATGGCCGCGATGAGTATGCCGATAGCAGCCAGGCCCAGGATGGCGAGACCGATGTAGCCCACCAGGCGACTGATTTTGCTCACCATGCTGCGGACGGAGGAAAAGAGGACGACCCCTGCACTTGCCAGGCTGGTTGCAAGCAGGAAGAATGCCAGGTGCATCAGCCAGCCAAAGGGGCCAAGAGCATACTCGCTGACGAAGCGCCAGGTCGGGTCAAACTCTGGCTCAAGCACGTGGAGACTCAAGAGCAGGAGCACGAAGAGCACTCCTGTGGCGATGGAAATCCGCGCTGCCAGGGTTTGTCCAGTGAATACTGATTTCGTGATGGGAAGTGGTTGAGCCATTTCTCGATCCTCCTATAGTACCACTCTGGTCATAGTGGTACTATACCCACCGCCGCCCGGAAAGACCCAGGCACCGGTGCAGGCGTTGCCATCTTCGCTGAATCTTCCCTTGAAGTAGGCAGGAGAACCTTTCTCCCCACCCCAGATCATGAGCGTATTGTTAACCAGTTCGTAGACATAGTCGAGGGTGTCGCCGGTTGAGCTATAGAAACGTGATTTGATATCTGGGCCTGGCTCTTCCCCAAAGGGCCGCAGATGCCCAATGACCTCCAGGCCCTTGATATGGTTACCGGCGTGTTCCATATCCACGTGTTGCAGAAGGAAAAAGCTCCCTTCTAGCCACTCGTAGGTGATCCGCCCCGAAGTCTCGCCGGAGAGTTCCCATGTCCCGACTAACTTCTCCAACTGTTTCAAATCAGAGCGAGGTGAAACTGCCTGGGAGGGAGATCCTGTGCTTATCTTCTCTGTCATGCTTCTTTCTCCTTCACGAGTGTTGCCTGCCATAAGGTGTTTCCTTTCTCTCGTATGCAAGATCGTGCTTGCTCTTCCTTTGCTGTGCAGAGCTGAGTGGATTCAGCCCACTGTTGCTCTGAGGGCATGATGTGCTTTCTTGCAGTCACTTCTCCATCGTTTTTAAAAGCTCTGCAAGGCGCTCAAAGGAATCACTGGTTCCTTCTTCCATCCCACTTTGCAGCATGCTATCGCGGTCAGCGACGGACTGGAAAATGGAGTGAGCGGTGAGCTTGGTTCTTTCTCCAGGGAATTCCTCAAAACGTACCGTTTCCAGACACACATGTCCTTTTTCTGGTATCCCTTCAAACTCAAAGGTATTAATGATGAGCTCAGAAGTGAGCACTTCGTGATAGACTCCATGAAATGCAGACACTCCACCATTTGGATCGGTGTACAGATACCGCCACTTCCCATTGGTCTTTGGTTCAAAGACATCGAGCGTCATGGTGCCCCTTCGTGGTCCCAGCCACTGGACGTACAGCGTTGGGTCGGTGAAGGCTCGAAACACAAGTTCGCGCGGCGCATCGAATTCGCGTATGATGAGCATCTCTTGTTTTCCCGGCTCCGCGACAATGATCGTTTCATTCGCTGTCATAGCAGTTCTTCTCCATCCTTTTTTCTCTTAGTCGCTTGTTTCTTCTTTTCAGTTTCGAGTGTGCTATCTAACACCTCAAAACGCTCACTCCACCTTTGTCGTGTGTGTTGAAGCCATGTTTCAAATTGAGAGAGCGTCTGTGGATTGAGGCGGTACATATGCTTTTGGGCGCGTTTTTCCATCTCCACTAAGTGAGCCTCACGCAAGACTTTGAGATGCTGTGAGATCGCTTGCGGGCTGACAGGAAAATGCTCGTAGATAGCAGTGGCAGATAACTCACCACTACTCGCAAGGAGTTCTAGAATAGCCCTTCGTGTCGGATCGGCCAGCGCAACAAACATATCCATACCCTGATTATAAAACAATTACTTAATTAAGTCAATGCTTAATAAAGGGAACATGGAAATAACGAGAGAGCTCAATTGCCTCAAGGGCCAACGCACAGAAACACGCCTGTGCGTTGGCCTATCGCCAGATTATTTCAAAACCGACCGTTTCATGAGGTCCAGAACCGGCCGTTTCATACGTCTCGAAATCGTCCGTTTTCTGGCACAAATTGATCAGCTTTTCCACAGTTGCAGATCACGACATCCGCAAGCATGATGCAGAGAATTGACCTGTCTCAAAAAATGTGTCAAAATCAAAGTCTCAAATTTTTGTAGGCGAGATGAGTACCTGACACAAATTGCAGAGGTTCTATAAAGATTGGCTATACACGTGTTTCCAAACAGGAGCAAAACGAGGCTTTACAAAGAGATGCGTTAAAAGAAGTAGGCTGTGAGAAGTATTTCGGCGATAAGATCACCGGCTCGAAATTTGAGCGGAAAGGGTTAGAGGAGCTACTGGCATTTGTGCGGTCAGGGGATACCGTCGTCGTGTGGAAACTTGATCGCTTGGGACGCTCGCTCAAAGATCTTATCGAAACCCTTAACGTCCTCAAAGATCGTGGTGTTGACTTTATCAGCGTCACCGAGAACATCGATACGACAACGCCAGGTGGGAAACTGATTTTCCATCTCATGGGAGCACTGGCTGAGTTTGAGCGAGATCTCATTCGTGAACGTACTAATGCTGGGCTCGCTGCTGCTCGTGCAAGGGGACGTATTGGAGGGAGGCCAAAGAGACTGGCGACCAATGGAAAAGTGGTTCTTGCCCGGCGGTTGTTTGCTGATCCAAACCAGTCTCTCCCAGAGATTTGCTCGACACTTGAGATCTCTCGCTCGATCTTGTATCGCTACGTCAAAGAGGCTACTCCACCGGCCTCGGACTCGTGAATTCAAAGAGGAGATCATCCTCAACCAAGCAAGCTACCAATTTCAGGTATTACCTCAGATAATTACCCAAAAATTACCTCAAATAATTTTCATATTTACATCATAGGAAGCACCAGCGATGATCGGAGGTGCCGTTGTCGGTAAACTGGACGACCTGAGCGCTATCAGCAATCGACATGTTAGAGACGCCAAGGACTTTGCCACTATTTTGATTCTGGATGCGGAAGAAGTGGCTGCTATCATAGCGTAAGCGCCAGAGATGATCGGAGCTTCCATTGTCGGTAAACTGAACCACCTGAGCGTTATCAGCTGTGGACATAGTGGAAACACTGAGTACCTTATTGCTATTCTGATTCTGAATACGGAAGTAGCCATTTGCATCGGGAATGAACTCCCAGAGATGATCGGGAGTCCCATTGTCCGTGAATTGAACGACCTGGGCGCTATCAGCAGTCGACATATTAGAGACGCCAAGGACTTTGCCACTGTTCTGATTCTGGATACGAAAATAGCCATTACCATTGTCGATCAAGAGCCAGAGATGATCGGAGGTGCCATTGTCGGTAAACTGGACAACCTGGGCGCTATCAGCGGTTGACATATTGGAGACGCCAAGGACTTTGCCACTGTTCTGGTTCTGGATACGGAAGTATGATCCCGTTCCTGGAGCCAGCCAGGTATGCGCTCCCGATCCGGTGCCGATCGTTGGAATAGCAGAAATGCGGAGCCGCGCAGCCCCCATAGGAATGAGAGTAATGGTCTGGGTTGGGGCGTTGGAGAGTACCGGGCTATCCTGCAAGGGAGTGACGACGTTCTGATTATCCGCTTGCCAGTTGACAATCTGTTGAGCCTGTACCTGCATGGTGATCGGGACCGTCTGCTGGGTAAATGGGTTTGCTGCCAGTGCTCCAGAGCTTTTATTCACAGTGAATGATTGTGTCGGATTGCTGGTGTTGAGTACAAGTCCATAGTTCCAGGGGGTGGTGGGATAGACCTGATACTCAGGCCATTGATCTGTACTGTTGTTAAAGCGGCTGAAGTTCGCGCCGATTTGTAGTGAGAATGTCAGGGGTCCATAATTCACTGAAACTGCATGATGATTGTTTGCCCAGGTTTGTATTCCTGTCTGCATCGGCAATTGGAGCGTGACGGTATCGCCATTGGCCCAGGTACGATTGATCGTGACATAGCTTGGCCCGGCTTTGCCTGCGGTATTTTGTCCATTGATCTTTAAGACGGGGTTTTGACACCAGCCTGGGATACGTAGATACAGCGGGAAGGTTTGTGAGGTAGGCGTGGAGAGCGTGAGGATAATCGTATCTGAGAAAGGATAATCTGTTTGCTCGACAAATGTCACGCCGGTGCCATCGCCGACTCTGGCTGTAACAGTACTGGGTGCATAAAGAGAGGCGCAGATGCCCTTGTCCGGCGTTGCCAGCCAGAGTTCTTCAGTAAAGAAGGGCCAGCCCTGACCATAGTTATGGGGGCAGCAGCGATATTGAACAATGCCTTTGATATACGCCTGCATCGCAAAAGTATTGTCGAACTGGCCCTCGTTTTTTTGCACATTATCCAGTTGGATGCTGTTTGCACTGGTTATGTAGTGTGTCGTTTTCTGCTGAGGATCAAATGCGGCAGGTAATGAGTTAAATGCCAGATTTTCGGTGCGGTCTGCCCAGATAGGATCACCTGTGATACGAGTAAGCAGTTCGTGACTCTGCATGAACTCGACAATCCCACAGGTCTCAAATCCCTGACGGGGATCACTGTAGCCAGGTCGAGCATGCTCATCGCCAGCGAAGCCGCCGCCAGGAAACTGTCCATACGTACCCATGATCGTATTGTAGTTTTGATAGGTTGCAGAAGTATACTGAGAGCCACCAATCAGTACCCCATACTGTGCTGGCTCGCGGAACCCCTGGGCCAGGTTGACATTATGCAGCGTGGGTAGGTTATTCATATAGTTGGCGGAGTTTTGATGGATTTTCTTTACCAGATCAAGCAACCATGAGGCACCTGTCCTGTTATAAAGCCAGTAAATGCTATCAATGTTGTCAGCCCAGCGATAGTAGCCCCAGCCTTGAGAAAAAACCGAGCTTGATTGCGCATTCTGAAGCTGGAAGTATTTTGTCAGGAAGGGAATAATGCGCGTATCGTTCGTATATTCCTGGAAGGAGCGCAAGGCCTGGAGCATAGGCATATGGGGCCAGAAATCTGGCCCCCCATTGAGGGAGGTACGGAGTGATGAAGGGCCGAAGAAGCCGTCTGATTGCTGAGTGGCTAAGATGCCATTGATCCACTGTTTTGTAGTGGCAAGTGCGGTAGTGTCACCCGTAACATAAGCCAGATCGCCATAGCCACGGAGCCAGTAAGGTACCTCCTCCCACCCAATCTGATCAGGATTGATCCAGCCGGTCGAGCTGTATTGCAGGAAGCTAGAAACCTGTGTCATCTGCCCGTTCAGACCATTGAGTTGCAGATGCAGCTGATTTGCCAGCCATCCCTGTGCTTTGATGCTGCCCGGTGGCAGACGATAAAAGGAAGCAGGTTGTAGAGGGGATAGATTGGGTGTGTAAAAGCCTCCCGTGGCTGCATGCGCAACACGGCTGAATGTAATCTCATGACCAATGAGTGCTAATCCTCCTGCAGTGAGGAGTCCGCGCTTTAGAAATTCACGACGTTCCATCGTCATGTTCGGTGTACCTCCATGGTCACTATTTGTAGTGACAGAGAGGCACCCAGATGTTGAGCATGTGGCATCGTCAGGAACCTCCCTGTCCTACAACATGTTCCTCATGAACATTGTTTTCACGATTTGCTATTGCTGACAATGTATGGTGCTGTTGCTTCTTGCTTGCCTTTGCTCCCTTGAATTGTTCTGCTTCAATGCAAATAAAGGCACGTTAGAGCACTACAAAGGCATCTAAAAAAAGGAGCCTTGTGGTATTGGAACGTATTATGACTAATCAATTAGCAATAGCATAATGTAATTGACCGGGATTGTCAATAGATGAAAGTAGGCTTTAAAAATGTGTATTTACTCAAAAAGCACTTGACTTTTTTCTTGGAGCCCATTTATACTGTTCTTAATTGATTAGGGATTATCTGATCCAAAAGTAATGACGAGCCTTAATCGGTATTTCTTAACCTGCTTTTAGCGTGTTGCGCTTCACGCATGGGTATCCAGGCAGGCTGAAGAAGATAATTCAGGTCGTTTGATTCGTATTTACGCGAAGAAAAAGAATTGGAAAATGAGCATTTCACAGCAAGGTTGAATGGAGCATTCTGGCGTCTTTCAACCAGGGGCAGCAGAGTAGATCTTAGCGAGAGAAAAGTGCAGAGGGAGGTGTCTATCAAGGATTGAGTTGTACACTGTTTTTTTAACTTGATACGAACTTTTATTTTACCCAGAAACAAGCAGTTTGTTTTCTAATAAGAGTACTGATGCAATGATGCAAAGGAGTATCTTATCATGGATGAGCAGCAACGATTATTTCATTTCCCGTTGATGGGGAATGTGAGCCGCCGTAATTTTCTGAAAATGGGGGCCGCCCTTGGCATCTCAGCTGCTGCCTTAGACAGCATGTTTTTCTCCTCTCAGGCTGCCCATGCAGCAACTCCTGGTCTTGCTGGTTACTGGCCCTTAGACAATGGGAGCGGTACAAGCGCAACTGATACATCCGGTGGCAATCATAACGGCGTATTAAATGGCAATCCTACCTGGACAACGGGTAAGAATGGTACTGCGCTCAGTTTCAACGGAAGCAATACCACTGTTGATATCAACCACAATGTGGTCGACACAAGTAGCAGTTTTTCAGTTGCCGCATGGGTCCAATTAGCCTCGTTAAACAACTGGGCTACCGCTGTGAGTCAGGATGGCTCGAACGTGAGTGGTTTCTTTCTTCAATATACCAGTCCAGCGGCTGGTTCAGAGGGAGGAAAATTCGCGTTTAGTTTGGTCAATGCGGATGCGACAACAGGAACCTCTGTACGGGCTACCTCACCATTCTCACCCATTGTCAACACCTGGTACCACCTTGTAGGTGTCTATGATGCAGCAAATCATCAGAGCCGTCTCTATGTCAACGGAGCGCTGGTGGGTACACAGACGGTAAGCTCGGCCTGGAATGCGACTGGTGAGACAGTGATTGGGCGCGCAAAATTTGGTGGTTCGGTGGATTACTGGTCTGGCTTAATTGATGATGTGCAGATCTCTCGTCAGGCGCTCAGTGATGCAGATGTCCGCACTCTGTATCAGACGGTACCTGCATTGACGCCTCTTCGTCCGCCATCCGTCCCCCTGATTGTACGTAATCCTTATGTCAGCACCTGGCAAAATTCTGATGTCGCTCCAGGGAGCTGGTCGACCTTTTGGAATGGGAACGTGAAAGCGATTACTGGTATTGTGCGCGTGGATGGCACCTCTTACGTCTTCTTTGGTGCGCCTGGCAGTATTGGCACCGTCCAGACCGCAACACAAATTCAGCTAGAGATTACCGCAACGCAGTCGCGCTACGTCTTTCAAGCCGGCGCGGTAAATCTGTATGTCAACTTCCTTTCGCCTATTGAAGCAACAAACGTTCAACTGCTCTCCATCCCCTTTGGATATATTTACGTTCAGGCGCATAGTAATGATGGGAAAACACATACTGTTAGCGTTTATATGGATATCTCAGGTGAGTGGGCACATGGAACCAATACCACGCCGATCAACTGGGCGTATCAGACCATCAACACTGGAACGCAGAATGTCAACGCCTTCTCGGTAACACCCAATGTGCCCCAGATACTCGCTGAGACCAATGATTATCCATCGTGGGGATCAGCCATCTGGGCGACCAACGGACCCGGTTTTACCTATCAGAGTGGTCAGGATAGCGTAGTGCGTTCTCAGGCCGTGTCGCAAGGTAACCTTAGCAATACTATGGACACGGGTATGCCGCGTGCTATCAATGATCGCTGGCCTGTCTTCGGCTTCAATTTTAATCTGGGCACCCTGAGTGGGACACCCAATGCACCAATTGTCTTCGTTCTTGGTCATGTCCGCCAGCCAGCTGTAAGTTATCAGGGCGGACAAATATCCCCGTTGTGGCAATCCTACTGGTCCAACTGGTCTCAGATGTTGGGGGCAGCCTACAATGATGCGACCGCATTGGCAGTACTCGCACGGGCAAATACGCTGGACGCCTCGATTGCGCGCGCCGCTGTCGCAGCGGGTGGCGCACATTATGCGGCTCTTTGTGCACTGGCAGCTCGTCAGGCCTTCGGAGGGATCGAACTAGTGAACACATCGAGTGCTCCCTGGTTATTCCTCAAAGAGATCAGTAGTGATGGGAATGTCTCAACGATAGATGTCATCTATCCTATGTTCCCTATCCTTTACTACCTGAGCCCGAACCTGTTAAGCCTGATCCTGGCACCGATCCTCCATTATGTCGAAAGTGGACTCTGGCCGCGGCCTTATTGTGTGCATGACCTGGGATCATCCTATCCCAATGCCAGTGGACACAACGATGGCGGTGGAGAAAACATGCAAGTTGAAGAGACTGCAAATATGTTAATCATGGCAGCTGCTTATATCCTTCAGGCAAGTGCCAGTGATGCTTCCACCTACAGTAATGCCCATTACACCATTTTTAAGCAGTGGGCTGACTATCTCAACGCCCCCAATGGAGGGAATCCCAGCCGACCCAATGCCCTTGATCCGTTGTTACAAAACCAGACCGATGATTTCACTGGCCTGATTGCCCACAGTACTAATCTCGCGCTCAAAGGCATCCTTGGAATTGGTGCTATGGGTATTATTGCTCATGCAGCCGGAAAGTCCTCTGATCAGCAATTCTACTCCAATACCGCTGCCACTTTGATCACACAATGGGCACAACTTGGTCAGGATTCCTCACAGGCGCACCTTGACATTGCCTATACGGAGGCAGATACTGATCAGGGCACTGGTGCAGGCACCTACAGTCTGAAGTACAATGCATTTCCCGATCGTACGCTAGGACTGAACTTGATTCCTACCTCTGTCCTGCAGGAGGAGGCTAACTGGTATCTCCAGAAGAAGAATCAGTATGGCATTCCACTTGACACACGTCATACCTATACAAAGTCTGACTGGGAACTCTGGACCGCCGCGTCTACCGACAATATTCAGCTCCGTCAATTTTTAATTGATGCCCTGTATTCCTTTGCAAACACATCCCCATCGCGGGTTCCTTTTACCGACTGGTATGATACCATCTCAAACACACAAAATGGTTTTCAGGCTCGTCCAGTGGTTGGAGGTCTCTTCTCACTTCTCGCGCGTATTAAGAGTGGTCATTAGCCTGCTTGCAATTGAGCTTGCCGCTGAAGAGTGATTGACTTGCGTAGCAGAGAGTGGAAGCGACCTCTGGATGGAATTCTTCCACTCTCTGCTACGCCTGTAAAGGACTGTCGCGGAGATAGCATGCTTACATCTATGCTAATCCTCTTTGATTTGCAATCTCGTTACAGAAATTTCAGCCATCCGAGTTGGATAAACAGAAGCATACCGCATAATTTAGATAGTGTTTGATTCCCATGCACTCCATGATCTCTGTGCATGAGTTTTCGCACCTGCGGTGCTCAAAACTGTTTTTTAGTGTGTAATGCAGGAAAGGTGCATAGCACCTTTCCTGCATTACACACTAAAAAGGCTGGCAGGCGCTTGCGCGCCTGCCAGCCAGTGAGCAGCAAGATCCCGGTGGTACTGGGAGGCTGACACTCTCTTAGAGAACGTTTTCTTTCAGGCCTGTTGTAAGCTCATGCATGTAGAGATATGAGCGTGACGAATGCGGTGAGAAAGCGCTTTCTATAGAGATATGGTTCTTTTTCCTGCTTTACCCTAAAGCACTTTCCTGTTCTACGGTCGTATCACCAGTCCTTACTGCTTGCTGATTCGTCCTGGTATTCCCAGAATTTTTCGAATGGGCATAATTCACATTGAGTACAATTGGCTGAGGATAATTGCCAAATTGTTCGCCAAAGAGATTGAGTCCTCCCACGTTCAATGCGTCGGATTTAATACCCAGACGCACATCGATGAAGGGTTTCTCGCTAATATGGAGATCGTCTACACAGACTGAGCTGATCATTTTTCCATCGATGTAACTGTTCTCCCCTGTTACTGACCAGATTTTGAGCATGCCGTACTGACTATCTTTTGTGCTCCACCATGAAGGTGTTAAAAAACCACGTTTTCCGCCAAAGTCTGCCGGACTGGTCCAGCTCCCAATCTCTACGCCATTGATCCACAAAGTGATATCCGACGGCCAGTTGAGATGATGCAATGGTGCTTCCGAACAGATTTCCGCACTCAGATCGAGTTGGAGTGCTGTGGCCCCGATGGGCAGGTGATTGGGAAAACGGTAGGCAACATAGCCATTGCCAAACCAGAGCAATTGGGCATGCACATGATCAGGTTCGTAGAAGCTGGCTGGATGATCCAGCAATCCGATCAGGCTGGTTGAACTAGCTAAGCCGCAGGTGGGTTGTACCTCAAAATCATAAAATTGCCCGACCGGCATTGTCACACTAAACGATTCATTGGTATTCTTTTCCGTGTGCTCTATATGGATATGTACATCATCATAGGTACGGGCACAGAGCTTCTGTAAGCCATGGGTCGCAGGTATCACTTTTGTGCGTATCAAATCCGCCTTTTCTAGTATTTGTATATGCGTTGTCGCTGAAGAGGGTGCGATTTGCAATGCTTCTGCAATCTCATTTACATTGATGGTGCGATCACCTAAATAAGATAGTATTGCCAGGCGTGTATCAGAACTCAGTGCTTTTAACATTCTGAGTGATACCTCATTATCAGTGGTCAGATCGAGAAATAATACTTTTCCTTGCATCATATCACCGCTATTTGTTCATTGAGAACTTCCACTACGATACATGACATCTTATTCGATATCTCCCTTCAATTCGTTGCATGGCTAATCGTTACCGTCTAATAGAAAGGGTAGCCATTGCGCTGTCAATAGCTGAACACTTATCGCACAGGCTGCAAACAGTATTTCCTTCATTATACACGCTTATTGACTCATCCGTATTCGAAATAGGAGGAAATAGAGACTTTATCTGCTAGATTTTTTCTTTTTAGGTTAAATTTACCGGAAATATTCCTGATTCTATGTTCCAACATAGTATATTGCTGGTAGATCTTGCATAGCATTCAAATAAGGACCGACCTTGACATTCAAGCTTTTTGAGTTTACACTGTAATTATTCAATTCGTATTTTTCCTAATTGAATTTGAATTATATGATGTATTGCTTGCTTCCTAATGATTTTTGTGCTCAATCGAGCAAGCTGCCAGGAGGTACTTTGCTGGCTACGGAGGAAGAGCAAAAAGGGAGGTTGCTAGCCCACATTCAATTCACCTTTTAGCTGTCATGCTCTGGCGCATGAGTTGTATCGAATAATTAGGGAGTGTGAAACTGCTGCATTGGCGCAGCCACGTAAGAATAAGGATTTTGTGGATATATCTATAGATATAGTTGTAAGGATTTATTGTGTTTACGTGCATATTTTCTCGATTGTGTCTGAAGGAGGACATTCTGCTATGAGGCGTATTACATTTTTCTTTGCATTCATACTCAGTATATTGCTGAGCTCCCTTTTCATTTGGTCGCTTACGCGAATATGGGCAGATATATGGAACGTTTGGAGCATTGATTCTGCTGATCCTCTTTAATATGATCGTGACTCCCCACTTTCTCTCGGCGCAAACGCTCAGCACAAACCTGTATCAGGTTGCTGAAACCGTGATTCTGGCAATGGGCATGACGCTGGTAATTGCGACTGGTGGTATTGATCTTTCGGTCGGTTCAGTCATGTCAATTGCCGGCTCCGTAGCCGCGCTTATCTTCGTCGGCAGAATCTTTTCTCTTAGTGGTCCCATCTCCTATATCGTTGCAATTGTCGTGGCCGTGCTCGTAGCCGCGCTGTGTGGCCTTTTCAATGGCTTCCTGGTAACCGTCTTCCGCATCCAGCCCATTGTAGCCACCCTGATCTTATATATTGCTGGACGCGGCATTGCTGAAGTGCTTGTGAATGGGGTCGTCGATTTCTCAAATCCTACCTTTCAGTTCATCGGTAGCGGAACAATCCTGGGTGCTCCTTTCCAGGTTATCGTGATGTTGATCATTGCGCTCTTCTTTATCTGGCTGGTGCGTGGAACAGTGTTTGGGCAGCAGGTGGTGGCAACCGGTGGCAATGAACCTGCTGCTCGTCTGGCTGGTATTCCTGTGGCACGCGTAAAATTGACTGTCTATATCATCATAGGCGTTCTGGCTGGCATCGCCGGGATATTCTATATCTCAAATAACTCTTCGGCTGATCCAGGTGGTATTGGCCTGGGCATGGAGTTGAACGCTATCGTCGCCGTCGGAGGTTCGTCACTGCTGGGTGGGCAGGCCAACATCCCAGGAACCTTCGTGGGAGTGATTTTTATCCAATTGCTGACCTTCTCCTTGACCGCCAATAACATCTCTGCTGATATTTCCAGGGTTGTGGAAGCACTGCTCATCATCCTGGCGGTCTATTTACAGACCCAGCGAAATGCGGCATAAGATCCCTGCAATGACTGTTCCTAATTGATACATGAGCACATCCTTTGAGAGGATTTGAAGATGGCACAAATTGCGACACCAAAAAATCAGCAAGCACGATCAGCAAGCAATCCCTGGGCAACCGCTATCACAATCATCCGGCAGCAAGGGGCATTGATTGCGCTGGTGCTGGTTTTTGTAATAAGTTCAATCAGCTTTAATGGCTTCCTGACTTCCTATAATATTTTGGACAACGTATTGGTTTCGAATGTCCCTATTGGACTCATCGCTCTGGGAATGACATTTGTGATTATCACTGGGGGGATCGATTTGTCTGTCGGTTCAACGATTGCGCTCTCCTCAGTTGTGGTTGCGCTTACCAGTTCACACGGCATGTGGTTCGCTCTGGCTGCCGCGGTTCTTACCGGTCTGGCGGTGGGTCTCTTTAATGGCTTTATTATTACACAGATGCACGTTCCTCCCTTTGTCGCAACGCTCGCGACACTGTTGGGAGTGCGAGGCTTAGCCTTATATTTCTCAAATGAGCATAACGTCACAGTCATGAGTAGCGACCTGATCAACTTTGGCAATGGGGATCTTTTTGGCATTCCCAATCCTGTTATCGTCCTGGTTGTGGCTTTTCTGATTGGTATGCTTGTCCTCAACTATTCACGTTTTGCTCGCCACCTGCTGGCGATTGGAGGGAATGCAGAGGCTGCCCGATTGCTTGGTGTTCGTGTCAATAGCACGTTGCTTGGAGCATATATGCTGAGCGGAGCCTTAGCAGGACTTGCCGGCGTGTTTATCGCGATCCAGACCTTTAGCGGCTCTGGTAATCTGGCAAATGGATATGAACTCTCAGCCATTGCTGCTGTTGTCGTAGGTGGTACGCTCATCTCCGGTGGTGAAGGGTCAGTCTTTGGAACCTTTGTAGGAGTTTTGCTTCTTGGCTTTATCCTCAATATTCTGAACTTTCTGAGTGGTGCTGGCGTAACACTCAATCCATTCTGGCAGGATGTTGTGCGTGGTGCCTTTTTGCTTGTGGTGATTCTCCTGCAAAGCAGATTAGCGAATAAGAAGCTGGAACGAGTTTGACTCTTTGTTCAACGCTCCCCAAGACATCTTTACTCCGTGAAGAGGTACCAGACGATTGATGAGCAAGCGCATGCAGAGGGAAGTTATCACTTTTGATGAGGCGCACAGAGATCGTGACCTTTCCTTGACTGGAGGCACAACAGGATAGACGACGCGCTGGACCAGGCCATTGCGTTCCAGCGCCCGCAATGTTTGTGTCAGCATTTTTTTGAGATGCCATCAATGCGCTTAAGCAATTGGCCAAAGCGCATAGTATCCCTTTCCAAGGCATAGATAACCAGGGGTGTCCACTGATCCGCGATCAATTGGAGCACATGCCGTGACAGGCAGTTCGCCTGAAAAATATCAGGGGGTGTTTGTTGTGTAGTTTCCATATGGTAACTCTATCACTTTTTAGTGCCTTCTTACAAGATAGATGTTTTTCATGTAGAGTAGCTACCAGTGATAGGTTATTCACTCATCTGAAATCAAAGGATATAAAAAATCTTTCACTTGTTCTTTCACGTAACTTTATTAAAGGAAGAGAGTTTCCTTAATCGAATGAGAAATGAGAAAAAGGAGGGGAGAATGCCCAAAGCTGTCAGATTTGATCAATATGGCGGAATCAATGTGTTGCAGGTGGTCGATGTCGAGCGACCTGTTCCGGGTCCGGGACAAGTCCTTGTCAAAGTCAGGGCAGCCGGTATTAATCCAGGGGAGGTGTCCATCCGTAAGGGATTGTTTGCTGATCGGTGGCCTGCCACATTTCCTTCTGGGCAGGGCAGCGACCTGGCAGGCGTTGTTGCCGTTGTCAGTGAAGGAGTGCAAGGTTTTGCTGTCGGCGATGAGGTGATTGGTTTTACGAACGGGCGAGCCAGCCAGGCAGAGTTTGTTGTTGTGGAGAGCTGCGATCTTACCCATCGTCCGCGCAACGTCTCCTGGGAGGTTGCTGGCTCGTTGTTTATTGCCGGGACAACAGCCTACGCGGCAATTCGCGCTGTTTCGCTGAAACAGGGAGATACCGTCATTGTCTCAGGTGCCGCAGGCGGAGTCGGCTCTATCGTGGTTCAACTGGCAAGAAGAGAGGGTGCAAAGGTGATTGGCCTGGCCAGTCCAGCTCATCATCAGTGGCTGCACGACCACGGTGTTATCCCGGTTGCCTACGGTGAGGGCGTCGAGGAGCGTATTCGTGCGGTCACTGACGATCACCTCGACGCCTTTATTGATACATTCGGTGCCGATTACGTCGAACTTGCACTCAAGCTTGGCGTCCAACCGGAACGTATCGATACGATTATCAACTTTGAGGCGGTGACAGCGTATGGCGTCAAGGCTGAGGGGAATGCTCAGGCGGCCAGTGCGGCTGTACTGGCTGATCTTGCCCAGCGTATCGACCAGGGGGAACTGGAAATCCCAATTGCCCGTGTCTATCCCCTCGCTGATGTTCGAGAGGCGTATCGCGAGTTGGAGCAGCGTCATACCCATGGCAAGATTGTACTCGTGCCCTGAACGCCGCTGGCGATGTCGCTGAGATTGAATCAATCGATGTTTGGGGAGAAACCACCGCATGATGGGCACCGCCTTAATATCCTGTCAAAAAATACGCTGATTGGTGTTGATGTTATTGTTGATGGCAAGGGGCAGATCTGGTTGACCGAAGATTTTGCACGACCCATGTAGTATGTTACGCTGTTGTTGCCCGCTATGACAGAGAACGTTATGGTGGCACAGGGCGATGAAAAAGGAGTGGTCTCAAACCGCTCCTTTTTCTGTAATCTTAGGGTTCTGGTATGGTGCTCCATTTTGAAATGTTGCCATTGGATGGCGTGTAGGCAGTGAAGGCGTCGAGCAGATCACTCGGGTCTTCAGCGGTGATGATCATGCGGGCATGTTCGTCTTTGACGAAGCCCTCGGTCACTGCATGTTCGATGAGTGAGAGTAGGGGATCAAAATAGTGGGCGATATTGAGCAGGCCCAGCGGTTTCTGATGGATGCCGAGTTGTGACCAGGTGAGCATCTCGAAGAACTCATCAAATGTACCAAAGCCTCCTGGGAGCGCGATAAAGCCATCCGCGTACTTGGCCATCAAAGCCTTGCGTTCATGCATGCTCCCAACTTCATAAAGTTTGGTGACTTGACTGTTCGCGATCTCTCGTGGGAAGAGATCTCTGGGAATGACGCCGATGACTTCACCACCAGCCGTGAAGACGCTATCCGCAATGATGCCCATCAAGCCAGCCCGTCCTCCACCATACACCAACCCCAATCCACGTGCATTGAGCTCCTGACCGAGCGAACGTGCCGCCTGCTGATACTCTGGTCGCCTTCCTACGTTTGATCCAGTATAGACACAAATATAGTGCATGAGGTAATCCGATCCTTATGGAAGTTCTAGATAATTTGCTTGTGAACTAATATATGCTGGCAGATAATCTCCTTATATTCCTCTCATTGCTTCACCTGTTTAGCATAGCAATTTCGGCTGATACGAAACAACTTGTAGTGGTAGAAGTTGCCAGCATGAACAATGCAGAGTTTGAAGGACTGCCTCATTTTTGATCTCTCTCTAAAGAATTGACACTCTTTTCTACGAAAATGGAGCTTAAAAGTTGTGATGGTTTTGTCAACTTTTTGAAAAACCGAATGTTGTGGTAAACGAAAAGCATGCAAAAACCCTGGCTGCGTTAGCCATTCTGCGCCTGGTCAGGTTTTGGACTTTTCGAAATTATGTATTGAGGATCATTTCCTGCTGCATTTATGTTTTGTTTACGGAGGAGGCGGGATATTTATACGCTATTTATGCTTTCTCTGTTATATTGCGGATAGAGGTTTTGGGCAGCTTGACAATGTTGATTGGGTAGTGAATGTGCTGTCTTTCGTCATGTATTTGCGTGTACAGCCTCTGCTCTAGAGAAGATTTGAACTGGTATGCAAGTGTATTCGATACTATTCGAGAAAGGGGTTCGGTGAACGCCGCTTATTGCGTATGAAAGACTCTTCAGTTGTTACCCGGATAGGGCCCTATGCTATTGATTTACAGAATGTGACCAAGAGATTTTTGGCTCCGACTGGTCACCCTTACACAGCTTTACGGGATCTCAGCCTTAGTGTCGCACCGGGCGAATTCTGTGCGATCGTTGGCCCGACGGGTTGTGGAAAATCCACGACGCTTGGTCTCATTACAGGATTGGAACGACCAAGTGCGGGACAGGTAAAAGTTATGGGGCAGCCTGTGCAGGGGATTGATCCGCGTATCGGCTATGTTTTCCAGTCTGATGCGATCTTCCCCTGGAAGAATGTATTGCATAACGTTGCCACAGGTCCACTTTTCCGTGGTCAGCCGAAGGCACAAGCGTTCGAGCGTGCGAGAGATTGGATTGCGCGTGTAGGACTCTCCGGTTTCGAGGATCGTTATCCTCATCAGCTCTCTGGTGGTATGCGCAAACGTGTCGCGCTGGCTCAGACATTTATCAATGAGCCGGAGATCTTGTTAATGGATGAACCGTTTAGCGCTCTTGATGTACAGACACGGACATTGATGGAAGATGAACTTCTGCATATGTGGTCGTCCATCTCGGCCTCAGTTGTCTTTGTCACACATGATCTGGAAGAAGCCATTTCCCTGGCTGATCGTGTCTGCGTCTTAACCGCTGGGCCAGCCACTGTCAAAGGCATCTATACTATTGATCTGCCGCGTCCGCGTAATCTAGCAGAGATCCGTTTCGAGCCACGTTTCGTCCATCTATATCAGGAGATCTGGGAGGATCTTCGTAAGTGGAGTACTCAATCCCACAAGGGAAAGGCTATCCGCAACAATACCAACCAGGCGGCCATCGGAGGTGCGCATGGGCTCGGCGATAATCACACCTGCATTGAAGGTCGTTTCAACCGCAATTCCCACTTCAAAGACAGGACCAGTCGCCATACGTGCCAGATCCACAATCTGCGTAGGAGAGAACTCCGATCCAACTCCTAGATTGTCCTGAGGCCAGATGCCGCGCAGGTTGCCGACCGGGTCGAGCCAGTAAACATGATCCACATCACTATGTATACTCTGGAAAATGTGAAAAATAGTAGCTGTTGTGTCAGAAGAGGGAGATTGTAAAGCGAGATTGCTGAGAGCCACAAGAGCGCTTTCAGCATCATGTATCTGTTGACTGGTATCCAGAGCGATGTCCTGTGCTAGAGCCAGTTCAGATGCCTGGGCATCGTTTTGTAACTGTCGTTCGACTACTGTATCGACCCCCACCCCACCTAGGAGCACAACAATAATAAAGAGCAGGTAGACGCTTAGCAGTTGAATCAGAAGTGATTGACGCACAAATTGTGGCATAGCCGAAGTACTCCTCAGTGAGTATTGCGGGATGATTTATCATCTACGACAGTAAAAATGATGCTTCACACATATCAGCGAGAGTAGTCTTGTAGTAATTTTCCTGAACTTTCGAATAGAAGAGTTTATTATGGGAGGAATGCTTCGTTTGTTCTATTGGTGCAATCACCTGTTTTCTCTCTTCAGATCATTGGTTACAATGATGTTCGAAGGTTCAAGTAAATTAGCATCTTATGTTTCAGTGTTGATGCCAATATATTTGTACTATTATATCATTCTGTTAACGAGAGGTGTACAGAGTGTGCCATTGACATTTGTCGAATATCCTGGATCCGGCACATTTTAGGTGAAGCCCACTTGGAAAACGTTTGTTACATTCCTCGCCTCCAAAATCTCCCGAGGCAAAGCTTGCAATTTTCGTTCATCTGTGGTACATTGCTTGCTCATGCAAGCAATGTACCACAGATGAACCGTTAGAGGAACAACCTGAGAGGAGAGAACGCATCATCGCTGTAGCTTCGAAGGTGTTGGCAGAGAAGGGATATAACGACACAAAGGTTGTTTTTTTTATTCTTCATTATTAAGCATTGCTGCAGGGCTGTCCAGAGCGCACGTCCTGCTGCCGACCCACCCTGGTTTTGCAGGTGAGCCACGTCCTGAGTGGTTCAATAGCATTGATGATCTCGCCTTTGCTTATCTTGAGTTGCTGGAACGGCTCAACCTGCGTGATGTCCTGGTCATTGGGTCCTCAGTAGGTGGCTGGATCGCGTCTACGATGGCCTTGCGCGATACCACGCAACTGATAAGTGGTCTCGTTCTGGTCAATGGCGTGGGTATTCAGGTTGATGGGCATCCAGTTCCTGTAGTGTTGATAACGTCTGTTGCCTACACTTGAGAGATTGTGTTGTAGCCAGCGTGCCATCGCTTCGTCCTCGTGTAAAATGCTCTGGCAGACCGTGGCTGTTTGCTGTTCTCCCATGATCGAGCTCATTGATCAAGCTGTCGCCGGTATTGGCTCAGACGACTGACGGTAAATCGCCTGTGGACTTGACATCAGACCAAAAATGCTTCGGCATTAAGGCAGTTGGGAGCCAAGCAGGAACAACGAAATTCGGTGTGGAGGTGTGCATATACACGTTTGCATATGAAAATTGGAGCAGGTGCAATGAGGTAGAAGACGGTGTGGATTCCCAGAGAGTGGCGAGAGCAACAGGGGTAACGTAAAATGCTTGCCGCAGGAGCGGTGGCATCAATGAGGAAAGAAAGGGTTGATCCCAGGGGATGCTCAGCGAATTTGTCAGTGCCCAAGCATCCAGGGACGTCCATGGGACTGGTGAACAATGGGAGGGGCTGGCCTCTTTTGTCGTTTATCAGGGTAGGTATGGATGATTTCTGGTTCGTAGGCACTTTTTTCGGCACGATAACGTGCACTTGCTTGTGCTGGCGGCGTACGCACCAGACCAGGCGCTGTATAGATCCTCCTGGCTATGCGTTGACATTCAGGACATGGCATGGGTGCCGTCGCCTCTGCAAGTGAGCGAAAACACTCAAACGAGCCGCACTGCTCACAACAAAATTCATATCGTGGCATACTTATTCTCCTCACTGCTTTCGTTTAAGCGCTCGGGAATTTTGATACAAAGAAATTGTACACTATTTGTTTACTACTTACAAAAGAGTTTTTCTATTGAAAAGTTAAACGGTGTTCTCCTTCCCTTGACAGAGAGAATATTTTAGAGTAATGTGCTATTGTACATAGAGAAAAATAAGATAAGCGTAAACACAGATGCTAGCTGTGTTTAGCAAGAGCCTGGGGATACCTGTACTTAGCGTTCTGCGACGCCTTTTCCTCTGCAAAATAGGAATAATGACAAAGTTGTGGCTGATGTTCATCTCTCGCATTTAACGCAACACTATAGCGTACTTTTTGTGTAGCGTGAACGATCCTGGTCACGGACGGATTGCGCGCCTCCTTCATAAAAAGGATCACGTACACTTCACTCATATGGACCATATCAATCGCAAAGATTGATATGTCTTAGCGTGTTTATTGCCTAAGTGAAGGGAAACGATCATGACGACTACTACAACTACAATGGGCCTGGAGACGTTATTCGGAGTAGATCTGAACAAATCCTGAGTGAAGGGAAACGATCATGACGACTACTACAACTACAATGGGCCTGGAGACGTTATTCGGAGTAGATCTGAACAAATCCTGGAGCCAGCAACAAATTGTTGGGCACAACCGTTGGCATCCAGATATTCCAGCTATCGCTTCAGTGAAGCCCGGTGCCGTCTTCCGGATGGAATGTAAAGACTGGACCGATGGACAGATTCAAAACAATGATAGTGCCAACGATGTACGCGATGTTGATCTCTCTATTCCCCATGTACTTAGCGGTCCAATTGCCATTGAAGGTGCAGAGCCAGGCGATGTGCTCGTCGTTGATATTCTCGATGTTGCACCATTTCCAGGAAAGGTGACCGAATGGGGCTATACCGGCATTTTTGCTCAAGAAAATGGCGGCTGTTTCCTTACGGATCATTTCCCCGATGCGCACAAAGCCGTCTGGGATCTGAGAGGAGTAGTAGCAACGTCCCGGCACATTCCTGATGTACGTTTTGTTGGTATCTCTCATCCTGGTTTGATTGGTTGTGCACCCTCTCATGAACTCCTCAATACCTGGAATAAACGCGAAGCAGATCTGATCGCTACTAATCCTAATCGGGTTCCGCCACTGGCCTTGCCACCACTTGAGAAAAATGCGGTGATGGGATCATTGAAAGGGGGTAATATGCAGAATGCGGCGCGCGAGGGAGCTCGCACGGTACCGCCACGTGAACATGGTGGCAACTGCGACATTAAAAATCTGACCCGCGGATCGCGTGTCTACTTCCCGGTCTATATAAAGGGCGCCAACCTGTCAATGGGTGATCTCCACTTCTCACAGGGCGATGGCGAGATCACTTTCTGCGGTGCCATTGAGATGGCCGGCTATATTGATCTCCAGGTGAATTTGATTAAGGATGGTATGAATACGTATAAGATCCAGAGTCCCATTTTTAGGAGCAGCCCACTGGAGCCCCGCTACACCAATTTCATGGTCTTCGAAGGGATCTCGGTGGATGAATCAGGCAAGCAACACTACATGGATGCACATATTGCCTACAAAAACGCCTGTTTGAATGCGATCGACTACCTCGAAACCTGTGGCTATACAGGAGAACAAGCCTATATTCTCCTGGGTGCGGCACCGATCGAGGGGAGGATCAGTGGCATTGTGGATATCCCTAATGCTTGTTGCTCACTGTACCTGCCCATGGAGATTTTTGAGCGCGATATAGAGCCAATGCGGCATGCGGTCTCGCAAAAGGGACAAGTAGCAATGAGTAGTTAAACGCGCACTGTGTGGTCATACCTTTGGGTCATACCTTTCGCCAGCCCGGATACGCATCAATGAAGGTATCCGGACTGGCCTGGAGGTGATAGAGATGGAGCATCCAACAACTCTGGAACATCTGACCACACCCTGGGAGCGGATCACGAACGAAAACGCTCTGATGAGCTTTGTGGATACGCTCTTGCGCGGCTGTGGACAGGTTATGTTCCAAAATAATCCTCTGACAGGTCTCCTCATTCTGATTGGAATTTTTGTGAATTCCAGTTTATTAGGGATAACCGGGATAATTGGTTTGGTAGTAAGTACTTTGACGGCTTTGGTGCTTAGAGCAGATCGAAGTGTCATTCGAGCGGGCCTCTTTGGCTTTAATGGCATTCTGACCGGCATCGGTATCGCATTTTTCCTCAATTGGAATGCAATGCTGCTGGTCTATATCTGTATCGCCAGTATCCTTAGCAGTATCGTCATGATGGCTCTGTCAAATCTGCTAGGAGATCGCGATATTCCTGCTCTCACGGCACCTTTTGTCATCACCACCTGGCTTTTCCTTTTTGCTGTCTTTCTGTTTAGTCGGCTCGAACCTTCTCAGGCGATCCAGCCTGCTCTGTTAAAGCCAGGCATGAGTGTGCAGACCGACCTCAGACCGTTCCCAACGACATTGATTGGTTCTGGCAACACTCCTCTCAATCTCGTAGAAGCCTTTTTCCGCGGCATTGGCGAGGTTTTCTTTCAAGATAATCTGATTACCGGTGTAATATTCCTGGTAGCCATCCTTATTAATTCACGGATCTCTGCCCTCTTTGCAGCGCTTGGTTCTCTTGTGGGACTACTCAGCGGGCTCTTCCTGCTGGGTGGAAATGGCTATTGGGCTTATCATGGTCTTTATAGTTTTAATGCCGTCCTGTGTGCGATAGCCATCGGTGGGGTATTCTATGTCCTGACATGGCAGTCCGCGCTCTATGCCTTGTTTTGTGCCCTGATTGCCACCATCATTACTGCCTCGATCAGTGTCCTGCTCTCACCATTTGGAATGCCCACACTGACGGCCCCCTTTGTCTTGACCACCTGGCTTTTCATCCTACCAAAGGCTGGCTTCAGGGCCTTACTTCCAGTCACGCTAAGGGATGTCACTAATCCTGAACGTATTCGTCGTATGTATCGAGAAGGTGCGCTTGCCCATTAGAATGTGAAGAGCTTTGTTCAGAGCCAACCAATCACACACCTTCGACTATAAACCAGGCAGCCAGGCAAATTGCCTGGCTGCCTGGTTTGAGATCTCTCAGCAGTATTTCACGATTTTTAGATTCAATATGCTATCATTGTTCGTAATGAAGATCATCTTGCCTGTGATAGCATATCAAATTTAGCATCAGAGCCTGCTTATAAAGCTGTTCAGCCTCGACGTATCTTCCAAGATCACGGTAGAGATTGACCAGCACGGTCAAGGCTCCAGATACCTGTGGGTGCTCCGAGATGGTACGCTTGCACCTTTTTCTTTTAGGCATGGTTCAAAACCATGCCTTAGCTATTTATAATGATGGATATCCAATTTACGTTTTGTGTGGAAAATCCTACCGAGCACATTTGTCTTTTTCCTTATGCGCAAGCAAAGATTGATAGGCTTTCCTGGTTTTTATGGTCTCGGAATGTTCCAGGCCTAAACTCTGTTCAAATATGCAATACGCTTGCTGCAATAGATATTCCTCCTGTTCTCTTTTGCCCTGTTTCTCATAAAGTCTTGCCAGCCCTGCCATACTCCGTGCTGTTTCAGGATGGCGTTGACCTTGATGTTGTTCCATAATATGTTGAGCCTGCTTATAGAGTAATTCTGCTTGTTCATCCTTGCTTTGCTTCGCGTAAAGATCAGCCAATTCATTCAGGAAAGTTGCCACATGGGGATGCTCTGATCCCAGCGCTTGTTCCAGAATAGATAATGCTTGCTTATACAAGGGCTCCAGCTTATCCTCCTTTCCCTGCTTATTATAGAGATCAGCCAGGTTGTTGAGAGTATAAGCCACATGAGGGTGTTCCGGTCCCAGTGATTGTTCAAGGATGGACAGTGCTCGCTTATATAATGCCTCTGCTAGCTCATCTTTCCTTTGATTCGAGTAAAGATCAGCTAGCCCACTTAGCAAAGTTGCTATACGGGGATGCTCTGGCCCTAATATCTGTTCTAGGATGATTAATGCTCGTTGATAGAAAGGTTCGGCTTCTTCGTATTTCTGTTGTTCTTGATAGAGATCAGCTAACCCATTAAGTGGAGCGGCTAGATCAGGATGCTCTGGTCCCAGCGCCTGTTCTAGAATGGTCAGAGATTGCTTATAGAAAGGCTCGACCTCCTCATATTTTCCCTGTCTAAAGTAGAGTGACCCCAGTCCGTTAAGCGACGTAGCTAGATCAGGATGCTCCGGTCCCAGTTCCTGTTTTAAGATAGACAGAGCTCGTTTATACAACAACTCAGCCTCTTTATGTTTTCCCTGCCTGAAGTAGAGAAGCGCTAATCCATTGAGAGGAGAAGTTAGATTGAGATGTTCTGTCCCTAATACTTGTTCCAACGTAGAGAAGGATTGTTGGTACAATAGTTCTGCTAGCTCATATTTTCCTTGCTCACGGTAAAGGTTTGCCAGCCGATTGAGTAGAGTAGCCTGTTCCAGATAATCTGTTTCTCGTGTTTGTTGTAAAATGCGTAGAGATTGTGCATACAATGGCTCGGCTTCCTTATATTGAGCACGCTCATAGAGATAGTCGGCTGTTTTCCGCAACACTGGCGTCAGTTTTTGGTCTCCCATTGGATCTGGGAAGGAGGTTGCAACTGCCAACACATGAGGTAAGAGGCGTTCACATTGTTCCCATGTATTGTAAGTAACTTCAGGATGTACTGCATCGAGGCCTGCGATAATCTGTTTTAGACGTGCTATTTGCTCCGGCTCGCCCATCTGATTCCGCAACACCGTTTGCACCAGGCGATGGATGGAGAGGGTATGTGTTTGTGCTGAGCGTCGTACCAGTGAGTAATTCCTCAAAACAGCGATGGCCTGATCAAACTGGGATGGATCACTAGCCAGAGGTGCAAGTATCGGTCCCAAATGAGTGGCCCCCACTATAAACAACTCTTCAGGGATGGCTTCAGCATACAGCAAAGCACAGATTCTTAGGATTTCTGCAGCTACTGGCTGTCCTTGTTCGACCTGTTCCATTGTTAGCTGGAAAGTAGTGGTTACAGCCTGTGGGTGATCACTTACGGTACTACCCCGTCGGTCCAACAAAAGGACGTGCTGCAGTTCATAACGTCGTAGATAATCAGCGAAGCCGCATCCGGTTTCTTCGATATAAGCCCCTGCCTGATCCATAGCCAGGGGCAATCCTCCCATCTCAGTTACCAATTTCGAGGCAGCAGCATATTCAGCAGGCATCCTCATCACAAGAGGCTGTATCTGTTCACTCTCCATTTTGGGCCCAATCACCTTAGCACGGCGCAATACAAACAATATTCCTTCTGCTTGCCTCATCGGCATCAGATTTATTCCTTGTGCCAATGTGCCGAGTGCCTGGCGACGTGTGGTGAGCAGGATCGCCCCCTGTCGAGTAGGCGGCAGAAAGAGTTGAAGCAGTTCCAGATCTTCCAGGTTATCCCAGATAAGTAGCCAATTGCTATGCGTCACCAACCAACGTTGCACCGCAACCACGATGTGTTGTTGCTCCTTTTTTTTGCTCTCTGGTAAATATAACAGTTCAGCAATGCGGAGCAGAGCAGACACGACACTCTCCATAGTTTCCGCTTCAATCCAAAAGGCCGCGCTGTATTCAGACGCGTACCGATAGGCATATTCTAATGCAATCTGTGTTTTGCCAATTCCTCCCAGTCCATGTATGGCATAGATCTGGGTCAACCCGACTGCTTGATCGATTCTCAAGAAGGTATGTAACTGTTCCAGGACCTCTTCCCGACCAGTAAAAAAAGGATTACGCCTGAAAGGAATATTCCAGAACGTAGCGTGTGGTGGGGAGGTTGACAAGGGTAAAGTTGGTTCCTGCCTCACTGTAAGAGCCACATCGTCAATTTTTTCATCATCCCCACGTGGGAGTAGGCCGATCTGCTCAGCATTGAGTTCAAAAAGCGCTTGAAGCTTCCGTTGGAAATGAGCACTTGGAAAAGTGACCCCACGTTCCCAACGCCCGATAGTTTTAGGATCAGCAACGCCTAACATCTCTGCAAGTGAGGAACGTGACCATCCGCGACGCTCGCGTTCCCGCCGTAACCATTGGTTTGAAACGGTTTTTTCTTTCATGGTTATCCTCTGACGTTCCTTTGTTTTTATAGCACAACAGGTTGGAGTTCCCTGTTATCGACATGCACATGTTGTAAATATGGTGCTAATTAGTTTTGGAGATTTTTTATTGTAGCAAGATTATATAGCGATTATAATATAAGGAAGAGATTTATGCAAATATATCAGGTAATCTTCAGGTGGTTTAAGGAGCCCCAGGAAAGACGTTTTTCCAAAGGGGTATTCTGCATCACTCAAGACTCTCGCAAGAGCGATTTTTTCTGAGGAAAAGCGTAAAAGGAGTGGCCATACAAGAGACCATTGATCTCTTTTCCTCAGAAACTTGTCTTATCGGTCAGCCTGCGAAGAGGCTTTACAGCTTCTCGTTGTTTTCCGCTCCGTTGTTGATACTGTTGCTAAATTACCAAGGGTGCAAATCAGGCGGAAATTTGCTACGATAGAGATCACAAGAGAATGAGTCCAGTCTAAAGAAAGGAGAGCCTCCATGTCGATGTCCCCTCACGCCAT
>NZ_BIXY01000005.1 GCF_008326305.1 Dictyobacter arantiisoli | reverse complement strand
CGGCTCTCTCGCGATCACGAGGGCTTGCCCGAAAGTTCGGAGGCGTTTATCAGAATCGCCTCCTGCCATCGCCTCTTGACCAAGCTCGCGCCTGCATACCCATCGTGATGGGAATCAAACACTATCTCAGAATGTGTCAGACTCCCTGTATCATCGGGATCTTGCTGCTCACCTGCTGGCAGGCGCCGACGCGCTTGCGCCTTTTTTAGTGTATGTTGCTGTAAATGTGCATAGCACATTTACAGCAACATACACTAAAAAAGTGGTTTGAGCACCATTGGTGCGAAAAATCATGCACCAGGATGGCGAAGATGATGGGAATCAAATACTTTGTGCTATGTTTTGAGCGTCCGATAAGGGAACCGGACCGCTCAATTGCTATGAAATGCTAAAATTCATAGCAATTGACACGATCTTTGCCAGGTCTTTTTTATCTTTATTTAGGAAGTGAAGAACATTGTAAGGATTAATGTTGCGAGCTTTGCTTAGCGCTCTTTATAAGCTGGGACGGCTAATGGATTGCGTCCGGCGAAGGAGCGTTGATGCCAGTAAGGATAAATGGTGGGGATTTCGCTGGCTTTGTCGAGCTTTTCGACTTGCTCGGCCGTGAGATTCCAATCAACGGCGCCGAGATTGCTTTTGAGCTGCTCTTCGTTGCGAGCGCCAACAATGATGCTCGCTACAGTGGGACGCTGTAGTAACCAGTTCAAGGCGATCTGCGCGACTGACTTGCCTGTCTCCTCGGCTATGGCGTCGAGCGCATCCACGATTTCATAAAGCTTCTCATCGGGAATACGTGATCCTTCCGAACCTATCTGTTGTACACGGCTGCCCTCGGGTGCCGGGTTGTTGCGACGGATCTTGCCCGAGAGTACTCCCGAGGCGAGAGGACTCCACACGATTGTGCCGACCTTTTGATCGATGGCGAGCGGCATCAGTTCCCATTCGTACTCGCGCCCGGCCAGGGAGTAAAATGCCTGATGAGCTACGTAGCGTGTCCAGCCGTAGGCCTGTGCGGTGGCAAGCGACTTCATCAGATGCCAGCCAGAGAAATTGGAACAGGCGATATAGCGCACCTTGCCACTTTGTACCAGGGTGTCAAGAGTGCGAAGCGTCTCCTCGACCGGGGTAAGCGCGTCGAATCCGTGCAGTGTGTAGATATCGATGTGATCCGTATTTAAGCGTCGGAGGCTATCCTCACAGGCATGGATTAGATGATAGCGTGAGGAGCCCACTTCGTTGGGGCCATCGCCCATGCGGAAGGTGGCTTTTGTGGAGAGAAGCAACTGGTCGCGCCGTCCTGCAATAGCCTTGCCAAGCACCTCTTCCGACAGGCCGCCGGAATAGACGTCTGCTGTATCGAATAGATTGACACCTGCCTCCAGGCAGATATCGACCAGACGCCGTGCCTCGTCCACGCCGGTATTCCCCCAGGCGCTGAAAAAAGCGTTCCCACCGCCAAAGGTTGCCGTTCCAAAGCTAAGCGCAGAAACTTTCAGGCCAGAACCGCCAAGTTGCCTGTATTCCATCAGATTGTTCCTCTCTTCTACGATGATAACAATGTATATACGTTGGGGAATGAACATGCTCGTGATTATAGCTCGTTGAGAAGGCCAAAAAGCATAAAAGAGCCCATAGTCATTCCTCGTGCAAAGGTCTTGGATGCAAATTGAGGGGAAATCACCTCAATTTTCTCTTTGAATTTCTATATTACAATAAAATGCAGGCTACTTGCTCGTCCGATGCCGCTATCTTCTAGCGAAGTTTGCCAGATTTTAGTCCTATCTCTCTTTTGGTCATTTTCTCTTTTCATAACTCCTATGTTAGTATAGAAACTGTGCTGCTTCTGGCGGTACACTTCTGCTGTTTCAATGACTATTATTTCGCCCTGGACTTGAGAATGGGGTATCAACATCGCGCTATTGTTGTTCACAGGGGAATTATTTTATGAGTAAAACCATACCACCGCATCCATCAAACACAGATCCCAATCTAAACAATTCTACCTTTTCGGCTGCCAGTTATCAGCGCATGCCAGGCAATCCTGCTCAACCCATGCAGCGCGTGCTACATGCCATGAGAAAGGTGCCAGAAATTACCGTCTACTTCTGGATCATCAAATTGTTGACCACGGCCATGGGTGAGGTAACTTCAGACTATCTGGCTCACCTGCTCGATCCGGTTGTCGCGGTTGCCCTCGCCGGTATTGGTCTGGTTATCGCATTGATCTTGCAGTTTTTGGTGCGTCGCTATGTCGCATGGATCTACTGGTTAACCATTGTCATGGTTGCCGTATTTGGTACCATGGTTGCCGACGTCTTACACGTTGGATTTGGCATCCCCTATATCGTATCGACTGCGTTGTTTTTGGTTGCATTAGCCATCATCTTCGCAACCTGGTATATAAGCGAGAAGACCTTATCGATCCATAGTATCTACACCCGCCGCCGCGAGATCTTTTACTGGGCCACTGTAATGGCCACATTCGCGCTCGGAACCGCGACAGGTGACATGACCGCGTCAACGCTCAATTTAGGATACTTCGCCTCGGGCGTGCTCTTTGCCGTATTAATTGCTGTGCCAGCCCTGGCCTACTGGCTATTTGGTCTGAACGAGATTGTAGCTTTCTGGCTCGCCTACATCCTAACCCGACCTCTCGGTGCCTCGTTTGCTGACTGGATCGGAAGGCCGCAAGGTATGAGCGGCCTTGGACTGGGTACAGGATCAGTCAGCCTGATCTTAACAATTCTGATCATCGCCTTCGTCGGCTACCTGACCGTCACCCATAAGGACAGCAAGGACAGCAAAGGCGAACAACAGTAGCCATCCTCAGGGATCTTCATTGCTTTTTTATTCTCATTAGATGATGCATAGCAAACAGACTCTATCTTATCAAAAAGATAGAGTCTGTTTGCTATGCATCATCTAATGAGAGAAACTTTCTATTGTTTCTCGTAACTACTCAGGTACCCTATAGAGTATTTTTGAGCTCAAAAGTGCTCACTATTGTCTCATCAATAGCTATTTAAAGGCCACTTTTGGACGTTTTATAAACTATTGTTAAGCTTATTGCTACTAGATGTAGTAGCAGGAATCGCTAACGACACAAAATGTGGTCCTGAGTAGTTACTGTTTCTCAATATATGGACAATTCAAAATCTCTAATACTGATTTTTTAATCGTATTATCCAGCTATTAGCAATTTAGTACTTTGTGTTTGAGTGTATCCTATGTCTATGTCATAATGAAAATGATCTCTTTCTGCGCTGTATTGTGTGTTATAGGCCAGGGATAGATAGCATGCCGCTTGTTGTTAGAAATAGCTTTATTTGATTAGCTCTATTATTATGTATCTTTCTGTGTTTTTATAGCTATTCCTACGCGGGTTGAATTTACATCTGGTGGATTGAGAAATGAATTTTAATACTATGTATCTATGTATGATGGTCCCCGGGTGGACCAGGAGAATGACGTAAATGATCGAAGGATCGGGAAATAGCAAGCGCGCATCCAGAGGTGCATCGAAGTTCTGGAGCTTTAAAGTTCTTTTATTGCTCTGTTTTGTAGTGGTAGTGGTGGGTGCTGGTGCCTTATCTCTCAAACTTATCTTGCCTGCCCGCGCAAGTGATAGCTCTGGCCCTGCCATTGACGTGAATCAACTGAATAAAGTGACGCTGGGTAATATGAGCATCACGCATAATTTACTAAGTAATGCACCTTCCACTGCTAAAACTGCTCACTCTGCGATTCGTAGCGCGGTGGCAACTGCATCAAGTACCGACATTTCGCTTCCCTATAACAATGTTGGCACGATGATGGATCAGGGCACTACGACTGCGAAGATCAACGCCAACTTTGACGGCGGCGGTGCGAGCTATTCGCAAAATGCGCTTATTCAATCTGGACTCTATTCTGGCGCATCCTGGTATGGCAATAGCAACTACCAGCAGCAAATTGTCCTGAATGGCACGACTTTTAACTGGCCGGATGTTGCTCTGGGCGCTCCCGATAACGTTTCAGCGACAGGACAAACCATCTTAGTACCAACGGTTGCTAATGCTACTTCGCTTGGTTTTATTGGCGCTGCCACTGGTACCTCAAGTGGGAACGTCACGGTGCGCTATCAGGATAATAGCACGCAAACCTTCTCATTGAGCTTTGACGACTGGACGCTGGGTGGTGGTAATGCCCATGTCTCATCGTTTGATAAAATAGCTGCCGCGATGAGCTACCGGGATCGTCAGGGTGGGGTTGCCCAGACGGTTAAGACCTATCTTTTCTACACAGGATTCAATTTACGCGCAGGCGCAACCGTCCAGAGCATCACTTTACCCAACAAATCCTCCCTGCATATCTTTGCGGCTGGATTTGGCCTGGCCTCTTACTATGATCCTTACAAGAACGTTGCTGTGAGCGACAATGCCAATACCAGCGCGGCAAACATTGACGGCGGTGGTTATAGCTACTCAATGCAAGAACTGAGTCGCTACATTTTGCCAGGCGATGTCCTTAATTATAATGGTACGCAACTCTACTGGCCCAATGTCCTGGCTGGCTCTCCTGATAACATTACTGCAAATGGTCAGACATTCACCTTCAATTCCACTTACGCTAATAATAAGACAAAAATTGGTTTTATTGGCACAGCCACTGGTGGGGCTAGTTGCGGAAATATTACTATTAGCTTTATTGTTGGTAATCCCCAAACATATAACCTGTGTATGGATGATTGGACATTGGGCGGCAGCAAACAATATCCCATAGGACAGTACTTCTTTGGCTTCCCAGGTCGTAATACTGCCAGCGGTAGCCAGCAGAGTGTAAAAACCTATCTCTTTTATTATGAAATTGCTCTTCCGGTAGGTTCTGCCAATGTTGTATCCGTAACATTTCCCTCTTCTACCCATGCAGTGGGATCTTCTGCTGCGGGCGGTCAGATGCATTTCTTGTCGTTTGGCCTGGGTTCGGGGACCTACAATGCCAATGTAGGCACAACGTTTGATAGTAGTACCCATATCTTTGGGAATTTAGATGGCGGCCACAACAGCTATTCAGTAAATGCCATGCAGAAGGCAGGGGTAGTACCTGTAACGTTAACGACACAGGCTGGATATTCCAATTACCTGTTCCGTCTGAACTTTTCTGGGGCCACATTCTACTGGGATCAGAATGGTTCGGTTCTTCCCGACAATTTAGTTCCCACCAGTTCCGGGCAGACGATATCTTTGAATAATCCGATGCCAAATGAGGATAATGGTACTATTCCAGTAAACCCGGTTGCCAATGCAACATACCTGGCAATTTTGGGTTCATCGACCGGAGGGACTGCTTCTGGGAGTATTATTATCTATTATTCTGACGGGACAGGTCAGAAGGTTAATATCAACTTTTCCGATTGGTGTGCTCAAACACCAGTTTTGGGTGACTATGTCGCGCTTAATATGTCCTATCGTAATACTGCTACAGGCTCTCAGACAATTGCTAACCATCTTTATTATACAGATATCAGGCTTAATCCGGTGTCCCCAGGCCTGGTCCCTGTAAGCATTTATATCCCTGCAGCCACTTCCGGTGGTCAGATGCACATTTTCTCCGTGGCACTCAAATAGCATCACAAATCTCCCACACAGCGAAGGCCCGAACCTTTATGGTCGGGCTTTGTGGCACGTACGTATATCCTGGGGAGTCTGGTCGTACACGTCACGGAGCCCGACCGCAAGGATCGGGCCTTCGTTGTTGAGACGATATGTGGGTTTTTTATGCTAAACTGCATATTGATTCGCAGTATGCTATATGTTAATCTAAGAATGATTTATTGATTATAGAGTAGCAATAGATGAAGGGAGTCCCTTTTGAGCGCTGAATTTGTTTTGGAGGCGCAGCATCTACGTAAATACTATCATTCTGTCCACGCGGTTGAAGATATTTCGCTGCATATCAAGCCGGGTGAGATCTTTGGTTTTCTGGGTCCCAATGGTGCAGGTAAGACAACAACGATTGGTATGATTCTGGGTCTGATTAAGCCTACGGCTGGCTCTATCACGGTTTTCGGTGATACTGTCACGCCGTTTCATAATACAGTATTACGGCGTGTCGGGACGATGATGGGAGCGCCATCAATGTTGATGGGCTATTCAGCTCGTCAAAATCTACGTATGCTGGCTCGTTTGTATCCTCAAGTAAACGCTGAGCGCATCGAATATGTTTTAAAGTTAGTTGGCTTGAAGGATGTCAATAATCGGCCGGTCAAGCAATTTTCGACTGGTATGAAGCAGCGTCTGGGATTAGCCCTGGCTCTGCTGGGTGATCCCGATTTGTTGATTCTGGATGAGCCAACTAATGGTATGGACCCGGTTGGCATGCATGAGATTCGCCTGCTGTTACGCGATCTTGCCAGCCAGGGGAAGACGGTTTTTATCAGTAGCCATCTTTTGCATGAGATGCAATTGATCTGCGATCGTGTGGCGATTGTGCGGCAAGGGACGCTGGTGGCGGAAGGAAGTGTGGTTGAACTGCTGGCGCGTGAAAACACCACGCGCGTCAAGACAGCTGATCCCAATCGGGCCGCAGCGCTCTGTAAAGAGATTGGCAATGGATCTGAGAATATCCGTATTAACGGTGTGTATGTGGATATTCAGGGGCTCGTGGTTGAACAGATCGTTGAGCATCTGGTCCAGGGTGGCCTCACGCCAACGGAAGTTTTTCCGATCCAGAACAACCTTGAAAACGTCTTCTTGCAATTGGCGCAGGGTACAACGAAAGGATAAATCGTATGTTGTGGAGAGCTATACTGCTTGAAAAAGACAAGGTCTATGGACGTCTTATCCTCTGGATCGAGCTCGCCATTCTGGTCGCTTTAATCGTTCTGATTGATGTGTTGGAATTTGTCGTTGGTCAGAACCTCCCCGGTAGCGCAGGAGCACTGCTGGTCGACGGACTTACCTGGCCGCGTGCCCTGACGACGGCGACTCAATTTGCGGGCTCTCATACGATTGGTGGCATTCTATTGGTCATCGTGATTGGTGTCATCACATCCCGCGAATATAGCTGGCGTACCTTTCATCTCTGGCTGAGCCGTGGCGTCTCGCGTACTCTGTTACTCGAAGCCAAATGTATCGTAATCTTCTTGCTGTCACTTACCATTGTTGTTATATCCCTGATTATCAGTGTAATCCTCACCGGTATCTTTACCTTGATAGTCCATAACAACCTGCAAATTGATCAGGTTCAATGGGGAACTATCATCCAGAACTTTCTGATTACAGACTATGGACTCCTGCCATATGCTGCCTTAACCTTTGTCCTAACCATCCTCAGCCGTTCCTCAATTGTCTCAATCAGTGTGGTCCTGGTACTCATACTCCTGGTAGAGCCTGTGGCCTATAATGTATTCATGGCCTGGGGCGGCATAGGAATGCAAATAGTACAATATTTGCCATTGGGATTAGAATATGCGCTGAACAGTGCGGTCAATTCCTCGACCCCCTCGGTCTTTCTGCGGAATGTACCTGCTCCCTGGTTGGCTGTGCTCGGCATTGCCTTGTACACCCTGATCTTCACAGGCATCGCTATCTGGCGTTTCCTCTATCAAGAATTTACTGATTAGCAGCGTAAGAAACAAACAAACATCCAGCGTATCCACTGGCGGCCCGGCTTCCTCAAGATCCGGGCCTTCTTTGTTGGGAAAAGTTGGTGAGTCAACCTAAAAAATGTAAGCGGTAGAATGAGAGGGTTGCGAGGCTCTATCTGCATGAATTCTCAGGGAGGAGAAACTCATGTATGGCTATCTTCTTCATTGAAATCAGAAATGGGCTATACTTAAGCAAGCAGGTAGTGATATTGATGAATTTATGGAAATAGATTTCTTTCAGCGAGGTATTGTTTCCTGAATTTGCTCAATATCGATATTCATGATTGCTAAGAAGGAGTACAGAGGAACCAATGAGTGAAGATAGAAAGCCGATGATTGGTTTTATCGGTCTGGGATATATGGGCACACCAATGGCACGGCGTTTACTTCAGGCTGGCTATCCGTTGATTGCCTATAATCGTACTCAGGAGAAGTTGCAAACTATCGTCCAGCAGGGGGCGCAAAAAGCCGCTACGCCGCGTGAACTGGCACTTGCCTGTGACATCGTTATATCCTGTGTCAGCAATGAGCAGGCGTTGGCTGCCGTCTCTGAGGGGCCAGATGGTATTCTGGCGGGATTGAAGCCGCAGTCGATCTGGCTTGAGATGAGTACAGTGTCACCGGATACGGAGCGCCATCTTGCAACTGCCGCCCAGGAGAAGGGGGGGCGAATGCTCGATGCGCCTGTCTCTGGCAGTACTCCACAGGCCAAAGAGGGAACTCTATTGATCTGGGTAGGAGGCGATCAGGATCTTTATCAGCAGTGTTTGCCAGTCTTCCAGGCCATGGGCAAAGCGGCGCTTCATATGGGTAACAATGGGATGGGATCGACAATGAAACTCGTGGTGAACTCGATCCTGGCGCTGGAGATGCAAGCTATTGCGGAAGCTGTTAGCCTGGGCCGTAAAGCTGGCCTGGAAAAAGATACTTTGCTTGATGCCCTGGGTCAGACCACTGTTATCGCTCCGGCGCATCGTGGCAAACTGGAAAATAGCAAAAACGATGACTATCCGGTCCAATTTGCGCTCCCTTTGACCCGCAAGGATCTCGGTTTGATTGCGGAACTGGCCAGCCAACGCTCGGTTCCCATGCCCGCGACAAGCGCAGCCGAACAAATGTATGCCGCTGCCCTTGCCCAGGGGCATACCGAAGATTTCTCTGTCATGACTCAATTCATGTCCAGGCTGGCCGGGCTCAATACACCCGCCCAGAAGTAGACGTGATGTTTTCTGTTCCGAAAGCACAGGAGCAGCGTTCTTTCAATTTATGAGAGAACGCTGCTGGCTTGTTTGTTATAGCGTACTGCGTATTAATCAGCCACCTGAACGGTCTGTGTGGCGCTACTGCCATCAGCGAAGCTCACAATAAACTCAATTTCAGCCGGGGTATCGGGATCATCGGGGACGATCTCGATGTTCTCGATGCTCTCCAATGGGCGCTGTAACGTTTCCGTTATCCAGGCGGACAAAAACTGGATCGCCGGATTCTCCTGATTTTTCTCCAGCCACAATTGTGCCTGCGAAGGTGTTGACATTCTTCATCTCCTGATTAAGTATGCTGTTAGTATATCAGAAGGGAAAAGATTGTGGGCAAGGAATGATGAGATATAATAGATGATATCGCAAACTCTTGCGCGTCTATACTCATCTATACTTATGTAGGGAGGCAGTGAAAATCCCTTTGGAAGATATCATGACACAAAACTTTATTATCGCGTCAGGTGTGGTGGACATACACAGTGAGCCTGATTCTGAATCAGAACTTGTCACGCAGGCGCTTATGAATATGCCCGCTATTGCAGATGAAGATGCTGGCGATTGGACACATATCACGCTTCCCGACTATAGTGGCTGGATCGAGACGAGGCTGCTTGAACTTCCCATTGTGCGTGGCGTATGTGAAGGAGGCGAGGGGACCTGTGGTGTGGCTCTGCCCTATTCAGTGGTGGTCCAGGTCACGCATGCCTCTGTTTATACCCATGCTGAAGGAGAAGAAACACTCTTCGATATCTATCTTTCCACTGTCCTACCCTATATCGACCTTTCTCATCCCCAGCGCGTGCGCATTGCCTTGCCGGGTGATGAAGATGGTTGGATCGAGCGTCAACATATAGAGATTCGCAATAACGATGAATTGTATCCTCTGCAGGATCTATCTGTTGTCGCTGCGCATGCTCGCAGTTTTCTCGATGTTCCCTATTTGTGGGGTGGAAACAGTTGGGAAGGTATCGACTGTAGTGGATTTGTTCAACTTTGCTATCGCATGGGAGGGAATATCATTCCCAGGGATGCTGATCAGCAGCACGATAGCCTGTCCCAAACTGTTGTCCAAAGTGATATGCGGGTAGGCGATCTCATTTTCTTTGGTAGCAAAAGCATTACACACGTTGCAATGGCGCTTAACGAGCACGAATATATCCACGCTGAAGGTCAGCGTTACAACCGTGTCATTATCAATAGCTTTGATCCTCAGCAACCGCATTATGATGAACGGCTTGCTCAAATTGTCTGGGATATTAAGCGTGTCCGTTAGTTCTCGCTTGTATGTGATGCAAAGAATGTGCCAGCACGTTTTTTTGCATCGCATACAAACTCTTTTGAGCGCTATTACTACGAAAATTCATGTTTGAAACCCTGATGCAATTGTATTGAACTACGCAATTGAATGAGAATGTTCATTTTGATGCGCCGCAAAGCGCGACAACTTGAAGCGAGTCATTGGCACGACCGGTTCCTCTTCGCTTACCAGACTACTGACCAATTCACCTAACAATATGCCAAATTTGAATGCATGGCCTGATAAGCCTGTTCCAAGTATAATACGTTTATCATTCGGCATATAATCCAAAATAAAATCTTCGTCGATACTGACATCATACATAAATGCTTCAATTTGGGTTAAATCGGCTTGTTGAAGGGCAGGGATGAGATGATAAAGACGTTCTACAACCTGTTTAATCGCCTGTTGATCAATATGGGGCGGTTCATCGGGATCAGCCGGAGCTCCAAATTCATGAGAAGCAGCTTTAAACCATGATGGTCCGTTTTCGGTGATTTGATGCATCGGAAAGCCGTAGAGGTCACCGGCAATGAATGCAGGACAGGCGTTGACTCCATAGAGGGATGCAGGCAGATTGGCAAAATAGAGCAAATATTGATGTGTCAGGCGTACCGGTAATTCCATTTTACCCAGCAGGCGATGGACCCAGGGGCCTGCGGCCACAATGACACGATCCGCTTCTATAGTATCTCCATTCGCCAGTAGCAAACGAATTGGTTTTAACAGATCTTCGTGTTCAATCGAAGTTACGCGTTGTCGCTCTTGAATCGTGCCACCCATATCAATAATACAATCGCGTAATACTTTTAGACAGGTCGATGCATGCATCATACCGGCATCCATATTGTAAGAGATGAAATCATAGTCTGCTGTGTTGAACTGCGGAAAACGTTGCGCACTTGCGGCGTGCGTCAAACGCTCAGGAGCATAGCCTAATTTGCGTACCGTGTCATATCCAGGCCTGGCGAAATTATCATTTTCATGTCCAAGGACCAGTACACCTGTCGGGGTATAGAGATGACGCTGCGTCTGCTGCTCCAGCTTTTTCCAGCGCTCCAGGCTCAGATTTACCATTCCTGTATAGAGCGTATCATTCCCATATTCAAAGCGTAATAGACGTGACGAACCATGAGATGATCCGCGATCATGATCGATGGTGGCTTGTTCTAGTACTGTTACCCTGATAAAGCCCTGCATGAGCAGATTATATGCCGTTGCAAGCCCCAGAATACCGCCACCTACGATGATAATACGTTGTTGGTTCACGATAAAATTAGCCTCCTGTCTATGCGTTTATTTAAATATGACGATTATAACAAAATAAATATTAAATATCAAATAGAAGTGACAGGAAATTAGTCGAAATGGAGTATTATAAATAGGTGTATACTATGATTTATAAATGTAATGAAACCACACGAAAATGTAAATATATTGTATGTGTATATGTATATGTGTCTGTATGATAATGTGTTTGCGTGATAGAACAAAGAGTGAATTTGTATCACCTTCGATCTTTGTTCTATCAGATGCATGCATATCATTCGAGCTCGACGATGGAGCAAGTTGTAGCTTATAATGGCTATGCCCGTCAGCGCGAGTCTCTTTTATAGCAGAGGCTATGAATAATAATATGACGTGTTGCTATAATCACTTATCAATTTTGTAGAAAGTGAAGCTGTACAGTTATGACTGAAAATGTATCTGAGACCAGGCCCAAGAAAATATTTGTGGGACCATCACATCTTTTACCAGCTCAGCCTGAGGTACCATCCTCAAAATACTACACGTTACGCTATGTACTGGCGGCAACCCTGGCAGTGGGTGAGAGTCGGATTATTCTGCCTGCCTTTAGCGATGATAGTGACGCGCTTTTTTGTGGGTGCCGCATGCTGGGAGCTGAATTGCACTGGGAGGATGAGCAGGAGCAAGTCCTGGTGATTCGAGGTGTAGAGCGTCCTACGAGTAGCGGGCCATTGACGATAAATGTTGGCAATGCTGGCGCCGTTGCTCGTCTCTTGCTTGGCCTGGGAGCCCTCTTACCTGAGGTTACCTTTGTGACCGATCATCCAGAGTCCCTGGGCAAACGCCCCAACCGTGAACTCCTCGAAGCTCTGACCTCTCTGGGCGTGATCTGTGAGGGAACTGGTCCTGAAGGCTGTCTACCGATCACGCTGCGGCGCAATGAACTGCATGGTGGACACGTTACCATTTCCGGGGCGCGCAGTTCACAATATCTTAGCGCACTCCTCTTTCTTGCTCCTCTGTTGCCCGAAGGATTAGAGATCGATGTTGTCGATGGACTAAAATCGCAGCCGTTGGTGCGTGCAACGTTGGAAGTATTGCAGGAAGCTGGTATTGTTGTTTCGCATGATGCCGCTTTACTCCACTTCCATATCGCGCCAGGACAACGCTATCAGCCCCGTACCTATCGTATTCCGGGAGATTATCCATCCGCTGCCGCACTCCTGGCTGCCTATGCCGTCTCCAATGATCCTTCCAGTATCCTGCATCTCGACCGCTTGCGGCCCGGTGATGAGGTTGGAGATGTGCTGCTGCAAACCTTCAAGGACATGGGAGCGGATATGCAGATAGCTGGCGAAAATGTTACTCTGCGTGGTGGACGTCGCTTACAAGGTTTTGAACTTGATGGTGATCCAGTCATCGACTGCATTCCCGTGCTGGTAGCTGCTGCCTGTTTTGCTGAAGGTGAAAGCATCATCTCCAACATTGAGAGCCTGCATTATAAAGAGTCCGATCGCATCAATGATCTCTGTAGCGAGCTACGCAGAGCTGGCTGTAACGTCGAACCGCAGTCTGATGCAATCATCATTCATGGACAACCCCAGGGCGTCGAAGGGGGTGTTACTGTGGATGGACATAGTGATCACCGCCTCCTGATGGCGCTGGCAATTGTGGCCCTTCGCAGTCATCGAGGCTTGACGTTAACGGGAGCCGAGCATATCTCGAAAAGTTATCCCCACTTCTTTACCGAATTGCAGAGCTTCGGAGCCACTATTCGCACTATCGTTTAAGCCTGAATATCCACCCGTAGGAGCCACCCTCCCGTGAAGGGTGGCTCCTACGGGTGGATCGGCGTTTCATCTGTGGGGTGCTATAGCCAGGCTTGCTATAGAATGATACAATACTCTTCGGTCATAATGGCAGACATCGCTGCTTGCGTGGTTGTTGTGCGGGTTTTCGATACAGTCGAAAGGATAGGATTGTGTACAGGTATAAGGGCTTTGACAGCGCTATTTGCAGCGGAAGTATGGCAGCGCTTGAGGCTATTATCAATGCCTGGATGGAGGAGGAACGCCCACGCATTCGACATATGAGCCAGAGTGTTCGCGGTCAGAATATCGTGATAAGCTTTGTCTATGAAGATACGCATGAATTAGAACAACGTATCACGGCCCAGCATCAGGCCACGACAATTACTGGAGCCTTCCCACGTATTTTTGACGAAGACCTGGTTGAAGAACGACCCACCCTCCCGAGTATACCGGCCACGCCGCCGCCTATGCATTAAGCTTTTCGTTTTCTCTGGTTAACATAGGATGCTCCGGGTTGTAAAGAATAGAACATAGTCAGACAGAGAACTCAGTAAGGATAAACATGGCGATTCCATATCTACTTTATGTAACTCCAGATGGTGAGATTCTTGAAGATACACGCTTACAGGCCCTTTCCTTTGGGGATCGCCCTTTGAAGGCCAATGAATTGATTCCCTTGCCAGATGGTGTTACCCTTTCAATGATGCCAGATCGGCTGGCGGTGGGGCAGAAGCGCAATGGGACCCGCTCTGTGCTCCCTCAATCGCGAGGCTGGGCTGTTGCGGCCCTCCTGCCTATCGGTTATACGCGCACCCTCTTGCCAGCTTATGAAAAAGTGCCCGATACAGAACCCCTCCCTTTCTTTGGCTATAGTGCTGTTGCAGGCATGAATGGCAAACTTTATGTCGCGGCTGTTAAAACAGACGAGGTACGCAAATGGCATCCACGGGCCTTCAATGCGCAAAAACTGGCGAAACTGGTGCATGAAAAGCAGGCATTGTTTCCCGAGAACCGCATTATTGGACAGCATGCCCACTGCGCCCTCGATTATTCCTGCCCGACGGCCAGCAATCTCTTCTTTGAAAGATGGGAAATGGCTATTGCCGTATCGCCCAGTTGTAACGCCCGCTGTGTGGGATGTATCTCGAAGCAGGAAGAAGAAGATCTTATCTCGCCGCAGGATCGCCTGACCTTTGTCCCGAGCGTCGAAGAGATCGTTGAAGTTGCCATCACCCACCTTGAAAAAGCCGAAGATGCTATCGTTAGCTTTGGACAGGGCTGTGAAGGTGATCCTTTGTTGCAATGGCCGCGTATCAGTAAAGCCATCAAAGCTCTGCGTGAAAAGACCGACCGGGGAGTAATCAATATCAACACCAACGGAAGCAATCCCCGCTGGCTCCAGCGCCTCTACGATGCCGGGCTTGATACGATCCGCGTCAGCACCATCTCCGGGCATCCTGAAACCTATAACGCCTACTATCGGCCATTGGGATATACGCATGAAGATGTCACTGAATCCCTCAAGAAAGCCGCTGAAGCCGGCGTGTATAGCTCCATCAATCTGCTTTGCTTCCCTGGGCTGATTGATCGCGAGCGAGAGATCGAAGCTCTGCTCAAACTGGTGCGCGATACCGACTTAAAGCTTATCCAGCTACGGAATCTCAATATCGATCCCGAAGTCTTCATCCCACGCATGCCTGACTTTGCAAGCATGGGCAAAGCGCTTGGCATGAAAAAGCTGATCGAGATCCTGCATCAAGAGCTACCCAACGTCGAGATCGGCAATTTCAGCCGTCCTATCTCACGCACAGCTCAGGCTGCGCCTGCACTCTAATCATCCTCATCCCTGGACCCGACCATTCTGGTCGGGTCTACATCGTATTCACTGAGCCACACGTTCAAAATGGCGTACGTCGCGTAACATTTTACGGGCTGCGCTGGCTACGGGATCAACTTGAAGCTGGACAATGCAATCGTGGGTAGAGCAGCCTTCAGGCGTGCCCAGGAGATGGCCTGTATAGAAACAGGGCATACAGGGCAAGTCCAGGCGTACGATGGCCGCACGCTTACTGTGAGGCTCGCCGGTATAGGGTCCCCAGGCTTCCGCGTTTGAGAGGCTAAAAATAGCGACCGTGGGAGCACCGACTGCGGCTGCCAGATGCATTACGCCCGCATCATTGCCGACAAACAGGTCGACCAGTTCCAGTACCGCGGCAGTTGTTTTTATACTGCCTTTACCGGCCAGACTGCGAGCCGGGATCTTCGAGCGCAACATATCCAGAATCTTTTGATGCAGTTCCGCCTCTTCAGGACCACCTAGCAGCAATAGCTGACCACCAAAATCGTGATAAAGGGTATCGGCCAGTTGGGCGAAGCGTTCGGGGGCCCAGCGTCGTGTGATACTATAGCCGCCGCTACCTGGATGCATGGCGATAATTGGACGTGCGCATTCATTGGGATCAGGATCAGATGTACCATAGACCAGTTCTCGCGCCTGCAGGCGTTCCTTCTCACTCAAGGGAAGCTCAAGCTTTTTGTCCTGCGCTACCGCTCCGGTGGCTTCGGCTACCGCCATGGCATATTCAGCTTCATGGCGTGCCCCAAAGCCATCATCCTTAACGTGTACATTCAGGAACCAGCCATGTCCATTATCCAAACCGATACGCCATCTGGCGCCTGTGGCGCGCATCAATACTTGATGTTTCAGGCGGCCAAAGGGGAGCGTGAGATGATGAAGCAGCAGGACGGCATCATAGTGTCCGGCCCTTAGCGTGTTCCAGAGATTCCGTAGGCGCAACAGAGTCTGTGGATTTTTAAGTATTTGTTGTGGGCGATCAAAAAGATATTTATCAAGGATAATGGTTTGATTGATCACATCCCAACCATCCAGCAAACCAGCGGAATCAGGTGTCACCAGCAGGTCGATCTGAGCCTGGGGATAGCTTGTGCGTAGCGCACGTAATGCCGGGGTTGCCAGCAGCAAATCGCCAATTCCTGCCAGCTTCACGACCAGGATGCGGCCATTGGGTGCCAATGCTATATGTGTCTTATGCATGATTATTACATTTCTCATTCATGTGTTTTGGGAGCCAAAGATAGTTTATAGGAGTGTAATTGACAGAAATCATTGAAGCCAAAGCGACGGTAAATCGCTTCACTTAAATTGGTAGGTGATAGAGCCACAATGCGATAGCCTGCATGCTCTGCTTCACATAACACATAGTTTACCAGCGCGGTCCCGATGCCGCGATGACGGGCGGGCAGAATCGTTGTCACACCATGGATACTCGCCACGCCCTGATGAAATAACATCGTAGCGCACGCGACGGCCTGGTTATTGAGCCAGCCAATATAGTGATGCCAGTTGGCGTCAGGACCAAAGCCATTTCTGGCATAGGTCTGATAATAATACTGCGCGGCTGTATTATTTGAGCCAAAGCCGACCTTTTCCAGTGCACACTTCATCCGCAGTTCCTTATCGGACAGCACTTCGCGAATATTCAGGCCGTGTGGGGGAGATGAAGGGATGCGTTCATTGGTAACATCAAGCGCCATACATACTGTTGTTGTAGAATACGTCAGGCCATGCTCCTCCAGATAACCAGCTAAATCAGGTGGATAGGTTGTGGGGCCAATACGCCAGATTACTTCCGTTACCTGCTTTTCCTCAAAATATTTGAGCGTATCCTGGATGCGATAATCAATATAGGCCTGCGTATCATGCTTGAAGTGTGTCAGCAGAATACTATTCGGGCCAACCGAGCCGGACAGAAACCAGGTTAACTCCTCATCCTGATGAAAAGAAGCCCCTGGAAATCCTCGACCAAACGAAGCGATGCCTTCGGCAAAATTACCTTCAATCGCTGCCAGGACTTCTCTATCCTGCAGACTTTCAACTATGTGACCCATCCACCTCACCTCCCGGTACTGAAGCTTGCTGCGCATCCAGATCAATTCTCTGCGCTTGTTGAAGCTTTTGTTGTACCTCCATAAAAACACGTTCAGGTCGAATATTCTTCATACATTGTGTGGTAAAGAAGCGACAATCGGCGGGCGCTCCTTTAGCTTGATAGCAGGGACTACACCAGATAGTATCCCGTAAAATTGTCGCCTTTGGACTGACCGGACCGCTTAACGCCGGATCAGTAGGACCATGGATAGCGATCACTGCTGTATCAACCGCGCAGGCGATATGCATGGGACCACTATCGCCGGTAACCAGCACATCCGCCCGCTGCAAGAGCGCCGCCAACTGCGCCAGACTTGTCTTGCCAGCCATATTTACCGCCTGCATCTTCATCCGGGCTATAATCGCCTCAATTAAAGGTATGTCGGCAGGTGCCCCGGTAAAGACTACCGATGCTACATTCTCACGTAACAATTGATCAATCAAGGCAGCCCAATAGGGGATCGGCCAGCGTTTCGATTGTCCATTATTTGAACTTACATGGCAGGCGACCAGAGGTTTATGGGGTGAGATACCTGCTTGATCCAGTAAGAGCTTTACCTCATGCTGTACATCGGGATGTACAAAGAGTGCTGGAATGCGATCCTCTGGAACAACCGTCGCGCCAGCCGCCTCGACCAGCTGCAGGCAATAATCCACTTCATGGATATGATCGCCGGGATGCCAATGCTGACCAGGAATAGTATCCGTCATCAAACCTGGATAACTCTCCTGTTCATAGCCCAGGCGTCGCTGTGCCCCGCTCAATACCGCCAGGATCGCTGCCCATGGACCAAAGACACTCACTGCCAGATCATACTGCTGCGCATGGAGTTGTCGATAAAGTGAGCGTGCAGCCAGCCAGTTGCGCACCTGAAATAAGCTTTTAGGACGGCGCCAGATATTGGGATCATAGGGGATAAGCGCATGCACATCTGGATCGGTGCTAATGACCTTCGCGCTTGACGGCAAGGCCAGCAAATCGATCTCTGCATCTGGATAGGTGCGCTTGAGTAGGCGTACCACAGGCAAGGAAAGCACCAGATCACCAATCAAATCCAGCCGTAGTACCAGAATCCGCCGTGGATGAAAGTGCTCAGGCGTCAGAGGAACGCGGGAAGCGGCCCCTTTTTGTCCTCTTAATAGCGTCCCTATCAAGCTCATCAGCACATAAATTGCCAGCAACAAGACGCGCTTGCTCAATCCGACTGTAATGTTACGCATCCTGCGTCGGGAGTCTGGCCGCAATGGATAGCCATATTCATCCCGCTTAGAATCTACCTGAAATGCTTGTCCCATAACATAATCCTGAATATGCCATCAAAAAATCGAAGGCAACTTTCTGTTATTATAGGAGAGCAAACTTGAACATGCAACGCATCGGTAATTATGTCCGCCTACTCTCGTGTACACCCAGATTAATGGTGCGGGCGCACATGCACCAGCGTTTGTATCGCTTGTTCCACCTGTTGATCTTCGATCAATCGCACACATGGATGCTCTGGCAACTCTTCAGGCGTGAAATCTAAGCGCCCACAGGGGATCATAGGACAACTGGCGCAACGATGGGTCGAGGCCACTACCTTGTGCCGCTCAGGCGCACCCCAGGGGCCAAATATCTTTGGATCGGTCGGACCAAACAGACGCAGTGATGGTGTATCCTGGGCGGCTGCGATATGTAGTGGTCCATTATCAACGCCCAAAACCAGATCAGCACGTGCCAGCAAGGCTGCCAGTTGTCCCACTGTCATCTCGGATAGTATCAGCGTTGGCTGCTCAATCTGTTTCGCAATCTCATCCAGCATTGCCCGTTCGGATTTACTTCCGGTTAATACTACATGCGCCGCCGCAGGTAAAAGCGTGTCGGTTCCCAACACAGTCGCGATATGCGACCAGCCAGTGGTACGCCATAGCTTCACTGCTCCCCCGGTTCCCGCATGGATTACTGCCAGCGGAGCGTTATCCGCTATACCAGCCTCCTGTAAGCGCTCAGTGATCCAGGCTACTTCGTCCGCGAGGGGTTTGAAATAGAGTGGATAGCGCGCTGGCGTATAGGGTTCTGGCAGCGCTGGATGACCGAAAGCCTGGATGCCCGCATTTGCCAGGCGCAGATTAGAGAGAGTGGCATGTTCAGTTGGATGAGTTGGCAATGCCTGAGTCAGGAAGCGTGTGGTAAATTCTGTTGCGAAACCGATGCGTTGGGGGATGGCTGCTAAGTAGAGCAAAGCAGCGCCCCACCAGAAATCGGGTCGTAAGTTAAGCGCCAGATCATAATCATACTGTTCCTGTTTTAACTGGCGTGCCGTCTTGAAGAGCAATTTGTACGGATCGAGTGCTTTCTGTGGCGCGCGCTGAAAGCCAGGAAAGGCACAGGTAATCACTTGATCCACCGCTGGATGACGGGTCACAATCTCACTGGACCAGGGACCGACCATCATAGTAATCCGGGCCTCTGGCATAGCCTCTTTTAGCGCCTGCAAGATAGGTGTGACCAGTATCAGATCGCCTAGATGATCCGGTCGCACCAATAGAATACGTGGCGCGTGTGAAAGTTGCCCCTGCTTCTGACTGGCACGTTTGGCCTGAGCCGCACCATACAGGTGTACGAAAGAGAGGATCGCTGAACGGAACTCCTGCTTCATGGGCGTACCTCCGGGCTGGCAGCCTGTGGCTGAGGATATTTCAGTAGGCGCAGGGCCGCCTGCCAGACCTCATCGACCGTGACTGATTGCATACAGGTACAATGCTCGCACGCCTGCATCTTGCCCAGGAAGAAGCAGGGCTGTTCGGTTGGATGGCGCCAGAGCGCGATATGCTGCGGATCATCCAGGGGATAGGGACCATACTCGGTTGGACTGGTGGGACCGAAGATGGCAAGGACCGGTGTGCCGACCGCCGCCGCCAGATGCATGGGACTACTATCATTGCCGATAAATAGCGCGCAAGCTTCAATCTGGGCTGCTGACTCTCCAAAGCTGGTTTTGCCAGCCAGGTTCACGACCAATCCCGCTGGCACCTCTAAACCGTCTAGCAACTGTTGATTCAAGGCTTTATCGCTCTCGCCACCAATCAACAGTACTTGTAATCCCAACTCATTAACCAGCCGCGCCGTTAGAGCACGATAGCGCTCTAACGGCCAACGCTTCGCCGTTAAATCCATACCTGGATTACTGCCGCCTCCTGGAAAGACCACAACCTGTCGAGTAGTGGTAGAGGCTGGATATATCGACTGCTGTTCAGCAGGGGTCGTCACAAAGCGCATGCGCGGATGATCAACCTTTAAATCTAACGCCCGGACCAGATCTAAATAAATCTCAGCCTGATGTTGTAAATGGGTGGGATCAGTTGACACGGGCACGCGATCCGTTAGCGAAAAGCCACGTCCCAGGCTATCAGGACCAACGCGCCGTGTAATTCCTGCCAGCCAGGGTAGTAATGTCAGCATCGGCGAGCGATCCAGCACAAAGGCCAGATCAAAATGAGACTGGCGTAGCTGACGCGCCAGTTTTACATATTCTTTGATTGTGTAGCGACCAGGAATACCAATGCTGCCACAATTAATAATTTCATCGACCGCGGGATGATGTTCCGCAATGGCTTTTGACCATGTGCCTGTGACAAAGGTAATACGTGCTGTCGGGTAATTCTGTCTGAGCACTTCCAGCAATGGAGTTGTCATAATCAGATCGCCAATACAGCAAGGCTTAATCAGCATAATCGAGCGCGGATTATCCTTGACGCGCTTGATCTGCGGCTGTCGTAGAGCATTCTGTAGCGCGAACGGCAGGCGCAGCAAGGTACAGAGTGTGGTGATTAATTGTTGACGCAGAGCCCTAATCCTCTCTTTCTCTGGTAGTGGGTATGCTTGCTACAGATGGAGAAGCTTACTACGAATAAACGTATTAAGAGCATCTTAATTATAGCAAAGCCCACCCACAGCGTCGAGCCACATAGGAGTAGTGCCTCTCGTCAGTTCAGGAAGCCCACCAGACGCGTACCTTGCTATGTGCCCCCGATGCGATATATTTGCCATCCGGCGACCAGGCAACCGCAAACACATTCGGATTGCGGCTGGGATGGGTATAGAGCCATTGACCGTCCTGTGCATCCCAGATTTGCATCGTACCATCGGCGCTGGCTGAAATGATTAGATCTCCTGTTGGCGACCAGTCCAGCGCATAGATGGGTCCACTATGGCCCGCATATGTGGACACACGCTCACCAGTCTCTGCATCCCAGATCTGGATCGTTTTATCGCTGCTCCCTGAGGCGATCTGTGAACCATCGGGTGACCAGAGCACTTTGCTCAGTGCGCCATGATGACCTCGATACATCAGCTTATGTCCCATTTTTGTATCCTGAAGATCAAAAGAGAAGATTTGCGCTACGGCCTCCTGATAGCCGACCGCCAGCAACGAACCATCTGGCGACCAGGCCAGAGAGGTGACCATCCCGAAGTCAACCGTCTGCTCAAGTATTATCTGCCCATCAATTGCTTGCCAGATCTGAAGTGTCTGTTGACTCGCGGAAGCAAGCAATCTACCATCTGGTGACCACGCTAGTGCGCTCACCTTTCCTTTATGGTGGTCATAGCTGATTTTTGTCAAAAGTGGGTTTACCTGCCAGACCTGGATGATGCCTTCGTTGCTGGCCGAAGCGATCAGTTTGCCCGTAGGCGACCATGCCAGGGCTTCAATGCTTCTGGCTTTCCAATTCTCCACATTTCCTGTATAGAGCTGTTCAAGCTGTCCTGTAGCAACCTCCCAGACGTGAACTGCCTTCTCATGCGCGGCTGATGCGATCTGCTTGCCATAGGGAGACCATGCTATTGCTGTCACGATAGATGTATGCCCTGGATATAAATAGACCAGCTCGCCTTGTGTCGTGGAGCGAGGTGGCGTCGATATTATATTGGGATTAATCGTCGGATTTAATGCAGGAGCTGGTGTGGCTATATTCTGTATGGTCTGAGGTACTGGTAATGCATTTGCTTGAGTTATGGGGATGTAGATAGGTGCGTTTACAGGTGTAGTATAGCTGTTTTGGGCTATTGGCTGTGTTGTATTGATTTCCTGGAGGCGTTGTTTGACTACCCCGGCATCTGAGATGCGCTGGCTGGCATTCAAGTTGAGCATTTGATTGAGGAGATTTTGCAAATCCGGTGCGGCACCAACTACTGGACCAAATGCAAAGGGAGCCGTCGATGGATCAATACCGGTGAGCATTTGGTGGAGCATTGCTCCCAGACTATAGATATCTGCGCTGGGACCTGTCTGAGCCTTGCCATATTGTTCTGGCGCGGCATAACCAGGTGAACCAAAAGCGATGGTATCGTGTGACTGCCCCGGCTTGAATTGTCGGGCAATACCAAAATCGATTAGATAGATCTGTCGATTGGGCGTCAACATGATATTGAGCGGCTTGAGGTCTCGGAAAATAATTGGCGTTGGGCGCGTATGGAGATAATGGAGTACCGTACACAGTTGTATGGCGATCTCATAGACCTCTGACCATGGCAACTTACCACCCTTACTGGTGAGATATTCTTCCAGCGTCTGACCCTCAATAAAATCCATCACCAGATACCAGCGCCCGGCCTCTGAAAAATTATCATAGATGCGTGGCATATTTGCATGCATCAAACCTGCTAGCAGTAATGCTTCACGTTTAAACGATTTCTCAGCCTCCTGTGACTCCTGTTGATTGAGACCCTTCTGAAGCAGCTCTTTGATGGCGACCAGACGGTTGCCTAGCTCTGTATCTTCTGCTTTATAGACCGATCCCATGCCTCCCTGCCCCAGGCGTTCAAGGATGCGGTAACGTTGACGTAAGAGAGCAGTATGCTGTGGTTCATTGGCAGCGGTTGTCTGGTGTAGCGGTTGCTGACAGGCGAAGCAATCGCGATCCTGTGGATTATTCACGGCCCCACAGTTAGCGCAAAACAGTTCTGATGGAAGCACGAGCGGTTCCTTCTCACAAAAAGTACAGTATTTAGAATATATCTATAGAATATATTCTTTCAGCTGTCAAAACATCCCACATGTAAAGACGGAAGGAATGCAAAAAGGACAAATGCAAACTATAAAGTTTGCATTTGTCCTTGTAGAGCTGCTGGCGTTTGGGTTATGCCTGAGGTTTTTTGGTGCTCATGATAGCATTGACGGTAGTACCACATACGCTGCACTGACCCTTCAGTGCGGGTTTGCCGTTTTTCATGGTAACCTGCTGGGCATCTTTTAACTCTTGTTTGGTGCGACATTTCACACAATAGTATTGCTCTGCCATAATGGAATATATCCTCCTTGATTGTTAGTGAAAGAAATGAATCGGCGAGCCATCGGTAGTAAGGGCGCGAGTTAGATAGACCTCATAGCCTTGTGTTTGGAGTTGATGCTGGACAAGGGCGGCCTCAGTCAGGGTCGGGAAAAATGAAAAGAGCGAGGGTCCGCTGCCAGAAAGCCGTACGTTTGATGCGCCCGCATGAAGCACCGCTGCTCGCGCCTGTGCCACCTCGGCATATTGTTCCAACACTCCGCGTTCCAGACAATTGTGTAGATCCGACGAAAACAAGGGTTGCTGATTTTGCAGTGCAGCCTGAACTGCGCGACTCCAGGACCCAGTGCTATAATCGCTGGCGGTTAACTGCCGAAAGACTGTGGCGGTAGAAACTCCAATGGCTGGCTTAACCAGCAACAGCCAGCGCCAGGCCTCCGGCAAATTTGCTACCTGTGGCACAATTTTCTCGCCGCGCCCCTCGCAGAGGGCCAGACCGCCGGTGAGAAAAAAAGGAACGTCCGAACCCAGATCAGCAGCCATCTGCCAGAGATCATCCTGGGAGAGTGGTAATTGCCACCATTGTTGTAGCGCCTGTAGGACGGCGGCGGCATTACTGCTGCCGCCACCCAATCCGGCCGCAACTGGTATGCGCTTATGAAGCTCAATTGCGAGCCCTTGCCGCAAGCCCAGTTTCTGACGGATCGCCTGTGCAGCATGGATCACCAGATTGTTCTCATTGCTTAGCTCTGGCACATTACAAACCATATCCACACGATCCTCATCTATCCGCGAGAGACAGATTGTATCGTAGAGATCAATGGTTTGCATGAGTGTCGCGAGTTCATGATAGCCATCTGGTCGCTTCCCCAGTACATCCAGGGTCAGATTGATTTTTGCATACGACTGGACAAAACACACATTGCCAGAAGTAAAGTTGTGTTGTGTAGCATGCTGTGATTGACTCATGCGTGCATTGTGCCTAGAAAACAACAACTTGTCAAGCTCAAGTCCTCCCAGTGGGACAAATTCCAGCCGGGCGCGCTTTTTTTAACGCTGGTATGTGCTCATCTTTCCACCTCTGGATCGCGGCCTCATCGCGCTGGGTGGCCTTCTGGATGGGCTTTTGCTGACTGTACTTGATAGCGCGAAGGAGATGACTACAATGGGCCGGATGATAGTTGACTCCAAACTGTTTCTGGATCATCTGGGCGGCACGCTCCGCGGTCCAGATCTGTCCTCGAAAGCCGAATGCTTCGGCTCCTTTCGCCAGCAATGCCGGCAACAGCGCCCGTTGTTGCGGATTCAGTTTTGGCTGAGCCCCAGGAGGTGGTTGATGCCGTAAGACCTCAACTCCCTGCTCCTTGGCTTTCTTGAACTACTGGCTCACTGCCCCCGCGGTCACACCAAGTGCTGCCGCAATGTCTTTCTGTTTCCATCCTTGCTCACGCAGTTGCCAGGCTTGTAGGCATCTTCCTTCGCGCCAATCTTTGGGAGGTGCTGTTGGATCGGTATATCTGAGAGCAATTCTTTGGGGTCTATAAGCATTCACCGACATGAGCAGTTTCGCAGTGGACAAGCAGGAGTTTTGCAAGGGCTTGTCGTGCTCAAAGAACTGATCGGACAGTTAGAAAAAGAAGCAGAAAGCGCAGGGAATAAAGAATGGGCAATGGTGCGTAGATGTTTAGCAGGTTAAATGTGAATAGTGACAGGTTTTCTCAGTTCCTTTCATAAGATTGTTAGCCCCTCTTAAGCAGGTGGAACAGATAAGAGGTGCTAAATTTCCAGGTGACGCTTAACATAAAAGCATCAATGCCGGCCAGGAGGAGGAGTGCAGACGGAAACGGAAATACCTTGATAAGACTGGTTCCCAGGCCATAGAGCAGGAGACAAAGCGCGAGTAGGGCCAGACGGCGTGGCGTAAAAGGCATTTGCTCATGGAAGAGGAGGGGGATTTCTCCTTCTACATGGAGATGAAGATCTTCATCCCAGGTGCTTCCCCAAACGAGGAGGGCGGTCATCCCGATGGAGAGGAGAGCGGTTAGAATGAGTGCCCTGAGGATCGTATGCCAGTCCATCTCTACGACCAGGGCACAGATGAGGCAAAGCAACAGGCACTCAGACAAGATATATGTCAGGTAGACAGTGAATTTCGCACGGAGTATCTCAGCCGTGCTAAAAAGAGTTGTCAGGTAGAATTGGAGGCGCATTCCCTCGCTACCGATTGGGCTGGGGATGGCATCCAAGAAGGTGTAGAGTCCAGCTCCCGTGCTGTAGGTCACCAGAAGGAAGGTTGGCGGCAGTGCAGCTGGTAAGATCCTCTGAGTGATGAACAACCAGAAGAGCGGGATGCTGATCAGCAAGGGGAGCGCGCGTACGAGATTGAGCTTGATGCGCAATTGATTGAGGATCCCTTTATAGAGCATCGCCCTGACTAATGGCTGCTTATCCAGCACGCGCCAGAGGATCACATTCAGCCAGCGGGGCGTTCGCACCTGATATCCCTTTGCCTGATTGCTAATCCGTTGATATGCCGCGACATAGAAGCGACCGCACCAGGTCGCACCCGGCCCAAGCAGTCCAACCAGGAGAAGGATACACACACAACTGACCAGTATGGGCGATGGTGGCGCAAGTGTCAGCAGTAAGCTGAATGAAATGTGCGCCTGTCCGAGCCAGAACCAGCATAGACCAAGTGCTAGCAGGATTATCCCTGCGATACCAGCGAACAGACGTGGGGATGGGAAGAGGTAGCCCAGGAAGAGTAGCGTTCCCATCATGCCAGTCCAGGTTACTATTCCCGCACCTGTCAGCGCGAGTAGGAACCATCCCGATGCATGCCAGGCTAGCAGCAGGAGCGGGAACAGAAAAAAGAGCTCCATCCGTGATCCCGTCCCAATAAAGAACGTTATCAAATACAGCGAACGGAAGCGCGTTGCAGGACCGAGAGGGAGTGGGAGGAGCAGTGCAGACTGTTTTGCACTTATCCACCGATTGATTGTGCTGATGATGGTAAAGATGAATTGCAGCAGCCAGAAGATGCCGATACAGGACCAGAGATGCTGTGCGCCCACGCTTGAATGCGCGTGTAGCCAGAGGACAAGATGAGGGGCAAACCAGAGCGTCAGCTCAATGTTGATCGCCGTCCCAACCAACAGCATGACCAGCAGTCCAACCAGTGCCGTTATCCCATTGAAGGTATGTCGTATAGACGTTATTTCTGCCTGAAACAAGATCCATGTGCTCTTCATACTATGCCCCCGCCTCGGCTTCCTGGGTCAATTGTAGAAACACCTCTTCCAGATTATGGGCATCGACACGGTGGCGCAGATCGGCGACGTCTCCTTCAGCCACCATTTGCCCATGATGAATGATCCCTACCCGTTGGCATACCTCCTCGGCGGTCGCGAGATCGTGAATCGAGAGCAGTACCGCGACCCCGTTGGCAGCTAATTCCAGGAAGAGATCCTTCAATTTGCGCGCGCTCCGTGGGTCCAATCCATTAAGCGGCTCATCCAGAATAACGATAGAGGGGGCATGTAACAATGCCCCGGCCAGCGCCAGCTTTCGCTTCATCCCAAAGGAATATGAACCACACAGCCTGTCCGCCTGTGCATCTAAATCCAAGAGTTTGAGATAGTGATTGATACGATTCTGAGCTTGTGGTTCCGCAACATTGTGGAGATGGGCCAGGAATGAGAGGAACTCACGGCCCGTCAGGCGCTCATAGAGCATGGCCTGATCGGACACATATCCCAGTCCTGCTTTGGCTGCCTTCTCCTCACTGCGAAGATTATGCCCGTTCAAGAGCACCGTTCCGCTCGTGGGAGTAACCAGGCCTACCAGCATCTTGATAGTTGTCGACTTGCCAGCCCCATTCGCGCCAAGAAAGCCATATACCTCGCCATGATGAATCGATAAATTCACATCTAAAACCGCAGCGAAATCACCATAGTGGCGCGACAGACCTTCCGTCTGGATCGCCAGTGATCCCAGGGGTACCTGTTCCTGATGTGATTGCTGACGCTCGCGTTCTACCGCAATCGACTGTACAGATGGGATTGCGGCTGCGGCGGACGAATGCTGTGTGTCGAGGTCGAGGCCAGGATTGAGATCGAGGGCGGCAAGAAACTGTTCCGGCTGATCCAGGTTGATCAAGATCTGTCGGGCTTGCAGCTGTTTTCTATTGACTCGAAAGGAATGAGGGCCGTCCAATTGGAGAAGTACCAGCTTTTGAGCAGAAAAGGTCGCTACCAGACGCTGCTTCATCACTTCATATTCCATCCGCACCAGATACGGTCGCAATAAACGTTCCGTGACAGGCTGCGCTTTGAGTATGTTCTGATGGGGAATTTCCAATACGCTATACCCATACCGTAGGATTATCTTGGCTGAGGTCACCGTATGCTTTGTCCACAGAGGCATAAGTATAAAGCCAAAGACCGTGAATAGATTAAGTAGAATGATAACGGCAAGGAGCATCAATTTCAGGAGCTGATTGGAGACGAGAAAGAGTATCAGCACGATCCAGACGCCAGCCTCGAACAAGAGTACGGCTGAAAATGTACCAACAAATCTATAACAATCCTGACGATGCCTCGTATATGTAAAGATCTGCTTCCTATTCTCTTGCATTAAAATCTCCCTACATGGACGAACACCAGCTTTTTTAGGATCTCCGTCCTTGCGGGTGAAAGCGGGGTGCAGGGGCGGCAGCCCATGACGGAGCGCGAGGTGTCCTCGCAAACTCTCCCTCCTCTCAATCCCCCGGAAGGAGAGAGTGCCCTTTTTTTATTCAGCTGATTCTGTTGTATTTAAAGATTCTTCTATCTTCCATATAAATATCAGCTAGTTACTTTATTATAACAGATTGTTTACAATCTTTTGCTGCATCTTCAGATACATACTTCGGTGATGTGACAAAAGTGGCCAATGGCCTCTTTTAGTGGTCCCATCTTGGCTTTCTGCTGCTGCATCTGCCGAACATGCGCCAGGTAGCGTTCGCGAACTGCTGGGGGCGGTGAACGGCTCTTGATTGGCTAAGGGATCTGTACCGCTTGATGGACCTGCTTGTAGGCACTCTGGAGCGGTGGTCACAGCAAAGCGGTGGCCTTCATTCCTTTGCGCAAGAGTTGCTGTAAGGGATTCAAGAATAATTAATCATCCCGGAAAGATGGTGCTCGATACGTGATGTCCACGAACCATTTTTCCAGAGTGGGCAAGCGCTGAAGTTGAGTTTCCACTGCTTTCATTCTCTCTTTTCCTCCTTGCTCGCTTGCTCTGACTTTTGAGAAACCCTGATGGTATTTCTGGCAGGTATTCCAAGAAACATTTTTTCATGCTATACTTAGAACAGTGTATATCGAAAAATATCACACCACATATCGAGGGAAAGGAGAATAAGGGGGTAGGGGCGCTTAAGAAGCTGTTTCTTACTGCTTGCCTGCTCACTCACGAAATTGTCCACAGGCCATCCTCAAAGCCCCCAAATGTACAGCTATTCATATTTAGATATAAGGTGTAATTCACGCGGGAGATGCATTCTATCTGTCGTGTTTATTCATGACAAAGTTGAAAGGAACGATGATGAAACAGCATCCATTACGATTTCTACTTATCCCAGCCCTGTTGTGCGCTCTCTTTGGAGCTACCTATCTGAGCACCGCTGGAACCGCCCGCGCAGCTGTTGTCCAATCTCACACGGTTACACCTTTGATTAGCCGCGTAGGTTGTACTTTTACTGGGACTCAGGCTTCAATGTACACTGATTATGGCCAAAATCTTGACTGTTTTTGGGGTACGGGATCAGAATATGTTGCTATCTATAATGTAACAGGGCTCTATAGCGGTGCATGGACATTATCTTTTAGTTGGATCGGTTGTGATGGATCAGCCCATGAGTCCAAACTAAATCCTTATACTTCTGTGACTTCTCAGAATGCTCCTAATGGCTTTGCTGGCTGTACATACATAAGCAGAATTACCTACATCAGCTTGAGCTAAAGAGCTAAGTGTTGCGTGTAGATACACATACCTCTAAACACTGAATAACCATATGCATCTACACGCCTTGTTGGATCTGGCCCAATTTTGGCGAAAGCACATCAGTAGCAACAGTTTTGCTCTTCTTTACGTGCTCAGAAAAAGGAAAGCAATCATTAGATAGGCTCATTCTCCACCAAAATTGCACCAGACCCGCGAATCTACCGGCATTGATAATGGAGCTGATGGAGCTATGTTGGCAGTTCCTTCACCCAGCAGCAAAAAGGGCTGTTTTTTGGCTTCATCAATGGCGCGTGTTTTTCAAACCATGCTCCTGTTCTGGTGTCAAGGGAGGAAGCGAAGCGACCCTTGATACCAGAACAGGAGCATGGTACCCTTTGCGCCGTCATTGATTGAGGAATGATCATCCGTCCGGCATCACGTTCTGAGTATATCTACAATCTGACTACCTCGTCTATTATAGCAAACGAAGTCAGAGGTGGCCTGGCTAGCTGGCCATGCCACCTCTGGGATAATTTAGTTTTCGAGAGTCCCTAACAGCTTTAAGGCTGGAGGTAATCTTTTTTTATGAAAGTGCCTGTCTCAGACGTCTCTATTCATGGGATATTTCGTAGACGTACATAGCGAAATAGGATGGCTCATTGTTCCGTAGCCTAAAAATACCTGCTTTTAGGCCATTTTAAAACAAAATGATATACTGTAGTGCATGCATGCGTAAATAGAACTTTGCTTCTTCATTGGAAAGCGCGGCGCATGGTTATTGAGCGGTGCCCACATATGTATACAGACGAAAGAGTTATCCACCTGGATCTCAACGTATGCCTCATTGTGCAGGTAGCTGTAGCTATACGTATGCACAGAAAGGAGACGGCAAAAATCCTCTCACGCCTGAGGGTGTAGGTATGCTTGCTGTGAAAATTATGGATATAACCGTTGCATATTTTCATCCATTATTTCGTCAAGATGTTGTCAAGCAAGATTTCGCGCAGATCCGCGCCGCGGGAGCGACGAGTATCGTCTATGCTATTCATGAGCAGGAGGAGCAGCGTTGGCCGCGCGATCTCGAACGTGGGTTGCAGCTTGCCCGGGACGCTGGCTTAAAAGTTTATATCAGTCCAGGTCGTTTTGGGAACCTCTTTGCTGGTCCGGTCTATATGCCGAGCTGGTATACCTTTCGTCATCCACAATCCCTGGTCAAAGATCGGCATGGACGCGCACATGATATGACCTGTTTTAATCATGAGTCATTTCGTTCCTGGCTCTTCAAAGAAATCGAATACTATTTAACCAACTATCCCGTGGATGGCATCTTAATTGACGAGCCACGTATTCCTGATATTACCTGTTTCTGTTCCGTGTGCCGTGCGCTCTGCCCCGACATCACCGACTTGCAACACTTTCGACTTCGCTCAATGATCGATTTCCTGAATGAACTCTTCTCCTGCGTCAAACGCGTCAACCATCAGGCCAAAACCAGCATTGCTCTCTTACCGCCAGATGTCGGCCTGATCGAAGAACTTGCTAGCATTGCTTCTCTCGATACCATCGGTTGTCATCTATTCTGGCAATTGCTGGGTGAGGATGTCACGGCGGTAAGCACATGGGGACAACAGGTCATTGAGGCCGTCAAGGGACATGGAAAGCGTAGCCAGCTCTGGCTACAGAATTTTAATTTGAGTCAGGAGGAAGAACCGTTGCTGGAGTCTGCCTTCTCCAGCCTCCTGAGTGCCGAGCCTGACGATATTGCCTGCTACTACTATTGGCGCAATAACGAGCGACCTGAACAGGTATGGCAGCAGACGCGGGGCCTGTTACGCCGTATTCCGCGCCGTCAGTTATACTGGCAAACAACGCCGCGCATTCCCGTTCCCCAGATTGCCAAAGATAGTGTTTGATTCCCATCACCATCAGGATACCTGCTGGCAGGCGCAGGCGCGCCTGCGCCCTTTTTATTATGTGATGTAGAAAAGGTTCTTCGAACCTTTTCTACATCACATAATAAAAATCTGTTTGAGCACCATTGGTGCGAAAACTCATGCGCCAGGATGGCGAAGACCATGGGAATCAAACACTTTGAAAGATAGTGTTTGATTCCCATTCAGAAGGAACCGTTTCAGGAAGAAATAGCCCATCAAGAAGACGAGTAGAAGAGGGGCATCACGCAGATGATACCCCTCTTCTACTCGTCTTCTTGATGGGCTATTTTATTTGCCGCGGTTTATACTGGTAACAGTAGGAGCATCCTTGGGATTCTCATCCTGATGGACCTTTTCCAGGAGTTCACGTAAGGACTTAATGTGCTCGCGTGTGGCCTCTTCGGTATCTTTAGCGCTCAGAATAACCGCCTGCACACCTAACGTATTAATCGTAAAGGCATCGGCTTCGCTGAGTTTCTGGCTGACATAGATAAAGGCTGGGAAGCGCACCGCTTCACGTACAGCGCGATAATCCAGGACCTCTTCAATCGTCATCGTGCCCAGTTGATCGCTTAGATTGAAATCCAGCAGGACCGCTGCGATATTCTCAAAGGCAGTCAGATTGCGGATATAGAGAGGATAGCTCTCATCCTTGCGCATGGGCACCACAATGACTTTCTCTAAGTCCTTTGTCTCGACTGCGAGCAGGCGAGCAGGTGCATTAAAAGGCACAATAATATATTGAACACCCTGTTCTTTCAAATTCTTCAATGTCTCGCTGGATAGATTATCGAAGCCACCAGTGATTTTGAGACCGAGGACAGAATTATCGTTATGTGCTTTTGCCGCTGCCGCCTCTTGTTTCAGCGTCTCGAAATGAGCAGTATCACCCCCATCCCAATTGAAGAGGATGCCATCGGCCCCGGCCTTCAAGGCGGCCTCAGCCGATCCCGCAGTAATCGTATCAAGCTCAATCACCAGGGCTGCCGAACGGGCCTTTGTTTCATTTCTACTTTTACCCAGGAAGCCCATGCCGCCATTGCTTTGTGCTCGGCGTGCCTGCGTAAACATATCTTGCAGTTTTGCCATTCCTAATATTACTCCTTATCATCAAACGAGTTTGAGGGTATTGACTCGCGTATGCGTATGGACAAGTTTTCGTGGATACGATATTTCATTATAGAAGGTAATTAGATAATCTACAATGCCATCGTAGCCATACAAAATGGAATAACCGTTATGGGAAAGTGCGTAGCGCACGTACGTTAATCCATTATATCACTTTCATGGTATGCGTCATTGCCTGTCTATCCTGGGCATAGACGCATACCAGAAGCAATCTTATGAGCATCAAATACCATAAAGAGATATGTACTAGATATCTTGCCTCTATTGCAGGCATCGATTATACTAGCGTTATCTATGATCGATAACAAGCTCCTGATGCACAAGGGTATCGGAGGGTTCTGGTTTTTTGCTGATTTATTGTGGATAATTTAGGTATGAGTGTGTTCTATCTCTTTATAAGTTTTTCGAGCCGGTTTTAAGAATAAAAGGATGTGGGAAGGGATTTTATGCTGCAAGAAGTTGTTGATGATTTTGTTGCTTCTCTTGCTTCTGAGGGCGTAGAGCGCGCTGGCGGTAGCCACAATACACGTATGGCGTATCGCAATGACCTGGGTCAATTATGTACATACATGTTGAAGCAGGGGATTACTACGTGGTCCGAGGTGACGCCTGATCATCTGCTCACTTATATCTCTAGCATGCGTGAAGGACAGGTCTATCGACCAGCAACAATTGCGCGTAAACTCGCAGCCTTTAGAACCTTCTTTCGGTATCTGGGCTATGAAGAACGTATCAAAGAAGATCCAACGGTGGACATCTTGCTTCCACCTATTGTGAGAGGCGTGCCTCATGTTTTGAATACTACACAAATCAATGTCTTATTCCGTCTGGCAGAGCAAGATACGCCGTTCGGCTTGCGGGATTTTGCCATGCTGCACTTACTCTACGCGACTGGTATCCGCACCTCAGAGCTGGTCGCGCTCGACCTTAACCAATACCAGCGCGAGCATGGGTTTATCCATTGTTCCGGTGTGCGCGGTCGTAGTGAGCAAGACCGGTGCTTACCCCTTACCCCTGCTGCTGTGGATGCGATGGAAAACTATCTCCTACATGGACGGGAATGGTTTTTACGCTCTTTTGGTGAGCCAGCGCTCTTCTTGAACCATCGTGGCGAGCGACTCTCGCGCCAGGGATTCTGGCTGATCATCAAAGGCTATGCGCGCCGTGCGGGCATCCATGATCTCACCCCGCACCGCCTGCGTCATTCATTTACCTTGCTTATGCTGAATAATGGTATGGAAGTTGAATCGATCCAGGAATTATTGGGTCATGTGCATCTTTCGACCACACAAATCTACTGCCAATTGATCCAGGCGTGAAGCCAGAACGTTTTTCCTTGAGTGGATGCGTTGTCCTGTCTGCTATGCTATTGTATAGACAAATAAAAGCGAGGAGACAATATTGTGATGTTGTATGATCAGGTTCTTGAGGCGGCGCAGGCGATCCAGGCACGGACGACTGTGAAGCCGTCGGTTGCGATTATTCTTGGTTCAGGTCTGGGTGATCTGGCGGCGGAAGTGCGGGACGCCGTAGCGATTCCTTATGCGGAAATTCCACATTTTGCGCAGTCCACTGTGGTGGGACATGCTGGACGCCTGTTAATCGGTACGCTGGCTGGCGTGCCTGTTGTCGTGATGCAGGGACGCTACCATTTATATGAGGGCCATAGTGCTCAAGTAGCCACGCTCCCGGTACGTGTGATGCGTCTGTTGGGCGCTGAGACATTGATTGTGAGTAACGCGTCTGGCGGAGTGAATCCTGCCTACCGACGTGGTGATTTTATGCTGCTGCGGGATCATATCTATCTGCCGGGATTGGCTGGCAACAATCCACTGGTTGGACCGCACGATGAGCGTCTGGGTACGCGCTTTCCCGCTGTCGCTAAATCCTACGACGCCGAACTACGTGCTCTGGCCCATAAGATCGCCGATCAGTATCCTGACATTACCCTGCATGATGGGGTCTACACGATGCTCGTTGGGCCAAACTACGAAACCCCCGCCGAGCTCGTCTTTCTGCGTATGATCGGGACCGATGCCGTTGGGATGTCCACCGTCTCTGAAGTCATCGTCGCCCGCCAGGTTGGTATGCGCGTGCTCGGCTTCAGCTTGATCTCCAATACCGCCACCGGCAACGAAACTGAAGAAGTCAGCCATGCCGAGGTACTCGCCACCGCTAACGCCGTCAGCACCCACTTCGTCAACCTGGTACTGGGCGTCATCAAAGAGATGGGCCCGCCCGCCGCATAATCTTGCCTGCTTCTAATGTCTGAGAGCTTAGTTTGCGTGTAACAATTCTTTAATTGGTCAGGAGGCCAGACCAGCTAAAGTTATAGTGGGCTGGATTAGCTGTCACGCCAACGATATAGTAGTGGCCTTTGGCCAGACTAGGTGAGAGTGACAGATTATCCCAGGTTGCAACGCCGTTCGTGCATGGTTGTGTCAATGACTGATTGTTGGCTATGACCAGCCCTGATATTTCAGTTGGAAAGGTCTGATCGAAAGTCGTGGGGTCTTTAAAGCGAGTTTGGTCAGCTTGTATGTTCTCAGGTGAGTTGTCTTTGGCTTTAGCAAGAAAGATACGGCAGGTGTTACCAGCAGCTGTCATCGTTTTTTCTTTGTTAATATCATTACAATTGGGATCGTTTTTATTTTTATATTTTGCAGTCACTCTAACTGAATAGGTGTTCGGTGTGAGGCCAGTTGCCAGGTCTACGGCTGGACAGCCTAATTCCGCAGTCAGCACGGCAGTCGTTGTGGTGGTAGGGGAGGGGGTGGCAGTTTTTTGCGTGGTTACTGCTGGTTGGGAATGTGGCGACTTTCCATTGTTCGCTGTCTGGTTTGTGGAAGGGTGCTGATGCGTAAAGGCTCCCACTGCGAAGCCAAGAATCGCACCTGAGAGTGCGAAGAGGGTGATCGCGGTAATAATAATAGATTGCACCTGTGAGTTGCCACTATTATTTTGTTGTGGTCTCGCCGTTTGTTGCATTCCTGTAAGCTCTCTTCTAATCTATAATCACTACTGGTCGTTTTTTTTTATCATACCATGTCACTTGTAAAAGAGCTTCGGCTATAGCCTAAATTGGTACGTGTTTTACCCTTCCGATTAGTTTAAGAGGGGAGACTGATCACGATTCTGGGGCGCCGTGATCAGCACACGTAGCTCGGGGGTAGGGAATGCTGCCGTGTGATAAACAGAGAAGAGTTGCTCTAGCCACAGCCGTTTCCTATAGCATGTCTGGGGAACATACTTCAGTTGGCGATACTGCCACTATGCAGTCCTTTGTTTATTCTCTATTGGAATAAAACTCTTTAACCGTTCCTTTTCGTATAAAGAGAAGTACCTACTGGAGATTTAGACACAATGATCTGTTGGCTTGTGGTAGAATAAGATTGGTGTCATCAAACATTTACGGCATCGTTGCCTTGCTCAAAGGAGTGATTTTATGCGCATCTTAGAAATTATCGTTATTGCTGGTATTATACTGGCTCTATTTGGCCCCAAAACTCTGCAGTCACTTTCGCACAGAGCCGGAAAAACAGCAGGAGAAGCGAAGAACATGAAAGATAAGTTCATGGCGCACGATGATGTTGCGAAGATGCGTGATACCTTGAACAAGGTGCCCACGAGCCCGCGTGAGGCTGCACAGATGCTTTTGTCTTCTAATGAGAAGTCCGCCTCTCCCGCCGCATCTGCTACGCCTCCACGCGAACATTGATCAATTAGTAAATTTCTAACAATACTAATCATCGCAGAATTTCTACCAGATGGGTTGCGATTGTTTTGTTCTGTTTCTTGCTGAAGTTTCACCGATGAACGTATAAACGTATAAAGGCAGGTGTAGCATGGAAGAACTAAAGCAGATGAAGTGTGAGGCATGCCGTGTCGGTGCGCCTCAAGTGACAGTTGAGGAAACCAGTACCTATCAAAAACAGATTCCCAATTGGGTGATGATGGAGCGTGATGGGCTCAAGCGTTTAGAGCGTGTCTATAAATTTAAGGATTTTGTGACGGCGTTGGATTTTACGAATAAAGTTGGGGCGGCCGCTGAAGAAGCAGGACATCATCCCGCCATTTTAACCGAATGGGGATCGGTGGGAGTGGCGTGGTGGACCCATAAAATCAATGGTCTGCATCGCAATGATTTTATTATGGCCGCAAAGACTGATGAAATCTATCAAGAATTTGTGTAGATGAGCTTAAAGCTATGTGATGAAAGAGTGCCTGATCAGAGGCACTCTTTTTTGTCCGTTAGCTGAATAAATCCTGGCGGTTGGCTGATCCTTGCTCTGGACGTTCGACGATATCGACGCTCTTACCTCTGGCTGCTGGCTGGAGCAAGGCCTGTACCAGCACCTCCGCGACGTCGGCGCGTGTGATCATGCCATTGCCCTGCAATGGATGTGGTGCGACCAGAATTGCCTGGCCTCCTGGCTCGTTGCGCAATCCTCCTGGATGGACAATCGTATAGCCAAGTCCGCTTTCTTGTAGATACTTTTCGGCTCGCGCTTTGATCTTCAGAATGATGGTGAGTGGGGGAATACTCTCTGGATTGCTCGTCCCCATCGATGAACAGAGCACAAAATGTTTGACGCCAGCCTCTTTGGCTGCGTCGATCGCAGTGACGATGGCGGTATATTCTGTGTCCTTGATGGCCTGGAGATCTGTAAACGTGCGTGTGCCAATAGTGCTAATTACGGCGCTCACACCGGCCAGGGCATGTGATAACGTCTCGCTATCCACCTCACCAATAACAATATCCGCCTCTGTTTCTGGTAGCGTCTGAGCCTTGGCCGCCGTGCGCACCAGGGCTCGCGTGGGGATAGCTTTCTGCTGAAGTGCAGTCAGAACCTGTTTACCAGTTTCGCCGTTGGCACCAAGCACCAGTACATGTCCATGAAATTCCGGCATCTTCTCTGCATCTCCTTTTTGATACTCACTCTACATAACCTAACCATTGTACCACTTCCATGCTGAGCTACGAGATTGCATGCTTCCGGCTATTTTTCGATCAGAGCTACTGCGGAGCAAGCGATGCCTTCACGGCGGCCTGTAAAGCCCAGACCATCAGTTGTGGTTGCTTTGACGCTCACCTGATCGCTATGTATTTGTAGCTGTTCGGCCAGATGCGCGCGCATAGCCTGGATATGTGGCAACATTTTGGGACGTTCCGCGATTATAGTCGCGTCGATATTGCTGATGTTCCATTGTTGCTGACGCAATAGTTCCAGCGTATAGGTCAAAAAGATGGTGCTGGGTTGATCTTTCCAGCGTTCATCATGGGATGGGAAGTGTTGTCCAATATCTCCCAGGGCCGCCGCGCCAAGCAAGGCATCAACAATTGCATGGATTACCGCATCGGCATCTGAATGACCGGCCAGGCCATGGGTGTGAGGAATGGTGACGCCACCCAGAATCAGTGAGCGTCCCTCTGTAAAGGTGTGTACATCGTAACCAGAACCAACGCGTATTGTCATGACTCTTGTCCTTTTAAATAAGCTTCAGCGAAGAGTAAATCTTCCTGGGTTGTAATTTTTATATTTGTGTATGAGCCAGGAAAGACCGCAACTGGATGTCCTAATCTTTCCAGCAGGAGCGCATCGTCGGTGGCATCGTCTTCCGCCAGCGGCGAGTGATGGGCTTGATGAATCAGATCAAACGCAAAGACCTGCGGCGTCTGAACCATCCATAACAGAGAGCGTTCAGGTGTATCCAGGATAATATCGTTGCGTACCTGTTTGATAGTATCCTTCACTGGCATGGCTGCGATGGCTGCAAGATGCACCTGGGCTGCCTTCAGACCTGCTTCAATAATGGTCTCCGTGACAAAGGGACGGGCACCATCGTGGACCATTACCCAGCGGCAGGTGGGTTGTAGCTGTGCCAGCGTATCGAGTCCCTGGCATACGGAATCCTGACGGCGGAGGCCGCCGGGAACCACAGCCTGTATTTTATCCCAGGCTTCCTGCTTGCATAAAGTCCGGGTCGCGGTAAGTTGTTCCGCACTGGCGATCAGAATAATGCTATCGATCAACGGCGATGCCTGAAAAGCATCGATAGTTCGCGCAAGTGTAATGCGGCCCAGCAGGGGAATCCAGAGCTTATCGCGACCCATCCTGCGACTGGCCCCCGCAGCCACAATGATAACGGCTGATTTCTCTTGCATAAATATCGACCGAAATAGCACTGGAGATAATGGATGAGCTATCACTGTGATACTCCTGATCCTCCAGATGCTATTTCTTACCCTCCATAAAAAATAAAGAGCACCGCAAAGGGTGCTCTATAGTGTTCTCCGGTTGTATCTAGGCTTGCCTTTGCTTTAAGGGTGGCTGAGAGGCCGGGGCAATAATATTACCGCCGCTACCCTGTTTGGGATGAGCGAAGATCATGCGTCCGGCAACGGTTTGTAGTACCCGTGTGACCGAAACTTCAATCGTCGTATTCATATACTGACGTCCGTTTTCAACCACAATCATCGTGCCATCATCCAGGTAGCCAACACCCTGTCCCAACTCTTTCCCATCCTGCATGATTTTAATGTGAATATCTTCTCCTGGCAAGAGGACCGGTTTGATTGCATTGGCAAGCTCATTGATATTAAGAACCTTGACGCCCTGCAATTCGGCGACCCGGTTCAGGTTGAAGTCATTGGTAATAATGGGACAATGCTCATCGCGAGCCATTTGCACTAGCTTGCCATCCACATCGGCGATGCCCTCTACATCGGTATCGACGATCTCAATCGGCACCGTGGCATCTTTTTGTAAACGATTGAGAATCTCTAAGCCTCGTCGTCCACGATTGCGGCGCATGGTATCCGCTGAATCCGCGATGCGTTGCAACTCATTGAGTACAAAACGTGGCACAATGAGCGTCCCCCCGATAAAACCGGTCTGACTAATATCCGCAATCCGACCATCGATGATCGTGCTGGTATCCAGAAGAATATGGAGGGGCTTGAAAACGGGAACCACGGGAGTTTCTTTCTCACTCTCACGTTTCTTACTGCGTTCACTGCGTTCCTCATCCCGATCTCGCTCACGGCGGCGGGTAATTGTTGATTGGAATAGGTGGGCGATATCGCTCTTACGCACAACGGCTGAAGTCAATCCAATGGTTCCGAAAATAACTGCACCCAGGAACGGGGTAATTTGACCCAGGCCAAAGGGGAGATATTGTAACGGAATCGCCAGTAGAACGGCGAGAATAAGTCCGATAGCCAGACCGATGACAGCCGCCACGAGATCACTGGCCGAAGCTGCGTGGATTTTATGTCTGATCCACTGAAACGGTATCACGGTGATATATGGTGTGATGATAAAAGCTGCAATGGCAGCTACTGTCGCGATAATTGCGATGACCCAGGGCACCGGGAGCGGTAATGGTACCAGAGTAGTGGCCCGGTACAGCGAAATAGCGATCGCTGCGCCAACGGCGACTATGGCTCCTACGATGCGGGCAACGGTGTTCACTGACATCCCTGCATCCTCCAAAGCTAAGCACACTATACTGTGCTATCTAGGCTCAAGAGGGTCATGTAACTTCTTTGTACGCCAGGCAAGGTCAAGTGCAAGGATAAAAAATGATAAAAGATAAGTCCGAATGAATCGCCTTGGGCCTGCTGTCCAAAAAAACACGCACCTTTTGAGCTACCAATTTCAACATGTATACGAATCAGCCTACAAGAATGTTTCCTCACGGTAGTAGAGGATGACTTTTGTCTGTTCTACACACTTGCCGTTTGATCTGTTCGCTCACTCAGTTAGCAGGCACTGGCCTGCTCTTTGCAACTGAACTTTTTTCTGTACAGAAGGTGATCTGTGTCGAATATGCAGTATACACCGTTTCTGTGTAAGAATCAATAGCCTTATCTACTGCTTTGCATGTCTTGCTTGCAATATGGATAAAAGGCGAAATGTAGCCTCCTAGTTTTCTTTGTTGTTTTCCTTTTGATGCAACGCAATTTCCAGGGCTACGCCCAGGGTACTGGCCGTGATAACTTGAAAGTCCTCAGGCAGGTTCGCTGTTTCTAGTTCTTTGGGAAAACGCGTTGGCTTCCCTGATCTGGGAATAATACAGCGTTTAAAGCCCAGCTTGGCAGCCTCGCGTACACGTAATGACAGCCTGCTGACAGCCCGCAACTCACCTGAGAGTCCTACCTCCCCAATCAGCACCATATCCGCCGGAATCAGGCGCTCACGGTAGCTGGAAGCGATAGCTGCCGCCACTCCTAGATCAATTGAAGGTTCTTCGATCGTAAAGCCACCCACTACATTCGCGTAGACATCATGGCCGCCTACTGCCAATCCTACGCGCTTGGTGAGTACCGCCATCAGCATAACCAGACGATTATGATCAATGCCATTGGTCGTGCTGCGTGGATTGCCAAAGTTACTGGGGGTTACCAATGCCTGGACCTCTACCAGCAAAGGACGGGTACCTTCCATGCTGACCGTTACTGCCGATCCCGAGGCATTGACCGCACGATCCGAGAGAAAGATAGCTGATGGATTGGTTACTTCAACCAGACCTTCACCATGCATTTCAAAGATGCCGATTTCATGGGTTGCCCCAAAGCGATTCTTCACCCCACGTAGCAGGCGATAGGAATGATAGCGTTCCCCTTCCAGATAGAGGACCGCATCCACGATATGTTCCAATACTTTAGGACCTGCGACGGTGCCCTCTTTGGTGACGTGACCAATAATCAAAATGGGTATCTGCGTGCTTTTCGCCAGTTGCATCAACTGGACCGTACACTCACGCACCTGGCTGATACTGCCGGGGGCTGAAGTTACATGTGCCGCCGACACTGTTTGAATAGAATCAACGATCACCATTGCCGGTCTCAGACGATTCACCACCTCAATAATCACATCCAGCTCTACCTCAGCCAGGAGATAGAGGCGCTCGCCGGTGATATCTAATCGTTCCGCGCGCATCTTAATCTGCTCCATTGATTCCTCGCCGGAGATATAGAGTACTGGTCCCGTATTCTCTGCGATGGTCCCTGACACCTGTAAGAGCAAGGTAGATTTACCAATGCCCGGTTCACCACCAACTAAGATCAAGGATCCTGGAACCAGTCCGCCGCCCAGCACTCGATCCATTTCTGGATAGCCTACGGGGATGCGTTCTTGTACCAGAGGTTTTATATGAGGAAGAATGATAGGGGTATGAGTATTATAGCCATTGTTCGCGTTTCCCAATAACGTCTGACGGCGCTGCTGTGCCGGGCTCTGCGGAATATCGACAACCTCTTCCAGCGTATTCCAGGCATCGCAATCGGGACATTTCCCCATCCACTTACTATGTTCCCCACCACATTGTTGGCAGATATATTTTGTGCGTGTTTTAGCCATAAAGCGAAGTACAATCTGTTCTATGAAGGCACTTGTGGTTCTTTACAAAAAAGAAGGGACGTGATCAAGTCACGCCCCTTCGTGTTTCTTAGTTTTCGGTATTCGGGCTACTCTCTCCGCCAGCCGAAAGGGCCGCTTCAGGGGTAGCTGATGCCGGTGGTGGCAACTGCTCGATACGATTGCGTACCTGAAGTACCAGATCATTATCGACGATACTTGCTTCAATCAGTTCGCCGGGATGGAACTTGCCTTGCAGCAAGCCTTCGGCCAGCGGATCCTCAACCATACGCTGAATGGTTCGGCGCAATGGGCGAGCACCATACTCGGGATCAAAGCCCTTATCAATCAAGAAATCTTTGGCACTCTGAGGCACAACCAGCTCGATTTGCTGCTCGGTTAACTGTGTACGGACACGATTGAGTAACAGATCGACGATTGAGTACATTTCTTCCATATGCAGAGAATGGAAGACAATCACCTCATCGATACGGTTCAAGAACTCTGGCTTGAAGGTATTCTTCAGTTCGCCCAGTACCTTGCCCTTCATGGAATCGTAATCGGCTTGATTGGCTTTCTGCTTATCTTTCGATTGCTTAAAGCCGATTGAGGCCTCTTTATTTAAGAGTGCCGCGCCGACATTTGACGTCATGATGATCACGGTATTGCGGAAGTCCACCGTACGGCCCTTGGCATCTGTCAACTTGCCATCCTCCAGAATCTGGAGCAGCATGTTGAAGACATCCGGGTGCGCCTTCTCGATTTCGTCGAGCAGGATCACGCTATAGGATTTACGGCGTACCGCCTCGGTGAGCTGACCACCTTCTTCATAACCGACATATCCGGGAGGGGCACCGACCAGACGGGCGGCGGCGTGACGCTCCATGAACTCTGACATGTCGATTTTGATTAGAGAATCTTCACTACCGAACATAAACTCGGCCAGAGTCTTTGCCAGCTCGGTTTTACCAACACCTGTCGGACCCATAAAGATGAAGGAACCAATCGGGCGTTTGGGATCTTTCAAGCCAGCGCGCGCGCGGCGCACCGCACGTGCAATCTTTTCAATCGCTTCAACCTGACCAATCACGCGGGAGTGTAATGCATCTTCCATCTGTAAGAGTCGCTCGGACTCTTCCTGCGCAATACGCATAACTGGGATACCGGTCCACATCGAGACGATCTGTGCGATCTCCTCTTCGCCAACCGTTGGTTTCTCATTCCCACGCTCTTTATGCCAGCCAGATTCAAGCTTGGCAATACGATCTCGCAATTTTACTTCGCGATCTCGTAACTCAGCCGCCAGCTCATACTCTTGCTGCTGGATAGCCGCCTCTTTCTCGCGTAGCACCGACTCCAGGCCCTTCATCGCCTCTTTCAGGTTCAGGGGAGCCAGAGAGTTCTGCATGCGTACACGGCTGGCAGCCTCATCGATCAGGTCGATGGCTTTATCCGGCATGAAGCGATCGGTGATATAGCGGCTTGCCATATCGGTTGCGGCCTTCAACGCCTCGTCTGTAATGATCAGGCGATGGTGTTGCTCATAGCGTTCGCGGATGCCTTTGAGAATCTCAATGGTCTCCTCGACGTTTGGCTCGCGTACAATCACTTCCTGGAAACGACGTTGGAGGGCTGCGTCACGCTCGATATACTTACGATATTCATCGAGTGTCGTCGCGCCAATACACTGCAATTCACCCCGGGCGAGGGCGGGCTTCAGGATATTCGCGGCATCGACAGCGCCTTCAGCGGCACCAGCTCCAACCAGAGTATGTACCTCATCGATAAAGATAATGCAATCGCGACTGTTGCGGATTTCTTCTATGATTTTCTTAAGGCGCTCTTCAAACTCACCACGGTATTTGGTACCTGCTACCAGGGAGCCAACGTCCAGGGTCAGCAGGCGTTTGCCAGCCAATGTTTCTGGAACCTCGCCAGAGATCAAGCGCTGAGCCAGACCTTCGACGATAGCTGTCTTACCAACACCGGGCTCACCGATGAGAGCCGGATTATTCTTGTTACGACGGGAGAGAATCTGGATGACGCGCTCAATTTCTTGATGGCGTCCAATGACGGGATCGAGTGTACCGGCGCGAGCAGCGGCGGTCAGGTCAATACCCATCTGGTCAATGGTTGGGGTCTTGGAATGTTTTGCGTCGCGCTCATGAGGAGTACCCGATTGATTGAGCACTTGAATCGTTTGCGTACGCACTTTCTCCAGGTTGACGCCCAGGCTTTCGAGTACGCCAGCGGCGATCCCTTCACCTTCACGGACCAATCCTAATAAAAGATGCTCTGTCCCGATATAGTGATGGTTCAGGCGGCGAGCTTCATCAACGGCCAGCTCGATCACCTTTTTGGCACGCGGGGTCAGACCAATTTCGCCAAGGACGATGCGGTCACCGCGACCAATAATAAATTCAACGGCACTGCGAACTTTGTTAAGTTCGACGCCGAGATTTGCTAGTACTTTGGCCGCTACACCCTCGCCCTCGCGAACGAGACCGAGTAGGAGGTGCTCGGTACCAATATAGTTATGTTGGAAGCGTTGGGCTTCCTCCTGGGCAAGGCTCAGAACTTTTCTGGCCCGCTCTGTGAACTTATCAAATCTATCTCTATCGTTCACCTGTTTGTCACCCCCCTTTCATTGGCAGAGGGTGGAACCGAGCCCTCTGTGTCGCTCAGGTAAATTACGTAATTAATCATACAACACCCATCATACAGCGTCAAGGATAACAACTGTAGCCTCCCGTCTGTCAATAAATGCTTAACCTTCTTACTGAGAAACAATCGACCTCCACACTGCATAGCCATAGAGAGGCGCAGCGGAGAGGTCGCGAGATCAGTTGTTCAGGTACGATGTGCTCTAAAAGTATGGAACCTTTATCGATGTAGAAGCCTCCGTCTCTTTTTGATGCAATGATAAACGAGTGGTTTTGCGGAGTACGCTGGCCAGGATCGTTGGCTCACCATCGTTACCTGCACGGGTAAACACGCGATTTGATTATCCTATATTCTACAACAAAAATGTGCGAATAGCATCTGGATGTTCACTATTTACTTTTCGTCAATTGACGTTGAAGAGAATGACAGAATCGCTTTATAAACTGCACATTTCATCATACTACAACTCTTTTTGTAACGTCAAGAATAGTAGAGGCAACCAGTGCTTTCCTGCTCTCTCTATGCCGCCTTCGGCGGATAGAGAGGTAAGGGGAAAATGGGGACACCCCATTCCCCGGCAGGGGAACTGCCGTCCCCCGGCACCCTCTGCTTAAGAAGTGGGATTGTTGCTCCGGCACCCTCTGCTTAAGAAGTGGGATTGTTGCTCCGGCACCCTCTGCTTAAGAAGTGGGATTGTTGTGAGATTTCTTGCGCCTCTGCATGGGAAGTGGGAAGGTTGCTCCGGCACTCCCTGTTTAAGAAGCGGGATTGTTCAGGGGGCAACCCTTGGCCTGGAATCCGGGGCTGTGCCCCGGGTTCTTTCTCCCACGCCGCCGCAAGCGGCTGGAATGGCTGAGTGAGTATTTGGATGACAAGGAACCTCCCTGTATGCCTTTTTTCTCATGCGAGAAGAAGGCACGGGGAGGTTCCTTGTCACATTGCGACTTGTCTGTTGCTAGCGAATGCTAACGACGGAGAGCTTATTCTTCCGAAGTATCGCCCTCATCTTTGGATGAACGCTGGCGGGCTGCGGCACGGAATGCCTCTGCCATAGCTGTCAGTTCACCCTCATCGCCTCGTCCGCCCTGGCTTTCAGAGCGTTCGCTGCGATCCCGGCGCTGCTCATTGCGATCCCGTTTTGATGCTGGAGTCGTCTCTGGGAGGGACTCCAACGAAGGAGTAACAGGTGCGGCAGGAGTCTCGACAACTGGAGCAGCACTAATCTGTTCCTCTTCGTTACTCTCGCTGACTTGCTCTTCCTGAGCAGGAATCTCACTGATCTCTTCTTTCGCATCGACCTCATCGGCCTGACGTAAGCTGAGACCCAGACGGCGGCGCTCGGCGTCAATGCGCAGAATGCGGAGCTGCAACTGAGCACCCTCATGCAATACGGACTTTGGATCCGTACCCGGTGTCAGCTCGGACAGGTGAATCAGGCCCTCGATGCCATCCTCGATGCGCGCAAAGGCACCGAAGGGGGCAATCTTGGTCACTGTACCAGTGACAACCTGTCCCGTTGTGTAGCGCTGCTCAACGGTTGTCCAGGGGTCAACCTCGGCACGTTTGATTGAGAGTGCGATTTTCTTTTTCTCTTTATCGACACTCAGAACCTGTACCTCGACTTCCTGGCCGACATGCAGTACTTCGCTAGGATGATTGACACGGCTCCAGGCCAGTTGACTGATGTGAACCAGTCCGTCTGCTCCACCCAGGTCAACAAAGGCACCAAAGTTCGCCAGATTACTGACGACGCCCTTGCGAACTTCACCCGGTTTCAATTCATCGAGCAGTTCCTCGCGACGGCGCTGACGCCATTCCTGGACAGCCAGGCGCTCTGAGAGGATCAAGCGATTGCGCGCCCGATTGATCTCGATGATTTTTAACTGTAGCTCTTTGTCCTTCATGCTCTGAAGTTTGGCTGCTGTTTCCTGGTTTTCACCACCAGCGGCGACTTCTTCGCGCTTCAGGTTCAAGATTTGGGAGATTGGCACAAAACCACGAATGCCTGCTACGTCCACAATTAAGCCACCTTTGTTGAAATCGATGACTTTTGCTTTGAGAAGTTCGTTGTTTTTGTACTGTTCTTCCGCGATACGCCACTGGCGCTCGGTGTTGGCCCGTTTCAGTGAAAGGACGGTATGCCCTTCAACTGTCTCTGGCTGGATGACATAAACCAGAACTTTATCATTGAGGTGCAGTTCGCTAAAAGAACCATAGCCACTGGCTGGGAGTTCTTTTGTTGGGAGGACGCCTTCTGATTTGAGGCCAATATCCACCAGAATTTCGTCCTGGTCGATACGCACGATCACGCCCTCGACTACATCACCTCGTTTGATGCTGATGGGATTCGCTGATTCTGCCAGCAATGCCGCCATCTCATTTTGGTTATAGTCTTCCAACTCTTCGGGGTTGTTGTTTTGACCTTGTAAGTCATTTCCTTCGATCATCGTCTGTACCCGCCCGCTGTTTTGATTTGCCGCTGGCATTGTCGAAAGGTCGCCGTGCTTTTCTGCATGCATGGGTTTGGTAACCCCTTTCGATCCACGGTTTTTGCCTCGTCTACGACGCTACACTTGTGTCTTCCCCGCTTGATTCTGTGCTGTCTATCTTGTCAGTTATGCCGAACTGACGTTTCCATCGTATTGCTCTTTAAACAGTAAGAACAACGTGATGGATTGCACGGCACGTGAAACCATGGGGAGTGTACCATCGGACTTGGGCTTAATCGGAGGAGTTGCTTTGGCGGTGATCGTTTCGTTTGGCAAATACTCAGGCTTCTCCAAAGTATTGCTCGGACCTATTGTTTGCTTTACAGAACCGGTGATACGAAACGATACTCGCAGGCAGCGCGCCATGATACTAAAGAAAATGAGCGCCTAAATGTAAGCATATCTCCACTCGATACTCTCTATTATAACAAATGACGCCGTCAATTGCAAGACAATAAAGAGTCTCCTGGCAAATCTCTCCGATATTTTTCTGTCCCAGATTGTATCACAGTGGCACAATCCCCTTTCTTGTATGGTACAATACGTAGTATGGATGTGTTGAATTTGACGAATACTGTAGCTCTCTTGCAGCGCTTGCGTGAACGTCTGGCCCCTGTTGAGGCAGCTGAGACGCTGGTGGATCAGGTGGAGGGTAGGCAGGATAATGCGCGTAAAGCTGCAGTGCTGCTTCCATTGTTTGTGGATAATGGGGTGTTGCAATTGGCTTTTATTCGCCGTGCCAGTTCGTTGCGAGCCCACAGCGGTGAGATCGCTTTTCCAGGTGGCAAGGTTGAAGCGACGGATACTTCTGTTGTGATGACTGCCTTGCGCGAAGCCCAGGAGGAGATTGGTCTGGACCCAACACTGGTTGAGCCTCTTGGCCTGTTATCACCGGTGTTTACTGTGGTGACCAACTATCTGATTACGCCAGTGGTTGGCTTTCTCCCACAGGGGCTGGGTAGTTTGAAATTACAGGAGAGCGAGGTCGCCGAGCTCTTTCAAATCTCACTACCCGCGTTGGCTGATCCGGCAATTGCTTATACTGAGCACTGGTCGCGTGATGGTCAAACACGAATTGTCCACTTTTTTGATTATGAAACGTATCGTATCTGGGGAGCGACTGGAAGGATACTGGCAGCATTTCTTGAGTTGTGTACGCAGCCGGATACTCCCACGCAGTTGGAAACCTCAGCGCACTGTTTCCCCCAATAGTCATACTTCTCTTGCGAAACTGGGCCAGATGACTACAATTAAGAGTAGTCGGACAAGAATACTGTAGTGCGTACGTTGTAAGCTGTCCATTGTTGATGCGGTTGGTCTGTAAGTGCCCGCGTGGAGAAATGCTGTGACGTTGCCAGATTCCGATGCACATTCTCAGAATGTCTTGCCTCGCCGATCACGAATATTCTCTTCATTCCACTCGATGCCCGAACAATTTATGGCGTCTCCTGCCCCTATTTCTTCCTTCTCCCCCTTCCCCTCGTTGTCGAGCATGGCAAACTCCCATTCTGCAGATGATGAACAGGCATTTGATTTTGCAACCCATTCCTGGAATCCCGCGACTGGCGGTTTGAAGACCCTGACTGCAAAACGAGAGCTTCCTATGCGACCTGAACGGCGCAATGCCGGCGTCGTTGCAAACAGGTCGGCTACTGCACGTAGCCACCTGTTTCCACTGGTTCTGCTAGGATGCGTGATGCTGATGCTCACTGGCGGAGGCATCGTGTTATTTGTAATGCTGCAACCATGACATACAGAATTGGAGTTCGCGTACCTCATTCCCAACGACATGTTTACATAAACTTAGAATAGAATACTGGCTATGGACGAGAACTAGCTGCAGGTATCCCATGCAAATCGCTTGCCGCGTGGATGGCCTTTATGATTGCGCGCGCAAGTGTGTCAGCGGCGGCTGCTCCTAACAAGCTGACTTGTTGTGCAGCACTTGCCGTGTCTTGCTGTAAACCTGATGTCCTATCGCCTGTTGCCAGCGCAAATACGGTATCGCCGTCAAACATCGTATGCGCAGGTCGGATGACCTGGGCCATGCCGTCGTGTGCCATCTGAGCGATCTTACTGATCTGTGCCTTGGTAAGGGCTGCATTCGTAGCGATAGCGGCGATGGTTGTATTTCCAAATGGATTCCCGGGAATCTCGCTGCTTTCTGACGTATGGCGGGACCCGGCTATGGGCTGTTGTGTCTGAATATCGATGATATTGCCCAGCGCATTCAAAACGACGATAGCGCCTACGATCAAGCCGCCGGGTAGCACGACACTGGCCGAGCCAAGTCCGCCCTTGGTTGCGAACGTAGGACCAAATAGTTTGCCGACTGTGGCACCGGTTCCACCTCCGACATTGCCCTGCTCAACCGGACCAGCATGGGCATTCTCGCAGGCCGCATAGCCATCCGCATCGCCGGGACGAATCTTTGCCGATCCAAAGGTGAGATCATAGATCGCAGCCCCGGGTACAATGGGAATAGGAATGCCACCGCTATCGTAACCAATGCCGCGTTCATCCAGATAGCGCACCACGCCGCTGGCCGCATCCAATCCAAACGCGCTCCCGCCCGTCAGCAGAATCGCATGCACCTCTTCCACCATACAAACTGGATTCAAAAGATCCGTCTCACGGGTCGCAGGACCACCACCTCGCACGTCTACACCTGCCACGGTAGGAACATCGCACAATACCACCGTACAGCCCGTACCAGCCTCCAGATTCGTGCTATGGCCTACTCGAATACCGGGAACATCAGTGATATCATCATGCATATCAATACCCTCTTCTCATCTGAAACTCCAACCAATAAATCTCCAAGATTATAGCAGGTGCAAGAAGATCGCATGCACCAAAGACCATATGGGAGAAAATCGACATTTCTCCAGCATGATTATCGGTATTTTGGCGGTATTGCCTTTCAAAAAAAGATGACCGGGTGTTACAAAACACGCGGCCCTCTTTCTTATAGTTTTTGGTTTTTGACTCCGCTTACGCCTCGTTGGGGATGACGCGTTTCAGGTTTGCCATGGTCTGTTCGACGTTCTCTTTGTCGTTATAAACGGCCGAGCCAGCTACCAGCAGATTGGCTCCTGCGCGTACCGCCAGGGGAATGGTTTCTGCATTGATGCCGCCATCAACTTCGATATCGCAGGTGAGATTGCGCTGGCGCAGCATGTTATGCAGGGTCTGGATTTTGGGGAGGGTCTCCGGTATGAAGGCCTGTCCACCAAAGCCAGGATTGATCGTCATGACCAGGATCAGATCGCAGAATGGAAGCATGTCCTGTAACATGAACACTGGCGTGGAGGGATTGATTGCCACGCCAGCCTTTTTTCCTGCATCGTGAATCTGTTTGAGCACACGGTGCAGATGTGGACAGACCTCTTGATGGACAATGATCACGTCCGCTCCTGCTTTAGCAAACGTCTCAATGTACTCTTCGGGATTCGTGATCATCAGATGGGCTTCCAGAGTGGTTTTGGTGCAGCCCCGAACCGCCTCAACAACCATCGGTCCCATGGTGATATTTGGCACGAAGTGACCATCCATCACGTCGATTTGAATCCGTCTGGCACCCGCTGCCTCTACTGCTCGAACCTGTTCGCCCAGCCGGGTAAAATCGGCAGACAGAATTGACGGCACTATCTCAGCCATATTTTGACGTCTCCTACTTCTGTTTGCTCAATCTGGCGGCCGCGGCGGTATCAAACATCCAGGTTACCTCACCAGCGGTCGGGCGCACGATCTGGGCTGGATACTCTTCCGGCTGATAGGGTCCCTCGATGACTGCCTGGACCGCTTCTTCCTTCTCTGCTCCTGTGACGAGGAAGAGGGTGTGGATGGCGGCATTGAGCAGCACCGGGGTAAAGGTCAGGCGTGGTGGGGGAGGCTTGGGCACGGTTACGGGCATGACCAGACGGTCGCTTTCTTCCAATGAGGCCTGATGAGGGAAGAGAGAGGCTGTATGGCCTTCTGGTCCCATACCCAGCTGGATCAGATCGAAGCGTGGCACACCGGTAGTACCAAAGGCGCGCTGCATCTCCTGTGCATAGGCCAGCGAGGCAGCATCACGATCAGCCTCATCGGCGGGTACACGATGGATCTGGCTCTCCGCTACCTGTAGTTTGCTTAACATAACCTGTTGGGCCAGATGATAATTGCTTTCGGCATCATCAGATGGTACGCAACGCTCGTCGCTCCAGAAAAACTCGACCTTGCTCCAATCAATCTGGTTGCGATAGGGCTCCTCCGCCAGCATCGCATAGAGTTTGCGAGGCGTGGAACCGCCAGAGAGCGCGAGCATAAAGCGCCCGCGAGCGGCGATAGACTCCTGGGCCACACGCACAATGTATTCTGCGGCGGCCTCACTGAGTTGGGCTACATCCGAAAAAATGACAACGTCCATACAATGCTCCAATAGAAAACTAACCTTGATTAAGCGAGAAGTGCAAACACCTCATGGAGTGATTTCTCATACAGGTGATCACGTCCCGTAATTTCCATTTCGTTGTGTAGCAGCTTACTTTCTTTATGAGTGGCTGCTATATTGACGGTCCGTGGAGGTCGAGTGCTGGCAGGCACATCGACAGACGTGATAACATGATCGTCATCATCCCCACGTTCAATGGTAAACGTCGCCTGTTTGCCATGATCTGTTCCAATTAATTGGACCAGACAAATAGTACCAGGCTCGGAATCACTGAGGACACGCGGACGAATCTCGATATCAATTCCTCCAGGAGGAGTACTGATCTGTGCTCCCTCTTCTGTGGCAGATGCTGGCTGCGTGACGACTTTTGTCATATCACGGCTTGACATATGCCAGGAGAACACCCCTGATTCCCTATCACGATATTTATCCTGTTCATCCTCTAACAATAGCCAGCCCAGGCGTGTTTTCAGCCAGGCTGCCAGAAGCAAAGCCCCACCTGGTTTACGGAGATGGGCATGAGCTCCCGTAGTTGCCTGCGTGGAGGGAACCGCATATTCTATGGTAATGGTATGCAGGCCCATCAGATAGAGTCGGTAATCAGCGATATCAAAGAATTGGGCGATCAATTCACGTAAGGCGGTAACTCGCCCCCAGGTGAGATCACTAAGCGCGCAATGTGACGACTCTTGCAAGAGTGTAGAGATTGCACGCATTTGCTTTTCGGGTTGTGAAAAACGGCTGGAATCGATAATCACCCGACTACTGATACGCAGCAGACGTTGAAAGACATCCAATTGTTCTGGTAAGTCATTGAGCCACCACAGGTAGACCGGGAGATCAGGTTTCAATAGCGCCTCAACAATGTTGTCAGCGTAGTGCGTGGCAGCGCCATTCACCGTGACAGCAATCTGTTCAAAGTGGTGGCGCATCACATCGGAAATGATGGGGAAGGAGCGCAGTGTAATCCACGTCGAAACCTCCGATGGGATATCACTGCGCGGGTCAAGAATTAAAAGGGTAACTCGAGCGATATGTGTGCTGGATAAGTCACGTAAGAGTACGCTGGCCTCCTGAGCACTTTTTTCATCCTGTGCACAGATCACGAAGTTCAGTACACTGGTACGCACATTCATGTTCTGACTGATACGCATATTATCAGCAGCCAGGTGCCAGAGAGAGATCAATTCATCCTCGACTAGTTCCTGGCGTACCTTTTTTCCTGCCCACGGCAGGTGCATTCCTGCGGTTGCGGAGTTATCCATTGCCATTCCTACACCCTTCATCATTGAACATCGTTGTTCATAAAGACGACATCGTGCAATCGAGTTCTTGCCAGCTCTCAACGCATATGATTAGGGACGGCGCCAGCGGCGGCCATCGCGCCAGATGAATTCATCAGCGGCCTGAGGACCCCAGGAGCCAGACTCATAGCTATGAACCGTGTCTCGTGGAGCGGTCTTCCACTCATCAAGAATTCCCTGGATGAAGGCCCATGCGGCTTCAACCTCATCACGGCGTGTGAAGAGCGTCGAGTCACCGTGCATGGCGTCAAGTAAGAGACGCTCGTATGCTTCTGGCTGCTCACGTACAAAGGACGAGCCGTAGAAGAAGTCCATATTCACCGAGCGGATCTGCATATCGGTGCCTGGTACCTTGGCGCCAAATTTCAGCGAAATGCCTTCGTCTGGCTGGATACGCAGGGTTAATACATTTGGTTCTACCTGGCCCTGTGTGTCGCTATCTTTGAACAGCATCAACGGTGGCTGTTTGAACTGAATCGCTACTTCACTAACGCGCTTCGGTAAGTGTTTACCTGTACGCAAGTAAAATGGTACTCCGGCCCAACGCCAGTTGTCAATGAATGTTTTGAGGGCGATGTAGGTCTCAGTGGTGGATGTGGGGGAGACGCCCTCTTCCTGCAAGTAGCCAGGAACCTGATGTCCACCAACCCAACCGGGACCATACTGTGCGCGGATGGTGTTTTTAAGTACGTCATGGCCGACCAATGGCTGCAAGGCATGCAGAACTTTTACCTTCTCATCACGCACCGAATTGGCATCCAGAGCGATAGGAGGCTCCATCGCAACCAATGTCAGCAACTGCAACATATGGTTCTGGATCATATCACGGATGGCGCCGGACTCTTCATAGTACCCTGCGCGTCCTTCCAGACCCAGGTTCTCAGCCACGGTAATCTGTACATGGTCGACATAGCGACGGTTCCAGACTGGCTCGAAGATACCGTTTGCCAGGCGGAAGACATTGATGTTCTGTACTGTCTCTTTGCCTAGATAGTGGTCGATGCGATAAATCTGATCTTCTTTGAAGACCTTACCCACCTGGCGGTTCAGCTCATGGGCTGTAGCCAGATCATGTCCAAAGGGCTTCTCGATGATGATGCGCGTCCAACCTTTACGGTTCTTGTTCAGGCCAGCAGCACCCAGATTTTGAATAATTTCAGGATACTGGCTAGGTGGGGTCGACAGATAGAAAATGCGATTGCCGCTTGTCCCACGCTCTTGATCGAGTTTATTCAATAAGGTATTGAGTTTGTTGTAGCCCTCAGCTTCATTGAAGCTGGATTGCAGGTAGTGGAGCCCCGAAACAAAGCTCTCCCAGACCTGGGGATTGATCGGTTTCTGGCGGGAATATTGATTGATTGAATCCAGGGCCTGTTTACGGAAAATCTCGTCATCATAGGGGCGTCGAGCGAACGCAACTACAGAGAAACCTGCGGGCAATGGATGCTCCAGGGCCAGGTTATACAATGCAGGAAGTAGTTTTCGGTGTGTCAGGTCGCCTGTAGCACCGAAGATGACCATGACGCAAGGTTCCAGGCTCTCTTTAATGCGTAATCCCTCGCGAAAGGGATTAGACGCCTCGACGACATTACGCTGAGGCATGTGATACTCTCCTAATAATGTGTGTTAGCTATTACAACTAATGACTTTTTTATAAAGGTGTGATCATTCTCTTCATCACGCTGTGACGGAAGGTGATCACAGATGTGGGACATCGTTATCTCGAAGCCTTTACCATAGGTTTGCATAATACCATATTCGTGGTCGTTATGGGTCATTTTTTGAATGACCGGGACGGTTGGATCACCGTTGCGACCTGTCCGAACACGGTTTTTTTTCCTATCTGTAAGATCAGTTGACAAATATACGGATACATTCATCCCTACAGGAGGAGCCAGACAGATATGACGCTGTTGTCAATCTTTCTATCTTGCGATTACCTCTACTGTTTTGTCAATATCTTGCCTGAAAGGTTGTGAAGATGGCTCTCAGGACATCTCCATCCCTGCGCACGTTTCACATGACTGGGATGGAGATGCTGTGGCTCCGTTTTCAATTTTCCCGCGGTTTCTTGAGCCTGGGATCAGCTCTCCACTGGGGCCGTTATAGCATCGGCCGCAGTGGACTCTCCGTTTGCAATTTAGTCAGCAACCTGAGATGCTTTGATGGCGTTTTTTTTGCCGTCGATACCTTTGAACAGATCGTCAAAGGAAACGGCGAATTTGCTTACGCCCTCGTCGAGCAACTGCTGAGTTACCTGAGCATAGTGGACACCATGTTTCTCTAAGGCATCCAGAGTGGCCTGTGCGCCGGGGATATCATCCTCAATGCTGTGACGCGCTACACCGTGCTTGCGGAAGTTTACAATCGTCTCTAAAGGCATAGTATCAACGGTATCAGGTCCGACCAACTCTTCAGCATACATGGTATCGCGGTAGGCTGGATTCTTGGTGCTGGTGCTGGCCCACAGAGGACGCTGCACATGGGCACCGGCCTGTTTGAGCTTCTCGAAGCGAGGGGCACCAAAGATGCGCTTGAAGTCCTGATAGACGACGCGTGCATTGGCAATTGCGGCTTTGCCTTCCAGAGCCTTCAACTGCTCTTTTTCGGAATCATCGCTGCTGGCTTTGATCTTGCTCTCAAGCTGCTGGTCAACCAGCGTATCCAGGCGGCTGATGAAGAAGCTGGCGACGGATGCGATTTTGCTGATATCCTGGCCGCGGCTCTTCAGATCCTCAAGGGCGCGGATGTAGGCATCGGCGACATTGCGGTACGATTCGATTGAGAAGATCAAGGTAACGTTGACATTGATGCCACTACGCAGAACTTCGTAGATGGCAGGAATACCGGCTGGTGTGGCAGGGATCTTGATCATCAGGTTGGGGCGCTCAACCATGTTCCAGAAGCGCTTGGCCTCGGCAATGGTTGCTTCAGTATCATTTGCCAGTTTAGGAGAAACTTCCAGGCTGACATAGCCATCCAGGCCATTGGTGCGGTCATAGATAGGGCGAATCAGATCAGCAACAGTATGAATGTCTTTAATGACGACAGCTTCATAAATCTCGTTGGTGTTTTTGCCTTCACGGATCAATTGAGATATCTGGTCATCATACGCATGGCCTGCGCTGATGGATTTCTCGAAAATGGTGGGGTTGGCGGTCACACCTACAACACCATCCTCATCGAGGAGGCGTTTGAAATCACCGGAAACGATCTGTGCGCGGTCGATATTGTCATACCAGACGCTCTGGCCTTGTGCTTGCAGTTGTGTTAAAGGATTCGTCATCTGACTTTCCCTTCCTTATTTTCTTTTGTCGTGATAGTCCTAACTCCTCTGACTACGCAACGAGGTCACGTAGCCAGATTCTGTATAGGTTCTCTCACATTTTATAACAACGTACTCGATGTGATCTACTTGTTCAAAAGAGTTTTTGCCTTGTTAACCACATTCTCTACCGTAAAGCCAAATTCCTTGAACAGGGTATTGGCGGGAGCGGATGCGCCGAAGTGATCCAGGGTGACATAAGCGCCATCCAGGCCAATGTAACGCTCCCAGCCCATGGTACGAGCAGCCTCAATGGCAATACGGGCACGTACATTTTTCGGTAATACTGCTTCTTTATATTCCGCGCTCTGAGCTTCGAACAGTTCCCAACTGGGGACACTTACTACACGAGCGGCAATGCCATCCTGATGCAGTTGTTTGGCTGTGTCGAAGGCCAGGGAAACTTCTGAACCGCTAGCAAGGAGAATAATGTCGGGTGTACCTTCACTATCCACTAGCACGTATGCACCCTTCGTGAGGTTACTCGCGGCTGGATACTGCTCGCGATCAATGGTCGGCAGGTTCTGGCGGGTAAGCGCCAGGGCGACTGGACCATCCTGGTGGGTGATAGCGTAGCGCCATGCCTCGGCAGTCTCATTGGCATCCGCAGGACGCAGGACAACCATGCCGGGAATTGAGCGTAGAGCCGCCAATTGTTCGATAGGCTGGTGGGTCGGACCATCTTCACCCACACCGATGCTGTCATGAGTGTAGACATAGATGACATGCTGTTTCATCAAAGATGCCAGGCGGATGACCGGGCGCATGTAGTCCGAGAAGATCAGGAAGGTGGCACCGAATGGGATCAGACCGCCATAGAGCGCCATACCATTGAGGATGCTGCCCATGCCGTGTTCACGGATACCAAAGTGCATGTTGCGGCCGTTTTCTGTCCCGCCGAAATCTCCCAGGCCCTTCATATTGGTGTTGTTAGATGGGGCCAGGTCGGCCGATCCACCAATCAGATTAGGCAGGTTTGGAGCAATGGCGTTCAGGGTTTTGCCGGCTGCGACGCGGGTAGCGACTGCTTCACCAGCTTTGAATGTAGGAATATCTTTGTCCCAGCCCTCGGCCAGTTTGCCGCTCAATTCGGCCTGCCACTGGGCGGCCAGTTCAGGGAACTCGGCAGCATAAGCATCGTATTCTTTCTGCCATGCCTGCTCAAATTCCGCGCCACGCTCGATACTCTGGCGGAAGAAGTTCAAGGACTCTTCAGGTACGAAGAATGGCTCTTCGGAAGGCCAGCCGAGATTGCGCTTGGTCAAAACAATCTCTTCAGCACCCAGAGGGGCACCGTGGGCATCATGTGAACCCTGTTTGTGCGGGCTACCATAGCCAATTTTTGATTTGACAGAGATCAGGGATGGCTTATCGGCCACGGCCTTAGCGGCGGCGATAGCCTCATCCAGAGCAGCCAGATCATTGATATCAGCCACATGCTGTACATGCCAGCCATAGGCTTCGTAACGCTGTCCAACATTCTCCGTGAAAGAGATACTGGTATCGCCCTCGATCGAGATATTGTTGTCGTCGTAGAATAAAATAAGGCGACCTAATTTGAGCGTGCCCGCCAGGGAAGCGGCCTCTGAGGAAATGCCTTCTTGCATATCACCGTCACCGGCAATCGCGTAAATGTAGTGATCGATAACATCATGCCCAGGCTTGTTAAAGCGACTGGCCTGGTAGCGCTGCGCGATAGCCATACCGACACTATTACCAATACCCTGGCCGAGCGGACCGGTGGTGGTCTCAATGCCTTTGGTATGATGATATTCGGGATGTCCCGGGGTCAGGCTGCCCCACTGACGAAAGCTTTTCAGATCATCAAGTTCCAGACCGTAGCCGGTCAGATACAGCAAGCTGTACTGCAACATCGAGGCATGCCCTGCAGACAGCACGAAGCGGTCACGATTCACCCAGTTTGGATTTTTGGGATTGTGTTGCATGTGACGTGTGTAAAGTAAATATGCTAAAGGGGCCAGCGCCATTGGGGTGCCAGGATGCCCTGAGTTTGCTTTTTGTACGCCATCCATAGCCAGTGTGCGAATGGTATTGATATAAAGTTGCTCTTGATTGTGGTCAGACTGGTTATCTATAGCCGTCTTCTGTTGCGTTGTCATTAATCCTCCGACTTGGTTGTTTATTATTGTACACAATACACTAACCACCAATATAATACCACATCTGGTGGCTGTCTGTCGTTGGTAATTAGTTACCAATCTATTGGATGTGTCACGATCTCAGGAATCTTTCCGCGCTTTTTGTTGTAATTCATAGAGTTTGCTGATGGCTTCAATGGGTGTGAGCTCATCTATCGCCAATGCTTTCAGCTCTTCGACGAGTGGATGTGGTTCCGAACCCAATAAAGTCATTTGCCATGCGACGGGCATGGTGAGATCGCGCATCGTTTTGCGTCGTGTCTTGGCATCCCCTTTGCGTTCTAATTCCTCCAAAATTTCTTGCGCCCGATGGATCACTGGACGCGGAATACCGGCCAACTGCGCGACATGGATGCCATAACTTCTATCCGCACCGCCGGGGACGATCTTGCGTAAAAAGATCACCTGTCCATTCTCTTCGGTGACGGCGACGTTGAGGCAGCGAATACGTGGCAAGAGTTGCGCAACTTCGACCAGTTCATGATAATGGGTTGCGAAGAGTGTACGTGCGCCGCTGCGCTTATTGTTATGCAGATATTCCACTACAGCACGTGCGATAGCCAGGCCATCATAGGTGCTGGTGCCACGTCCAATCTCATCCAGAATAATCAGACTGCGCGGCGTGGCATGGTGGAGAATATTGGCGGTCTCCACCATCTCAACCATAAAGGTACTCTGGCCTGTCGCAAGATCATCCTGCGCGCCGATACGGGTGAAGATACGATCAACAATGCCAATATTTGCGCTTTCAGCCGGCACATAGCTGCCGATCTGAGCCATCAGAACGATTAAGGCCACCTGTCGCAGATAGGTCGATTTACCGGCCATATTGGGACCTGTGATAATACTGATCTGCGCTTCATGATTGGATAAATTGGCATCGTTAGGAATAAATGGTATCTCGGCCTGGGCCAGTTCCACCACAGGATGGCGTCCTGCAATGACATGCAGAGTATCCTCTTCATTTAGCATGGGACGGGTATAGTTTTGTTTGGCGGCCACTTCGGCCAGACTCTGATAGACATCGATCTCAGCCAGTGCCTGAGCGGTATCTTGAATGCGGTCCGAGGCATGTTGTGCGATATCCTGACGCAACTGGACAAAGAACTCATTCTCCATTTTATTGACACGATCCTGGGAATTCAGGATCAGCGTCTCATACTCTTTTAAATCGGGCGTGATATAGCGTTCTGAATTAGTCAATGTCTGGCGGCGCATATAATCCTGCGGCACGCGACTGATATTGGCGATGCTGACCTCGATAAAATAGCCAGTAGCCTTGTTGAAGCCAACCTTAAGATTATTGATACCTGTGCGGCGGCGCTCTCGCTGTTCCATCTCAGCGATCCATTTGCGGCCATTTTGCGAGGCATCATGGAGCTTATCCAGTTCCGCGTTAAAGCCCGTGCGAATGATGCCACCCTCGGTAATACTCAGCGGTGGTTCATCGGTAATCGCGTGCTCGATCAGCTCGATAATATCATTGTTATCCGAGAGCCGCTCGATAAATCTGCACAGGCCTGGTTTGTTCTGTTGATCTTCATCGCTCAGGCAGTTGCGTACCTCAGCAGCGGCCCGCAAGCCATTCGCCAGCGCCACCAGATCACGAGGGGATGCGATGCGCTGGCGAACGCGATTGATCAGACGCTCGATATCGCCAGCCTTTTTGAGTCCTTCGGAGAGGCGGGCCTGCAACAATGTATCCCCAAACAGTTCGCTGACCGCCTCCTGGCGCTTCTGAAGGACCGCGATATCCAGCAGTGGCTGGCCGATCCAGCGCCGTAGCAGGCGTCCGCCCATGGGAGTGCGCGTGCGGTCGAGCACCCAGAGCAATGAGCCTTTCACCGAGCCGCCACGTCCGGTCTCAAAGAGTTCCAGATTGCGGCGCGTATAGGGATCAAGGGTCATAAAACTATTGGTGAAGTAGGTTTCCAGGGCATTCAACTGCTGCAACAGGCCGCGCTGTGTATCCTGTACATAGGCCAGCACGGCCCCTGCGGCACGAATAGCCAGTGGGAGATGGGCGCAGCCAAAGCCTTCCAGGGATGCGACATGGAATTGTTGTAGCAGGCGATGACGGGCATCATCCTCATTAAAGTAGCGGGCGTCATAGGGGGTAACATGTCCCGCCACACCTTCTAACTGTTTCGCCAGCGGGGCAATATCATCCTCATCATCCTCTTCCAGATCGGGAATATCTCCATTGGGATTGCCATTGCTGCCAAGCTTGGTGACCTGCTTTTCATTCATCACTGCGGCCAGCCAGCGTTTTTTGCGATTGCCGAGACGGCTATAGTTGGCCTCGACCAGTACCTCCGCCGGACCTACGCGAGCAATCTCCTGTTGCGCCGAGATCTCCGGTTCCTGCGAGCTAAACTGTGTCACTGCGAACTCGCCCGTGGTGATATCAATATAGGCGATCCCAACCGCGTCGCGTCCCACGATGACCGCAGCCAGAAAGTTATTGCGCTTGGCCGCCAGCATCGAAGGATCGATGATCGTGCCCGGTGTCACAATACGGATCACCTCGCGATCCACCAATCCTTTTGATAAGGCCGGATCTGAGGTCTGTTCGCAGATAGCTACCCTGTATCCCTTGCCGACCAGACGGGCGATATACCCATCGGCGGCGTGATGAGGGATACCCGCCATCGGGGATTTCTCACCCTTGCCAAAATCGCGGCGTGTCAGAGCGATCTCTAATTCGCGGGCTACGATCTCTGCATCATCATCAAACATCTCATAAAAGTCGCCCATGCGGAAAAACAGGATCGCATCGGGATTTTGGCGTTTTATATTCAGGTACTGCGTGCGTACCGGGCTATGAACAGGTTGCTCTTTCGCATAATCTTCAAACAACACGTTTTTCCTCCATCGTGTTCCACCCAAGTATAAGTCTATTCTGGTATAGCGTCAATTTGCCCTACGGCTAGGTCGCGCAGATAATACGGCTATTTCTGTCCTCTGGAGAATAGCCCATTACGCAAGTTGCTACCAGTTGTGAATATAATAAGATATCTCTAGCGTATTACTCATAAGTCCAACAATTTAGAATGACACTAATCTACCTGCGATTGGCAGGTGGTGCAGGAGGGCGGCGAGCCCATCCTGCCGGGGTGTGGGGTGTCCCCACAATTTCCTTCCTCCTCTCCCGCCACTGTAGGCGGCAAAAGGGAAAGTTGGAGCCCCTCTGGGTAAGAAATATGAGAACTATTATAGCGTAAGTACGGAGAAAAAGGAGGTCGCAATGTTCTATCTCATACTCTTCCTTTTCCTGGTGGTATGTGGGGGATTGGCAGCACTTACCATCTTGAACTTTTCGACTCAGGTCCATCTTGTTATTTTTTCGTGGCGCTCACCCGATCTCCCAATCGGCATGTGGCTATTAATGGCCTTTTTTCTGGGAGCGTTCTTATTATATCTTGTCTCGGTCGCTTCAGCCTGGTCGGATCGTCGTGAAATCAAGCGTTTGCGTAAGAGCGTGACAGCACTGCGGCAACAACTCCTGGCAGCCACACCGCCAGCAGGGCATGTCACACCTCCTACCTCGCAGCCCCCTGTTTCTTATAGTAACGTGATGCCAATGCCCAGTACAGCACCTCCTGAGCAATTCATGCCCCCAAATTATTCAGCGCCGCATGAATTTCGCGAGGGAACGCCGTAGCTTGCCAGGATGTTTGTCTGAAGCCTCAGCGAGAGGCTTCTTTTTTTTTAGATCTTGCTCTTGACCATCGGGATGCGTCTGACTTATAGCTGTTGCGTCCTCTCTACGCGCTTCTAACGCTTCTCCTGCTGGCTCTTCAACTTCTTGATAAACATACGGCCATTGACCGCGTTTTGTGCTCTCCGCTTCCGCTTCCATTTCCACTTTCGCTTCAGCCAGTGTTTCTACTGACTCTGTGATGGAAGTCTCTGGCTCTGTTATAAATGTGTCTATGGGTATGGATTTTTCTTCCTCGGCTTCTATGCTCTGTGGCGTTTCAGCATGAGGCGTTGGCAAGATCGCGTTCTGTTGCAAATCAACCATTGGCTCAACCTGTGCTAATGGTTGATCCGCGAGATCGGTTGCGTTATCTGACGCCGGCGCCGTGGCAACGTCTGTTGCGGGTTCTTCTGTTCGCTGTTCTGGCTCGGCAGGAGTTACATTGAGTATTTCGGCTGCTTCAGATACCTCAACTATCTCGGCCGGGGCTGGCTCATCCTGTAGCGTGCTTTCTTCCGTAGCAAATGGTATGCCAGTCACATCAAAAGGTTCCAGGGCGCCGAAAGTACTGTATCCATCGTTTGAATGGTTTATTGTGGTCTCTTCTAATGGATTGAAGGGAATATCTTTATCTGTTTGAGCATTGTCGTCAATCGGATCATCTGCGAGGGCAGGAAGGACGCCCAGGTTGGCAAGATAGGCCAGATAAGCATCTTCAGGAGGCTCCTCATTTGAGATCCTGGTGGATGACTCATCTGTAGAGGGGATTTCATTTGACGTCGATGACTCGCTATCTTGCGGTTCAGTCATGAGCAATTTTAATATCTCTTCGGTCCGTTGCGAGGCTTCAGCGCTCTCCTGTTCTGTTCTGGTTTCAGCCGTTTGTGCATCCTGTGCGGGCTGTTCCTTGACAATTGTTTCGCCGATGATCTCCTCGTCTAACACGCTGTCTGATGGTATTGATACTTCGGCTGTCGTAGCAGGTGGCGCGTCATCTGTCAGGATAATATCTTCCTGCGAGAGTTGATCGAGCAGTTCTTCTGGGATGCGGATAGCGATGGTTTTGCCGGTATTGGGATCAAGTCCAGGCTGATGATCATCGCTCATCAGTTTGCGTACGAGTTTCTCTTCGATCTCGCTGCTGGTTGTGTTCTGATCAGGGACCCGGCTGGGTAGCTGATCCTGAAGGGTAGGATGAAAATAATCATTCAGGTGGGCATCATCCATCGAGTCCATCCACTCATAGGCTCCCTCAAGGGCATGGATACACCATTGGGTATAGTCGCCGCCAATGAGATCGAGTCCTTCGCAGCGTTGCAGCAGTTGCGCGGTATGATCCAGCCAGGTCTCGCCACGTGCCAGCATGCGGTCCAGAATCTCGACATCATCGACGCCACAGGCGCGGAATTGTGCCAGTGCGGCCAGAGCAACTGCCGAGGGTGTGTAGAGCTGTATTAATGCCTCATTCTCTAGCTGGCTTTGTCGCAATTGCTGGAGTTTGATCTGGAGTTGTGCGAGTTGTTGCTGTTTGGACCACAATTGATAGGCATTGTAAAATTGCTCAATCTCTGGCGAGGTGAGTCGTTCAAAGAGTCGGTTGATCTCCGCCTGACTGATGGGCGCGGATAGATTGGTAAAATCTTGCATTATGCCTGCTTCTCCTGCTCATGTGTTGTGGCGGGTGGAGCTTCTCCCCAGCGCTCAAACCAGCGTTGGACAAGTCGATTGGTGCGTGTGCTTTGTGCGTCATTGGGACTGGTCTGTTGTGGCTGCTGCTCTTTATTGGCTGGATCATTGCGCATATTGCGGAGCCACCACGGCACTTTGAGTTGAGGATCGGTCTGAGCGTGATCTTTCATGAACGCGCTGATATCGGTGGGAAGCAGATTATCGGGTTGTGGTTGTGGTTGTAGCTGTGCGTTCTGCATGATCGGATTAGCAGGAGGCTCGGGCATGGTCCTGCTATCAAAATTCGGTAGGTTACTCCAGGCTTGCAGAGCGGGCGAGACCGTCCCCTCGGATGATTGCGTGGCTGCTGTATGATTATGCGCAGTGGCCGCTGTTTGAGCATAAGTCGCAGCGGCGGCAGCAGCGGCAGCATGGACTGAACTGGCTTGTTGTGTATGTTGAAAGCCAATCAACGTCTGCAAAATAATATTCTCTGGATAGGATGTATCTTCTTCCAGCTGGTCTATTTGCGCCTGTAATTGAGACAACTCCCGCTCACACGCGGCGATCTGAGTCTGAAGCTGGAGATCAGTTTCTCGATAGAGTAGCCATTGCCGGTATTGGCCCATAATTTCCCCACGCATTCTTGCAAATAAACTGTTCAAAGGCAGTATAGCATGTGCCTCGATTCCCGACAAGCAGCGATCATTGCACAATGGATCTACGCACCGGGATTGATGAAAATGACGAAAAACGTGGGTGCTCGTAACCGAGGCGCGCTTTCCTCTTCCTGGGATTGAGACACATAAGATGGAAGATGTAGGAATATGTAGGCATCGCACGAAGCGCAGCGCAGGCCGATGCTCCCTCCATCGTACGACCCTCTTGCCCCAACGCACGATAATGTTCTCTGGCATTGATATCGGGATACGAAGAAGCCTATGGGCGAAAATAGGGTTAGAAATAACAAAGGAGCCTGCACGTGCAGGCTCCTTTGTCTTAGATCTTAGCTGGCGATGGAGAGCGTCAGAAGGCCCCTTCGCGTTCGACTGCTGTGTTATGCGAGATGCGTAGCAAGATACCGACAATGATGAAGTTTGCCAGGATCGCGTTACCACCATTGCTCAGATAGGGCAGTGGAATACCCGTCAATGGAAAGAGCTTGAGATTGGCGGCAGCGATAATAATCGTCTGTAAGGCAAAGACCGAGGTCAGGCCAGTGGCAAGTAACTTGCTAAAGATATCATTTGCCTCAGTGGCAATACGGAAGCCGCGATGGACGATCAGTAGATAAATACCAATAATCGCGAATAGGCCCACCAGACCGAATTCTTCAGCGTAAGCAGTAAAGGCCATATCTGCATCAATAACTGGTGGCGTTACGGGATAGCCCATGCCAAATCCAGAACCAAGGATTCCACCGCTGGCTACATTGACTAATCCCTGGACAATTTGAAAACCACCACCATTGTTTTGATAGAAATTTTCTTGTGCTGGTGTAAAATTTGCCCAGTTTGTAGGATTAAAGGCTAATGCCGCAAAGCGGGCCTGCACATACGTGAGTAGACTGTAGCCTATAAACGCGAGCATTACAAAAGCGAGTAGACTGACAATCGCATAGGATTTTTTGCCCGTACCGACGTAGGTCATGCACAGGAAAAGGCTATAGACGAGCATAGCTAAACCTAGCTCACGCACGATGAGGAAGCTTAGTAAGCCAATCGCGAGCATAAACAGCATCGGACCTAATTGCCTGAGAGGTGGTAAACGTAGGGGGCCCAGACGATAACTACCCTCTGCCAGCACATCGCGATTATCATTGAGATAGCCAGCAAAGAAGATTACAACTCCAATTTTCAAGAACTCGGACGGCTGAAGTGCAAGGGCACCAATTCCTAATGTATCACGCGTTGGTGCACCACTTTTAATTGTGGTAATACCTTTAATAACGCTGGGTAGCAGCACTGCAAAGCAAAAGAGCATCCAGGTATACTTGTATCGTGCCAGCCAGTTAACGTTGCGTAAGATAAACATGGTTGCCAGGCATATTGCTAGCCCGAGTATAACCCAGAGTAGTTGGTGTGAACCTAAATTGGGAATTGGCCCTCCATGAATTTTTAGGATATCGGGCCCTAAGCGTGTCATCATGAGAATGCCAAGGCCGCTCAGGAGCGCTACCAGAGGCAATAGGACCTGATCAGCTTTGCGAAAGAAGATATTCAGAACAATATGTACACCCAGAACAGCTGCTAAAAAGCCAAGCAGGGGGATAAGCCCGTCCAGAATCGGGAGATTTTTGATTTTGCTCAGGTTATCCAGCGTAATCGCAGGATCGTTGCTGGCTCGGATGATGAGCAGTTGCGTCATCAGCAAGAGAAGGATGAGCGCTGGAACGATTAACAGGCTCAATTCTTTCCAGCGAAATTGCCGTACTACTCCTGTTGTTCGCTGTGCTATCTGTGCCATATATCAAACCTCATGTATCTAAGGTGAGCAATCGCGAACGGCGCATGCCTCCCTTACTGAACAATAGTCACAAAACAACCATTGACGTATGAGCGGTGGTTGTTTTGTGACTATTGCGTAAGTTTAAATTGAATATAGCCGACACGGACGATATCACCGGCACGCGCAGGTATGGGTTCGCGGGCAGGTTGATTATTGACAAAGCTGCCATTGACACTTCCCGCGTCCTGTACATACCAGACGCCATTGCGGAACCAGAGTCGTGTATGCTCTGATGAGATGAAATTGTCCGAGATTTGGATTGTATTTGTGGGACCGCGCCCTATAGTTGTCTGCTGACTGAGATCGAAGCGCATACCGGGCTGTACAATGGTGCTGGGACCACTATCCACGACGATCAGATGACCAAGAGCCTGAGCAACACGACCCCCCTCGGAGTCATCTGCCTGCGCGGCTGTCTTGCGCAAATCACGTGTGATTGCGATCACAACCTGCATCAAGAAGAGATAAAGCAGAACAATGAATAGGAGACGCAATATGAGTAAGAATACTGGTAATTGCATAGGGCGGAGATCCTACCTTCTTTCGAAGTAAAAATCATAGCTGCCTATGGTGAACTGGTCACCATTGCGCAGAGTATGTTGGCGCATATGCGGTGTATTATTAATGGTAATTCCATTGGTGCTACCAAGATCAAAAATGGTAAATTGTCCATCGGCTTGATATTTGATTTGGGCATGATAGCGTGAGACACGTTTATCTTCGACAATAATGTCATTGCTCAGTTGTCGCCCGAGATTGACCAGCGGTTTTTCGATCCGATAGGTCTGCTGTCCCGCTTGTGGCAGGCGAATGGTAAGCCAGGCCTGCGGCATGGGCGGTGCCTGTGGTGCTGGCGGCGGTGTGACTGGCGCAGCCGCTCCCCCATGATTGACACCCGAACGCGCGCCATGGGTAGCACCTGAACGCCCGCTGCTATGAGCGGGTGAACTTCCGGCATCAATGCCTGGCAAGGGCTGATTCGAAGGCAACTGGGCGCGAATTTGCGCCAATTGGTCGGGACTCAATGCCATGGTCGACATCATCCCACCGTCACCACCAGTGCTGGCCTGTTCGGCCTCAATACGTAACGCGCCGGGGCGCAAAGACGTATCAGTGTGCAGACGCAGAATCGGCACTGTTTTCAATGTATAATGTCGGCGGCGGGCAAACTCTACCAATTGATTTTGCCAGTCCCGTGACAGAGAAGTCATGTTAGGGGATATCTGCTGGTGGTCCTTTATGCTCAGATAGATATCATAAACATTCGGGGCCAGTTTGCGTCCCTCGCCTTGCAGCATCGTATTATCATCCATCGCCCGCTCTAATTTGCGTGCAATCTCAATCGGCTCTAACTTCGAAGGGAAGAGCCAGTTGAAAGGCGATTCAACGATGCGCTGCATAAACGCTTCCAATTTTGCTAATGGGTTACGGCGAGCGTTCAATGGTCCATCCTCCTGCTCGCTAAAATCTGACGTGCTTGTTGCGCGTCAATTTCAATCTGCTGTTTCAAAGCCTCAATTCCCGAGAAGCGCTGTTCACCCCGGAGATGCTCAATGAACTCTACATGGAGATACGCATCATAGAGATCCATTGTTACATCCAAGAGATGCACTTCTACCAAACGTTCTTTACCATTAAACGTAGGACGAATACCAATATTGGATACACCATTGTAGACGGTAGAATCTTCTATCCGGTCACGAATAGTACTTCTATGGACCGTGGCGCGTACCGCATAGACGCCATTGGTGGGAACAAGCTTATGCGCATCGAGTCGCAGGTTGGCGGTTGGAAACCCGATCTGGCGTCCACGCTCATCTCCATGCCCAACGATACCACCAAGCACAACCGGATGTCCAAGCAAAGTATTCGCTTCAGCCACATTGCCTGCATTGATTAATGCTCGGATACGCGTACTGCTGATGCGTGTTTCACCTGACTGCTCTAATGGTAATGCACGTACCAGCATACCATTTTTTTGCCCATAGGCTTCTAAAAAGGACACATTTCCCATGCGGTTATGGCCCAGACTGAAATCCGACCCGACAATCAGTCCCCGAATAGTAAAACGTTGGCAGAGATCATCCATAAAATCCTGTGCGGAGAGTGCTGCCACTTCGGGCGTGAAGTTAATCACAATGGAATCAGCAACCCCGCCATATTCTTTAGCGAGGGCCAGTTTTTCTCCCAGTGTGGTCAGATACTGGACATGAATATCTGGACGCACCACCATCAAGGTGTGCGGCTCGAATGTCACCATGACAGGTGTACAATCTAATGTCTGAGCCATTGCGCGCACTTCTTGTAAGAGTAGCTGGTGTCCAAGGTGGATACCATCAAAATTTCCAATCGTGATCGCAATCGGTGTATTCTCTGTTAAGGTTGTTTGGTATTCTGTCATCTCTATCGAGGCCCTCCTCCATTTGTACTCCTGGAGGTACCTAATCCTTGTTTTTCTTTCGTTTATAGTACCACAGCCGCTGCAAGCTCGCAATAAAGGCAGGGATTGTCCAGTACCCTCTTGTCTGGTAGGATCAGGCAAGAACTTTTCGTGGTTTCCATTGTTGCTGTTCGGTATCCCAGGTTGCAATCGCCAGAAACCGTCCATCGACCCCATACACACGGCCCAGTTCCCCGGGCGCGCTCTGTTGATTGGCTGGATCACTGAAGGAATTGCCATGCATGACACGTTGAGTCTGTGCTTCATCCAGATGTATGGCTGGATAGCTCTGAAGCGCGAAATCTGCGGGAAAGAGATACTGTGCCAGATTCCCTTGCTCACAGGCAAGCGCGAGCTGCTCCAGGGTAATACTATCCTGCAGGACAAAGGGACCGCTCCGCGTGCGTATCAGCCCCGTCAGATAGCCTCCACAGCCCAGATATTCTCCTAAATCATAAGCGAGCGAACGGATATAGGTGCCCTTGCTACAGGAGACTGTCAGAGTGAGATGAGGATGGCTCCAGTCGATGATTTCCAGGTTATGGATGGTGACAGGGCGTGGCTCCAGAATGACTTCGCTCCCAGCGCGCGCCAGCTTATATGCTGGCTGCCCTTGAATTTTGATAGCGGAGTAACGGGGGGGGAGTTGCAACTGGTCACCCTGGAAATGTGGTAATGCGGCTTCAATCTGCTCGCGTGTGAGTTGCGAGGTATCGGCTGTACGCAGTACCACCCCCTCGGCGTCATAGGTATCGGTCACGACGCCAAAGGTAATGATGGCCTGATAGGCTTTGCCATTTTCACTGAGATATTCGGCGACGCGGGTGCCCTGTCCCACACAAATGGGCAGTACGCCGCTGGCTTCTGGATCAAGCGTTCCGGTATGACCGACGCGCTTCTGCTTGAGCTGTTTGCGTACTTTTGCCACGACATCATGCGACGTCATATGCAGGTCTTTGTTGATATTAAGGATACCATCCACCACGTTCTTTTTCTCCACTCCCGGTCAGGATGCGCTGTTCTCGGACAGGCGTTGATCGCTTGCCTGTACCTCTTGTTCAATTGCGGCAATCACCAGTGGTATTGCTTCGGACATCGCTTGATTGATTGTCGCACCCGCGGCCCGCACATGGCCGCCGCCGCCTAAACGCTGACAGATCGCGGCAACATCATAAGGGGCATTACTGCGCAGGCTGACGCGCGTCACATTTGGATCTCCATAGCTCTTAAAGAACGCAGCAACCTGAACTCCTTCGATATCACGCAGCATGCTTGATTCATTGGTATCCATATCGGCAGTCACGCCGGTTGCGGCCAGCGTCTCATCCGTAGCATAGGACCAGATGATGCGTCCATCAGCCGAGGTCTGAATATTGTTGATCGCAGCTGCGGTAAAGCGCATCTCGGCCAGAGCATGGGTACGAAAGATCGGTTTGACAATCGCTTCTGCGCTCGCCCCTGCCTCTACCATGGCAGCCCCCGCCAGCATCGTACGTGTGGTGGTATTGGAATATTGGAAAGATCCTGTATCGGTGATTAAGCCAGTCAGCAGGCAGATCGCGGCATCCCTCGTCAAGGGAAGTCCTGTCTGTTCTTGAAATAAGATGAGCAATTCAGTTGTAGAAGCGGCGATTGGTTCAATAATATTTACCTGACCGCAGCCTGTACTACTGACATGATGATCGATATTGAGAATGGTGGCCTGATCGAGGAACGCCTGATGCTGTGTATAGAGCGCGCCATAGCGGCTTAACTCACCGGCATCCAGCGCAATTACCAGATCAAACTGCTCATCGCCCAGAGTGGTTTGGAGTGTTTCCACGCCTGGTAGAAATGTAAAGGATCTGGGTGCAGGATCGGTGCAGGCCGGTACGCAGGTTTTGCCAATCTGACGCAGGATTTCAGCGAAGCCCAGAGCCGCTCCAAGGCAATCCCCATCGGGATTTTGGTGCGCGAGCAGTGCGATACGCTGTGCGCCCTCGATCAGGGCCAGGGCTTGTTGTACTTGTGTTGGATTTAACTGGTTTGCTAATGCTGTATGGATCGATGTTTGTATCGTATCTGGACAGGCGGATTCGTTCATTCAACCTCTTTTGTCTGGAGTTTCTCTGGATTTTTCTTAAGCCTCTGGATTGCTCAACTGTTGCTTCTCGCGATCTTCCTCAGCAACTTGATTAATCAAATTGAGAATGCGTGCGCCTTCTTCAATCGAATTATCCAGTTTGAAGCCGATTTCCGGCATATAACGCAGCGTCAGGCGGGTTGCGAGTTCATGGCGTAAGAAGCCGCGGGCATTTTTCAATCCCTGCATCGTCTCAGCCTGCTCTTCGGGCGTGCCCATGACACTGACAAAGACCTTTGCGTGCCGCAGATCGCCACTCACTTCGACGCGTGTAATACTCGCGAAGCCAACGCGTGGATCTTTCACCCGTGTACGAATCAACTCGCTCAAATCAGAGGCCATCAATTCGCCTAATTTTTCTTGACGATGGGCATTTGGCATGCTCTTTTTCTCCCTATGCTGTGCCAGGGCGGTCATCCATGCTCTTTAAAGCTGGATGACCACAGGCTACAGTGCATATTATGATCGTGTTACGACGCGTTCTTGCGCGAATGCCTCAATAATGTCACCAACTTCGTATGCGTTATAGTCTTCGAGGAGAATACCACACTCATATCCCGTCAGGACCTCACGGACATCATCTTTACCACGGCGCAGCGATGCGACTTTGCCCTCAAAGACCTTCTCGTCGTTACGCGTGAGACGGATCTCTGAACCACGGGTGATCTTGCCATCCGTGATGCGGCAACCGGCAATTACCGTTTTACCAGCCTTAAAGGTCTGAATAATCTCGGCGTGTCCATTGATAACTTCGCGATAGGTTGGTTCCAACATACCGACCAGAGCGGCCTGAATATCCTCAATCAACTTGTAGATGACTGTGTAATAGCGGATATCGACGCCTTCGCGCATCGCTTCACGAGCAGCAGTCACATCAGCTTTGACGTTAAAGCCGATAATAATTGCTTTCGAGGCGGATGCGAGATAGACATCGGTTTCACTGATCTGGCCGATACCTTCATGAATCAGACGCACTTTCAGATTGTCCTCACCCAGTTTCGACAAGGAGCCTTTAATAGCTTCCAGTGAACCCTGCACATCGCTCTTGATTACCACGTTCAGTTCTTTGACGGTCCCCTTCTGCATTTGCATGTAGAGGGTATCCAACGTGACCTGACCCAGTGGCATGGCCTCGTCCTTCCGTTTCATGTCCTCGGTTTCAGCCAACTGTTTCGCTGTGCGCTCATCCTCAGTTACGACCAGGCGATCACCGGCATTTGGTACCTCTGGTAAGCCCAGGATACTGACTGGTGTGCTTGGTGTGGCCTTCTGGATGCGTTTGCCACGATCATTGAACATGGCACGTACTTTACCAGAAATGGCTCCCACAACGATATTGTCGCCCATCTGCAAGGTACCTTGTTGAACCAGAACAGTCGCGGTCGCGCCACTATTTTTCTCCAACTTGGCCTCGATGATAACACCGGTTGCCAGACGATCAGGATTCGCTTTGATATCCTGTACCTCGGCGACCAGCAGGATATAATCAAGCAGTTCGTCGATACCTTCGCCTCTGCGGGCTGAGATCGGCACACAGACAGTATCGCCGCCGTACTCTTCGATCACGATACCGAGTTCGGTCAATTGCTGCTTCACATGATCAGGATTGGCGTTGGCCTTATCGATTTTGTTCAGGGCAATGATTATCGGCACTTTCGCCGCCCGTGCATGGTCGATAGCTTCACGCGTCTGAGGCATCACGCCGTCATCGGCCGCAACCACGATAATGGCGATATGCGTTACCTGAGCACCGCGAGCACGCATGGCCGTGAAGGCTTCGTGACCAGGAGTATCCAGGAAGGTAATCTTTTTGTTGTTGACTTCAACCTGATAGGCACCGATGTGCTGTGTGATACCACCGGCTTCACCTGCGGCCACCTTTGTTTTACGAATGGTGTCCAGCAAGGAGGTTTTACCATGGTCAACGTGACCCATGATAGTGACAACAGGAGGAATGGTGACCATATTCTCTTCGTTATGGGTCGCCATCATCGCTTCGTTGGCGGATAGTACCTTCTCGCCTCGGACAGCCGGGCTGTCGGTCGTCGCGAGCGGGCTGGGCTCAAAGCCGAGATCCTGGGCTACCAACGAGGCTTTGTCATAATCGACAACCTGATTGATACTCGCGAAGATCGCATGCTTATTGATCAGATCTCTAATGACCTCAATCGGGGAGACGCTCAGCATATCTGCCAGGTCCTTGACCACGATCTGAGGTGGCAGAGAAATTGGCCCGGTTGGCTTTTCTTTCACTGGAGCTGTACGGCGTTCCTGTGAACGTGGGGCGGAACGACCACCTGGACGACCGCCAGGACGTCCACTGGCACCCGCTGTACCACCGGGACGGCGATTGCCCTGTCCTTGATAGCCGCCACCAGAAGGACCACCACGGTTCGCGGTCCCTGGTCGTGAAGGGCCGCCGGTTTGTGGGCGTGAGTCACGATCATAGGTACGGGTATGCTCTTTATCGCGATCATGGCTACGATCCCGCTCTGGGAAAGGTCGTGGCGCGATTGCGGGAGCATTGGATGCGACGGGACGAGGTCCACTGGGATTGCCCCGATAAGGAGGACGAGGGCCACCCTGTCCACCTTGATAGCCACCACCAGCGGGACGAGGGCCACCCTGTCCACCTTGATAGCCACCACCGGCAGGACGAGGGCCACCCTGTCCACCCTGGTAGCCACCACCAGCGGGACGAGGGCCACCCTGTCCACCCTGATAGCCACCACCAGCGGGACGAGGGCCACCCTGTCCGCCTTGATAGCCGCCAGGACGAGGACCATTGTTGTAGCCACCACCAGCGGGACGAGGGCCACCCTGTCCACCTTGATAGCCGCCACCGGCGGGACGTTGACCCTGATAGCCACCACCGGCAGGACGAGGGCCATTGTTGTATGGGCGTGGACCGCTAGGTCCGTCGTTGCTGCGGTTATAGCCACCGGGTCGTGGAGAACCATCTTGTGGTCCACGATCATTGTTGTTGGCGCGATTGGTTGCAGGATGTTGCGGCTGTTCAGGAGTGCGTGGTGCGGTTCCTTGTTCTGAGCCATCTTGCTTGACTGCATTTGTTGCGTTAGCACCACCATCGCTAGGTGGTGTTGGACGACGCCGAGGCGCGGGCCTGGTTTCCTGTTCCTGGCTGTTTGCTGCTTGGCTGTTTGCTGTCTGGTTTTCTGGTTTTGGCCGAGGGGCTGATGTTGTTGTACGTGGGCTGGCTGGTTTTGCCTGAGCCTGCTCGGTCCCCTCTGGAAGTTCTGATATATCTCTCATGAAGAAGACTCCCTTCTTATCAGATGGTGCGCCAAAAAGTGGCGGCGGAATCTCTCTTCACAGCCATAAAAAAGGTCTGCCGCCCGATCCAGCGTATGGAAACAGGGGGACAGATCCTCGTTAGTGCATGCCAGGCGAATATAAGTCTGCGCCCACCGGCGTAGAGGCGGTTTATCTAATCATAGTAAATCGCTCCGCAAACATTCGCTCTATGCTGCCCAAACTACGAGGGGCTGTGTCTCTATCAAGAGTAGAGAAAAAACGAAACATTGTTCAATCCTCATCCAACCCGGAGATCAGATGCCAGTATTGAAAAACTCTATCCCCACAGTGAGGATAGGGACAATATACATACGGTCTCAGTATAACGTACTGAATAGATCCTTGCAATATCACATCGCTCACTTAAAAGATGAGTTTGAGCATCATTTTCGCAGTTTTATGATGTTGCATCGGCCGCCTTTGGGCGGCCTTTTTTTGCTTTTGCGGGCTTGCTTGCCGGTAGTCCAGGATCATCGGTGGGCAAGGTTGCGACATAGTCATCGAGACCCTGACGATCCTCATCTGAGATGACCGTTTCGAAGACCTGTTCAATGCGATGTTCTTTCAACGCTTTTTGCCAGCAGGAGAGCCTGGCGCAAAGATAGGCTCCCCGACCGGACTTTTTGCCAGTAGCATCGATTAATACATGCCCATCGGGCGTACGGACGATGCGTAGCAATTCGCGTTTCGGTTTATTTTCGCGGCAGGCAATACAGGTGCGCAATGGAAGATGTTTTTGTTTTTGTGGTTGTTTGTTCGCTGTCTTCATCATGCGCTCCCTTCCTTATTCTCTATCGTACTCATAGGTCGAATTACTATGCCGGTTGCCACCGCTTCCACTGCCGCCACGTTCTCGGCGATCATTGCGACGTGAACCGTTCTCGCGGTCGTGTCGACCTGATCCCTGCGTACGTTCGGGCCGCTCGCGCCGTGGATGATGCGCGGTATGTGAATGTTCCGCAGCCTCTTCCACGCGTTCCTCGAAAACCTCACCCTCGCCTGGCTTTATGACATCAACACGCCAGCCAGTCAGTTTTGCGGCCAGGCGAGCATTTTGTCCATCTTTACCAATGGCAAGTGATAATTGACGTTCCAGAACGGTCACGATAGCTGTATGATCTGATTCACGCAACTCAACCTTCAATGGCTTGACCGGGCTTAAGGCATTGCCCACAAAGGTTGCGGCATCGGGACTCCACAGAATAATATCGATTTTCTCATCATTCAGCTCGCGTACAATGTTACTGATACGCGCACCACGGACACCGACGCAGGAACCAATCGGATCAAGTCCCTCCTGGCGAGCTACCACCGCTACTTTTGAGCGGCTGCCTGGCTCGCGTGCAATCCCTTTAATCTCAACTGTTCCTTCGTAGATTTCTGGGACTTCTGACTCGAACAAGCGACGTACCAGATCGCGGTGAGTGCGTGAGACGAGAATTTGTAGCATACGCCCCTGCACACGACGAACATCGTACACATAGACACGTAAACGCTGATGAACACGATTCGGTTCTGTCGGAACCTCTTCACCGGGAGCCATCATGCCTTCAACATTATCTACCTGATCGAGATCAAAATCCAGGAGCCAACCACGTACAGGATCTTTCCGTGTCAGGGTTCCCAGGCGAATCTCGCCCACCCAGTTCTTGATTTGATCATAGAGATGTTCATGCTCAGCTTCGCGAATACGTTGCAGAATAACCTGTTTCGCGGTTTGTGCTGGAATGCGCGTGAAGATGAACGACGAATCAACGTCGATAAATTGTCCGAGGGCCGCGTTGGGAATGAGACGTTGCGCCTCTGCCAGAGAAACCTCTTCGTTTAGATCTCTTACCTGGGCTACCACTCTTTTAGCTGCCCATACATGGACTTCTCCGTTTTTATCAACCTCAATGCGGACATTTTCTCCGCCGCCGAAGCTCTTACGGTAAGCCGCTAGTAGGGCGGTGGCTACAGTTTCCATTACCACTTCGCGGGGTAGTCCCTTCTCGGCAATTAATTGTGCGATAGCCGCTTGAAATTCGCTCCTCATATGCCATGCTCCTCCCGCTGGCGCCCAGTAATATACTACATCATTTTTTCGTGTGCAAAGAAAAAAGTCTCTGGCAGACAGAAAAGTGGGGGATGCCCACTTTTCTTTCCATGTTTACTCTATTCTATAGGTATTATATCACGGAACTTGCGGTATGTAAATGAGATTTAAGCTGCTGTGGTCTATAGGGCTATGCAGAATTTGACGTGATCTTCTTTTTTTGTATCAAGGCATGTTTGAATAATCTAAGGGTAATAACAACACTCGGCTGTGATATATTCCATGCCTGCCTGCCTATCCCTGATGGGATAGCTTTACGCGCCAGCATCTAAACTCGTAGAGGACGAACAAGCATTGATTGATGCTATCCGTGAGATATGAAGGAATTTCCAGCGGAGAGGATGATGCATGACGCCAAGATCACCCAGATCTATGAAGGCACCAATCAGATTCAGCGTCTGGTGATTGCCCGTGCTCTATTAAATGAGCAAGCCTGATCTGCTATCCATTTCATGCATACTAAGGTACTATAGATAGTATGGATTTGCTTATTTTTATTGGCCTGCAAGCATCAGGCAAGAGTACCTTATATCGCACCAGTTTCGCCGCAACCCATGCTTATATCAGCAAGGATCTTTTGCGTAACAACAAAAAACCAGCCCAGAGGCAACTGCAACTGCTCGAAGAAGCCCTCCAGGCTGGACATTCTGTTGTCATCGACAATACCAATCCCACGCCTGAAGATCGTGCTCCTTTAATTGCTCTGGGACATCAATATGGGGCTCGTGTCATCGGCTATCTGTTTGAAACGCAGGTACAGCGCAGCCTGGATTGGAATGATCAGCGTACTGGCAAAGCGCATGTTCCTCGCATTGGCATCTTTGCCACTCTCAAGCGTCTCACCGCACCTCTATATAAGGAAGGGTTTGATGAACTTTATCGTGTGCGACCTACCGCCGACCTGCAATTTGACATTCAGCCCATCAATTCTACTCAAGTGTGATTATCTTAATAAAGATGGGGCCTTTCAGATCTTCTGTGATCTTTACGTATAATTTTTTTGCGCCTGCGGTGCTCAGAATGTGTCGGACTCCCAGTACCATCGGGATCTTACTGTTTGACCTGCTGGCAGGCGCATGCGCGCCTGCGCCTTTTTTAGTGTGTGGTGTCGGAAAAGTTCGAAGAACTTTTCCGACACCACACACTAAAAAGAAGTTTGAGCACCGCAGGTGCGAAAACTCATGCACAGAGATCGTGGAGAGCATGGGAATCAAACACATACTTGCATTCTCCCAATATGCAGCTCTTATCCATCACTACTGATGGATAAGAGCTCGCTTTAATGGAAAGCAAGCTGTATTACTTGTTCCTCTGACCCTTCATCCACTTCGATCACGATGCTCCTCAGTTCTGGGTAATACTGCCAGGCAAGCTGTTTCTCTCCCAACATAACAGATGCAGGCACGGTGAGCAGTTCACGCAACTCGAGTCGTAGATATTTGCGCTCTGGAGTAAATGTCCCCTCACGGACGCCGAGCGTGACACGGATAGTGGTTGGCTCGACGACTTCACAAATAATCGTACGCCGCGCATAGACTCCCTGAATCTGCTCATACCCATCGCCGGCATCCTCATAGAGATATGATATAGCGCTTCCCTGGGCGGGATACAAGAGCAGCGTCAGGAAGTCTGTCTTCTCGGCTCCCACATAGCTCATTGGTGATCCCAGAGGCAGGGCGACATTGGCCTGGATGTAGAGGGCGGGCTGTCCCAGGGGGGCGTGGGCCAGAATATGAGCTGGACCCTCCAGCCGTTCCCCGCTCCAAAAGTGGAACCAGGTGCCAGCGGGAAGATAGACATAGCGATACTCAATCCCAGGCTTCGTAATCGGCGCAATCAATAGAACATCACCGCATAAAACTTCATCATCCACTGTATAGGCGCTACTATCTTCAGGATGTGACCAGAAGAGGGGGCGCAACAAAGGCGCTCCGGTGCGATGACATTGCTCGAAGAGGGTATATAAATAAGGGATGAGTTGCTGGCGGAACTTGAGCATAGTGCGACAAAGAGAGGTATAGGGTTCTCCGAAGACCCATGGTTCCTGATGGCGCGTGAGCTTTTCAGCATGGTTGCGGCAAAAAGGCTGGAAGATACCCCATTCGATCCAACGCGTCAATAATTCCCCATTCGTATCGCCATAAAAGCCACCGATATCAACACCAGCCCAGCCAACTCCCGATAAACCAAGATTCTGAAGCTGCGCGATGCTCATCGCCAGATGCTCCCAGGTCGAAGAGTTGTCGCCGGTCCACAATAAGGCATGGCGCTGAATGCCCGCATAACCAGAACGGGAGATAACAAAGGGCCGCTGCTCAGGACGCAGGCGCAACAGACCTTCACGCGTCGCCTGAGACATCAGAGAACCATAGGCATTGTGTACTTGTAGATGATACTTGACCTTGCCGTTTACCGCGTGAATCACACCTGGAGGCATGGTCGAATTCAAGGGAATGAACAGAGCAGGCTCATTCATATCGCACCAGATGCCTGCAATACCTGTATCCAACAGTGTCTGATGCTGTCCCCCCCACCAGGAACGTGTCTCAGCATTCATAAAGTCGGGAAAGACACAGAGGCCAGGCCAGACGGCATTCTGATAATCACTTCCCTCGGTCGTCTTACAATACAGATCACGATCCCGGCCTTCCCGGTAGAGCCAATAGTTCTCATCAACCTTTACGCCAGCGTCGATAATACCTACAGTATGAAAGCCCAGTGCGCGTAGTTCCACCAGCATTCCTTCTGGATCAGGAAAACGTGAGCGATCCCAGGTAAAATCCCGATAACCATCCATATAATCAATATCAAGATAGAGGGTATCACAGGGAATGTCATGCTCACGAAAACTCCGGGCAATGCGTAGCACCTCATCTGCCGTCTCATATCCAAAACGGCTCTGACCATTGCCGAGCGACCACAGTGGAGGAAGAGGCGTATAGCCGGTTAATTCTGTATAGCGCGCCAGTACGTCACGCGGTGTGGGACCACAGAAGAGATAATAAACGAGGTCGCCACTGGCAGTGCCAAACCATGATCGGCAAGCATCTTCATCCGCCAGATCGAACTCGGAAAACGCTGGGCTATCCAAAAAGAACCCCCAGGCTTTTCCGCCACCCACGACCAGTGTAAAGGGAATGGAAACATAGAGATTATTCTGAAGCGCCGTATGCCCACGAGGAGGATCAACATTCCAGAATATCTGATGAGAGCCTGTCTTATCTAATCCCGCTGTCCGTTCTCCACAGCCAAAATAATGCTCATCAGCCGCGTGCTGTTTATAGACACGCAACGGCGTACCGAGCGTCCCCAATGGATTGGGGATATCGATTAAAGCAGCCTGTTCGTTACCCTTAAGCCAGCCCATACCCAGGTCAGGATCATCGACGGCAAAGGTGCGCCCACTCACATCCGAAAAGCCAATCCGAAGCGGATTAAGTGAGATGTGCGCGGTCGCGAAAGAGGTCGAGAGAGAGACAACACCATCCTCTTCCGTTCCAGAAATACGAGCAGCTTCTCCATCCCATTCGCGAGCCAGCACCGCCTCAGAATCATACGTAATAGCGCGTCCATGCGCGAATAAAGCAACCCGAAAGAGATCAGGAGCCAGGGCAGTGACTTCAACGTTCTCCGCATCAGTAGCCAGACGGACCTTGCCACGTTCGCATGTGATAATCCTGGCCTTGCCAAGCGCGTTATAACCAGTTGGAACAACCTGATTATTTACATCTGTGGGCAGTGTTATATCCATAAATACATTTCTCTTTCCACTAAATGTCTCTCTATCGTGCCTGTACATTATTCATGAGTAGCCATCCAGCGCTCTGTTCCTCTTCGTCGCCAGAAATTATCGGTCTGTACAGACAGAAAATGAACTTTTTTCAGTACTTTTACTATACAAAAGCGATGTACGAAGCCGATGAAGAACCTTTACGAGTTCGCGCAGGCCCTCCCCGCCTTCGTACATCCAGATCGCTAGATGGCTCTACTAGGAGTAGATTTCAATACCGTTGATAAACGGATTGTCCGCTCCACCCTGGGTAAACGCGATTACAATCTGACCGCTGCTATTCGCAGTGGCAGTGAACTGTTTCGTCAGGGCTTTTTTGTAGCCTACGGTCGCGTAGACATCAAAACTACTCAAAACCGAGCTACCATTGATGGCGACGTTAAACTTGCGCTGTCCCACAGCCTGGAAGGTCAACTCGGCCCAGTCAAGCTGTACCGTGTAGGATTTCCCGGCGGTTAAGCCTGGAATAGTATAGGTAAACGAACTATTCCAACGACAGGTCTGCCAGACCCCCTGCGGGGCGGGATTGGTTACGCCACTGGTATCGATGGAGGTAGAGGTATCCGAAAACTGATTGCCCTGATTGTAGTCAGTATCGGCAACGAAGCTTCCATTTGCACCACCGCCAGCGTTGATGGCTGTGACCAATGTCTTAGGAGTCGGCGTGGGTGTTGGGGTCGGCGTGGTTACCGGGCCGCCAGCAGGATCCCAGACTTCGATGCCATTGATGAAAGGATTATCTGCACCGCCCTGGCTGAAAGCGATCACGATCTGTCCGCTTCCATTGGCAGTGGTAGTGAAAGTTTTAGCCACGGCCTTTTTGTAGCCTGCAGTCGCATAGACATCAAAGCTACTCAAAACCTGACTGCCATTGATGGCGACGTTAAACTTGCGTTGTCCCGCAGCCTGGAAGCTCAATTCGGCCCAGTCTAACCGGACGGAATAGGATTTTCCAGCCGTCAGGCCAGGGATCGTGTAGGTAAACGCGCTGTTCCAACGACAGGTCTGCCAGACGGATTGTGGAGCAGGGCTCCCGACCCCACTGGTATCAATCGAGGTAGAAGCATCCGAAAACTGGTTGCCCTGATTATAGTAGGTATCAGCAACATAACTACCCGAGGATGCGCCACCAGCATTGATCGCGCTCACTAATGTCCCACCTGGCGCAGGCGTCGGGGTTGGGGCCGGGGTTGGCGTGGGCGTTGGTGGCGTTGGTGTCGGGGTTGATCCAGGAGGAGGTGTTGGCGCTGGTGTTGGTGTACCGGTCGGGAAGCCACAGGTCTGTGTCGCAGGGCTCCAACCAGTGTTACCTGAACCCAGCGTTATCTGCCAGGATTGTGAGCCTTCACAACTCTCCAGGCTACCCACACTCAAGTTGCTGGCCGTTACATTGGTCGCTGATCCAGTTATAGTATTCACCTTATTCGAAAAAGCAAACTCAGCACCATTGATGTTGACGTTGCTAAAGGCGATGGTACTCATGGGATTGCCACCATCAAACGAAATCGCAGCAAAGTAGCTGTTATCGATCTCATCCCCTGAGACTGTGAAAGGCGCATTGATAGAGCCAGTATCAGCCCAGAACATGAGAGCACCAAATTGTTGGATACCCTGATCTCCCCAACCAGCTACCAGTTGGATAGTGTTGTTCGAGACCGTTGTAGTACCACTAAAAGGCGCAGTTGGATTGCCAAAGTTTTCATAATCCAACATGATACCGCCGCCGCGATACTGTGAGCCAGAGACAATATTGTTCGTGGCACTGTTGCTAGCACCACCATAAATGGCGATACCGTTAGCTAAGTACGCCGACTGTACAGTATTATGGTCGAAAGTATCGCTCGTGTCACCGGTTGACGCACCACCGAGATCAGACCACATCGCCAGACCATCGTCACCAGTGCCACGAATGATGCTCTGTGAGACGGTCGAGTTGCTGATACCACGATGGAAATTGATACCATCAGCCGTCGTGCTATCAATACGGCTGCCGGTGACGGTCAGACCACTGAATGGACCATCAAACCACATACCAACCTTGGTATGCTCAATCCAAACATTAGAGATGGTCGAATTGTTCAGTGAACCGCCGATACCGTTGTCCTGAATACAGTCTATGCGGTTTTTGATCTGGCCCTCAACAGCAAAGTTCGACAGATTGACATTGGCACTAGCAGGCCCATCATAGGTATCTTTTCCATAGACGCCCACACCGGTGCCAGTGCTACTCGAGGGAGCGCCACCGAGGACCGAATACCATGGACCAGCACCCGTTAGAGTGACATTGTCGACAAGAATGTGGCTGGTGACCAGATAATTGCCTTGTGGAATATAGACACCCTTACCCTGGGATGCACCAGCATTGACGGCGTTCTGGATGGCCGTCGTGGAATCCACCGCACCGGTCGGATCAGCGTTATACGGCGCGTCAGTAACTGAGATATCGCCGGTTGGCCTGGCTATTGCTGCCGCCACTTGCTGGAAATCAGCGACATCAATGGCATACCATGAAGCAGTATTCTCAGAATCAACTTGCAGTTTTACTGTGGTACCGGCAGCCATCTGTGGTAACAGAGTATGTACTTCATCAAATTGATGATGAGCAACGCCGCCAGGAGTATCTGACCAACCATTGCTATTACAATCCGAAAATTGTGGCGTGCCATACAGCCAGCTATATTTCGAAGTGAGCTGTAGGTCGTTTGGCTGCTTCACTCCATTGATATAGACACTAAGTGAGGCATTGATACCACCACCGCTGGCAGAGTCGGGAATGCTATAGCGCAGATTGATCGAGTTAGCGGCCTGAGGAAGGGTAAACTGAACGTATTTCCCCGAGGTCAACTGGACAATCGTACGATCTACGGCATCCGAGGCTAAATCCCCTAATTGATAATCAGGACCAGTGATGGTGCCGTTGGTGCTGGCGCTATGAGCTTCCAATTCGGTATAGGGAAGCGTGGCGCCACTACCACCTGTCGTGGCGCTGGCTGCGTTTGGCAAACGTGAAGCGCTCGCGCTTCGCGGAAAAGTAAGAACCACTCCAGCTGTACTTAGTAATAAGATAAAGGCAATAAATGCTCCCAGAGCTTTATTTTTCCCGTTGCTCTTTGGATTGTGCATCGTGCAACTTCCTTTCCAGGCTTCTTATCCACACCCTAGTGGCAGCCTGTCAAATGGGAGGAGAATATACTACTTTGTAAAAATTGACCAACTTCTACCATATCATCTGGTTGACTCATCAGGTGAACGGTATGTCGGTATCTCATGCAATGCATCTTGCACTGCTGTGGTTCTTCTACGTATCATGACAGCATCAACAGCGATCCTGCCAGGATGTACAAAACCTCCACCTTAGCAGGGAGGACCACGAACCAGGTTTCCTCGCCTCCTGGCCCTGCAGACAGCATCAGGGCCGTGAGGCAAGGAGAAGCAGAAAACATCATCCACAGAGCTATCCTTTAAGCCCGGTCAAATTAATACCGCGAATAATTTGACGTTGGAACAGCAAGAACAACAGGATCGGTGGCACGCTGGCCATGACCAGTCCAGCGATAAAATAATTGAAAGGCAGACCCGCATTGGGTTGCGATTCGTGATACAGCGCCACCATCAAGGACTGGACATTACTATCCGACAGAACCAATAAAGGCCAGAGGAAATCTTTCCAGGTCGCCACGACCGTGAAGATCGTCACCACAGCCAGGGCAGGACGAGAAAGCGGGATGATAATACGCAGAAATAATTGCCAGGAATTCGCACCATCTAAACGCGCCGCTTCAGACAGTTCGGCAGGGATACCATCAAAAAAGCTTTTGAGGATCAGGATGTTAAAAGCATTGGCAGCTTCAGGCAGCAGAACACCACTCCAGGAATTGACCAGTGAGACATTGATAAAAGGAAGATTGCTGATATTTACAAATTGTGGCACCAGATAGGCCACCGGCGGCACCATCAAGGTACAAAAGAAACAGAACTGAATCACATCTTTCCCGGCCGGTTGCAATTTGGAAAGCGCATAGGCAGCCGTAGCCGAGACCAGAATCTGTAATATTACCGCGCCCAGGGCCAGCAGTAAGGTATTGGTAAAATAGAGCAGTAAACCCATGACCTGCCAGGCCTGGACATAATTACTCCATTGCGCATGCACAGGCCAGAATGTAGGAGGAGTCTGAAAAATCTCGCTGCTGGTCTTCAAGCCGCCGCTGAACATCCAATAAACTGGTCCCAGAGATACCACGGTAAATAAGGCGAGCAGAATAAACACCAGCCAGTACAAAGTACGACTCACAGGACGTTGGAGCGTCAGGGGTGAAATAAGCGTGCGCTCACTGGCATCCGTATTATCCTGCATACGACGGAAAAGGTTGTGTCTTAGCGAGCGTGACCGCACTGTTGGCTCCTGCGTGTCCTTTACAAATAGACTCATCTTTATTTAATCTCCTTGCATGAAGTTCCGTGTTATACGCATATAGATCAGTGAGAACACAGCAAGAACAAGAAAGAGAATGGCGCCGGAGGCACTGGCACGTCCAAACTCACCTTGCTGGAAGGCATAGTTATAAATCAATAACAGGATCGTCATCGTCGAGTTTTGAGGTCCACCGCTAGTGATAGTAAATGGCTCCACAAACACTTGCATAGTACTGATCACTTGCAGAATTAGCATCAGCAACATCACCGGGCGAATAGCCGGGAGCGTAATATTCCAGAGACGCTGCCAGAGATTCGAACCATCAATCTCTGCTGCTTCATACAGCGTGGCAGATACTCCCTGCAAGGCCGCAAGATAGATCAGGATGGTAGAACCAGCCGCGCTCCACGTGGCCACCACCACCAGGGATGGCAAGGAGGTGCTGGCATTCTCTAACCAGAGACCCGCAGGCAAATGAAGCAAGGCTAACAATGAATTTAGTAAGCCCGCATCAGGATTGTAGATCCAGCGCCAGAGAAAAACAGTAACAATAGGCGGTAACATGACTGGTAAATAGAAAGCGAGACGAAAGAAGCTTTTGGCATGCCGCATTTCATTAATCAACAAGGCCAGGATCACTGGAATAATATAGCCAAAAATCAAGGCATAAATAGTAAATTCAAAGGTATTCCGCCAGGCAATCACGAAGAGTGGATCAGAGAGGACACGTTGATAGTTTAACCAGCCAACCCAGGCAGGCGGATTAATCATATCAACATTCTGAAAACTCATCACGAAACCCAGCACAATAGGATACCAGACAAAGATGAGAAACGTAGCGAGGGCCGGGAGTAAAAAGAGATATCCCGCCCAACTGCGACGGATAGCGCGCATTATATTTTGCAGACGCGACCGAGAGTTTTTCCTCTGCAACGTGCTCTTCTCCTTCCCTTCTTGTGACAAAGGGGGTGCATCTTGCGCAGGCACAGATACCGATGCATGCGAATGCAGTTCCATACATAGCTCCTTTTCTCTATTACCAATGGTCTGTTACGCTTCATTTGAAGGAGTGCCGCCTGCGGCGGCGGGAATGGGAGAGAGACTGGGGCACAGTCCCAGACCCCAGTCAAGGGGCTTGCGGCCCCTTGCATCCCCGCTTTTCAAATGAAGGGTAACGCAGTACTAGGAACCTGACTGATCAAGAACTTGCTGGAACTGCTGGGCTGCCTGATCCAATAACGACTGAGGATTGGCATTCGCATTCGTTAAGACTGCTTGCATAACCGAGTCAAGCTGAGCGTACATCTTTTGGGTCTGGTTACGCGGCTCGGCGCGGAGCTTTAAAGTGGACGAAGCAAAGGGTTGATAGTTCTGCACCGGGACGTTTTTATACTTATTGGCAAGGTCGTTGAGTTTCTGACGGAATTCACCAACAAAAATGACATTGATGGGTAATCCAACCAGGCGGCCATTGGAGTTAGCATTTTTATACTGGTTTTCCAATGCTCCCAGATCAAATTTAGAATAGAGCACAAAATCGACCGCCGTCTTCAGGACATTTTGCGCTGATTTAGGATTGAAGACAAAGACGTTACCACCGGTGAGAGAGGCGTTGCCGCCATTCTGAGGCATGGGTCCAATACCGTAGTTATCCAGATTTGCCTGGTATTGAAATTTGAAACTGGTCATCTCATCGGGTGCCATCACGACCATCGCAACCTTGTTGGTCGCCAATAACTGCAACAGATCGGTCTGGGTATACAGTTGTTGTTTGGTCATTGACTGATCTGTGAAACGCATATCATGCAGCAACTGGAGGACACTGGTGCCCTGAGCGCTATTGAAGAGAGCTTTCTTTCCATCGGCGGATTGCATATCGCCGCCGGCCGTATACATCCAGTTAGTAAAATGCCAGCCTCCCTGATTTTGCGCGCTGGTCTCAGCATAACCCGCCACGGTCGCAGTCTTCAATTCTTTAGCATAGGCGCGGAACTGATCCCAGGTGGTGGGGGGCTTATCTGGATCCAGGCCAGCAGCCGAGAACATCTTTCGATTGTACCAGAGTGTCAAAGCATAGCCATCTGCAGGGATTCCATAAATCTTGCCGGTGGCTGGATCGGTAATAATGGATTGGATGCTTGGATCGTAGCTGGCAAAATACTTCCATCCTTTGGCCAGACTGGTAATATCAGCTGCCGCGTGCTTCTGGATCATCAGTGGGGGTTCAGTAAAGTAGCTCTCTGTAGCGTCCTCAACCTGTCCCGCTGCCAGTTTCGCAAAATAGGTGGTTGGATCATAGGGATCATTCTTCGCGATGATCTTTTCGCCTGGATACGCTTTCTGGAAGGCCTGGATGGTGGCATTGAATTCTTTGACGGCGTCTGGCTCATTGGTCGGTGGTAACGAGTTTATCGACGCTGTTCCTCCCGAGGCGGTGGTGGCCGCAGGAGCGGTAGAGCCACAGGCAGCCAGAGCCTCCAGGCTCATCAAACCGGCACCCAGGGTGGCCGAGTAACGCAAAAAGTCGCGACGGTCGAGAAATGGTGCCTTGCGAAATGTGCTATCCATGATAAAGTCTCCTTATAAAACTGCATGAGGTCATAACATCATGTTGTTGGCATGTCAGCGTGTGTATGCCACAACATAACAAAAACAACGAACAAAGGGAGAGCAGTCCCGTTGTCTCTACGCTGGTTTATACAACATAAAAACAAGCTGGATAATCAGGAAGATCGCGTCACTTGCGTGCCAGCAGCAAATGGGGCTGTGCACAAATAAGGACCGTGCCGGAGAGCGGGATGTGGTTAGAAAAGCGTGAGTATCTAAATGATGGAGACAGCACCATAGCTTATCGACCTCCAGAGAGATAATTTCGTCGTACAATGACGAAATAGCCAAACGCCACAAATGTACAATTTGATAGGATAACGTTAAACCTGTTTACCGGAACAAGGAACCACAATGTTTCTCCCTTGCCCTACTGCAATTAAGAGATAGATTTAGGTTAACGTTTAACCTACTGTCTGTAAGAAAAGGTAACATAGAAAAGTGTGAATGTCAATAGATAGCGTGAATAAGGCAAAAAGTGCCATTTCCCAGAATCGAATATTTTTTTGGCGTGGAAAAATGCTAAGGTATCGTTATTTCATTTCCGACAGTTGAGGCGCATGATAAGTCTGTTTTCCTTCAGCGGTTGACAATGCAGAGAAAAACATGATACGATAAACGCAACAAGAAGAGTTATCGTTTACCTAAAGTGAAGAGGAAGGTACGACGCTGGAACTGAAACAATCCAAACGTTTAACGATGGCGCAAATTGCTCAGGAAACCGGCGTTTCAATAACAACTGTTTCCAAAGTGCTCAATAATATGCCAGGAGTGGGGAACCAGACACGTGAGCGTATCCAAAAGGTCGTTGAGCGCTATGACTATGTGCAAAATCATGCCGCGCGCCATCTCCGCAAAGGACAAAGCGGACTCATTGATCTGGTTCTGATGCGCTTAGAAGGCGGCTATGATGTTGGTATTATGCACGGTATTCAGGATGCCCTGAAGCAGAGTGGGCATCGTCTGGTGGTCTTCGCAACCAATGAAGATGAATCAACCGAGCGTTTATGGCTACGTCGCCTGCTTGATCAATCAACGGATGGCGTCCTCCTGCTCCTCCCTTATGAGCAGGTCGGGATTACCGATGCCTTGCTGGCGCAACATATTCCCTTTGTCGCGATCGGGGATCGCAATGAACCAACCACAGCCTTCCCCACGATAGGATCAACCATCTGGTTAGGAGGCTATACAGCGACCGAATATTTGATTTCATTAGGGCATCGGCGCATTGGCATCATCACAGGTCCACTTCATCTCATGACATCCCGCGCCCGTCTGGCCGCCTATCGCGAGGCACATGAGCGAGCGGGTATCCCTGTAGATCCTGCCCTGATCTGTGAAGGAAATTATCTATTAGGAGATGGCATTCAGCAGACACACTCCTTACTTGACCTGTCAGATCCGCCAACTGCCATCTTCACTGGCAATGATGCCCAGGCAACAGGTGTCTATCAGGCCCTCTACCAGCGCAATATCAGCATACCCGATGGCATCAGTGTAATCGGCTTTGATGATGTCATGTACACTGCTCAGATGGCACCGCCCCTGACTACCATTCGACAACCATTGATGGAGATGGGAAAAATGGCAACTCATATGTTGCTCAACCTCATCAATGGACAGCCGCTCGACTCAAACCATATCGAACTCTCAACCTCACTGGTAATTAGAAATTCCTGTGCCCGACCGCGCAATGGTTCGTTATAGAAAGGTCTTGCATTCATAGATGTATTGAGGAGGAAGAATCATTTCAATACTGCCAGTGAGAACCTGCGCAATACGGATGGGCATAATCTGTGCGTGTGATAGTAAGAGAGCCAGCACCGTCACAGCCAGCATAATAGCTAATGGAACAGCAAAGATCCAACCACCTAGAATTCGCAGCTCATAACGCAAGCGATCAACGAACATACAGCACCTTCTCCAGTTCAGAGTGATAGTGAAAACATGAACATGTGACCAGTGTAGAAGAAAAATATGACAACGTGATCTTATAAATGTCGCAAAGCTGTGACATTTATAAGATCACGTTGTTTTTAGTGATTTTTAATCAGAAAGAATAAAGTTATCATCGCAGATGCCTTATATTATATCGTCATTTGCGATGCAAATTATACTGGAAGACGCCGGATACGAGGTCATGACATCCTTCACAATCCATTCTTCAGATTCATGGAAGTCATTCGCATTTATTATAATGGTGCCAAATACCATTGACAAACAATAATCTTATCAGTTACTATAATTATTAATAAAGTTGATCAATTAAGTCAATAATCACTATGCGAGTTGAGAAAGGGAGTATTTCCGTGAGTATAGAGCCAATTGAATTTCGTCAAGCTCTGGGGAGTCTGGCATCAGGAGTAACTGTGGTCACGACTCAACATCAAGGACAATTGCATGGTACGACGGTAAGTTCCTTTTGTTCGCTCTCCTTGCAACCTCCTTTAATCCTGATCGGGATCGATCTCCAGGCCACGATCCATGATCTGATTCTTGAAAGTGAGATATTTGCGGTCAATATTCTGGCGGAGCACGCTGAGGCTCTATCCGGGCATTTCGCGCGCCGTCTCCCCGACAAGTTCTCCAATGTCTCTTATCGACTGGGTTCACTGGGTGCTCCATTGCTCGATGATGCAGTGTCTAGATTAGAGTGCAGGCTGGTTGCCCGCTATCCCGGTGGCGATCATTCAATTTTCGTGGGAGAGGTTGTGGCAACCAGCACGCAAGCGCAGAGCCAGCCACTTGTCTACTTCCGCAGTACCTATGGCCGCTTTCACAGCAATGTAGCCAATCTGGTTGCCAATGCAGTTACGGTCAGCACCGCAAACGCGAATTCTTGACATTGGAAATAGTAAAAGACTGCTTCCTTTTAATTAACCCTGTTACAGATATGTATCTGGCACAGAACTTCTTGAGAGGAGAAGATGTGTATGGGACAACCGGATAAGGAACCAATAGTTCAACTTTCGCATGTCAGTCTGGCTTATCAGCATGGACATGCTCAAAGCGCAACGATACTTGAAGATGTGACGCTCTCCATCCAGCGTGGCGAGAAGTTTATGATCATCGGACCTTCTGGATGCGGAAAAACGACGCTGATCAAAGCTATCGGTGGATTTTTGAAAGCGCGTCAGGGAGAGGTAACAGTGAATGGTGTGCCCGTGAAGAAACCAGGTCCGGATCGTGCCTTCGTCTTCCAGGATTTTGAGCAGTTGTTTGCCTGGCGTACCGTGCTCGATAATATTGTCTACGCCTTGCAGGTGACCAAACATCTACCCCGACGTCAGGCAATCGACAAAGCGTCCTTTTATCTGGAACTGGTTGATGTCGCGGCGGCGGCAGATAAATATCCCCATATGCTTTCTGGTGGGATGAAGCAACGCGCCGCGCTGGCTCGTGCATTGGCACTGGAACCCGATATCCTGTTGATGGATGAACCCTTTGGCGCTCTGGACGCCATCACGCGCAACCAGTTACAACTAGAGCTCAACACCATCTGGAGGCGCACAGGTGTCACCATTGTCCTTGTAACGCATTCTATTCAAGAGGCGGTTTTCCTGGGCCATCACGTCCTGGTGCTCTCATCTTCTCCTGCTCGCGTGCTTGAGATCGTCGATACCAGTCAGGCTGAGGATCTGGATAGCCCCGCATTCACCGCCCACTCGCTCCATCTACAATCCTTGCTGGTTCGTCAGGACAAGGACTTGATTAGAGAACAGGTTGTACCGTTAAGTATCGTTCAGTAAAGAGTAAAAAGGAAGGTAAGCATGAGTGTACCCCTGTTTCGAACTGCTGAGAAGAGAACGTTTACATTCCCTGGCTGGCTCCGTTACATTTTGATTGGCGCAATTTTTCTGATTGCCTGGCAGCTCTATGTCTCATTGAGTGGTGTCAGCCAGCTTTTGATCGCTTCGCCACTCGCAACGCTACAGGCTCTGATTGCTGATTTTGCCAATGGTCAGCTTCCCAGCGCAATACTGGTCTCACTGCAAAACCTGGCGATTGGGATGGGCATTGGAATTGTCACTGGCCTCATATTGGCCTCATTATCCACATTTTCACGCTTTGGTCGGGATCTATTGACGGTACTGACTGCTGTATTCAGCCCGCTGCCAGGTATCGCAATTCTTCCGCTGACGATGCTCTGGTTCGGTCTGAGCTCATCCGCGATCATCTTTGTTGTGGTCTTCGGTTCGGTCTGGCCGATCTCAGCCAATACCGATACCGGTTTCCGCACGATTGGCACAACCACACGGATGGTAGCACTCAATCTGGGCCTGACCCGTCTACAAACGGTGCGAGATATCTTCTTGCCAGCGGCGCTGCCCCATATCCTCTCTGGCCTCCGGCTGGCCTGGGCCTTTGGCTGGCGTACCGTTGTGGGGGCCGAAATAGTATTCGGTGTGGCGGGCTCCAATGGCGGACTTGGCTGGTATATCAATAACGCACGCTATTTCCTCAATCCTCCTGCGATCTTCGCTGGTCTGGTCGTCATCTCGCTGTTAGGCGTACTCCTGGATACCCTTTTCCAATTCATAGAACAACAAACCATTGTGAAATGGGGCATGAAACAAGCCCAATAACAGATGCCCCATTCTCACTCTCACCTTCCTCATTTTCAGCCAAAGGAGAAAGTAGTATCGTGAGCAAACGACAATGGCCTCTAGCCATTTCTCTGATTATCCTGGTTCTCTTCCTGAGCGCCTGTGGCAATAACGCAAACGCCGGTTCGTCATCTAACGCGCCCACCTCCTTTACCATTGTCTATCAACCAGGATTGGGGGCCGCGACATTCATTATTTTAAAAAACCAGAAGACGTTGGAAAAACAATTCCCTGACACGAAAATCCAGTGGGATATTGTGAATAGTGGTTCCGCAGTACGCGAGGCAGTGATCTCTAATCAAGGACAACTGGGTACCCTGGGTGTTCCTCCATTTCTGGTGGGGTGGGATAGAGGGATGGATTGGAGGGTATTGCTGGCGACCAGCAGATCAGATAGCTGGCTGATAGCAATAAATCCCAGGTTTAAAACATTGAAGGATTTTGGCCCAAACGATAAGATCGGCGTCGTGGCCCCTGATGCGCAGCAAGCAATTGTCCTGCGTAAAGCAGCTCAACAGCAACTGGGAAATGCGCATGCCCTGGATCGTAATCTGGTGGCGATTGGCTCAGCTGATGGTGAGCAAGCCCTGCTGAGTGGGCAGATCGCGGCACAATTGTCAGGTTCACCTTTCCAGCAACGGGAAATTGCCGCAGGCGGACATGTGGTGCTGCATACAAAAGATGTCTTTGGTCCGGTTGGGGCTGGTTTGACAGTCTTGTCACAAAGTTTCTATAACCAGTATCCCTCGTTCAGTAAAACTGTCTATCAGGATTTAGTGAATGAGTCAACGTATGTCGCAAACCATCATACTGAAGCGGCACAGGCGCTGGCAGCAGATAAAGCCAGCGGCGGCGGTGGCTCGGTCGCGCAGTTTAAAAGCTTACTCGATGATACGAGCCTGGTCTTTGAGAAGACACCCTCTGGCCTGGTTGCCTATGCCACCTTTATGAAATCAATTGGCTTGATCTCCAAAGTGCCTGGCTCCGCCAATGATTTGGAATTGCCCACGGTAAGCGGCACGGGAAACTAGTAGTTGCTCATTAATAATAACCGCATCCTGTTTATATTGCTGATGCGTTGATGGTGATCTGCTTGATCACCTGACTAAAGGAGAATATATGAGTTCACACAAAGGTCAACTAAAACTAGGGGCATTCTTAATGAATACTGGTCACCATGTCGCAGCATGGAGACATCCCGATGCCTGGGCAGAGAGTGGTTTGGAGTTTGCGCACTACCGTCAACTGGCACAGACGGCTGAACGAGCCAGGTTTGATATGGTCTTCCTGGCCGATGGGGTTGCGGTACGTCGGGATCAAAGTCTGGATGCGTTGAGTCGTTCGGGCCAGATTGTGCATTTTGAACCGCTCACCTTGCTCTCAGCTTTGTCCACGGTCACAGAGCATATTGGTCTGGTTGCAACGGCCTCGACGACCTATAATGAACCCTATCATATTGCGCGCAAGTTCGCCTCATTAGATTATCTCAGCGGTGGTCGGGCCGGTTGGAATGTAGTTACCTCCGCAAGTGAAGCGGAAGCGCATAATTTTAATCGCGAACACCATATGGAACATGCCTTGCGCTACGAACGTGCGCGAGAATTTTTAAAGGTGGTAACGGGACTGTGGGATAGCTGGGATGATGATGCCTTCATACGCGATAAAGAATCGGGTGTCTATGTTGATCCTGACAAAATACATGTCCTGAATCATCAAGGAAAGCACTTCGGAGTGCGTGGACCACTCAATGTGGCACGTCCGATACAGGGCTATCCAGTCATCGTACAGGCCGGAGCATCCGAGGATGGCCGTGACTTCGCCGCCTCAACGGCTGAGGTGATCTTTACGGCCCAGCAGACACTGGTGGAGGCGCAGGCGTTTTATGCGGATATCAAGGGCCATCTGGCAAAATATGGACGGACCCCTGAACAGGTCAAGATTATGCCGGGGGTATTTCCAGTCATTGGACGCAGTGAAACCGAGGCTAAAGAGAAATACGATCAATTACAGGAACTAATCCATCCAACAGTAGGATTGACACTCCTCTCAGGTCTGGTGGGTGGGTTTGATCTTTCCTCCTATCCCCTGGATGGTCCCTTGCCTGATATCCCTGAAACGAATCTCCAAAAGAGTCGCTTGCAACTGGTCACCGATCTTGCCAGAAGGGACAATCTGACGATCCGTCAACTGTATCAAGCTATCGCGGGAGCACGCGGTCATCGCACGATCTGGGGAACACCAGAACAAATTGCTGATCAACTCGAAGAGTGGTTTGTACAAGATGCCGCCGATGGCTTTAACATCATGCCTCCCTATTTGCCTGCTGGCCTGGATGAATTTGTGGAGTTGGTGGTCCCGATACTCCAGCGACGTGGCTTATTCCGAACCGAATATGAGGGGCGCACGCTCCGAGAAAATCTGGGCCTGACGCGTCCAGCCAACCAATACAACATCCCGGCGCAGTCCTCCGTCACAGTGACCGCTTAAGCTCTAACAAAATATTTAATGCCTCTCCCATGGAGATTCATTGCTCGCTCACAAGCAGGCGCTCACGCGCCTGTGCTTTTTTCATTACATAGTGGAGAAAAGGGTGCAGTGCACCTTTTCTCCACTATGTAATGAAAATTTGTTGAACACCTCGGGTGCGAAAAATCATGAGTAAAGAGAGCAATACTATGGGCTCTCAGCGCTCTTTGAGCTGCAAGGGTGGCTTGCATTGACCTTCCGCTTCTAAGCAGAACAAAAAGAATGCCTTACTGAAAAAGCTCTGTGGCAGAAGGAAGGATACTATGCGAACAGCAACGCCCATTTTCTGTGAGGACGAAACACATCCCATAACCCAGGCGATACATACGCAGGTTGTGGAAAGCGCAATCCAGACTATGCATACCCATCTGCATGAAATGCTCACTCTCGAAGATCTGGCCTCGGCGGCCTGCCTGAGTCCCTCCCATTTCCACCGTATCTTTTGTCGCATGATTGGCATTCCCCCGGGTGAATTTCTCTCCGCGTTACGCTTTCAGGAGGCGCGACGTTTGCTGATAACGACATCCCTGAGCATAACAGATATTTGCTTTGAGGTTGGCTATACCAGTCTCGGCTCCTTTACGACACGTTTCACCAATCTGGTTGGTCTATCACCTCGCCTCTTGCGTCAGCGAGCCCATGCATTCGAGCCGCCTTCAATAAAGAGAAGCAAACACCATCCCACGGTATCCACTTTCACTCCACTCAAGAACAACATGCTGCGAGGTCGGATCACGGCACCCGCAACCTTTCAGGGCACAATCTATATCGCCCTCTTCCCCGGTCCCATTCCACAGGGAACACCAGTATGTTGTACCAGGCTCCACGCGCCAGGGTCGTATCTATTTCATAGCATTCCTGATGGCATATACTATCTGCGAAGCGCCGCCTTTCCTGTGGCAAACGATCTCCATTCCTCCCTGCTACCCGGCACACAATTGTTGGTTGGCAGCAACACGAGTCCACTGATCCTGCACCAGGGACAGATTGCTGGCGATCCAGATCTCATTCTGCATCCACCTCGCCTGACCGATCCACCACTCGTGATGGGATTGCCCTTGCTGTAAACCCGAGAATGAACGCATGTTCGAAAAAGAGGAGATTGAAGAAGTTTTTCGCTTCTTTCTCATCTATAATGTTTATGTGATGAACACTGGAACTGCTCATTCAATTATGCAAGAGCAGCGTCACATGACACTAGATACGGCAAGACTCAATACACCAATATATCAATGACACGTTGAAAAAGGCATACAACAGAGAAAGGAAGATCCATATGACACAACTGAGTGCTTACTTACATTTCAATGGTAACTGCCGTGAAGCAATGATCTTCTATAAAGAGTGCCTGGGTGGTGAACTCCAGCTACAAGTCATCGGCGAAACCCCAATGGCTGACCAGATGCCTTCAGAAATGCGCGATAATATCCTTCATTCCAGCCTGGTAAAAGAGGGTTTTTCGCTGCTGGCCTCTGACCTGATGGGAGAGGTGAGACCGATCAAAGGTAATACCATTTCCCTCTGCCTTGATTGTGGAAGTGAAAAAGAAATTAATACCTACTTCGCAAATCTTTCCGCTGGAGGAGAAATTGAGCATCCGTTAAAAGAGGAATTTTGGGGCGCAATATATGGTGAAGTGACCGACAGATTTGGCGTCAAATGGTTATTTAACTTCGATAAAAATCAACAGGCATAAGCAGAGATGAAAAGGATGAGAAGCGGTCTTCTCATCCTTTTCTCTACGAGCTCAGGCGATGAATTCTTTGGCGAAGCGGTGGAGTACGGTGAGATCGGTCGCGCTGGGGAAATCCATGATGATTTCATTGATACCCAGGGATTCAAAGGTGGCAATACGCTGGCGAATCGTCTCAGGACTTCCAACCAGAGAGGTATCAGTGAGCCCCTGCCGGAAAGCCTCTGGGACCAGGGCGAGGGCCTCTTCATCGCTATCAGCGATAGAGCAGAAGGCGCCGGTGGTGCGGTAAATACTCGCGTAATCACGTCCTACGTTCTCACAATGCTGCTTGAGAACATCGAGCTTGTGCTGCAATGTCTTCAGGTCTCCACCGACATTACAGGCATCACCATATTGCGCCACCAGTTTCAAGGTCACCTTCTCGCCGCCACCACCAATCAGGATTGGGATATGGGGCTTCTGTACTCCCTTTGGCTGATTGATCGCGCCCTTGATCTGATAATACTTTCCTTCAAAGGTGGCCTCTTCCTGTTCCCACATGGCATGGATCACCTGGAGGGCTTCACGTAGCATACGCAGGCGCTCTGGTGCATCAGGGAAAGGATAGCCATAGGCGCGATATTCATGCTCATACCAGCCAGCGCCAATACCAAAGTTCAGGCGGCCATGGCTGAGCACATCCAGAGTGCTAGCCATCTTCGCCAGCAGAGCGGGATTGCGATAGCTGTTACAGGTCACGATCTGACCAATACGGATACGTTTAGTATCACGTGCGATGGCCGCCAATGACATCATCGACTCAAAGGTCACTTCCTGGGTTGGTAGGGGAACGGTATGAAAGTGATCGACTATCCAGACGGCCTCATACCCTGTCTCATCAGCAGCTTTTGCCACATTGGTCATCGTCTCATAGGCATCAACAGGATCTTTGATATCTACCAGACTCATCTTCCAACCATTAGGAAGCGCAACTCCAAACTTCATACATACCCTCTTTCACAATGACAATTTATCTGTGCCAATAAAGCGATAAAACAAATTCAGTCAACTCACTCCCACCCGGAATACTGCAACGTATTTCATTGCCTTTCACATCCTTATGACTGCATGTCTTGATTATAGCCCATCATCACAATGCCCTTCAAGGCAAGCGTTCTGCGTCCTCTGAAGGTTTCTATGGGCTAAACGTTCTCTAGCTCCGGCTCCAGGCTGACATTACAGAGATCAAAAGCCTGCTTTAAACCCGCCACAGGATCACCCAGGGGGATAAACTCCTGACCCACAAAGCCCTGGTAGCCGGTATGTAATAGAGCACGCATGATCGCTGGATACTGAATTTCCTGATTTTCATCGAGCTCGTGACGCCCGGGATTACCCGCCGTATGATAATGTGCGAAATAGTGATGATTCTCATTGATGGTACGGATAATATCCCCTTCCATGATTTGCATATGATAAATATCGTACAGCAGCCTGACACGTGGAGAATTGACCATCTTGCAAACCTCTATGCCCCAGGCGGTTCGATCACATTGATAATCCTTGTGATCAATCTTGCTATTGAGCAACTCCATAATCAGCGTGACGCCTGCATCCTCGGCAGTTCTGGTCAGGCGCGCCAGTCCTTCCGCGGCGATTTCTGCGCCCTGACGATCCTCCAGCCCTTGCCGATTTCCACTGAAGACGATGATGTTGGGAATATCCCATTGCTCGGCAAGCCGAATGGTTTCACGCAATTAGAAAAGTTTCTCTTCACCTCTCTATAAACATATCCCATGAAATCTTCCTTTGTTCTTAGTAAACGAGAAGCATTAATGGAAATATGTTCTCTTTAGAATTTTATGTTTTTTGCTCTCCCTTCACGAAGATATCTATTTCACTTTTACAATAAAAATTATCCCATTTTCGTGATAGATACAGCATAAACAATCATGGAATAATCTTTACTGGCAGATACAAGGCGTGTTGCATCCGGCGACCAGGAAACTTCCAGGATATCGTTGGTCTGCTTCAGATATTCGAGCAGGCGCTTGCCGGTCAGGGCATCCCAGATCTGAACTGTATCATCCACACCGCCCGAGGCGATGATTTTGCCAGTTGGGGACCATCTGGCCGTCCTCACGGCAGCCGTATGACCCTGATAGGTGAAATCATGGCTGCCAGTCAGGGCATCCCACAGATAGACATTGCTATTCGCATGGGCGGAGAGTATCCACTTCCCATCCGGAGACCAATCAACCTCGTTGATGCCACCAGATGCCGGTCCGGTATAACGAAAGGTCACGCTCGGTTTGGCGCTGTTTGCGCTCCAGACGTGGACGATGCCATCATCGCCACCGGAAACAATACTACCATTATCGGGCGACCAGCGGAGGCTCCAGACGCTGCCCTTATGTCTTGTATAGGTACTGATACGCTGACCGGTGAAGGCATCCCATACCTGAACTGTGCCATCTCTACTACCAGAAGCGATCATCGTTCCATCATGGGACCACGCCAGATAGAGCACAGACTGCTTATGGCCCATGTACTTCATCTGGAGGCTTCCTGTCATTGCATTCCAAATATGGACTGTTTTGTCCGCACTCCCGGTAGCAATGCGTAGCCCATCAGATGCCCATTGCGCGCAATTAATATAGCTCTTATGCCCACGATAAACGCGAACAACGGTTCCCGCTCGCTCATCAAGCACTTTGGCCGTGCTATCGCCGACCGCGCACACAATATATCCCCCATGCGGAGACCAGGCCACATCATTGATATACTCCAACGGCTGTGTTTTATAGGTGTAGAGCACAGTATTCATCAATACGTGAGCAGGAAAACTAGCATGCGGGGGCGGCTGCGCGCTATCTTTATGCCACCAAAAACTTTCTGCCAGTGCGCCAGCCAATACTATCCCACCCGCCCCCAATATCCCTAAGATGGTTCGTCGCGAGAGACCATGCTGCCAATCTATCTTTCGTCCGGGTGTATCCCCATGAACAACTTCAGCGTGGTCCAGCGTCTCATGTTGCAGCGGATCACGGGGCGAGACGGTATCTTGTGCTGCATCAGTTTGCTCATTCTTTATCAATCCAAGGCTTTCCGCATCTTTCTCAAAGAGCGTGCACAGTTTCTGACGATAAAAGGGACAGGGAAAGGCTGAACCAGTCTCCCAGCGCGTCAGCAAATTCGGTTGCGCCCCAATCTTTTCGGCCACCACCGTTTGAGACCAGCCCTTCAGCTCTCGCTCGCGCCTCAGTTTCAGATTTGGTTCATATTGGATTTTCTTTTTTGAGGCTGGTTGACTTCGTGTCTTACGGACTTCATCCATGAACACCTCTTTATAAAATCTCTGGCTGCCAAAAGTAGTATCTATGAAGATATTATACAGGATTGAGCCTTCATCTTGAAGCAAAATCTGGCAAAGGGATATTTTTATGTTGTCCACTGCAAAAAGGTAGCATAAAGATAGAGAAAAGGTAGGAAAAAGGCATAGCTTCTACCGGCGTGAGCAGCTATAGTCGATACAGGAACCGCTGGTGAGCGGCTGCTGGAGTGACACAATGCAATACCATTCACTCCAGGCATCTACATCTCTTTACTGTTTGTTTGTCACACGTATACAAGGAAGGAACCGATGAAAGCAAGACGTACACAGCTCCATCCCTGGTTATCTTTGTTATTCACGCTGGTTATCCTGATGGCAATGGGCACGCCTGCTACCTTTGCGGCGAGCACCCCGGCATATGGACCAGGACAAAATCTAGCGTCTGGTCAATTAAATACAGCTGGCAAGTCGCATCATGTACAGAACGCAGCCTGGGTCAAGCGGAAAACATCCTATCAGATCGCCCGGCCTGGTTACAATGTCATCGCCAATGCGGTGCCAGCATCCAAAACACTCAGTACATCCTATTCCGATCAAATCTGGGAACCACCAACAGTTGGAACAGATGCTGCAGGACACGCTTATACCGACTATTACATGGGTAATATGTGTGGTCCCGGTGCAACAACAGTCGCTCTGGACTACTGGAACAACGTCAATACCCGTGCAGTTGGAGGCCATAACTACAGTGATCCCCACGTCACTACCTACTGGAATGATACCCATGAGCGCGCGTACATGATGTATATCGCAACTCAGGTCTATCCACCCTACTATACCTCGGCTGGTGAGATGTCCTATGGTGCCTATGCGAACGCAGACACAGCCAATCAGGACGTCGACGACGCCTTGAACTGGGAAGCATCCAATCATAATAGCTCAAGTTGGTTCACCTACTTCTATCTCCTGGTGAATCCAGGTGGATTAACCCTGACAACTCTGCAGAATGACGTTGCGTCCGACATCGCTAACTACAATGTTCCTCCGGTTGTCTCGGTGAATGATGCCTACTTACCTGATTGGAATAATAGCTCCTATCGCGGCGGGAGCCATGATATAGCTGTGATTGGTTATAACAACACAGCTGGTACCTTTACCTACGCAGAAACCTGTACCTCAGGTGTATGCGGAACCCTGGGAGCGGGCCACTATACCATTTCGCAACAACAACTGCTGAATGGCATTGAAAACGACAATGGCAACGGAGCTCTGATCTGGTAAACCTGACCAATAGATATTGGCAGCTGTGGCATCCCGGCCAAAACAGGGATGCCACAGTGCGCATGCCAGGCTCATTTACAGACAGAAAGGCCCGCCCCTTTGTTCGATAAAGAGCGGGTCTTTCTGTCTGTAGGTATCTGTTTCAGGTCACACCTCTAGCTACAGGATTATATGATGCGTGGTGGTCCCTGGCGGATGCGTTCACGTATCTCCTGAGGGGTTGCATTGTTCCAACGCGACTCCATCCACCAGGTGATGCCAGCCTCGATCCAGGGACGGACAAGAGTTGCCGCTTGCTCGGGATCGTTCGCAGGCGTCTCACCTTCCCAGATAATATCAAACGGCGTGGTGAGCTTGCGATTGGTCTCAACATAGACTTTGATGGCACGGATATCATCGGGAGTCAGCGGTGTATCGCTCCCATCCTTTTTTTGCGGTACAATGCCGTCCCAACGCAGAACGCGTTGCATCGATTTTTCATGCGGCCAGACTCCAATCGGCCAGACGGGAATACGAGGCTGCTGGAACGAAGGCGGCAAGAGCTGCATACGCTGCACATGATAATGATTACCCTCATAGGAAAATGGCTCTCCACTCCACGCAGCATTTAAAATATCCAGGCACTCATCCATAATAGAAGCCCGTCCCCTGAGGCTCATTTCCTCGCCAACTTTGTAGAAACCAGCATCATCCCTGGCTGCCCCCAGCCCGACGGGCAGCACGATTCTACCTTGTGAGAGATGATCGAGGGTCATGGTTTCACGAGCCAGTTTCCAGGGTCGTCGACGCGAGATCGCAGCTACCATCGGACCAAGTGTGATGCGGCTGGTGCGCGTAGCCATAAGAGCCAGCAAAATCCAGGGATCATACCAGGGACCAGGAGGATTATCTGAAGTGTCAATTGAGATGCAATCAGCAATAAAGACGCCATCCCATCCAGCTGCTTCCGCCTCGCCAGCCATTTCAGGTATTGTCTGAACATCGCCACCGGGCAGAATAAATCCATAACGCATAGCTAAATTCTCCTTGTTCCTCTTTATTTTTCTTCCTCATTTTACTGAACTTTCATGACATCCTCTAGCATATTTTCAAGAACCTCCAAATGGTATCTCGCTCTCAAAAGCCACACCACACTCTATGCAAAAAGAGATGTCCTTTCCTGATCCCTGATGTGCATCCAGCCTTGCTTCTGATCTATCCAGCACCCACCTGTTATCCAGTACCCACCCGTTATCCTGGCCCATTGCACACTCCATAAGAACTATACAATCAAGACAGTGACCAGATCGAATGCATTTGCTAAAGGAGCAAGCTAGGAGAAGAAAAAGGAGAACCAGTGCTTTATACTTTTGAATCTAATGAATAGAAGCGTACGTTTCGAGGCTCACAAAAATTGTGTATTTGAAAGGTTCGTGCTGGCAACATAGTATTCATGCTTGAAAAGATAGAATGAAGAGTGGTAAAATGCTTATCTGTTGTGCGCGTACCAACAAACATTTCGACTATCTGTCATGGAGTCGGAAGAAAAGAATACGAGAACACGAAAAGACGAGTGATGTCTTTTTCCCACGATGGCGTGTCGCTTTATTTCTACAGAAAGCGTAGAAAGAATGGAATTTATACATACAATGCCATCAGAAGATGCAATCACCCCTGAAATGGAAATAGAAATATCGGCAGGTGCCATCACAACTAGTCCACCTGTCACACCGGAGAAGCAGATCAGCAAAGCACTCTATATCCTGCCCGCCTGTCTGGCTCTGATTATGACGGGCTTTGGCATCATTATTCCTGTCTTTCCACAACGCCTGGAGTCGCTGGGACTAGGTTCAGAGACGCTAGCTTTGATGGAGGGAGCCTTTGGACTGGGTACATTCCTTTTCAGTACACCAATGGGAATAATGGCAAACCGCATTGGCCGGAAACCGCTGGTATTACTGGCGCTCTCTGGTTTTATTGTGACAAATCTACTGCTCGCATTTGTCAACACTCCCGTATTATTCATTCTCGTCCGTTTCCTGGAAGGGACGCTGGTCGCAGGCTTTATGCCAGCCTCAATGGCTATGATTGGCGATGCGGTTCCGCTCTCGAAACAGGGACGCTGGATTGGTGTGATGACGAGTGCGCAATCCGGCGGTATTGCGCTGGGACCGGCCATCGGCGGCATCCTCTATCAATCCTGGGGCTTTCGCAGTCCTTTTTTGCTCTCCGCTGGCATTGCGCTCATTGCTTCGCTGCTGGCGCTCATGCTGCTCCCCGAAACCTTGCCGGAACAGGTACGGGCGCAGGCTCTTGAGCGCAAGGCCGAAAAACAACGTGGAGAAACGCGGCGCGCCGCAAATACACCTGGTCTGTTCCATCTGGCCTGGCTGTTTGCAGCACTCCTTCTCATCGATTTCGGATCGCTGTTTGTCTTTCCATTTTCGTTGCCCCAGTATCCTTTCTTTTTTCAGCACACCCTGCATTATGGGGCGGCGCAATATGGTCTGATTATTAGTGCTTACGGCTTGACAGTGGCAATCTTCCCGTTGGTCCTGGGGCGTCTCAGCGATGCTCTGCCGAAAAAATGGCTCGTCGTTCTTGGCTGTCTGTTTGGAGGTGGTCTCAACCTGGGCATGCTCTTCCTGCATTCCTATCCGCTTTTACTGGCAGCTTCTGCCATCACAGGTATCGGAAGTGCTCTATTAATGCCAGCGCTCGGGACGCTCTACTTGAGCGAGACAAACGATCAGAATCGTTCACAAGTCATGGGAATACGCAGTACGGCTATCTCGCTGGCCCTCCTTATTGGTCCGCTGGCACAGGCCGCAATTAGTCCGTTGATTACACCACCCATCACCTTTACTATCGCGACAGGGGTATCACTCTTGATCACTCTTTTTGCCATCATGGCCTTAAAGAATCCCCAAAATGTGCCTATGGCTGAAAAGATGCAAAATATTGTATGATATAACTGTACTTAATTACTTATTGGAAGTCATACCTGTTCTACAAAAGAAAGGATAATTACCAAATAATTATGAGTGATTGGAATACCAAAATCATCGAAGAGTTTCGTGCAAATGGAGGAAAAGTTGGGGGCACCTATGAGAACCGGCCGCTCCTCCTCCTTACCACAACGGGCGCGAAAAGCAAACAACAGCACACGACCCCTCTTGCATTTATGAAGGATGGTGATCGTCTGATTATTGTCGCTTCTATGCTGGGCGCACCGAAGAATCCTGCCTGGTACCATAACATCGTGGCTCATCCAGAAGTTACCATCGAACTTGGTTCCGAAACCTTCCCGGCGACTGCGACAGTTATTGAGGGAGAACAGCGCACACAACTCTGGGCACGCACAACAGAAGAATTCCCGATTCTTGCCGATCATCAAGCCAAAACAACACGCCAGATTCCATTAATCGCCATCACAAGACACTAATTCATCCTTTTATGATGTATCGCGAGTTTTTCAAAAATTCAACTTCTCAGCAATCAATAGAAGAGGACAAGGCATAGTGTTCATGTCATGCCCTACCCTCTTCTATGTAAGCTCTACTTAACTGGTTGGTGCTCCATTCAGTGTAAACGAGGTAGGACTGGTATCATTGCTCGTCCAGGTGCCATTAAAACCAAGGGTCACGGTTTGCCCGGGTACAATGGTTCCATTGTAACTCACATTCGTGATCGAAACTTGCTTACCAGTCTGAGTATAGCTTCCACTCCACAATTGAGTGATCTTTTGATCACCAGGAAAGGTAAATTGCAAGGTCCATCCATGGATGGTTGAAGTACCATTGTTCGTAATTGAGATACTCGCTGAGAATCCTCCTTGCCACTGATTTACCTGATACCCGACATGGACGTCTCCAGAAGCAGGTGGGGTTGATGTTGGCGTTGGCGTTGGATTAATTGGGGTTGGCGTCGGCGTTGGAGAAGGACCACTTCCTGCCAGAGCAATCAGATGAGCCTTGAGTCCCGCACCGAATGCAGTAGGTGTCCCGTTATAATTAGAGATCAGTGAAGGATAACTTCCGCAATCATAGGTATCCCAGCCCCAACCAAGATATCCAATACCGTGCTGATCAAGCCAGGCCATTGCCGTATTGATGAAACTACTACTACAATCATTCTCTCCCATCTCACCAGTAATGACAGGCACTTTGGTAGCTACCGGAGCAATGGTTGAGTTCCAGCAGCTCGCGTTAGCGCAGGCATTAAAATTGTAGAGATGGAACGAGGCAGCAAGATTATGTAACGGGTCGTTCGGCTCGTTTTGAAGCCATTGTGAAAGATCATTAGAATAAGCGAGGCCGCCCGCCATCAGGACATTCGTCGCACCTGTTGCACGTACAGCATTGACCATTGTTTGCATCCCCGCAACGGCGAAGCTGACATCGCCACAAGGTGCCTGATTCGCAGCCGTACTGCCATTGAGCCAACAACTCCAGCTTTGCATATAGGGCTCGTTGAATAGGTCAAAGAGCACCGATGAATTATTCTTGAACGTATTTGCGACCGAGGTCCAGAATGTACTGGTGTGATCAAGATCAGGCATAGGCGTTTGCGCGGTTGCCTTCTGTGTACCGGGGGCCGCCCAATGGAGGTCCAGAATCACCGCGATATTATTAGCATTGAGCAGGTTCACATAGGAAACAATCGCCTGCTGATACTGTGCGGCGTTATACGAACCCGCGGGAAAACCATTGATACCAAGCCAGCAATCCTCATTGAGAGGGAGTCGCACGGTATTGATATCCCAACTCTGAAGAGCCTGTACCGAAGCCAGATCGCTCGGACCGTCGAAAACCGCTGTTGTAGTAGCGGCATCACACTCATACTCGGTTCCACCACGATCGACACCTAGAGGACGAAAGACCTGTCCACTTGCATTCTCAATTGTATTTCCAACAACGTGTAAACCAGCAATTGAACTTGCTGCCTGAGCCTCTTTTGGAATACTCGCGACAAAACCAGTCAATGCAGAGACGAGTAGCACAATAAGCAACGGTGCTATCAGTGTTTTATACTTCCAGCGCATTACGCGTTCTCCTTCCCTGGATGAACGTTGACACTCAAATTGAACCTACTCCTTTTCGAGTATACCTACCCCCAGACAAGATTGACAAGGCAACCTGTCCCGCTGAACAAAAAGTAAAGACTCTTGAGAACTGGCATTCCACCAGTCTCAAGAGTCATGGCTATAAGATATTTTCTTGGATTGATAGGCTCAGTGAGCTACTTGTGCGGGATTTCTGGTTCACCCTTTCTTTCTTGCCGAGAGGCTTGCCAACGCATGTCTGTACAGAACAAAAAATGGCCCACAATTGTCTATTGATGAGCCATTGAGATGCCTATGTTTACGTCAAAAATACAGATGGGATTTAAAATTCTTGTGCAGACAATTGAGATTGTCCACACAAAAAGATTCTAACGCACTATTCCTGATCAGATGGAGGATGGCAAACGGGAAGAAAATAGGAGTTGTCATCAATTGAACCTATCTTGATACGTCGTGTAGTCATTGCTAGCAATGAAGCATTAACTTGGAACCACAAGTATACTTTGAGAGGATGAACAAATGGGAGGGGGGCGATTTCTGCTACCTGGAACACACAAATATACAGGACAGGCACTTTGCAATGGCTCATCCCAGCGCTTACGGCTGGCCTCATCAACCATAACAGATTATCAAGCAAATTTGACTGTTGTGCTTGTCCCTCTTGCTAGCAATCTCTAACAAGGAGACTACCCACTTCATGAAGACATCGAAGCATTGGCGTCAAAACGATGCCACTGTCATAGGCCGTCAGCTGTTGAATAAAGTTCCTGAAGTTACTATCTACTTCTGGATCATTAAAATCTTATGCACGACCGTAGGAGAGACAGCCGCAGATCTCCTGAATACAAATTTGCACCTGGGCCTGACCAATACATCCTTCGTTATGGGTGGCCTGTTGATCATCGCGCTCTTCTTTCAATTCGCGACAAGAAGATATGTACCGGGCATTTACTGGCTCGCAGTCGTCTTAATAAGCGTCGTTGGTACACTGATCACAGATAATCTGACCGACAACTTTGGAATATCACTGGAAACGACCACTATCGTCTTCAGTGCCGCACTGATAACAACCTTTGTGTCCTGGTATGCAAGTGAGAAAACACTATCCGTGCATACCATTTATACCTTACGTCGAGAAATCTTCTACTGGCTCGCCATCCTATTCACCTTCGCTTTAGGGACTGCAGCGGGAGACCTCGTAGCAGAAAGCTTGAATCTGGGCTATATAATATCAGCAATCATATTCGGTTCAGTAATCGCTGTCGTCGCCGTCGCTCACCTGCGCTTCAAATTAAATGCAGTCCTGGCCTTCTGGATCGCCTACATTTTGACGCGTCCCCTCGGTGCCTCACTGGGTGATTATCTATCCCAATCCCACGACGATGGAGGTCTGGGACTTGGGACAGTTATGACAAGCGCGCTCTTCCTGCTTACCATCTTAATCACCGTTACCTACCTCGCCATCACGAAAAAAGATGCAATGGTAACAATGGAATTGCCTGTACCGGAACTCGAAAATGAGCCAGGAGAACCGGAAGAATGGACGGCCACCTCCTCCCATCGCATGGATTAAATAAGATTTGCCTGCTCGCGGTGCTACATACACTCACGCATGTTTGCACCGCAAGCTGAGTTGCAAGAGGCTATAAACTACAAGCGTTGGTAATCATTATAGCGTTCCAGAACCAGCTTCCTTCTTCTGCAGATTTGATCTAGTGTGTTATAGAGGTATTTTCCGCTCCAATGGGGGCACGCTGAAACGTGGCTCCGAATTGTCCAAAAAAATAAATAATCGAGTGGGCAGGTGCGTAAAGTACCTGTCCACTCGATGGATCAGATAACATACTTCAAAGACACTTCTGGAAGCTTGAACAAAAAGATAAAGAGTGTTTTATCTTCGCTGTACAATAATGAGAGGGGCAGCGTTTAAATCATTATTGGAGTTCACCATGAATTTCTTTGAGCAGTGGTGGGATATACTTCTCTTCATTCTCTTCTCAAGCATCCTTACCTTCATTAATATCCCACTCTGGCGAGCCAGAAAATCAATCCCTTCTTTACAAGACTTACCACAAAAACAATCTGGAGCATCAATCCTTGCCAGTGCTAACAGTGCTGCAGTCAGTGCGGTGAGTGTCCTGATTTCCGCCTCCCTTGTCTTTATCCAGCTAGAATTGAAGTTAAAAAACAATGTACGCCATGATGTACTGGATCATACCTTTCGGGCAGTGCTCTGGTTCCTGTTCTCTTTATTCATAGGTCTCATTTTAACCTGGATGAATGGAACACACAGCCAATTTAAAAATATTGCCGCAAGCATTTATATCTCTCTCCTCTTTGGCTTCCAACTCCTTGCGATCGTTATTGGCGTAGGGCGCATATTGCTGGGAGTATATACTGCTATCTATAGATAATCATAGCAAACACCACTGGAGAGATGCGTGCAACTCTGGATGCCACCATCCAACTCGAACTTGCCAGAAAGTCCCTTACAGGATGGACCCAAGCTATTCCTTTTCTAGTGAGAAACAGGAGGTGAGGGGGTATGTTTCCGCCAGATCCAGATGGTGCCATTTCCATACGCGTCATGGTAAGGAAGTTTCGAGACTAAATCATAGTTATGGTCTTTCGCAATTTCGCCACTGATATACTGTGCCAACGAGACGTTATATCCAAAACTCAATTCAACCGCATCAAAATAGCCATCTTGTAAGGCTGCTTGATATGCAGGTCGACCGGTCAATAGCTGATGCGTTCGATCGGTATATTGGAAGAAATCGAGACTATTCCATTGCCAGGGAGCACTTACATGCTGCAAGTAGTAACGAGAAACATCATAATCCTCTGACAGATAATGGCCGCTTCCGGGGCGTGTCTGCGTCTCCATCGTATAAGTCATACTGGTACTGGTAATCCATTCATTGTACATATACTCAGCCTGCTGCAAGCCCAGAGAAAAGATGACCAGAAACACTGCCAGGCCAACCAGCCAGTGATAATTGGAGAAGAAACGGCGCTGGTATTTCGCCAGTGAAGCTACGGCGTATCCCATCAGGGGCGCCAGAAAGAACATACCAAAGGCAAGGTGCTTATCCAGCGATATCAGTTCTCCCTTATAAAGGTGATATGCCGGTGCTAAGAGAGCCGATGCGAACAGAAGCAGTCCCAGCCAGAGGCGCTTGCGCCCGATGAGTAACAAGCCCAGGAATCCCACCACCAGCGCAATCCCGCTCAACTCAACAATATGCGTGAGCAGGATACTCGGAGAATTATAAATGGTGGCGACACGATTCGTCGTTGTCGCGCTAATGCCAGTCAGGACATCTTTACTCAAAGAGAGTAATCCTACAGCAGCAACCAGCGCAAAAGACAATAATGCCAGGATCACGCGTAGCAGCATGGCCCGCATCCCCTGACTGATCAGGGAGTAAAACAAGAGTAATCCGAGTACCGAGGGAACAAACAACATACCAGCGTATTTAGCGACAATTGCCAGGAATAAAAGGGGTCCAATCAGCAAAGCTCCCCAGGGGGTACGCGCACGAGCGACGTGCATACTGAGAGCTGCCGCTATTGCCAGACAACACAGACATAAGGCATCATAGGTCGCCAGACGCCCCATAAACAAGACTGGTGCTTGAAAAGCGAACAGGATAGCAGCCCAGAGAGCACAGTTGCGATTAAACAGCCTCTGGGCCACCTGATACGCACAGAAGGTTACTATCAGCATGCAAAACAAGCTAAAGGCCCGCGCCGCTTCAACGCCACCGAAATGATCCAGCACTCCACCAATTACAGGATAGAAATAGGGAAAGCCAGAGAAGTATTGCGCATAGGGATCAATGACTTTTGTTCCCGTCATCCAGCTATGCACAATCTGCTTGCCCGCAAACAGATAGAGGGCCTCGTCCTGGAATGCGGTATTATGCAGTGTAATAAGTGAGATCAGTGCCTGCAAACAAAGGATGGCAGGTAACGACCAGCGCGAGGCAACAACTTTTGAGAAAAGTTGTTGCCGGGTAACCTTTTTTGTTTGCAATACACCTGTAGATGTCTTTGAAAGCGTTTCTAACACAGTGACTTATCCTTTATTGTTCTATTGCGACTTAATGGGTTACCGATGAGCGGTAGTTTTTGCGATCTGCAGGCTTGAAACAATATGCTGCCAGGCTTGCTCAGATGAAGGATCTGACAAGATTGACCATTGCTTATTTTGCGCCGCTGTTGGATTGATGGCTGGTGATCCTTCGTGATAAATCAGAGCATAGACATTCGGTTCCGCGTCGACTGCATTACCAACTTTAGTTAACCAACTAGCTTTTTGGGCTGCATCGCCAGCCGCGCTGACCTCAACAATAATCGGTGTATGCTTATAATGGGCAGTCACTGCTTGTAAAGTTTTAGCAGGATCAACCCATTTAGTTTTGGGATAGCTGATCATACTGAGCAGTACAGCATTGATTGAAGACACTGGTGGAGCATAGACGGTATCATGAGCGGGATCAGCAGGCGCCCAGATCCAGGCCACATTATTGGCCTGCATAGTATGGAAGATGGATTGAATGTGATTCCAGGCTCGCGGTGCATCCTGTGGAATACCACCATTAGCTACCGCAGAGGAAAGCGCCCAGTTACGATCCACATGGAGCAGAGCAGTCAGGTAAACCGGCTTTCCATAATCGCGAATACTCTGAGCCCAGCGTTGCAAATCACTATCATGTAATCCATTGGCAATTGCTGACAAACTGGCATCAGCAGGAGGTTTGCCATTCGCCCCAAAAGTTCCAAATTCTAATGTAATCCAGGGGCGTTCATTGTGCGCCACTAGAGTATTGGCCCAATCCCGATTAAACAGATCATGTACATCCTGGGTACGGCCAACAATCGAAAAGTGTGTATTTAAAGTCTGTTCTAATACTGCCGGGCGCTGTTGCAACAATTGCACTGGCAACGAAACACCTGTCAATGGAGTGGTCGTCGAAACCGAAGCAATCGTAAATGGAGTTGCCTGCGACACATCAGGATGAATAATACCACTTCCAAAGACCAGACAGGCTAGAGCCAGGGCTGCCAGTACATTTCCCAGCGGGCGCAGGCCACTTTCCCTACCATGCAAACGAGAGGGATAATCTTTCAGATGAGCCAATTCCATTTCCTGGCCGGCCCGTTTCTGGAAACGCAAATCGCGGATACCCAACCAGAGAAAACTGATCAACATACACATCGAATAGACAATCCACATTTCACTGATCAACATCGAAGCCTGTTGACGGCTCTTAGAGACTACGGTCAAGCCAATACAGAAGAGACCTGCCAGCAAGAACACGACATAGATCAGGAGATGATTGTATGAGCGTTTGTTGGTGCGGCTCTTAGAGGTCACTGAGAAACCGACTTTACGCTGTAAGATAACTGAGAGCAAGCTTTCGAGGAGTACCGGAAAACTGCCGAAGCCAATCACAATACCGCGTAAACCTGTAATTCCTCGTCCCGCATACCAGAGTGAGACCAGACTGACGATCCAATAGGGCAGAAAGTGCCAGGCGAAAGCGAACAGAGTTGAACCTCGCACAGCCGGAACAGCGGTTAAGACGAAGAGCATTGGACAAATCAGGTAGATAAGATCGCGTACTCCACATAAGTAGTGGGTGCAAGCCAGAAGGTACTGAATACGCTGCGCGAGACTCAAACCATTTTTTCTAGGCAGAAAGATGTCGCGCCAGTTCGTACGCAACACACCAAGAGTACCAATCGCCCAGCGGCGCTGCTGCTTGAGATAAGAAGGAAGATCCAGAGGACCCATGCCAGTTGCAAGGACATCTGTCAGGAACACGCTTCTCCAGGTAGGATGTAGTGCAATCGAGGCTGAAAAATCCTCTGTCACTGAATCCTGTGGCAGACCACCAATCTGATCTAATGCACGCGCACGCAGTACCACATTGGTTCCACAGATAAACGCAGAATTGAGCGATGCCTTCCCAGGACAGAGAAGATTATAAAACATCGATTGTTGGTCATCAGCCCAGCGCGCCACCGGATTCTCAAGATTGCTATAATATTGTCCGGTCTGGACCCATCCAATACTGGGATCACCAAAGGCGGGGACCGTCTTCAGTAAGAACTCGGGCCTGGCAATCTGATCAGCATCGAAGATAACTAATAACGCATTATCTGTCGCCTTGAGGAACTGGCGCGCATGCTCAATATTTCCAGCTTTCGCACCACCACCCACCGTTCGCGTCACACAGACAACACCTATACGCCGTGCCAGATGCTCCATCTCTTCCCAATTTGGATTCTTCGCGACGTAGCCATCATTACAAATGACAATCGTAACCTGACCATGTGGATATTGTGCAAGATAACGCGCCCGAGCCGCCAGAGCTCCTTTAATTGTTGGCTCAAGAATGGAGGCACCTTCATTGACCGTGGGAATGAAGATATAGACAGGGAAGCGTGTGGGATCTTCAGTCAAGCGTAAGCGTGGATGGGGCCACGGCCACAGCGTATATTGAAAACCCAGGGTATGAATGGCTCCCATGGTCTCAGCAGCCAACAATGGAATAGCAATCCACCAACCACTCCAGTTTGTCACAGCAAAGCGCCAGCTCAGATAATCGATGCTAGCGATACCTACCAGCATACCAAGCAACATTGGCATTAATTTCGAAACAGTCACATGTTTATGATTGAGGACACTAAAGCCCACAAACAATGCACCAATAACAACCCAGGCACCTGGCAGAGTGAGACTAATCCAACCAATCGCGATAACCACTGCGACCAGTGAAAGCGTCGTGACTGCTCGCCCACGCAGGGACGTATCTTTCACTGGATGAGGAATAGGAGGTTCCATCAATAGAGAAAGGGAGTCAGGAAGCGGCGCATCCTTCACAGGGGTCGCGGGGAAAATGAAGCGATTAATACAGGTGAAATTGAGTAAAGCCAGCAAGGCAAAAGTCAGTACGCTGATCGGTTGCCAGATCGCTGGCAACGCATTAGCCAGCAGAACGAGTAGTCCCATCAAGAGGACATTTGTGATGACCAGACCTGCACACTTCCAGACACGTCCAGCGGATGGAACCTCTTTAAAGAGCCGCCACATGTGTTGTAAGGCGGTAATTCCCTGTTTAAAATCGGCCTTACTTTGTCCATGTTCACGCTGCTGAAAGTGATAGGGAACCTCAACCAGGCTATTCCACTGACAGCGGACCAGAATCTCTAACAGAATTTTATAGCCAATAGGCCGTAGAACTACGTCATTGAGTAATGAGCGTCTGAGTAGAAAAAAACCGCCCAATGGGTCAGAAACTCCGGCTAAATGGTCCGGAAATAAAATCTTAGCAGTAGTTTTCAGCCCAATCGAGAAGAGCAGACGACTCACGCCATCCAGGCCACCAGTACTGCCGCCTTTGATATAGCGACTTGCAAGTATCAGGTCCACATCTTGTTTGACTGCCTCATCATAAAAGATGCGCAATTGAGCTGGAGGATGTTGCAGGTCAGCGTCAATCACCGCCACATAGCGCGCACGCGCACTTCTAAGTCCAAGATCAACCGCAGTCGCTAAACCACCTGCCCGGGCCGGTCCTTTTGCACGATGCTCAACGCGAATATGGAAGGTGGGTGTACCCAGAATCTGGGTAATATTTTGAATAACAGCCGGGGTATCATCATCACTATCATCAACAAAAATAACTTCAACCCGCACGCCAGCCAGAGCATCTTTCAAAATTTGCAAGAGAGGTCTGACATTATCACGCTCATTTCTGGTCGGAGTTACTACAGTCAAATCGTATAAGTCGTTCTTCTGTTCAGTCTCCGCAAAGGCTGCATGTGACTTACGCCGCACCACCTTTGTCTTTTGCGTAGGAAGCATCGTATTGACGGTATCTAAAGAAAGGGTCGCAACCTCCGCAAAATCCGGCGCAGCTGCTATCTTTTGCGTAGGAAGCATCGTATTGACGGTATCTAAAGAAAGGGTCGCAGCCTCTGCAAAATCCGGCGCAGCTGCTATCCCTGTCAGGGTAGCCAGTTCAGCAGGATCGTCTTCAGGAATAACTGGATGAGCAGTATGACCTGATATGCGGTCAGCCGAAATAGCAGTTTTGAGTTTAAGCAAATGAGAATTTTTGGAACTTTGGCCTTCATCTGCGTGGTTTACAGGAGATGAAAAAGGCTTCTTGATCATCTATTATCCCTCATACATTAAAAATTAAAGTTTAGTGCACTATAAGAGTGCATCCAGTTCACTATACATCTACCCACAAGACACATTATAAAAAAACACACAGTGCTAGAGTAAAAAATGAAAACGAAAATTGAGTGCATGGCGTTTGACGCTGCATGACACATTATAAGGACCAGGAAACCTCCAGCCCTGTACAAAAACGTCGTTGTGACAGGGGTGGCTGCAATGCCGGAAGAGTGTAGGAAGCGAAACGCGAGACAACGCGGTTCGGGAGGCGGCTATGCCTGAGGATAACACATCCAGGAATAGACAAGCCAATAATTATTCATCAGTAAGCGTATTTTAAGATTTTTTACCCATCCACAAAGTGACTAAAAAATAACATAGATATAAAAGAATACATTAGCACACCCAAAGAAGCCTCCCCATTAATCAATCCCGTTTTATTCATATTTACTAGTAACCTTATGTTTATATTTACCATGAATATCCACAGTTGTCAATACTCTAGGATTTATGTAAAAAAATCAGCAAGAATAGGTTACTTTCCCATTCTTCAAAAACATGCCATACAAAACACCAATTACATTTATTGCAATAAGCTACAGCGTTGATTTAAATTTGCATTCATTTTTGTATAGGTAATGCTTCTTTCCATTTTGTTGTTCGATTAAATTACTGGAAAGCACGTATCCATAGCTTAAGTATGTGGCTTATATTCTTCAATCATTGCCTGAAAAGCAACGAGTTGAGGATATGGCATGCCCGTTAAAGGATTGATCATATCGAGTGAACCATAACCTGCATTACTGGCAAGATCAAATTGATTAGCCAGAGCAATCCCTGCCTTTGCCAATGCTTGAAGAGAAGAGGTTGTAAAATTCTGCATAAAAGCATCATTATGTGGTGTCTGGCCAGGCTTCCAACTATAATTCCATTCAGTAACCGCCAGGGGAAGGCTATAGCCCACAGTTTGCGTAACCGCCTTTTTCACTTGTTGCGCCACCTGCGTATAATCCTCAAAATGTTGGGGACAGGTTTCAATAGACTGATCAGTACAGGGGTAAAGATGATAACTTACCGCATCTGGTAGATTACCAGCTGCTTTCACCAACTGCAAAAAACGTTGAATATAAGAAATATCGCCATAGGCAACCACCGGACCAATAAAAGCCGCATGGGAATTAATAGCACGCAATTGAGGAATATGCTGATTCCAGGTATGGGAATATGCAGTTACATTTGGGCCACCATTATCTGGCTCATTCTCCCATTCGTAAAGATTGCAACGTTGTCCAAGCATTTGTACGACCTGTAAAGCATCTTGCGGACGAAGAATGCCCAAACAGCGAGCCCCGATCTCTTCTATCACAGCCACTCGCTGTAAGGCATCCTTACTGGTCAGAGGAGTCCGAATCACAGTAACACCGGCTGATTTTACTGTTGCACGCACAGCAGGATTATTCCCCATATTCTGACTGGACCAATCCCAGGACGCATCATTAGCACCAAACAATAGAGAAGAAGTACCAGACCACTTTTGTTGACCAGGAAGAGGACGAGGAACATAAGGCACATGCAGCGATGGTATTGGTGAAGGAGTCACCTTTACCACTGGAGGGGTTAGTCTGGCAGGAACGATGCGAGACACGGACGAACTATAACCCGTAAATAAAACATATACGACGATAGCAACCTTAGCAATAGAAAGGAAAATCGACGGCGATTTTTTTCTTTCATCCATAGTTATTTACAATCCAATCCATTTGTCTGCATTGTCTCTAGCAACGTATAACTATCCCATCTAGCAATGATAATATGCATTCATCCTCATCACCTATGGAACCGGATAGGTCTGAAGCAGAGGGTTTCTTATAAAAATAAGAGCAGGATCTATCGAATAAAATAAAAATTTGCCAATAAGAGAAAACTGTCACAGTTATAATACAACAATTGCGCGATTCAATTTAAAGAATTTGCAACTACGGCTTGCATTATAAATACCCTTTATACATAACGTATAGATAGCTCATTCTTAACTCCATGCTACCATAATATGACTTCTTAACCAGCCCTTCAATTTTCAATCGTTGTGTTCCATCAAGTATAGCTAACCGATTAATCCATGCTGCTAAATATGCCCTGACTGCATTTCGGGCTGTATCTCGTATAGGTCAGCCCGAAAATCACTACTGCTTATACGCCAGATTTACCTATCTCTACCACTTTCTGTGTTGTGATAAACTGAATTATATTGTCTTTTTTCTATATATTACTGCTTTCATTGAATGTAAAGGGATTGAAAAAACATGATCCAGGCACTTGTGCTGGCACTATTTCAGGGACTTGGGCTGGGTGCGAGTCTTATTGTGGCTATTGGTGCGCAGAACTCTTTTGTATTGCGTCAGGGAATTAAGAAACACCATGTCTTTGTGGTTGCAAGCTTATGTACTTTATGCGACGCTGTTCTCATCTCGCTTGGTATCGGAGGATTGGGAGTCATCATTTCCGCCTTCCCTCCTCTGACCATCATTGCTACCTGGAGTGGGGCCTTATTTCTGCTCGTCTATGGATTTCGGGCATTCAGGGCAGCATTAGCTCCTGAAACACTTGAGGGTAACGCGACATCTGCCCAGCCAGTTCGTTTACGTGACACGGTGCTGACAGTCCTTGCATTCAGCCTGCTCAATCCCCATGTCTATCTCGATACGGTTGTGTTGATCGGGAGTGTTGGAACACATTATCACTCGCTAGATCGTCTTTTCTTCGCTATTGGAGCAATGCTTGCCTCACTCATCTGGTTTTTCAGCCTGGCCTATGGAGCCAGATGGCTGGCACCCTTATTTCGTCATCCCCTGGCCTGGAAAGTACTTGATGGCATGATTGGATGTATCATGTGGATCATTGCAGCTTCACTTATCCGGGTTGGAACAGGTCATTGAAAATGACAAAAGTGTAAAACTATCTTTCGGCTTGAAAAGTTGAGTCGCACAAGATATGTTTTGCAAAACACCAGGCAGAATGGTAGCACAATAACTACTCGCTTCTGCCTACTATTTACCGCTTACAATCTCCACCTCCTGAGCGGATTGTATACCCTCGGTGACTTCTTGCGCATTCGCTTTGCTAGATCTGAAATGCCTCCACGCTCCCACTTCATCCTCATTTCCCATCCACCACCAGAGCGCACCTCCAACAAGCACTACCAAAAGCGGCTCGATGGGGGCACGATAGCGTGGGCTACCATAAAAGGCGATATTTTGCAAGATGGTCAGGACAATTACAAGATACACGATCACCAATAAATGTTTCTTGCGCTTCCAGGTGACCACAAGTCCCACTGCCGCCAGCAGGAAGACAGGAATCGAGGCAATTGGTATGAGGTAAAACATAATCTGTGAAGAGGGGCGATTTTGAATTTGTTCAAAAGGGAGACCATGGGCATAGAGATAGGGGGTCCACATGTTGAGTACATGCAGTCCAAGCAAAATAGGGACCTCGCTTAGATGGGTGCGCATCCAGATGAAGGCTTTTGCAGTATCACTCTGCTCGTCAGCCAGAGTGTAATCATGAAAGTCTGGATTGATAGTTTTTTCTGGTGGCGCCCACATTCCACGAATAACATTATGGCCCAGTAAAACATTATCATCATAATTTCCAACCAGGGTCGTGCCAATGGCTGAGACAGGGAAAAATGTATGTGTCACCAGATAGTTGCGATAGAACCAGGGAACGTTCAGCAGCAAAGCAACGCTGAGCAAGATAAAAACGTTCTTGACAGCTACCCGCCAGAGCAATACTTTGTGTGTTATCAGGAAAACAGCCCATATACAGAGGAGACCAATCAGAATAGAACCCGTTGGACGTGTCAGAAGGGTCAATCCGAGAAAAATTCCACCCACGATGATCCATCTCCACTCAGTTCGCGCGACAGTCAAAAATGTTTTGCCGGTCCCAGGATTCTCCGCTAGCATGTGCTGCTGTAAGCGATGAAGCGAAAAGATGAGCGCAGTCAGACAAAAGGTATACAAGGTTTCTGTGTAGAGCCATCCAGTCCAGACAAAGAGACCAACGTATGTGGCGGCGATGATGCCAGTAATTAGAGCAATCCGTTTGCCAAAAAGATCGCTGGCGATAAGATAGGCAAACACGCATGTTATTGAGTCCAACACGCAATAAAGCAAACGAGCATACTCATTATGCTCTCCCGCAAAGAAATAAATAGTCGCAAGAATAAATGGCCAGAGCGGTGGGCGAAACGTCGTTGAGTGATGCAAAGCTCGACAATAACAATGTATATGTATAAGATTATTTGCCAGAATATTATATACACCAGCATCAAAGGTAGGAGTATAACTATCCGCGACCGTGAGATTGTAAAAGACGCGCACGAGTAAAGCCAGGCAGAAAACGCTAATGGCTGGTATAGGTTGTTTGATCGATCGCATGCGGATCTACTTTCTCTGAAAATTATAAATTCATTTTTAATGCATTTTACACCATATATCCCTATTTTTTCAACCTTCAAATTCACAGCGCAATATATATACAGTAGTAGCTTCCAGCCGATCATTTTCAACATTCTAATTTACTTAGTACACACTGCCATAAAACCGAACTCCACAGGCGATTGCTCGCCGTGCACAGTTAATCGAGATTTCACATACTCACCCCGACTGGGGCACCAAGAGACTAGCCCACATCTTGAACCGCCATGAGAGTTGGGTACGGAAATGGCGGCGACGCTGGAACCAGACTCATGTCCTCAAAGATGCTCCCCGGCCCGGTGCACCACGCCGATTTTCTCCAGAGGTCCGAGCACAAGTGACAGCGTTGGCATGCAGTTTGCCGCGCTCTCACGGTCTGCCTTTCAGCCGTTGGAGTCGAGCCGAACTCGCCCGCCAAGCGGCTCGCACTCCTTCCCTTCTCGCTCTCTCCGACAATACCGTCGGCAGCCGAGAAGATCCGCCTCTGGCGCTACCATAGTTGGCAGCACATCCAGAAGCCGGAGGAGTTTCTTCAACGCGCTCGCCCAGTGATGAAATACCATTTCTTTGTATTTTTAAAGCGAGTGTTCGGCCATGACTTCCGCAGAGCGTTCGAGCGCAGCGAGAGCGGCCTCTGGTCTGTGTAGGGCGAGAGCAACGTAGAGGGCATCGATCACGCTGAGATGAGCAATACGGCTAGTCATTGACGCTGTGCGAAAAGCCGTCTCGCGAGCAGCCGTAATCAGCGCGATATCAGCAAACTCGCATAACGGCGTCCCAAAATGGCTGCTGAGCAGGATGATCGTTGCCCCCTGCTGACGAGCACAGTGCATGGCTGCCAGGGTATCGCGAGTCTGGCCGGAATGCGAAATAGCAAAAGCCACAGCACCTGCTGGCAGACGACTCGCTGAAACCGCCTGCATGGCAGAATCCGTGACCACAGTAGCAGGCAGGCCGATACGTACAAAACGATAGTAGGCATCCAGGACAATGGGCAGAGACGAACCGATTCCGTAGAACTCGATACGCGTGGCCTGCAACAGCATCTCCACGGCGCGGGCGAACAACTGCTCATCCAGCACTGCCAGTGTATCAGCAATCGCCTGGATGTCAGATTGCAACACCTTCCGCGCTACCACCCCAGGCTCATCCTCAGGCAGAATGTCCTCGTGAATGCGTTGCAAGGGCTGCGCGTGTTGAGCTGCCAGAGCCAGCTTGAGATCACGCAAGCCGTGATATCCCAATGTGCGACAGCAACGCACAATCGTCGCTTCGCTGACCTGGATGCGCTGTGCCAGCGCTTGCACAGAGAGATGGATCGTCTCTTCTGGGTACTGATCAATAAACTGCGCCACGCGCTGTTCAGTTTCAGTGAGCGTATACGAAGCCGCTCGCAAGCGAGCCTGAACACCTTCAGGCACCAGCGGAGGTTGCTGTGACATAGTTCCGTCTGCTCCCACTAAAAATCTCTTACTCGCATAATTATATTTCTGTCTCTACTATCCGCGCTGTGATGGTTCCCTGGTCTATCGTCACCACACGATAATGCGGCGCCTGAAGAAGACGAACTACTTCATTCTTCAGGGTGGCAAACTGATATGAGGTTGAACGCAGTCCATATGTCGGTATCCCGGCGGCGACTGTCTCATACGTAACATGAGCGTGGCCGCTGAAAATACCCAGGACGTGTTTCTGATTCTGCTCTACCATCTTCCAGAACGCCTGAGCTTCCTCGGGGATGGGCAGAAAGGAATCCATGAAAGGATCGCCAGTGGGGACAAGATGATGATGGGTGAAAATCACGCAGGGCAAGCCAGTACTCAAAGAGCTTTCCAGAAACGCGATCATCTCAGGATGCGCCTTAGCCACGCCTCCGGGCCCCCAGTCAAGGCAGAGGAATTGGATGCCTTTGTGCTGAAATGCCACGTGCATCAACGTGTCTGGAGGTGTAGTTCTAGAAAAAAGATGGGCATAGAAGTTCTCGCGGTCGTCGTGATTACCAGGTAAGAAATACATCGGACAGTCCCGCAGTCCTTCGATGGTTACTAATGCTGGACCAGGAGCAGCGGCGGCGGGCCGCAATTGGAACAACTGGCAGAATGTGTGATACGAATCTGCACGATCTACCAGGTCTCCAGTTGAAACTAAAAAATCAAACTGCTCATGCTCAGCGATATGCCGTAAAACAGCACGCAATGCCTGGGCTGGATTGTAGCCATGCATCAATGTATCTTCGCGTGCGCCTAAATGATGATCAGTAATTTGGACAAACGTAAAAGCCATGTGGTTCTCCCTGCATAGAAATAAAATTACTTAACTATTATATAAAATAAAATTTTATTTCTGTCAAGGTTTTTTGATGAAAAATTTCAGACATCGCCGTACTTCGCGAACGGAAGGGGGAGTGGAGCCTTCCCCGAACGCAGCACCGTATTTCCAAAGGCGGCACCTGCCGCCAACACCTCGATCATGACCTGATCAGGTCCGACCTGTGGCTCTTCTACCTCTTCCACCTGTAACACTTCCGGTGGACCAAATTGACGAGAGGCTTTGCTGGAGTTGACTGAAGAACGCGGTATTGAGGCGCTGACCGCCGGGGAGATTGCGGAACGCGCGATGGTCAGCCGATCAGCATTCTATCGCTATTATCAGGATAAATATGCCCTGGTTGAACAGATCTTCGAGAAAGATTGCTGACGCCTTAGACCATACCTGGATGGGACAACGGTACAAAGGGCACAACTACAACTGTAGGATTAGATAAAGACTACATGTGACAAAGTGTTTCAACCAGGGCCGTATGCATTTTTGTGCATAAAGTCAGGCAATACAATCCCATATCCTCAGTAAAATTCCACTGGATGACTTTAGCCTGCAACGTCATCTTCCCTCAAAAGAAACGCTTCTCGCGAGCGGCTGAAGCATTTCTGGCGCTATTATAAAATGGATAACGCTCTGTAGAAACCATTCAAGAGGATGAAACGTGGCATAAACACAGCTACAACAAACTTTGTAGTAACATGTTGGAGGGAAGCAATGCAAGAGAGCAATACTCATACCCAAATATTGCGTGTGGCAGAATTGAAACCTGAAACCATCCATAAACAACTCGGCTCGCTCTTTGAGATGAAAGACATAGAGATTACCCTGCAACCATCCCAGGACGCAGTGGATATTCATCTTACCAGCCAGTTGAAGGATAAACGGGAAGCCAAACAGATGCTGGATACCGTAGAACAAAAGATACGCGCCAGGCTGGCTGATTATATCTTTGGGACAGGAGATACCACACTACAACAGATTATCGGCAAGCTCCTTGATGAACAGAAATTGACTGTCGCCACGATAGAATCTCTGACAGGAGGGCTTATCGCCAGCGCACTGACTGATGCCCATGAAAGTTCGGCCCATTTTCTCGGCGGGGTTGTCGCATACAGTACGTTGCTCAAAGAGCGCATGGGTGTACCACATGAGACGATGGAGCGCTATGGGGTGATCAGCAACGAAACGGCTATCGCGATGGCGAAAGCCGTCAAGAAAGCTCTGGATATCGAAATTGGTCTGGGCATCACTGGTGTAGCAGGACCTGACAAGCAAGAAGATCAACCAGTAGGAACAGTGCATATTGCCGTGGCAGGACCTTACGGCATATTAAGCTGTATGGGCTCTGAAAAATGTGCCGGGCTCGACCGCGAAGAGAATAAGCAGGCGGCAACAATTTCAGCCCTCAACCTGCTCAGGCGCTATCTTGAAAAACGGGGAGACAAGCAGGAACAAAATGAGGATCCGACGCTCATCGATAGCAAAATAACGCAATCAACATCGTAACAGATGCTGAGCAACGAACCCTGCGTACAGTGAAAGGAGATTCAACTTCAAATCGGAATCCCTTTCACTTTCCCAAAAGATTGGCTTTAATTTGATAGGCTTACTTTCCCCATGATCCAGAGGCCAGAAAGCCATAGCGTCCCAGCTTTGGATGGCTATGCCCTTGGCTAGTATATATGGCACTTCATTGTATCCGATCCTGGAGGATTACTGCCATAACGATAAGAGTAACTATTCAGAAGGGAGTATCGCCACCCAGAGTCGCTTGGGAGGCACATCGAAGACCTGTCTGGTTTCGGGAATGGAGAGAAGAAAGCTGTGCAGGGGATATAGTTCGCTCTGTAGTGAATATATCAGGGAATAAGCTGTTGGTGCGAGCAAGAGCAAAAGCCTGGTCACGCACCAGCAACCTGATAGATGATGAATCTCTCGTTCAGGCCAGCGCCCCATCGTGGATGTTTACGGTGCGATGGGCCGCGCTGACAACATTGCGATCATGGGTGGCGACCAGTAAGCCAACACCTGTCTGGGTGACGATATCGCGCAGTAGTAGGATGATATTTCTAGCCGTCATGGAATCAAGATTTCCGGTCGGCTCATCGGCAATCAAGAAACGGGGGCGATGGACAAGTGCGCGGGCCAGGGCCACACGCTGCTGCTCTCCGCCTGACAGTTCCATACCGCGATGCTCCATTTTATCTTTGAGTCCGACACGCTCGAGAACTTCCTGGGACAACGTGCTTCTTTCTCTGGCTGGCACAAGCAGCATACGGAGCGCGATTTCAACGTTTTCGCGCGCGGTCAGAACCGGGACCAGATGGGCATTCTGGAAGAGCAGGCCAACTTTCTCACGGCGCAAGGTTGCTCGTTTTGCTTCGTTCAAAGGCTGCAACGATTGTCCCAGAATCGCAACCTCGCCCTGAGTGGGATTGTCCAGTCCCACCAGGATATTGAACAGGGTACTCTTGCCGGAGCCTGAGCGTCCCTGTAAGGTAACAAATTCGCCTGACTGAATAGTGAGATTGATGTCACGCAGGACCTGAATCACCGTGTCACCACTCCGAAAGGTACGGCTGACGTTCCTTGCCTCGACAACTGCCTGCGCCTGTGGAACCGTATTGCTTTGCTCCTGGATAGGATATTGCATCATCTTTCTCTTCCTCTCGCAATTATTGCTGGATAACAGGGGTTGGATAGAAATCGTTCGCAGCCATAGGTACAGGCCATAATTGAATGTGTGAGCGGGCCGTGCGTACAAAGGCTCGGCCACTGAATGGGAGATGTTCCAGCGCGTTTTGTGGAAGCTGTAAACGTCCAACGCGATCAACCATAATAGTCTCACGATGCGAATGTGCAGGCAATCCAATCACTGCACTGCTATGATTAGCCAGGTTGCCAGGGAGTCCTTGATAAATTTGTTCCCCCATGCCCGCAGGCCAGAGTTCAATATGGTCAGGCGCAAGATGGACCTCGGCACGTCCCCGTAAAGCGACACGTTCGAGAGCATCAGCAGGCAGTTGCAGTAGACCAACCCGATCAATAAAAATCGTTTCCTGATGAGTCGCTTCTGGCAATCCAATCACCGCGCTACTCTGTGCTGGTTGAAATGCCGAGAGAGCGTCAGGGATGAATGGTTGCTGCTGATTGATAGGCTGCTCACGACGGATTGTCTCTGTGCTTGTGCGTCCATCCCGAATGGCAATTGTACGATCAACCTGAGTGGCAACGGCGATGTCGTGGGTGACAATAATAATCGTCACTCCCAATTTTTGATTGATGGAGCGAAAAAACGCGATAATCTCCTGGGTGGTGGTTGAGTCCAATTCGCCAGTCGGCTCGTCAGCGAGCAAGAGCGCGGGCTGATTGGCGAGGGCTACCGCGATGGCAACACGCTGTTGTTGTCCACCAGATAGGTGGACAGGTTTCCTTCTAGCATGGGTTGCTAATCCGATTAATTCTAGTAACTCGTGTGCCCGACGTTTACTCCGGCCAGCGCTGATCCCATTAAGCATCTGAGGCAGGATTAAATTTTCTTCAATGGTCATATCGGGCAGAAGATTGCGACCACTTTGCTGCCAGACATAGCCGATGATCTGTCTCCGATAGCTGGCCCGATCCTCTTCATTCAAACGCGACAGATCATGACCTGCCACCGTAATGCGTCCCGCACTCGGAACATCAAGTCCCCCTAATATATTCAGCAACGTTGATTTTCCAGAGCCCGAGGCTCCTACAATCGAAATCATCTCCCCTTGATAGACATCCAGATCCAGACCCTGTAACGCGACCGTCTCTAATTCACCAGCTTTATAGATTTTGATGAGATTATCACAGATCACCAATTGAGTTTGCATCATTTCCTCCATGGCAGACGAGACCTCATACCTCGCCTGCCCTGTCACTATTCGTTCCGTTTCGTCCTAGTCTTCGTTGAGGCGTAATGTCTGACCTACCGCCGGTCGCGCTCCATAACCAGACATCAGGAGGAGCACAATACCACAGATGAGCACAAAGATGGCAATCATCAAACCAAACCAGGTTGTGGGAATGGGAGCGCTCTTCTGGAGCGGTAAATTGGTATTATTGAAGACGATACCAACCACCTGTAAGATGTGATCGAGCAGGCCAAAGGCCGGTGCAACTACCAGCGTGACCAGCCAGCCGACTCCCAATCCGAGAAGCAACGCAAACAGATAGGTGAAGCCTTGTTCCCACAGTAAGATCTTCGCTATCTGCCCGGGTGCCATACCCAGAGCGCGCAGAATAGAGAAGCTCATACGGCGCTGTTTTACGCTCAACCAGGCTGCCAGCCCAACGCCGATCAGAGCCAGCACCAGTGCGATGATGATGCCAAGTATGAGTATCCCTTTAAGCGCGACCTGTAATGGTTCATTTTCCGCCTGAGCAATACTGGCTCGTCGATCTTTCAAGGTCGGAAACGCCTGCCGTACCTGACTGATTGAATGGACATCCCCATGAGTACTCAACCAGAGATAGTTCGGCTGTATCTGTGCGCCATGATGATCTTTGGCATAGACGGCAGAGTAATTCTGATAATCCATCATCATATTAGCGACCTCAGAATCCGCCATATCATCCTGCACCCTGGGAAGATAATCGACTTCAGCTAAAGCGACAAAGTGAAGATTCTGAAATTGCGCATTATCCGTCGTTAACGTGAAGTGCATGCCAGGATAGAGATTCAGACGATCCCAGAGCTGGGTATCAGCAATCACGGGGATCTCATCATTGGCAATGGCTGAAGCACGGTGATCAATCAATTGATTGGTCAGAGATGGTAAAGTTTGCTTTGCATAAAAGGATTGCCAGACAGCCGTTTGAGCATAGGTACTGGCGTCGATAGCACTCACCACGACTGGTGGCACATACGTCTGCGTAACCGTCGAATTCGCGATGTCATGATAACCCAGTGTAGCGGATGCAACACCAGCAACAGAGGAATATTGATGCTGAAGATCTTTGAAGGACTGCCGGGCATTTATACCAGCAAGCTTCCCGCTGAAATCAGCACCAATTTGATAATCCGCTATTTCTTCGATGCGATACTGTTGCGTGGCAATGAATGATAGTAGATAGGTTGAGGATGCCAGCGCCAGCGCCAGCAGTAGAATCATACGGAGGGTCGCATGTGGTTGGCGTTCCATCTGCGAGAAGGCCAGCACGCCAGGGGCAGCCTTACTCTTCGCCAGCGATCTGGTACCCAGCCGTGTCAGGAAGGGATAGATGCGCAAGAAGAAGAGCGAAACAGCTAACAGCGTCAAGGGAGCCGCCAGAAATGCCAGCGGAGCCAGCAGAATTGGATCACCGATACCCGATTTGGCAAGCAGTTGATAGTAGGCAATACCAGCAACTATCACCAATAACAGGAAGAAATCCAGATAGAGCCGCTTCCATAAAGGAGTGCGATTGGGCCGGGATGCGTTGCGTCGCAGCTCGACAATATCAATCAGAGAAGCACGCCGTAGCGCCATGATCATGACAAACAGGGCAACCACAACCGTTATGAGCGCGATAAACCAGATCTGTCCAAATGTGTGCGGCAAATTACCGATCAGTGCACCAAAAGTTGATGAGGCGGTCGCAGGTAGCAGGAGTTGTCCGATCACACCCACCAGGAATATCGCACAGATAGGGCCCAACACGAGCGCAGTGATACTTAGCAAGATTCCCTGCAAGGTGAATGCCCCAAAGATATGACGTTGTGTTGCCCCACGACTCCGTAACATGACAATTGTGGCAAGTTGACCCTCAACCAGCACATTGGCTAACATACTGACCATGAATAATGCCAGCACCAGTAGAGAGACCAACAAGAGGATCACGGCCACCATCTCATAAGGCATCTCATGCTGATAAGACTCCAACTGCGTCTCTACTGGAGATATTGTGTTATGAGATATGATGTGCGCATCCTGCACAGAATCATATAAATCCGATACCAGGGTTCCATAGGGATGTATAAAAGTATTAAGATTATTACCATCAATATGTGAAAGTGAGATAGGATAGCTCCAATATACCATGAAGATCGCACTTGGATCCGTACCTGGACCTCCGCTATGCGGGATCGTATATTGGAGAGGACGCGTTGTGATCGGTGTTGTGGTTGTTTGCGCGAGAGGAGCAACGTTTGATCCGATACCAGATATACCAGAAGTAATTTGAAGCGCCGCTGAGTTAGACAAGAGAGCTGGTAGTGAGGCCAGAATGTTATCAGTTCCTCCATTCATACCTGCATAATTGTCACCAGAGGGATTCGAGATATGCCAGATATCGCTCGTAGCGGAACCAGGCGCTACGATGCCCACGACGTGCAAGCGCCAGACGGTCGAGCTAGCCGCAACGGGAAAGCGCACTTGCTGCCAACTTCCTATTTGCCAGCCAAGGTTATCAGCGACAGGCTGGGTAAGCGCGACCTCTAGCGCCTTCGCCGCCGTATGTGCCTGGGGAAGTCGTCCCTTTACCAGGGTAACGCGCTGCGCCAATGGGGCCGGGTCATAACCAAAGACGCTCACAGACAATTGAGAGACAGCTTTACCACTTCGACTATCTAGAACTTGAAGCTTAGGAGTACTGAGCGAGAGTTGAGCCCCACCAGCCAGATAATTGGACAGGTGCGCTTGAAAAACTTGATCGACACGACCACCGATCTTCTGAATAAAGGCAGGAGTTGGCTGATCAGTGGAGACATAATTTATAATCGCTGTTCCCCCTGGCTCTTGCTGGATGACTCCTTGCAAACCTGTCTGAATGGCAGTCTGCATGAAAAGGGGAACGGCACAAACCAGCCCTACACAGGCCACTATGCCACAGAAGGTAATCAATAGGATGCCCCACGTCTGTTTACAGAGATTTTTAGCGAGCAAGGTAATCGCGGGAAGAAGCGCGACACTGCGTTGTCGCTTGAGCTTTTGAGTATGGGTTACCATGAATAAGCGCTCCTTTTTATCGTCCTTTATCATAAGAAACTAGTTTATTAATAGGCATACGTAAGTTGCCAGGAACCTGATCGATAATGATAAATACTATTATTGTCACCAACCGCCCAGCCTTCATTGGAGGCATTCATGACGATTGCATACAATATGCCTGGAGAAACATTACCTGATGCTTTTGCTTGCCAGACCTCTTTGTTATATGTCAATCTTGACTGATCCTTAACAATCCATCCCGTGTATTCTGAAGTAATTGCTATTGATTGCCAGACCTCTTTGTCATATGTCAGCATTGACTGGACCCCAACGATCCATCCAGTATGTTCTGAGGTAATTGCTACATCTAATAAGTTTGGATAGAGCGTACTTCCATCCGGCGGAAACCATCGAACGGTTGACCAGACACCATCTCGATAGTGCAAGATGACGCCTTGATTTCCCACGGCCCAGCCTTCATCAGGAGAGAGAAATGAGACGCCATTCAATGTATGGTCGGTCGGACTATGGTAGAGTTGCCAGCGCTGCTGACTATAGTGCAAAATCGTACCATTTCTGCCCACAGCCCAACCCTCCTGAGCAGACACCATTTTGACACTTAAAAGATCTACTGCCACCGTCGTCGGAGTTGGGAACAGCTCCCAACGCTGATCGTGGAAATGCAGGATCGTTCCATTAAAACCAACCGCCCAGCCTTCTCTAGCGGATAACATTGCAACACTGCAAAGAATGGCATTAGTTGGTGCCTTCATTGCCTGCCAGGCATGACCATCGTAATGGGCAAGCTGACCACCATAGCCCGCAGCCCATCCATCCTGCACCGAGGACATTGAGATCGCCAGTAATGGCAGTTGCAAAGACGTATTTGCCAGCCAGCTACCATTCTGGTAATGCAGAATCTGGCCCTGCGCAGGCACAACTTTCTGAAGATGTTCCTGCTGGTTTTTCACGATCTTAAAGACACCTCCGACGGCCCAGACATCTTGAGCGGACGGCATTGCCAATCCGTAGAGAGCTGAACCTGCGGTAAAAGGTGAGGCTTCGATTGGAAAATCCCCATTGTTAGCAGAAGGAGTTGCTGTCTCCGAATGGTTGATCTCTTGCGGGAAAGGCCACAAGAGCAGTCCAATGATGAGTAAGGGCAGATAACGTAAAGCATAACGGCGCATACGAGAATGGGACTCCTTCCTGATGCTCTCGGGAGGTTTACTGAGAACTGAGTACTTGGTTATAATTCAATATCATCTAAAGAGATAAAGCCTTGTTTCAAGGCATAAATGACGGCCTGGGTACGATGGGCAAGCTGTAGCTTGGTGAGAATATTGCCAACATGCGTTTTTATTGTTTCAGGACTGACAATCATAAGTTCAGCAATTTCACGGTTCGTACGCCCCAGAGCTAGATGGTGCAAGACTTCCTGTTCGCGCTCGGATAATACTGTCGATGACTTTGTGCTCTGGGATAACTCCATGAGCACAGCGTCAGCGATCTGTGGATCAAGCAAGGATTGTCCTTTGGCCGCACTGCGAATCGCCTCCAGGAGAATCTCGGGCGCGGCATCTTTACGCACATAACCAATCGCACCGGCCCGCAATACAGCAACCACCCGTGCCTCATCGGTATAGCTCGTCAACGCCACAATTTGTGTGAGTGGAGTCAACTTACGCATGCGTTGAATTGTCTCGATCCCATCAATGCCACCCGGCATCAAGAGATCCAGTACCGCTACATCCGGAACCCATTGCTCAATAGTGCGCAAAGCCTCCTCGCCACTGGAGGCCTCTCCCACAATTTCCATATCCAGAAATGATTCCAGATAGGTGCGCAATCCGTAGCGCACCACCTTGTGATCATCGACCAGTACAACGCGAATAGTTTCCATCTATCGCTCACTCCTTTCTCGCCTTAGCGGCAACCAGCGCCAGCAAAGCATCTCAATCCCCTTCAGCAGGATCACAAGCAACCATAAGAGGCAAAAAAGCACAGCCATACTTTGCGCCCAATGATTCCAGTCAAATGTAAAAATCCTGGCATTGAGAGTGATGATCCCCCGATATATGCTGTAGCCAATCACGCTGGCCCAGACGAGCAAATCCAATCCGATCTGCCGCGCTTGCTTACGGATAAGTTTTCGTCGCTCCGATCGGGTCAACTTGCGGCTATAGCGCCAGCGCACAACGTAATAGTGTACCGCCAGCACCAGCACGAACGCAGCAAACAGATAGAACAATCCAGCAAACAGCCAATAATAGTACTGCGAATAGCCAATATAGCATGTACCAATGATGAGGAAACCAATCAAGAGCTGATCACTCTGAGCCACCAACGATAGATGCTGAATATGCTTGCTCCCCATGCTTAACGCGACCTGCATACGCGAGGTTTGCGCCATGAGCCAGGCACAACCAGCACCGAACAGACACAGGATCAGGAGCGGGCGAGCAAGACCTATGGGTGTATAGAGCAAGACACAGGCCGCTGCCACATCAATCATGCGTAGACCAACCTCTAACATGAGTTGAACACGCTTCATAGACTTTCTCAGCGCGGGTTCCTCCACCTCAGGTATGCGCTCTGGCGCTGCCTGCTCCGCCAGAGGAATAGCAATCTGTATCGTTGTTCCCGTGCCAGTTACACTCCAGATCTGAACTGTACCATGCAATGCCTTGATACGTTCCTGGATATTCTGCATACCCATGCCACCAGCATTGGACTGTTTCGGCATATGAGAGATATTAAAGCCTTGCCCATCATCTCCAATTTCCAACAACAAAAATTGTCCTTGCTGATAGAGACTTAACCATACATTAGAGGCGCGTGCATGGCGGGCGATATTCGCAAAGCCCTCCTGCACAATCCGAAATAGTACCTCTTGCGATCCCGGTGGAAGATCCTCTTCAGAAGGCAGAGTACTGATTTCCAGCGCCACGTTAGCCCCGGTACGATATTCCAGGGCCTGGCTTTGCATGCGCAACGACTCGATCAGTCCGATATTCTCTAAAGCTCGTGGACGCAATTGTTGCAACATCGCCTGCATCTCCACCTGAGCCTCACGTGCGGTACGCTCAATATCATCCAGAATGCTACGTACACGCGGCTGATCGCGTTCCCAACGCGCCCTGGCTGCTGCTGCGCTCATCGTAATGCTAAAGATCTGCTGCTTAATCGAATCATGCAGATCGCGAGCCAGACGGTTCCGCTCCTCTTGTGCAGTTGTCTTGATTACCTGTTGCATTAGCTGATCTTTATAAGCAACTGTCTGCTGCTCAACCTGGATCTGCTGACCACTACGCAACCTGTACTGCTGTTCTAGCCTGCTGATACGTTGGAATAACGTATGGAGCGGCCAATAACGGCGTAAAGCGGTCAGTTCCACCGGTAGCCCCTCCGCCAATCGATCCAGTACCACCTGCAATGCAAACACGCCTTGAGAAAGATTAGCGCTTAGCAAGAGACCCACACCACATCCAATTACCAGACTAAGCACTATCCCATAGCGAGAAAGCAGTATGGCAACCACAAAGCCAACCATCACATAACTGATGAGGAGCTGGAGAAACAAAAAAACGGGAATGCGATACATTTTTTCACGCTGCACGATATCTTTCCTCTCTATGGCTGGTGCGGGAGTATGCAGCGAGAAACACTGCTCAGTCGGTAGCCTGTGCTGTCCAGATAGTGAAACAGGCCATTGCGTTCAATCAAGATCGTCAAACACAACCATGTGTAAAGTAGTATAACAAAGTACCAGCAGTTCACCATCCCCTGTGTGGGGGATATCTCCCTATCCAGATCAAATAAGGGTGTCCACCATACGCCGCTGCTGGTGGGCACTTGACTCCTGCAAAGGTAAATAGACCTCGTTTTATTACAACGAAGATGAAGCAGGCTCAATTGTAGAAACAAAATCATGTCGTGGTAATAACAGGAACCAGAGACCAAAGAGTGGCGTCAATGCTGCCATTGTGAGAACCGCCGTTATTTGCAGTCCCGCGGCGCTGATATGTGAGCCAATCAATGAGATCGTCTGCCCACTCCACAGCAGTGCAAAGGAACGATTGAGAAAAAGAGGTTTTTTGCCAGCGACGGCGCCAGGCTGATCCTTATCAGATGTCATTTTCATAGTTTCCCCGTTCTGTGACACACAAAACCATAGCAAGCAAGAACTGTCAGGAAAGAAGGAATGGAGCAATGATGGGAGTGTCGCTGGCCAAGAGGAGGATACCAGAAAATCAGCCATGATTTCGCTAGCGAAATCATCAGGCCGGATAAGGGGATAGCAGGTATTTCGATGACAAAAAAACATGCACCCTCAAACAAGTACAGCGGCACTAGTTGAGGATAATGATGCTGGTACCCATCGGGGCACCTCCTGTCTCGAAGATCTGAATAGTGCTTAAAAAGCGAGAATAGCATGCCATGCACTACTTGTCAACCAGGGGAAACAGGTTATGCCTCATTCGAACGTTGTACGACACCTTGTTCCCAGGCAAAGGCGGCTGCCTGGGTGCGATCCAGCATATGCAGTTTGCTGAGAATATTGCTGACGTGTCCTTTAACAGTTTTTTCGCTGATAACCAGCTTCTCGGCAATAACCGCATTGCTATGTCCTCTGGCGATGAGGCGTAATACTTCGCGCTCACGCTCACTGAGATCGGTTAAAACAGAATGGGCTTCTTTCTTGACCCCCTGGATCTCTTGCACTAATCTGGCAGCAACGCGTGGATGCACCACGGCTTCACCATGTGCAGCTTTACGAATCGTAGCAACCAGTTCATCGGGTCCTACATCCTTGAGGACATAGGAGAGCGCGCCGGCCCTCAGTGCTGGAAAAATATGCTCATCGTCATGGTACGAGGTCAGCACAATTATCTGCGTCTGCGGGCTAAGCTGCTTGACCTTGCGCGTCGCTTCTACACCGCTGATACCAGGCAACATCAGATCCATTAACACAACATCAGGGGTCAATACTGCAACCATTTGTAGCGCCTGTTCGCCTGAAGAGGCCTCTCCTACCACCTCAATATCATCCTGCACTTCCAGCAGGGATAAAATTCCCTGGCGCACCAGATGATGATCGTCAACCATCATCAATGTAATCCGCTCAACCATAACAAGCCCGCTTTCCTCTGTTTATTCCTCTTTACAGAATAGAAGATTCCGGTTGCAACCTGGCAACCACTGGTCGCATAGGACAGGCAACGGTGATACGTGTGCCCTTTCCTTCGGCGCTGTGGATGTCAATATGGCCACCCAGTTCCTGTATACGTTCACGCATCGAATGGAGACCAACGCCTCCCTGCCTCTTCTGTTCACTTCGCGCTAAAACACGAGCAGGTGAGAAACCACACCCATTATCTGCGATGGTGAGGCTGATGTTCTCCGCGCTATAACGCAATTGAAGCTGGACATTGGTAGCATTGCTGTGACGAGCCACATTAGAGAGCGCCTCCTGCGCGATCCGAAAGAAGGCATCTTCGATCTCAGAGGCGATAGAGATGTTTTGCGTCGTCTCTCTATCCTGCTCCGTCACAACAGTATTCTCAAGCTCAAACTGGATAGCGATCCACGTTTGCTGATTCCAGCGCATCGCCATATCCTGCAGTGCCTGCGGTAGCGAACGGTCTGCCAGAGTGCCGGGCCGAAGTTCACGGATTAGAGCAGTCAATTCCTGTTGAGCCTGATGAACAACACCCTCAATCTCGTCCAGACGGCGCAGAGCTTTATCGGTATCGCGCTTGAGGAGCACACGTAACGATCCCAATTGCATCGCCACAGAAAATATTTGCTGCTTCACACTATCATGCAGATCGCGAGCCAGGCGGTTACGTTCCTCCGCCGTAGCAAGTTGTTGACGGGTCTGCATCAAGTGCTGCAATTGCTCTGCCATACGATCCATGCGGCGCGCCAGTTGTCCGACCTCATCCTGGGAAGCATCCCGCACAAGCAAGGAGAAATCTCCTCTGCTCCAATGATCAGCAGCCAGAGTCAGACGCGTAAAACGGCGAGTAAAGCTGCGCGCCGTAAAAAAGCCGAAGAATGTGCCAACAATACCTACCAATAATGTCAATAAGAGTATGTTTACGCCGAAAAGTGATAGCAAACGTCCATAGCTTGTCGATACGTTTGCCAGATTGAGTTGCTCAAGATGGGCGACCAATGCGCCTACCGGCCTCTGCTGACCATCCCGAATCGGAACCACGATCAACTGCATCTGTTCTGGTTCACTCAATGAGATTGCGACAACCTCTCCATTCAGAAGTGCGTGCAACTGTGTGGGCGAGACCGCCCTGGAGGGCAACGTAAGCGTAGAGGCTACTGCTGGAGGATGATCGCCCAGGCTTGCCAGTACACGACCATGGATATCAAGCACGCATAGAAATCCTCGCGTATGGGCATCCAACTGTGGCGTCACGAGCTTTCCCGAACTGGCTAACCAATGCGCGAGAGTCGCCTGGTCAGGACTGTTGTGAACGAAGAAGGGAAGTGCCTGCGTTGCCTGATTACGCAGGCTGCTAACCTGTATTTCGGCCTGGTTGAAAAGAAAATAGCCGAGCACTACCAGTACTGTCAAAAATTCAATCAATAAAATAGCAACAATGGTGATCAACGTATACGAAAAGGTCAATTTCCATTGAAGCTGTCTAAATAGGCGTTTGATGCGCTGCATGCCGTTGATCCTCCCGTCTGATATAAAAGTATAACACAACTTTATCCGCTCACATGCACCTGTAGTTCTGTTAGGGTGCCATTCATTTTTTTGCAGAGCCCTCTTGAAGAACGTGGCGCGAAAAAGTTTGCCTTCCCCATCGTTTTTGCCCCTCCGTTCGTCCCTTCCGAGGAGCAGGTTGTGGGGCAAAGGTCG
>NZ_BIXY01000004.1 GCF_008326305.1 Dictyobacter arantiisoli | reverse complement strand
GTCTTGGTAGGCCATTACCCCACCAACCAACTAATCGGGCGCAGGCTCATCCTCTGGCGCTCTTGCGAGCTTTGCTCTTACGAGCATATGCGGTATTGTCGGCGATTTCTCGCCGGTATTCCTCACCAGGGGGTAGATAGCCCACGTGTTCCTCACCCGTCCGCCACTCTCTTCTTGCGAAGAGCGTTCGACTTGCATGTGTTAGGCACGCCGCCAGCGTTTATCCTGAGCCAGGATCAAACTCGCCATCCAATTTTATAAAGCACAGACCTTCAACGAACGTCTGTAAATTGCATGAGAAAAGCGATCATGGCCAAGTTACAAAAACATGGCAATTGTTCGCAGATTATGTGTTTGCTCTAGCCGACGCATTTCTGCATCGCTACAGCTGAATTGACAGGAGCTATAAATTTTTCTTTGTATAGTTCCAGTTACTGTTCTGCTTTCCACTCTTCAGTTGTCAAGGTACTCTTTGTTTTTGGTGTGTCGAGGAGCAGTACGTTTCTTTTCGCTTGCTCGCTTCAACTCCCGTAGTATCGCATATCCCTTGTGGTTTGTCAAGCGTTTTTCCCGGGGGATTTGCGCTTGCGCTAAATTCATTTTACTCATCGTTCGTGCTGTCTCCAGCAAGGAGACGATCCGAAAAAAGAGCCGACAGCTCCCGGCAATCTCAACCAGGTTGGGAAGCGCGTGAGAGATGCATGATCTCAGAGGAGCCACATTAGCGTGGCACAAAGGATGTTCGAACAAACAGGAGCACAATCCCTTCAAAAAGGGAAGTATGATTGTTTCGTTTCGACAGCTCAATGAGTATGCCATACGCAAGATGGTCTTGTCAAGGGTTTTCGGGGTGTCTTTTTCAAGTCTCACAATATCGCTTTTGGAAAATCTTGTCGTCAGGATTTTTGAAAGCGCTGCTGCGTAAATGGCTGCATAATCTCGGGTAGCGAGCCAGTCATAACATACGCTGCAATTCCACGGGCAGTAATAGCACTTAACATTAAGCCAACACTGTTATAGCCCGTTGCCAGCACCAGGTTTTTCCATTCAGGCACCGGTCCAAGGATTGGATAACGATCCGGTGTGCCTGGACGCAGACCAGCCCATGCGCGTACAAGTACACTGGATTTCAGAGAAGGCATCAATCTTATGGCTGCGTGTTGCAATTGTAATGTTTCTTCCTGCGTCACACTCACATCAAAACCCGCATCTTTCCTGGTTGCACCGACAAGGACATGTGTATCTCTGGGAAGGAGATACATAGCATCGCCAAAAACAATATGTCGCAGGGCTGGCGCTGGTTGTTCTAAGGCTATCATTTGACCACGTATAGGACGTAAGGGCAGAGTAACATTCAACGGGCTACATAAATGCTCGGACCATACACCAGCTGCCAGCACAACATGCTGACCCGTAAACGTAGTGCCAGAAGCAGTCCTCACTCCGACTATTTTATTCTGCTCATGGATAATCTCGCTCACGGTAGTATGCTGATAGAGCCGCGCCCCTAGCTGGCATGCAGCACTCGCAAATGCCCCAACAAAGCGCACAGGATTAATCTGAGCTTCATCAGGAGCATAGATAGCACCGGCAATAGTCGGAAGCAACGCTGGCTCAAGTTGCTGTACATCTACGCCATCCAGCCAGGATAAGTGCAAACCGAGAGTCTGCCATGCCTCCAGGCGCTTTTTCAGACGCGCTACATATTTAAGATCACGCACCACACGCAACGTTCCCGAACGTACAAAATCAAGCTTCAAACCACTTACATCTTCTAATTCTGACACCAGTTCAACAAATTGTTGAAAACCACATAGCAATAAATCAGTAAATGGTCCAGGTCCGTTGAGAGCACCAAGAGGTGCCAGGAGCCCCGCCGCCGCGCCTGAAGATTGACGTCCTATTTCGCCTTGCTCCAGTAGAGTTACAGATAGCTGAGCTTTTCGTAAAAAATACGCAGTAGCACAGCCAATTATTCCACCCCCTACAATCACTACATCTGTGCTCTGTGCGCCCTTTATAGTCATAGATCATCCAATCCAATTTTATAGCGATAGTGTGTGCGTATCATAGCACAGGATCAGGTATAGCATTGCATATGGAGAAGAATAACCACAAAGCTGGAAGAGAAAAAAAGGGGGAGATACTGCAAATTCATCTGAGTCAATTGCTCATAGATACAGAACTTCGAGCATATGCTTGACAGAGTACCAGCTATTTCAATACATAAATAGCTAAACAACGCCTTTTTTACCTTCTTATACTGAATTTATACTCATTTTTATCAGGAGGTTACATATGTTCAAACAAACAAAGGTAACTTTACCGAAGATTGGTTGCCAGGGATGTATGAAGAAGGTTGTGTCTGCCCTGACACCATTGCCCACTCTGACAATTATTGCCACTGATCTACCATCGAAATCTGTAGTGCTGCATTATGATGAGCAACAACTACCAGGAGAGGAAATCGAGCAGGCTCTCCAGCATATCAATCATGTGATTTCACATGAAGAAGAAATATCATGTTCAAGTATCTCTTAAAAACATAATCAAACAATCCTGCGTGGAACTGGGAAACTCTCTTTTTGTAGATACAGACTATGTACGGCGAGATTACAGTATACAATATCGTGTATCCTATACCTGTGTTCAACGTTGTCAGGTATGGTCTATACATGCAGTCAGATGTTGTCCATTGTATATGAGAACGAGTGCTAGAAAAGAGTATCTATCTTGAGTATCCCAGTTTCACAGATCAATTCAAATGATGCCCAATTGGCCGCTCCTCGTCGCGCTGTCACGCCCGAGTCAGTCTTCAACGTGCGTGTCGCATCGCAGGCAGAGGTTTCTCCTGATGGCAAGCAGATTGTCTTTCTGGTGGGCGAATGGTTACCAGACCAAACTAAACGTCGTAATCGGCTTTGGATTACTGATACGGCCAACAATGATCCACATCCCTTGACCAGAGGTAAGAGGCGCGATCAAGCCCCAGCCTGGTCACCGGATAGCCGCTCCATCGCTTTTGCATCTACTATTGACAGTGACCAGAGTGACCCTCATGCTCAACTCTATGTACAGGATGTGTCTACAGGAGATGAACGGTTGCTCTGTAGCATGCCTAATGGCATTCATACTGTTTCCTGGTCTCCTGATGGTAAACGGATTGCTTTCTGCTCGCTTGAGGGTGAGGAGCCAGCTCAAGATCCGCGCCATCAATATGCGAACCAGGGGCGTCATAAGCGCCTATGGACCATGCGCATTGATGGCGATATCCCAGAAGCAGTTACGCCTGATGGGTTGTCGATCTGGCACTATGTCTGGTCTCCCAATAGCAAACAGTTCGCTGTATACTACGCCAACGGGCCTGAGGAAACCGATTGGTATCGCGGCCAAATTGGCCTGGTTGCTGCCAATGGTGGTAGCATTCGTCAGGTTAACCGGCTCACCCGTCAGGCTTTTGCCCTGACCTGGTCACCGGATAGTACCCAACTGGCCTATGTATCTGGAGAATGGAGCGATCCAGATCGCGGCGGTGGCGATATTTACATTCACTCATTTGCTACCAACCAGACACGGCATATGACACCTGATCTCAATTGGAGTCCTACCTGGCTACGCTGGTATCCCGATGGACAACAAATTCTTTGCGCTGGCTGGAAGGGCCTGACAACACGCATTGCCACGCTCGACGCACAAACGGGTACGATGAAAACGTTGAGCGATGACTTTCTCATCGGGGACCGCGGTTATCCTCACCTGTCCACCAGCACGGATATGCAACATATAGCCGCCACTCATTCACATCAACATCCTCATGATGTCTGGTTGGGCAAACTTGCGTTCGAAAACAATCAGGCGGTGACGCTTGATTGGCAACGTATTACGCGCCTCAATCCGCTAGCGGAGGAGACATTCGCACTGAATAATACCGAGCATATCCGCTATAAAAGCGTCGATGGCTGGATGATTGAGGCGTTAGTTACATGGCCGAAGCATGAGAAAAATGCGCCACTACCTCCACTTGTCGTGCATGTTCATGGTGGCCCCTCTGGTGTCTGGCTGGATGATTGGGAGTCATATCACGCCCAAATTCTGGCGGCAGCAGGCTTCGCCGTACTTCGTCCCAATATTCGTGGCAGTATGGGTGGTGGCGTGGCTTTCGCGGATGCAGTGATTGGCGATATGGGCGGCAAAGATTTGCAGGATGTACTGAAGGGCGTCGATTATCTGGTTGAACGTAAGCTGGTCGATGCTGAACGAATCGGCATTATGGGTTGGAGCTATGGCGGCTTTATGACCGCCTGGACAGTTACCCAGACAACCCGCTTTAAAGCTGCGGTCATGGACGCAGGCATCAGCGATTATCATAGCTTCCACGCGCAAACCAATATTCAGGATTGGGATATGCGCTTCCTGGGTAAAGTCGGCGCGCCTATCAGCCCTCTGACCCATCCAGAGACGTATCGGGAACGCTCTCCCATCACCTATGCCAGGCATGTAGCCACCCCTACACTGATTGTACATGGCGAAAATGATGCCTGTGTGCCACTCAATCAAGCCTACGCCTTCTACCGCGCCCTGTCAGAACTTGGTGTCCCGGTAGAACTGGTCACATATCCACGCGAAGGACATGGGCTGACCGAACGTCAACATAATCTCGATTATGTGCAACGCACAATCGAATGGTTTCAGAGTTACCTTTAACCTCTCCGCAGACAGAGCAGTATATATGGATTCTGAACCAACAAAATAATCTCTATATACTGCTCTGCCAACACAACACCGCAGAATTGGTAAAGGATCCTTCCCAACTCCCATCTAGAGGTCTAGATAACTTGACATTAGCCTCAAAAGTAGGTACGCTTTTCCCAACATAGAAAGTTTATGTTGAGAAAAGTTACAATTCTTACTATTACGCATTTTACTTTTCAGCGCACTTCCCTATAGGAGGGCTTATGACGAGCGTACCAGACTATTCATCTGCCTCACTTCACACTATAGATAAACAGGGACGTCCATCTACTATTCCCGCACTTCAAGAATGGACAGCTAGCTCTGGCGTATATACCTTTAGTGAACACACGCATATTGTGCTTGATCAAGCGTCTTTCCTCGAATTACAGAGTACAGGTACAGTATTCGCTGAGGATATCTTGCAACAAACGGGCTTCTCCATTCCACTTATAAGTGCAGCGTCAGCAGGCAATGGAGATATATTTCTGTCTTTAATCTCCGATGATACATCATTAGGAGTTGAAGGATATCGCTTAGAGATCGGTAGTGCTATCAGCATTAGCGCTGCTACTGTGGATGGCGTCTTTTATGGTACGCGCACACTGTTACAATTATTGCGGCAACAACAGACGCTTCCAGCGGGGACCGCACGCGATTGGCCGGACTATCCACAACGAAGTCTGATGGTAGATGTGGGCCGTAAATATTTCTCTATCCCCTGGCTTGAAAATCATATCCGCGAGCTGGCCTATCTGAAATACAACTACCTCCATCTGCACCTCTCTGACAATTATGGTTTCCGTTTACCAAGCGAGCGTCATCCCGAAGTAGTATCTAAGCAATATTATACGAAAGCAGAGCTACAAGCGCTTATAGAGTTGGCACAACGCTACCACATCACGATAGTACCTGAAATTGACATGCCTGGACATATGGATCCGATTCTGGCGCAACATCCGGAGCTTCAGCTCATCAGTACAAGTGGAAAACGTAAACCCGGGGATATCGATCTGGGCAACGAGGCATCCTATGTACTGCTGAAAGATCTCCTGGATGAGTTTATTCCACTCTTCCCTGGTCCTTACTGGCACATTGGTGCCGATGAATATCTGATGACCGAAGCCTATACCGATTATCCGCAATTGCTGAAATATGCCCACGATCATTACGGTCCTGATGCCACTGAACGGGATACCTATCTCGGCTTTGTCAATTGGGCTCATGAGATCGTCAAAGCTCATGGCAAGCGAACACGCACCTGGAATGATGGCCTCTATGGAGGCACAGCGATTACTGCTGCAGCTGATATGATTTACGAACATTGGGATGATTCAGGTCTGACACCCGCTGAGATTGTCGAACGGGGTATTTCCATTATGAATTGCAACGGCGATTATCTCTACTATGTACTTGCTCCCGCAGTGGATGAAAATGGAAATGGGCCGCACTTTAATCCATCCCCGGCAAAAATTTATGAGATATATGAGCAGCATATTTTTCAAAATCAACACACTATTGCTCCACACCATCCTCTGAATGTAGGAGCCAAGTTACATGTATGGTGTGACTATCCCAATGAACAAACAGAGCAACAGATCGACGCTGGGATTGAACTTTTGCTGCGTTCACTGGCACAAAAAAACTGGGGATCAGCGAAACTGGTGCCTGCTTATGATCAATATCAAGCAATTATAAGCAGGATTGGACGTGCGCCAGGCTATATCACACTCCCTCTTGCCGAGTGAGATCCTTTTCCATGTAGTGGAGAAAAACCTGACAGGTGTCCACTTTATGCGCCAGATGTCGATGAAGAATTTTTTATCGTGACCATCTGGCGTCTTCTCTGTCTGGTTCTTCAATAAAAACTATGGTAAGATAAAAGATAGTCACGTATACTGACAAAAACGCATATTTGAGGTGTGCCGGGAAGTCTGGTCGGCGGATACTATTTGTATTCCTAATCATTCAAGACAACCATAATCTGTTCTATACAGCGGATTATGAGCTTGCACACCACTAAAGGATACACCTTAATATGCCTGAAACAATCACGCTAATCTTCTTTCTCTTTGTAGCCATCGTGATACTCGCCATTATCGCCACACGGCTCAATATTCCTTACGCTATCATGCTGGTCATAGGCGGCCTGTTGCTGACCTTTATTCCAGGACTCCCTACCATTCATATCGATCCAAATCTGATCTTATTTCTTTTTCTTCCACCGCTCATCTATGCCTCTGCCTCGCAGATTTCATGGCGTGAGTTTCGTAGCAACCTGCGCCCCATCTTGCTCCTTTCAATTGGATTGGTCTTAGCCACAACGGTAATTGTAGCGGTCGTTGCCCACTCCTTCCTGGCTCTTCCCTGGGGCGTTGCATTTGTGCTGGGTGCAATTATTTCTCCTACGGATGCAATTACCGCTGGTGCGACCGCCAAGAGTGTTGGTCTATCGCGTCGTATTGTGACTATTCTTGAAGGAGAAAGTATGGTCAATGATGCGACAGGATTGGTTATTTATAGATTCGCGCTGGCAAGTGTTGTAACAGCAAGTTTCTCGATCTGGCAGGCAGGAATCCAGTTTGTAGGCGTGAGTATCGGTGGAGTAATCATTGGCCTTGTTATTGCCTGGCCTATTGTCAAACTGCATCATTTCTTGAATGATGCAGTCATTGAAGTTACCGTCTCACTCCTCACGCCCTATGCAGCCTATCTGCTCGCCGAAGCGCTGGGCCTATCCGGTGTGCTTGCCACCCTGGCGGCAGGACTCTACATCAGCCGTCATTCATCCCGCTTCTATACATCTGAAACACGGCTACCAGCTCATTCATACTGGAATATTCTGGTCTTCCAGTTCAATGGATTAGTCTTTTTATTGATCGGCCTCGAACTGCGCAGCATCCTTGATTCACTTGGAGGACAAACAATCATCCATGTTATCTGGCCGATTCTACTCATCAGTATCACTGCGATTGTGGTGCGCATTGCCTGGGTTTTAACCTCAGCCTATCTACCTCACCTCATCAATCGTCGTATGCGTATAAACGAATTGGACACACAATGGGATCAGACAGTCATCATTGCCTGGACGGGTCTACGTGGAAGCGTGGCCCTGGCCGCAGCATTGGCCCTCCCCCTGGCACTACGAAGCGGGAGCTTATTCCCTGAGCGCAATCTACTGATTGTGATCACCTTTGGCGTTATTCTGATCACGCTGGTGGGACAAGGTCTGGCATTGACACCGATCATTCGCCTCCTCAAGCTTAATAAGGAGACTGTATTTGAGCAGGAAATGCTCCTGGCACGGCGTACAGCGGTTAAAGCTGCATTGAAACGTCTGCAAGCATTGAAAGCAGAAAAAACAGTGACCACAGAGTTTATACAACGCCTGCAGGAATACTACGAGCAACGCTTGCATACTATCACTATTTATGAAGATAGCGAAAAGAGAGAGTACCTTGAAGAACGTTTACAGGCTAATAGCCAGTTCCGCCGCGAAATTATCAACGTAGAGCGCCACGCTGTTATCACACTACGCGATCATGGTCAGATTGACGATGAGATATTGCATGCCATCGAACATGAGCTTGATCTAGAAGAACAACGCTTCTATTTGTAATAGCTAGCTATAGTGATAACAGCTACTTATCCCTCAGCCAGATGATTGATTAACTGACGCAAAGAGCGGGGCGAAAAAGGCTTACGGAGCAAAGGGACATCATCAGGTAGGATACGCCGAAACTGCTCAAGTGTAGGCCCGCTTACCGCAGTAATCACAACGATCGGAAGTTGCCAGGATTCATATTCTTTGCGAACAGCTAAAAACACATCTGCCCCCGTCATAGTGCCAGGAAGAAGAAGATCAAGAATAATCAGATCATAGGGCTGCGCATCCTCTGGTGAACTGGTCAGAGGAAAGATAGCGTCCAACATAGATGCGCCACTCATATGGGTAAAGACAGTGTGTCCATCCATTTTTAGTGTAGTCGATAAAAAAGCAAGGATGGCAGGGTTATCATCTAGAACTCCAATGTTCAGTGTTTTACTCCCCCTTAGTAAACATATTTAGTTTAGCAACATAGAGCAGTATTTCACTCTATCTCAAGGGCCAACAAATACTCTTATAAACAGGTATATCGTAGCACAGATTGTCATGGCACGTAAATATGTCAATAATAACCATATAGTATTTTATTAATATCTTTAGCGATTGAGTTTCATGTTTTTCTTTTATGTCTATAACAAGCACCATTAATAGGCAGGCAAAATTCCCTATCAGTCTATTCAAAGACTGGCAACATATATAATGCATGCCTATTTGTCAATCATATGCTTAAATACAGCATTGGAAGGAAGTCCTATTTTCTTGACCATAAGAATTGACTTCAGTAGAGTAAATATTGATAGAATCAGGCAAACTCCAATAACACAAGCAGCACTGGCTCAGTTATATCTCTAATTTGGATGGTCTCTATAGTTCTGAGGGAAAAATTCATGATCAGCTGCATTCTTACCGCTTACCAGGAACCAAGGACAGTTGGTGTCTCCATCAAAGCACTCTTAGAACAGGACTGGCCCGAAGCATATGAGATTCTTGTGGTCTGCCCGGATACTGAGACGGCAACCGTGGTGCGTATCTTTACAGAATGTTATCCGCAGGTACGACAATTGATCGATACAGGCGAGGGAAAGCCAGCGGCCTTGAATCTCGCCCTGAAACACATTCGAGGCCATATCTGTGTCTTTAGTGATGGAGATGTATTGGTACAGGAGAATGCCATTGCCGAGTTGCTGGCACCATTTGAGCAGCCTGAGTGTGGAGCAGTTACTGGTCGGCCTATTTCAGCCAATCCTCGCACATCGTGCTTTGGCTACTGGTCCCATCTTCTCACCGATGCAGGGGCCCACTATATACGCACCCGCAATGCGCAGCAGCGGCGCTACCTGGATTGTTCAGGCTATCTTTACGCGGCACGCAGTTTTCTCCTGACAGCAATGCCTCTAGAGACGCTGGCTGACGATGCCTATATCTCACAGTTGGTCTGGCAGCAAGGTTATGTTCTCGCTTACGCGCCAGAGGCCCGCGTTGCTGTACGCTATCCTACCACGTATAAAGATTGGCTGCTCCAAAAGGTCCGTAGTAGCGCAGGCGCAGCCATGACGCCGCCTCCACTCCATCCCAATGATCAACGCTATGTGCGTCCGCCTGAACACATGCGCTCATTTCAACGGGAAGCCCTCACCGGCCTCTATTCTGCACTCACCTATGCTCAATCCTGGCACGAACAATGGTGGACCTGCTGCTTACTGATTGCCCGCATCCACCTCTGGCTCTGCGTCTGGCTCGAACTGCACATCAAGCACCGCTCACGTCAGGACATCTGGCAGCGCGTAGAAACCACAAAATAGAGCAACCCCCTGATACAGACATCAGGAGCTGGCTCTGGTACCTAGATGGAAGGGATTAAGCTGGCAATAAAAATCTCTGAAAAGTAATCAACTTGACTGCCAGAATATTAGCGGTCAATAAGCAGGTAACGAAAAGCGTCGTAACTACCACAAACCAGACAGAAACTTTCAAACCGATCATCCTCTACAAAACCAGACAGACAATAAAAAAAGCCACCTGACCAGGAGAAATCCTCTGCTTAACGATTCCCGGCCAGATTATACAGTTGCATCAACTCTTCAATAATAGCCTGCTCGCTCCCACTTTTGATGCCTTCAGGCACACAGGTTTGCAAATGATTTTCGAGAACCAATGCCTCCATTTTTTCGATTGCCTTACGGACAGCATAAGTTTGTCGCAAGATATCCACACAATATTTATCATCTTCAATCATCTTGCGAATACCGTTCAAATGACCATCAATATAGTTTAAACGTTTCAGGATATCGGTTTTATCTGCTTGCATGCTTCTCTCGCTTTCGTTACTACACCCCTCCCTGGGGGGTATATGTCAGTATACAATATCACAGCCAGAACTGCAAGCGAACAAAAATAAGCTGCTGCTATGCAGAGGACGCCAGTCCATAGGTGCAAACGTAAGGCTTTTCAAACGGGATTGCAAAGGGCGGTGAGCCCTTTGCCGGGGTTTGGGGTGTCCCCAAATACCTCTTTTACTTCTTTTCTTTGCCGCCGCGTGCGGCGGCGAGAGACCGGTGCACAGCCCGAACCCCTGGTTAAGAGAAACATTGCTATACATTAACAGAAATAGATGTACTGTACGCCTGTAAAAAGAAATAAGTCCATTCCTAAGTGTCAAGAATAAAGAGCCGGCACAGCAGAAAGGCTTGTAATATACTTCTAAAACAGTTACAATAGAGCATAGTATATACCTTATTTTATTTCTTTCTGCGCGCCAACAGGCATAGGGAGAATTTACTCTTAGCGTACGTTCATTATTTCGGAATACTTTTTGTTATTACAGCAGCGGTCCCAGACACCTATGGCGCGTAAATAGTTACCTGACTTCCAGTATTTTTGCTGGAGGCTATATCGCAGTATAGGGACATACAAAAATAGCAGGACACCATCACAAAAACAGAGGGAGGACAACGCAAAACCAGGAATTTACACGCTTTTGCGCTCTTTGAGATTTTCTATCTCAATTGTCCTTTTAGTCCGTAGATATTGTATGTCGTCCTATACCAGTCAGTCAAAACGTAAATTTTGAGCCAGCCAGACAAGGAGCGCCACCATGCAAAAAGTTTCCCTGCGCAAAGTCAAAACACCCGTCAGTTACTTGCAGGAAAACAGCGAAGATGTTTTGCACTTTTCTTTGCAAGGCTTACTACCCTCCGGCCATACCCTTGCCCTCAATATTCCGCTTGGTACACTTTCGCACCTCGCCTGTAAAGATGACCGTCCATTGATGCTGATGGAACAGCAATTTACGACAAGCGAGATTTGTGTGCTGATGCCATTACTTGATGCGTATCCCTACTATTGTCCTTATGAAGTTCTAGTGGCGAGCTTTAACAGTGGGCATGCCAGTGAGGCCGCCATTGCTCGTAGCCGTAAACGCTTGCAGGAGGCTCAAGAAGCTGGCATCTGGGATCAAGAGATGCGCCCCGTTCGCAATGTGCTTTCACGGACACGCCTCAAAACGCGCTCATTTGGCATCGAAATCTCTTCCATTCTGGAGACTGGCTATATTCTGATGCAAACACCACGGTACAAACATCCAGAGCTGTAAATGTACCATTTCAAGTTGTAGAGAATTGCACAGCATAGCTTCTTCAGGCATGTACACTGGCAGAATGGTGCAACTGATGCGCACGTAAACGTTGCACTTTGAGTGCCAGGAGTAGCGGAAGACGCAGGGATGCATGGTCATGATCGATATCAAATGGGCAGAGTTTTTGAATACGGCTGATACGCTGCAATAAGGTGTTGCGATGTAGATGAAGCAGGGTCGCGGTACGTGCAATATTCCCGCCACATTCGAGATAGACTTCTAATGTATCCAGTAAGTTTGTTTTTTTACGGAGATCATACTTGAGAATAGTCATGATGCACTCTTGATACTGATCCATAAGACTCTGCTGTTGCGCGAAGGGATATAGATAGCGATAGGCACCGAGTTCGCCAAAATGGGTACAGTGAAGTTCGGTTCGCAGGCAAGAGCCGATCTGCGCCGCCTCATACGCCTCCTGATAACTCTGTGCATAGTCGCTAAACTTCTGACAACTATTTCCCATTCCCACCAGCATCGTAACATGGCATTCTTGCTGAATAGTCTGGATCAGCGGTTCCAGACGGCTATGGATGTCTTGCGGCAAGGCAGCAATATCACATGGTAGCAAGCAGATCAGGCCATTATCTCGCTCGACCAGGAGCATGGTGGGATACATAATAAGCATGCTCTGCTTGATCCATGGCAAAGCCCGCTGAATCAATAACTCTCTATTCTCGGCCTGTGGTAAATGTATACGTTCGGACACATCATTGTTACCTTCAGACAATTCAACCAGAGCCACCAGATGAGGTGCCAACAGATCAAAACCCAGGGAATAAGCCTGTCTCTGTATATATGCTTCGGTTTCTGGCTTACCAGCAAGCAATCCATCTACAAAGGACGCGACCAGATCATTTGGAGTCAGTGCATCCGCTTCCAGGATTAAACGGTGCTTCAGGGCCAATGCCATCTGGCTCGCAATGGTATGCAAGAGAAATTGCTCATTCTGACTATGGACACAACCGGAATGTGTATAACATTGCAAGATACCCAGGCATTCATTTTCTACCCATAATGGCAAAGACCAATAAATCTGCTCGGCATCATACTGGAGAGGATTAAGCTCTCTGGCTTCTCCCTGTATCTGATAGGATAGCTCATCCTGTAAGGCAAATGTGTGTGTATACTCCCAAATTGCAGCATCAATGCAGACGCATTGCACTTGATTTGTAACACCGCTCGCAGCAGGATAATCCGCGTACACATATAGTACAGTATCGATAACATCTGCCTGACCGCGCAACAGCACAACACAGCGCTCAAGCTCGAACGCCTGCGCCACCTGTTCGGACAAAAGTTGCAACAACGCTGGTAATTTTAAAGGTAGAGTCAATGTATGGACAAACTGGAACAATAGTTGTTGCCAACCAATGGATTGCTTTTCAGCCAGAAGTTGATGATGGAGCGGAATGATTTTCTGCCTGAATGGCCTCTCAGAGCGCCCCTCTTGAGCCAAAGCATGTATTTCCATCTGCACGCATCCATTTCAAAAACTGAACAACGCACTATTTGAAGAATGCTATAGCTATTGTTAACCGCTTGTTGATATCTACAAATTGAAACGCACAAGTATTATATAAATGGAAGTGGAAACCTGCTATCAGCTTAGCACATCCACTATGCTTTGTCTACGCTAAAGTACATTAATTTTATATAAAATTCGTTAAACAATGTCTTACAAATCAGCATATAAGATTGGTATAAGACAGTGGTTTTTATACAACCACTACTCTCAGCCTCTTCTCCTTCTTCCGTAACCCCAACCATCCACTCTTTACGATAATCATAGGTTTAGCTCTCTCCTGGATCGCCCTGAACTATGTGCCGCTACTACTCTATGCCATCAGTATTGTGAGGCGCAAAAGTGCCTAACAGGAAGTAGCGTTCGAGCTTGAACACAAAGAGATCTATGCACGCAAATATACGCTTCAATCAGTGTGGCTTTTACTGCTCCCGCTCGCCGTGCCGATGCTTTCTATTGCTCAAGAGCTACAAAAGCGCCACTATCATCATCATTGATGACCAATTCATGACAAAAGAAGACGGCTCAGAAAACCGTCTTCTCGTAATGAGAGGATGGCTTCCTGGTAGAGAAAAGGTTAAATTCGGCATGGCATCCAACTTGCACCACTCCTTTCATTGTGTTACTATATTAGTACCCCGCCCCTCCGGGTAGGGGATATCAAAGTTATGATAGATCAAGCAGAGACACAAACTGCGCGTATGGAAAGCTATGCATACAGATTCGTGTCAATGCAGTATCTCTTATCATTTATAGTTCCTGTTTCTTGTTATAAGACGTTACAAGGAGAAATTCATGGCAAACTTGCAAGATATCACCCTCTCTGTTCCCGATGTGAGCTGTGAGCATTGTGTGAAAACAATCAATGGTGCACTCAGCCCACTCGCCGGTGTAGAAGCAGTCTCAACAGATATTCCCACGAAAAGTGTCCATCTGCGCTTTGACGCAAGCCAGCTCTCGATGGAGAAGATCGAAGCAGTGCTGGACGATGCTGGCTACACAATCTCACAAGCACCAGCACCTACCCCCCGCACCAGTGGCAAACCCCTCAACCTCATTTAAATTTGGCGTGCAAGTGCTTGCATCCCATTCCCAGGGGGACTCGTCCTAACACCTTCAGCATTAGGAGGCAATCCATCTCGCATCTCTGTTACTGAAACCAATGCCAGTGCCACATTCTTTCAACTCAGCCAGTATTGAACTTTCGTGGCACCGCACTTGACATACGTTGCGAATCATCACAAAAAGAAAGGCGGTTTATACCGCATTAAGACGAATCGATGCGAATGCAACTTTGAGCTCAATTACTTAGAAAATCCATCATCCACACTCTACTCATTGAATGTGATTTGGTAAGATCGGTATAAGACAGTCGTTTTCCCCTTGAGAATAGGTCTCAGCGACACTATTCTCCATCTGATATCTGTATACATTCAGATAAGCAATGTGACGCAGCATATCGCTTATCTGAATGAGAAGAAAGGTTGCTTTATCCGCTAGATTTGTCTGAATGGTAGTATCTGGTCATGTTTACTCATTTAGCAGAAGAGAATGCTCTACAGCGACCGCAACGGCTGCGGCACGCGAATCGACACCAAGTTTGGTATAAATATTGGTTAAATGTCCACGTACAGTTCGCTCCGTAATACTTAAAGATGCGGCAATTTCCTTACTCCGTTCGCCTCGCGCCACCGCCGCCAGAATAGTCAACTCCCGTTCGGTCAATATTCCATATATCTTACGATGAGCCCCATCACTAGTTGGCAGGGAGGTTGGGCCTTGAAGAAGAATGCGTTTCATAATCTCTGGTTGCAGGAGGGTTTCGCCACGTGCAGCACTGCGAACCGCATCTAATAACGTCTCTCGACTCACATCTTTGAGCAGATATCCACGTGCCCCGGCATGCAAACCACGAAACATCAGCTCATCCCCGTTATAGGTGGTGAGAATAATTACATTGATGGCTGGCCAGGCACCACGAATCCGTGTAAGTGCTTCTATCCCATCCATCTCTGGCATACGAAGATCCATAAGCATTACCTCTGGCGAGACGTTAGCGGCTAACTCAAGTGCTTCTCTACCGTTGGCCGCATCTCCAACCACATCAATACCTTCTCCTGTTTCCAGAATAAGGCGTAATCCCTCGCGCACAATTACATGATCGTCAACAATCGCCACGCGAATAGGAGTCCGTTGCCCTGTTGTCATTTGTTCGCTCCTTGATTTGTGGTAAGGCGAAGCGCAATGTTGTTCCTTTGCCAGGAGAACTTATCACCTCAAACTGACCCTGAATAAGATGAGCTCGCTCGCGCAATCCAAGCAATCCATAGTGACCAACAAGTTGCTCGGCGCTCAGAGGATCAAATCCTATCCCATTATCACTGATTTCAACGATAATGCCAGTATTATTTGATAGAGCGCACACCCGCGCCTCTGTGGCTTGTGCGTGGCGGGCAATATTGGTTAGTCCTTCTGTAATAACTCGGAGCGTGTACTCACAGAATGATGCTGGCACCAATGAAAGCACTGGCAGGTCTGAGTGACAATGAATATTGGTTGTAGTGACAAGGTGATCTATCTCTTCCTGAACGGCTTCAGGCAGATCACTGGGGCTAATTCCATTTGCTCGCAGGTCATCGATGGCCTGACGTGCAGCAGCAAGCGTATCACGAGAGCGGTAGATAGCTTGTACTACCAGAGTAGATGCCCGCTCATACCGCTGATGTGTTAGATGTGAGTTAATTGCCTCAAGTTGGAGCAGAAGACCGACCAGCCCCTGTGACTGAGTATCATGAAGTTCACGCGCCAGCCGATGACGCTCAGCCTCACGCGTGAGTGACTCAAGCTGTAACGCGTAAGCAGTCAACTGCGCATGTGCACTTTTGAGTCCATTGTGTGCCTCTTCCAACTCACGAAGCAAAATCTGTGTCCGTCGATGAACATTGGTTTGCTGTGCTTGGAGAACCACAAAGCCGCCAATAAAGAGGAGCGGTGGAATAAAATTATATCCAAAACCAAACGAGTTGTGGATTGACTTGAGGTTGATCCAAAATAATAGGAGGCAAACTACAATACATCCAGCTGTGATGCGCGTCTGCCCCAACAGGTAAAAAGCTTCTACGCACAAAGCAAGATAGAGACCAAGCAGAATATTGGCGTTTCGCACGAGAGAACCGAGCAGGATGACCGACCCGATTAATCCAATCAGAATTAGCGGTCGCTGATAACCCCGTTGTGCGAAAAAAGTGCCTCCCCCATAGAGCACAATATGTCCAGCAAACAGCAGTGTCGTGAACAAAAGACTGCTTGCAGGAAGTGAAGCGCTAAAAAAAAGGAGGACGATCCAGAGGTAAACCAGAAGAAGCCAGAGTAAGAGAAAGCTGTTTTCCAGGTGACCACGTAACAAAGAAGCCATTTTCTCCCTCTCGTTTTTGTTTACTATAGAGGCTGTATTACTTTTCATTATAGCAGTTATGGTGATGAAGTGTATACTGTCGTTTCCGCCCGGGCGGAAACGACGGGTGAACAACTGGCGTAACAGACAATATACAAGATCTTGATTTATATTATACTTAATACGCAACATCTTTGATATATGTGCTGAATACTTTATATAAAATAAGATGTATGCAATACATTTAGCGATTTTAAGCTAAAGAAGCCTCTGATATTTTCTCTATTTTAAGAAATGTGACTATTATCCGTGAGGCGCTAATCTTCTTCAGAAACAGGTGCTCTATGTATGATCGATTACGTTATGAAATCCGGCTCATGGGCAAAAAAGTGTTTTTTGCGCCGGCTCTGGTGCTGATTGCAGGGGGATGTTTTGCAATCCTGCTGCTCAGTATCAAGGACCCGGCTGCTCGGTTTCTCTCTGCAGTACTGGAAATGTTGCTTCCACTTGCCACAGGAGCGAGCGTTGCATTTCTCACAGCCTCCGATCCAGCACTGGAGCTTCAACTGACCATGCCGCATACCTATGCAGTGACCGTTCCTATCCGTCTACTCCTACTTTTGCTTTGGAATAGTTGTCTAGCTTTTATTGCCAGTAGCATCATTTTCATGGTAAGCCTGGTGTTTTTACCACAACCCCATCCACCTACAGCGTTGGGGGTCTTTTTCGCCAGCCAATTGGTCTGGTTTCCCTCGCTGCTTGCATGTACAGCTTTTGGCTTTGGGGCAGCACTTCTCTTTCAAAGTCGCGCCGCCAGTGTCGGTCTGCTTGCAGGCTGCTGGGTTGTCGAAATTGTGTTCAAAGACGTTATAATTCAGCAATTCTGGTTTTTTCCACTGGTGCTGTTTTCCACCACGCTCTTTCCAGATGGTCTCAGCTTCTCTCTCTGGCAACTTAATCGACTGCTTGTTCTGGGGGTAGGAGTAGTGCTTTTGCTAGTCAGTTGGCCATGCCTTTTGTTTCCTGAGCGTTTATTGAAAGGGTCCCATCAAGAATGAGTACGCAGATCTCGATGTTTTGGGGAACTGTAACCTATGAGTTCCGTATGCAACTACATCGTCGGGCCTTGTGGATCGTCATGGTCCTGCTGATTGGTCTGATCTTCTACTGGCAACGCGAATCGATACTCGCGCTGTTGTTTCAATTACGAGGTAGTCGGATGCACGCCTCTCTCTCGCCGGATGAGGCAATCGTAAGTTGGGCCGATGGGATCAATCGTCTCTTGCCCATTGCCGTGGGCATCCTGCTGGCTGATCGTTTCCCGCGTGATCGGCAAATCAAAATAGATGAACTCCTGCTAACGCTTCCAGCAGGTCAGAGCACGAGGCTTCTCGGCAAATATGTAGGTAGCCTCTGCGCCACACTCATCCCACCAACGCTCTATTACTGCCTTGGCCTTGGCATTCTCCTTGTGCAGACACACAGTTTGGCGCTTTTACCAACAGCACTGCTAGCATTTGTGTGCATTTTTCTGCCAGGAATGATGTTCGTGGGAGCTTTTGCTATAGTATGTCCGATGTTTCTCTGGTGGCCAATTTATTGCTTCTGTTTCACTGCTTACTGGTTCTGGGGCAATCTTCTCTCGCCTAGGCAGAATATTCCGACGATCAGCACGACTATTCTGACTCCTCTTGGTGGCTATATGAGCCAGGGCTTCTTTGGCGTGCCTGCTTATGGACCTGAAATCCAGGCCACACTACTATCAGGCTTTGCAAGTTTGTCGTTGCTACTAGGTCTGACAATCATGATTCTATTGATTGGATGTGGCTTGCTCAAATGGCAACGGTCATGACAGGAATGTTTTACATGAGTACGGTAGATGAAAGGAAAAAATCAAAGATGGAAATTGAGATTGCCCATTTGACAAAAGTGTATCGTGGAGGAGTCTGCGCGCTAAGTGCTTTGTCTCTGACTATTCCAACAGGAATGTTTGGTCTTCTCGGTCCTAACGGTGCAGGAAAAACAACGTTGATGCGTATCCTGGCTGGCATCCTGCGCCCTTCTTCAGGAGATTTACACGTGGGCGAGTGCGATGGCACTACCTGGCAAGGACAAAAAACAATCAAACAGTTCCTGGGCTATGTGCCACAGGATCTAGGAATGTATCCTGATTTAAAAATAGATGAGTTTCTCAACTACATCGGGATCTTAAAAGGCTTATCTGATCGGACCATGCGCCAACAGCGCGTGGAGTATCTTCTAGAGATGGTAGCCTTGAGCCAATTTGCCAAACGCTCTATCAGAGCGCTGTCCGGTGGGATGAAACGTCGCGTGGGCATCGCTCAAGCACTATTGAATGATCCAAAACTTTTAATTGTCGATGAGCCTACTGCAGGTCTCGACCCTGAAGAGCGTATTCGTTTCCGTAATCTCCTTTCAGATCTCGGGAATGAACGTACAGTCTTGCTCTCGACACATATTGTAGAAGATATTGCACAAACCTGCCCACGTCTCGCAGTCATGAAAAGCGGACAAATCATTTTTCAAGGGACAACCACCGACCTTGTCAATATCGCCAAAACAAGGGTATGGTCTGTTACGAGCGCAACCAGAAAACCTGAAGGCAATGTTATTATTGTTTCGACTATAAACAGAGGAGGCATGATTGACTATCGTATCATAGGAACTCCCGCATCAGAAGCAGGCGCGACCCTGGTCGAACCCACATTGGAAGATGGATATGTCTGGTTGATGAACAGTTCTCAAGGTGATAGGGAAGCGCAACCATCGCATAGCAAATCTGTTTAATTCGACGGGGGGAATGCTCCATAGAGAAGCCGAGCAAACATAACTAAATGACATAAGCAATTTTATAAGCATTGCGAAAATTCGCAATAAAACCTACTATTGATTAATTTGCTTCTTTCTATTAATATAGAAACAACAGATATGTTCTGTCAATAGCAATCATAATTCAATCGTTAGTAGGAAAAGGATGTTGTATGTCTTACGATCCTAATCAAAGCAATAATCCAGAGTCAACGCCTCCACCGCCGCCAAACGAGAATCCTTATCCTGGCTATCCTTCGCAACCCGAAGGGCAACCTTATATCGGGTATGGTTATCCGCCAGTACCACAACCTGGTTATGGTCATCCTCCGCAGCCACCCTATCCTGGTGCAGGCTTCAATGTTCCTCCTGCCCAACCGTTGCCATTGGGTGAGGCGATCAAGCGGTTACCTGCGCAGTATCTGAGAGTTTTAACCAAACCAGGTGCCGCCACCTTCGCTCAGGAGAAGGGCAAGGCCGCCTGGAATATCATCTGGGTCCAGATCGCTATTGTAGCAGTCCTGGCGGCTTTGCTCTTTCTGCTGTCTTCTGCCCTATTAACACCATTACTCTTCGCAAGCTTCCAAAGCCCGAGAACTATGCAAATTTTTGAATTCTATAGAAACCTATCTTTGCCTTTAAGCATAGCTGAACTCGTGCTCGTGCCTGTTGGCATTTTCATCTCTGTAGGCCTCTATTACTTGATCGCCAGGGCCTTTAAAGGACAAGGAACATTCTTAGAGTACATGTATAGCTACTTGCTCTTCTCTATACCATTGAGTCTTCTAGATATAATCATTGCTTTTATTCCTTTTGTGGGCTCATTGGCCAGCCTTGCAGTCTTCGTCTATATGATCATTTTGCAGGTTTATATGACCATGGCAGTGCATCGCATGAGCGGTGGCAGAGCGACTATGGCGGTACTCCTTCTGCCAATTATCATGATGATTCTAGCATGTGCATTATCTTTTGTTATTATTTCTATTGCTGTTAGCGCGGCTAAAAACATGCAGTAGTTTACAATATCCAAGCAAAAGAGACTTTTCTGGCAGAAATGGCGGAAAAGTCTCTTTTGCTTGGATAGAATAGGTCTGAGAACAGATAAGTCTCATTTATAAATAAATATAAAAAATAGCTACCCTTATCTCTTCAATAACTGTAGTAGCAATGGCATAGTTTGATTCTTTATGGATCTCTCGCATATACTATCGGTTGGAGCCCCTCTCTATTCTGTATAATCGGATACCATATGCACGCTTTAATCAGGAACAATGCAGGAAAATAGATGCATGATATTCGAGCACACTTTCATTACAGAGATACGACACAATCAAAAAGGATGTTTCCATGAGCGACACCTCCCCGATTGGCAATCAATCTGAGAAAATCAGCAAGATAATCACACTTGCAGAATTCTCGCAACTGGTAGAGACGCTGCCGGAAATTCCTGAGCCTTTTGATCATCCTGACTTAGATGTGACGTGCTTTGTATTACCGCATATCCATGCTATTGCCCAATCAATGGTAGATTTAATCCAGCAACAATTAGATTGTCGTCAGGTACTGCTCGCCTCTTTGGATCTCTCATCAGATCGCTGTTATCTTCTAGCAGCCAGCGGTCTCTCTCCAGAGCAGCTGCAGCAACGTCAGAAAATTGTAACAGAATATGCTCTATCTACTTTGGTCGGCCCGGCTGCCCTTGATATGTTGCAAGCCAATCAGGTCGTTGTCCTTTCACGTGCGCTTCTGCCAATACCTGACGAAATTCGTAAGGACTTTGGACAACAAGTCATGCTCCTTGTTCCTCTGATCGCTCATAAGCGGTTGTTGGGAGGTCTGCTCATTGGCCGCGAGGGCACAGAAAACGCTTATACGCAAGACGAAATAACCCTGGTCAAGGCGATTGCCAAACTCGTTGTATTAACGATTGGTCGCGTGCAATTGCTCGGCGAGTTAACAGATGCCTATGTACATACTCAAAGCGTCCACGAAATCAATCAACGTATGAATGAATTTCTCAATATGGTCAGCCACGAATTAAAAACGCCGCTTACAACGGTGTTAGGTAATCTCCAGATCATACAACGACGTGTGCAGCGCTGGAAAGGTCAGATAAAGTCGGAGAGTAAGACGATTTTACAGCATATTGAACGTATTGAACATCCATTACAGGATGCGCTGTTACGCGCCCGTTTTCAACAAAATATCATTGATGACATGCTTGATGACTCCTGCATCCAGAGAAGCTCTCTTATTTTACATATGAAAACATGCAACCTGATAGAGATTGTGAGAGAGGAAGCAAATAAAAAACAGAAAGAGATTACGGATCTGCCAATACAATTAGAGGGATTTGAGCAGCATGAAAATATTCCCATTGTCGCCGATGCTCGACGCATTAAACAGGTTATCACTAATTATCTCATCAATGCGCTAAAATATTCATCTGATGATCAACCCATACGTGTTCAAATAACCGTTGATGAAACAACCGCACGGGTCGCGGTTCAGGATGCTGGTCCAGGCATCCCTCCAGAAGAGCAGAAACATATCTGGGAGCGTTTCTATCGTGCCAAAGGCATTGCCGTACAACACGAGTTAGATCTCAGCATGGGATTAGGCCTCTACATTTGTGACAATATTATGCGGCTGCATCATGGCAAGGTCGGCGTTGACAGCAGTCCTGGGCACGGCTCTACCTTCTGGCTAACTATTCCCATCCTAGAGCCACCCGCGTAAGATATGTGAGCGCATGCATGCCACATAGGGAGCCTGCTTCTCTCTAAGCAAAGGACTTGTTTATTCTGCGCTCTTCATTCAGGAAGCGTTCATTTTGCGAATTTGGTATAAGACACAAATCCTCTACATAAGATTTTGCAACGTTCCGGCACAAGACATTTATTTTCATGCTGGTATAAGCTAAAACCACCCCTCCAATCCTGCACAATACCGTTTGTCGCTACTTTCTTATACCAGCTTTTTCAAGCTTGCTCATTACCCTCTCTGACGGCTTCACAGCACGCATGGAGCTGTCTATGATCCCGCCCATACAACATTTCGCTGCACAGAGGCTATGCATTGTTATGCATCCTTGCAGACAAAGACGCATTTTTTTGTCTTACAGCGAAAAAGACACGGAGAAATTTAGGAGATGGTCGAAAGCTCGGCACTCTATACTCACAACATAGATTTTGTACTTGTAGCACATCGTCCTGGATACAGAATACAGACAGAGAACAGATTTACAGAAGGTAGCCAGGTCCAAAGAGGAAGCGGTATCTGTCACCTTCTCGCCGATTTTGCTTCTCTGAAGACGATGAACCTTGTAGGCCGAGCTGTTGTAGTGGCTGTTACAGCATACAGAAAGCTCTGTGAGACTACCTCCTATGCATGCAAGAGCGGCATGCCCGAGGAGCATTATTCGTGAAAAACAGATCTATTGTTGAGTTAGAACAAAGTGATCACGCACCATCCAGACCAGTGCGATCTCGATCAGGAATGGCCGTGATCCAGCCCATTCGAGAAATAAAGCAGCTGCCAGTGACTTCACCTTTAGCGATACAGGATGAAGCTCAGCATATGATCACATGGCGTCTCCGTATCGTGAGTCTGCTACGCATCCTGTGTGGAACCGTCTGCCTTTACGATGCCTGGAACAAATGGCAGTACGGATTCAGCGCTGCGTATCTGCTCCGTCTGGCGCATGGATCACTCCCCCTGGCGGCAACCTGGTTTAACTGGTGGTTACATCTGGCTCAACTCAATATGCAAGGATTTGGTTTTATGATCCTGCTGCTTGAGTGCACCCTGGGCCTCTGCCTCATCGGCGGAGCGCTAACACGGCTCGCCTGTGGAGTGGGCATGCTACTTACACTGACTGGCAGTATAGGAGCAGGATTATTGAGCGGCCCGGGCGGGCAAAACACCTTCGACATTGGCTTGCTCGTAGTGCTCAGTCTGGCCTTTCTGGGTCTGCTCTTGAGTGACGCTGGACGACACTATGGTCTGGATCGCTGGTTACCGTCGGCGAAGTAACGTTGCACGACAGTATATTCGAGTTATCTGAGAGGTTCATTTATGTCATACGATGAGGCACCTCAATTTTCAGGCTATATGGGTGGACCTGCGGGCCCACATCTGGTTAATCCTATGCTGCAGCACGCTGGGCCAGCAGTGCAAAATGGACAGTTGTACATGCCATCCGATATGCAGCAGATGCCACACTGGCCTGATAGTGAACAGACAAAAAATACGGAGCCAGCTCCCTCGATCTTTCATGGGGAAGCGCTGGCGCGAGATCCCTGGGCTGAACGGTATGGTCATTGGATTGTACTGGCTTTCTCGGCGGCCTTCTCTCTCTTTTTAGTTGGTATGGTTCTCTTTGGTCAGGTACCAGGAAAAAGCTTTTCACTGAAAGGCATTTCCGATATAGTACAATTTATCGGCGAAACAATTGGCCTCTTATTTTGTGTACGTATCGCGCTACGTCTGTATAAAGTATCGAATCAGTTACAGCGCCAGTTGATGCAGAATAAGACCGCTCGCCTCTCACCCAACGAACTGGCGACGGTTCATAATGAGGCGCAGGCTGCACGGCGTGCCTTTATGGCCTGGACACTCCTGGCCTGCGGTATCGCGCTCTATGCCAGCGGTCAAGCCATCTGGACCAGCTATGACATCCGTATGAACAGCGCTGACGTGCCTTTCCCTGGCATCTATGATATCGGTTTTGTGGCCTCTTATCCTTTCTTCCTGGTTGGTACACTCTTCCTGACGCGCCGCAATAAGGCATCGGTCGGTCGGGTACGCCTCCTGCTGGATGCCCTGGCGGTGATCGGTACCGCGCTGACCCTCTCCTGGTTCTTCCTGTTAAGTCCCTTGATCGCTAGCTTATCTCAATCACCCAGCGCAGGAGCATCGGTACTTTCGATCTATTTTCCGACAGGAGATCTGTTCCTGGTTGCTATCGGTGCACTCTTGATGTTCAGTCCACTTGCCAATCGCTCACAGCAACCCGTCTTTATGCTCTTATGTATGGGCCTCTTCTTCCTGGCTGTAACCGATAGCTTGCTGGCATTCTATAATCTTTCCGGCGGCTTCAACACCGGAACACTTCAGGATGTGCTCTGGCCTTTAAGCCTCTCTCTGATTGGCCTGGCCGCAATCGAATATCCACGCAGTATCGCCCGTGAGCAGGAGCAAGAAGAGGGCATGAAGAGTGCTCGCATGCTCAGTTCATCCCAGTTTGTGCCCAATCGTCTGACGCAAATCAGCATGACCGCACAAACCATCGCACCATTCATCCTGGTGTTGGCAACCTGCGCAGTGCTACTGACAAATGTGGCGCGGCGCGGTGGCACAACCTTGATCGAAGCGGATATCGTGGCGCTGGTTCTGATTTTGATTGTGATTGCCCGTCAAGCTATGACCTTGCTAGAAAATAACCGCCTGACCATGCAGATGCGCGGCGAACTGGTTATTTCGCGCCGTGAGTTGCAAGTGACGCGTCGTGAGGCAGATGAGGCAACACGTTCGGCTCAGGACAAACAGATCATGGAAGATGGCATCTCAGCACTACGAGATGTGCATGCACGTGTCGCTCGCGGTGATATCATCGCTCGTGCCCCTACGGTAGCTGGTCCCCTGCTACCTATCGCAATTAGCCTGAACCTGATGCTGGATCGTATTAGCGCTCTGTCACAGCGTGGAGCTAAATATGATCAACTGGCGCAGGAGTGCCGGGCACTGCAAGAAGGTATAGATCGTCTGGGTCAAGGATTGGCCCCCTGGCCTGCCAATCAGCCGATGCCGCAGGGAGCGACCGAGCTGCGGTCAGTCTATATTGGGCTCTCACATATTCAACGTCGGCAGGAAAATCAGTGGCGACGTGTGGGAAGCGCTCTGGAGTCGTTGAACAATCTGACGCGGCGCATCCAGGAGGCGCTCAATGAAATCAAGGGCTCACATCTGTTCAGCAAACAGACCAACGCCAGCTTTGAACGTATGGTGCTGGATCGCGTGATCCGTGAAGTTGATCTGCTCCATGAGCAACAACGTAATATCATCACGCAGTTGGCCTCTAGCCATCAACAGCAGCAGAGCGCAATGGCGCAGGCCGCAACATCGAACAAGCGGACCTCCGATATGGCTCATATCATACCGCCAACATTGACGCCACGTCCGCAGAGCCTGCCAGCGCCTCAGCAGAATGTCAATGCTCATCAGAATAGTTATAATCAACGCTTCTATCAATCACATCATCTGGAGCATATGCCTTTAGATGAATAAAGCAGCCAGCCAGGAGGGATATCTCATGGGATTTAACAGCATGCAGCCTATCCCTCCCGCTGCATTGGCACGCTGGTGGCACATCTGGTTAGAGAAATGATCGAAAACACTTCCCGTGGTTCAGAAGAGAGGCCGAACGAAATGGATCACAATTCACAATCAGGGTCGCGAGGTGAAATGACGACTCCGTTTTGTCTGGGACATCCTTCGCACACATTGCTGCCGGAGGAGAGTATTTGTCGGATATGTGGTGCGCTGGCAGCCCATACCGTGATCGGGGTCTATGAGGTGCAAAAACTTCTGGGCACTGGGAAAAGTGGATATGCCTATCTGGCACAGCATCAGCGTTCAGGACAACCTGTGGCACTCAAACTTTTCCCACCACAGGCCGCACAGACAGAACTCTGGGAAGCAGCACGTCGAGAGGTACGCATCGCGACATCCTTGCGACATCCATCTATCCTATCCGTTTTTAGTTGTAATACCTGGTCCCCTGAACAAAAAATGAGTTCTAGCGGTATCCAGGATCGCTATCAAACGCTCTCAAATATGTATCTTTTGACGCTCTGCCAGTACATCCCAGGCTCGCTTAAACACTTTGTGACATATTTGCAACAAGCAGAGAACCAGCGGGCACTGCGTGAACATGGCACATCAGTAAAGGCATTGCTCCTGCATGTCCTGCAACAGATTGGCTCGGCTGTCCAGGCGGCCCACGCGCGCGGGATCGTCCACGGGGCATTGTTGCCCGGCAATATTCTCTTTACCAGTTATGAGCGAGCCTGGGTGGCGGACTTTGGGCTGGGTCGTTTGCAACCACCGCCCGCGCCTTATCTGCCGCCAGAACTCTATGCCGCGGCCCAGGCCAGTCAACAGGGGAACTTTCAAGCCTATTGGAATATGGCGAATCCTGCCAGCGATCAATACATGTTTGCAGTCCTATGTCAACAGTTATTTTCGCAAACACTCCATAGTACAGACTATGAACCATTCCTGCCCGTGCTCAACCGGGCAATGCATCTCAAACCTGAGCGTCGCTATCCAGCGCTTAGCCTGCTAGTACAGGATCTCCTGACGTTGAGTACACAGGCCTCTGGCATACGCCCGGCCCAGTCACCGCGTCCAGCGCCAGGGAATCAAGGAAATCAAAAGAACTATCCATTGACTCCTCCAGCCTCGCTGCCGCCAGTTAATCCACGTGGACCGGCCGGGAATAGCGGATCTGGAGGCCCGAGATCATCAGGTGTCACGCCGCTACCAGCCTTTGCCAGTGGCCCGTTGACACCGGCACTACCAGCTACCCCTTTGACGCCCACTATGTCGCTGACAGCGGAGGATTGGGAGAAACGTGGTGACAAACTCTTTACGATGCATGATTATGAAGAGGCACTCAAAGCTTATCATCGCGCGGTAGAAGTCAACTGGAACAATGCTCATACCTGGCTGGCCCTGGGGGATACCTATTTCGCACTTGAACGTCATAAAGAGGCTTTGATGGCATATGAACAAGCCATGTATCTCAATCCCAATGACGCGCAAATCTGGCTGAATCGTGGAGCTATTCTGGATGTGCTGGGACGCCATCAGGAAGCCCTTGATTGTTATGAACGAGCCGATCAATTGCAGTCAGCATAATACCAAACGAGCAAAATAACTGCGTCAAAGTAGCATGCGCCAGCCCGAATCATCGTTTCTATCTCTATTGTATCCTTTTATAGCCCTGTCCGAATAGGAGTTGTCTTGTATGCAAACCATACTTAAACCAGATTTTTCCGTACAGCCTGCGCCCACCGCAACCAGCTATCTTCTTATTCAGGACTGTACTGTGCTGGCTCCCGATGAGCCTGGCAAGCTGCTACCAGGGCAAGATATTTTAATTGCCGATCAGAAGATTGCTGCCGTTGGTCCCAGTGGATCGCTTGCCGTGAATCCATTACGCGTTGAAAGGGTGATTACTGGCAAGGACCGCCTGGTGATGCCGGGACTGATCAACGCCCATACCCACTCATTGGAAAATCTGCTCAAGGCAACCTCGCCATCGCTCCCGCTAGAACTCTGGTTGATTCCATTATTTGCCGACACGCTTGATTGGTCACCCCGTTTAGTGTATCTTAGCACGTTGCTGGGGGCGCTAGAAATGCTGAAAACTGGCACCACGGCTGTATTGGACCATCTGTGGACAGGAGCTGGTGTCGCCACAAAATATCTGGATGCGACGATGCATGCCTATCACGATGCGGGTATCCGCGCTGCCGTTGCACCCTCGATTGAAGATCAGGATCTGGTGCTGGAGGCCGGTATCAAGCGCGGCATGACCTTTCCCGATCATCCCTTTACGAATCGCTTTGATGATTGGGATACCATCGATCAGCAGGTAGCTTCCTTAGAGCTTTTCGTGCAGACCTGGCATCAAACGGACAATGGACGCTTGCGCTGTTTCATCGGTCCAAGTGGCATTCATTGGTGCAGCCCGGAACTGCTAAAAACATGCTTACAGCTCTCAGATCGCTACCAGACAGGTATGCATCTGCATGCCGTAGAAACGGAGCTACAGGCAGCAGTGATCCACGAAGAGCTTGGCCAGGGAGGTATCCATTATTTAGCAGACATGGGGCTGCTACGTCCCGGCACATCGCTGGCCCATAGTATCTGGTTGGAGAAGGGCGACCTCGAGATCCTGGCCCGCACAGGGGCCACAGTAGTACATAATCCTATCAGTAACTTGCGACTCGGCAGTGGTCGCTTCCCGTTTACGGAGGCGCTCACGCAGGGCGTCACGGTCGCCCTGGGCAGCGATGGTTCGGCCAGTAATGATCGTCAGAATATGTTTGATGTCATCAAGCAAACCGGCCTGATGCATAATTTGCCAGATATCAATTATCGCCAATGGCCTCAACCACCGCAGATCCTGCATGCCGCAACCAATGGCGGAGCCGCGGCACTGGGATTATCCAACGAACTGGGCAAGATCGCGCCAGATCAACTCGCCGATCTTATGTTACTGAATCTAGAGGATGATGCGTTTATACCTTTGCGCGATCCTTATTTACACCTTGTCTATTGCGAACATGGTACAGCAGTCGATAGCGTCATCGTGAATGGAAAAGTGGTGCTCGAAGGAGGCAAGATCAGCAATGTCGATGAGCAAGCGGTACGACAAGAAATACGTGAACATTGCCAGTTCACTCTGACAAAGACGTCACAGAGCCATGCCGCAACACAGACAATCCTTTCCCAACTCGATCAATTACGTCACATTATTCTGCAGAAAAAACAGGTATTGTAGGTTATTTTTTATGAGGAAACAACTCTTATGTCCCGGCCATGCCTGCCACGGACACTATTTTGGATAGCATGAAGAAAGGACCACTACCCATGGATGATTTGACACGCACGCAGAATACCGATACAGCTAACGATCAGCCTCTCAATGAGGTCGAGAAGCCAAACTACGCCAGCGATTATCCAGAAGAACCACCCGAAGTTGGAGGGAGCGCCTCAACCAGCATTCGCTATACCTTCCGCTTCACGGGCTGGCCGAACATCTCGCAACTGGTCGCGGTAGCCGTTGCAACAGCCGTGTACACCGTCTTATCCTGGCTCACCATCACCACATTACCTAATCCGGCACTCGGCGTCAGTCCGCTCTTTATCGCCATCGGCTTTGGCATTCCCTTCGCCCTCTGGTTTGGTGGCTGGGCCTTCGTTATCGCCTATATCGGCAACTTCGTCGGAGCGGGCCTGCTCTCAGGGCTGCCAGCGCCAATCGCCATTCCCTTTGGGGCAGCGGACTTCATTCAGCTCTGTATCCCCATGCTCCTGTATCGTTTCCTTGCTCCACGTTTCAACGTAAGCCCGATTGGGAAAGATGTCTTTACGCGTCGTGGCTTCATCTTCTTCCTCATCTGTGCGGTCATACCCAATAATATCGTAGGCGGCCTGTATGGCAACTTCGTCTTATTAACCACCAACATGGAAACACCCAACTTATTCATCCCTAGCTGGTTCACATGGTCGGGTGTCAACATTATCATCGTCCTGATCATCGGTTCAATCCTGCTTTCACAACTGGGCCCCATCGTCGAGCGATTCGGACTCACCATCCGAGACGCCTTGCGCTAGATCCTCCCAACGCGTAACCAACGCCTCCCCGATCATTTTAGAATGGTCTGGGAGGCGTTTTGTCACCCCTTCCGTAGAAACCACCCTTCACGGGCAACGATCCTCTCGTACCCGGCTCTCATTTCCGCCTGCTCTGGCGCGACTTCGGAGCGAGGTTGCAATGCTCCTCCACCCGTGAAGGGTGGTTTCTACGGGTGGATCGGCGTTCCGCCTTTTATTTGCAGCTATAGGTGGGGCGCGGTATATTGATAAGAGAATATCAATGAACTGAGGTTTATAGACAAATGGTAGAAGTTTCGCTTATGATCGAGGGCCAGAACGGTTTAAACTGGCCCTATTGGAAACGTTTGGCCGCCGAAGTGGATCAGCTGGGCTTCGCTGGCCTGTTCCGTTCCGACCATTTTACGAATCCTAATCCACCTGATCTCGACTCGCTAGAAATGATCGTCTCTCTAGCCTATCTGGCCGATCAGACAAAGCAGATCCATTTTGGTCCGCTGGTGGCGCCGATCTCTTTCCGTGAACCAACCTTGCTGGCACGTCAGGCCGCATCTATTGATGATTTAAGCGGCGGTCGCATGATACTGGGATTGGGAGCTGGCTGGCAGGAGCGGGAACACCATAACTTCGGACATGAACTGGGCGATATCAAAACGCGTATGGCGCGCTTTGAAGAAGGATTGGAAGTTGTGACACGCTTATTGCGTAGCGATGAGCCCGTAACCTTTGAAGGCCAATTCTTTCAGTTACGCGACGCTATCCTCTTACCGCGCCCACAACGTGCTGGTGGGCCTCGCATCCTGATTGGCGGCAACGGTCTCAAACGCACCCTGCCCCTGACCGCACGCTATGCCGATATCTGGAATGGAATCTTCCTCACGCCAGCCGATTTCAAAGCGCATTCTGTGCGCCTGGATGAACTATTAATAGCGGCTGGTCGTCAGCCCGGTGATGTGAAACGCACCATGATGCATCAGATCATCTTTGCCCATGACGATACGGATCTCGCGCAAAAGCTCAACGTTTACCGCCTGAATCCTGATTTCCATGGACTCTCCAACGACGAACTTGTCGACCATCTGGCCGCCAACACTACAGCTATTATTGGTACCGCCAAACACGTCATCAAACAGATTCAGACCTATGCACAGGCTGGTGTCGAAGAATTGATGCTCCAATGGTTTGATTTCGAAGATGTGGAGGGTTTGCGCGCTTTCGCGACCAGTGTACTGCCGCACATCTAAGCACATATCAGACAGCTCTTGTCTGCGCAATCTTTGCGCATGACTTTTCGCACCGAGGTGCTCAAAAAAAATTTTTATTATATAGTGTATAAAGGGTTCTTCGAACCCTTTATACACTATATAATAAAAACATGCAGTAGTGTCAACACCTGTACATTTTTATTAAGTGTTGCAGTAGTGTCAACACCTGTACATTTTTATTAAGTGTTGCAGTAGTGTCAACACCTGTACATTTTTATTAAGTGTTGCAGAAAAAGTTCGAAGAACTTTTTCTGCAACACTTAATAAAACTTTTTGAGCACCTCGGTGCGAAAAGTCATGGGCCACGATAGCAAAGACCATGCGAGTTTGAAATATGCTAAAGAGCCCAGCGCAAAAATCCCTCTAACGCGATGAGGAATTTTTACGCTGTGCCTTTGCCAGCACTTCTTTTTGTACGTCCTCCATGGGCATGGACGTGGTTGGTTGCTCGTAGTAGGCAAGCACTTTTGTCTGACCAACATACGGCGGTAAGATCTGATGGACATATGCGGCTGTGGGACGAGGAGTCTTATGCAATAAGCATTTCAGGCGTATTCCCAATACATAGGTAAAAGCTTCGAATACGATCTTACGTGACATCTTGGATTGACCCAGGCGGCGATCCACAAAGATAATCGGGGTTTCGACAACTTTAAAACTTTTATTCAGGACACGATATGTCATCTCAACCTGGAAAGCATAACCGCGCGATTGGACACTATCCAGATCGATAGCCTCCAAAACCTCACGGCGATAACAGCGGAAGCCGCCGGTACAATCGTGTACAGGAACCTGCAAAACGACGCGCGCAAAGATATTGCCGCTCCCACTGATCAGCCGCCGCATCAGCGACCAGTTAGGCATAGCGCCACCAGGAATATAGCGCGAGCCAATCACCAGATCCGCCTCGCGAATCGCCGCCAGAAAGGCTGGCAAATGCTGTGGATCGTGTGAGAAATCAGCATCCATCTCAAAGGCTGCATCATAGCGCTGGGCGATGGCATACTTAAAGCCAGCGATATAGGCCGTGCCCAATCCCAATTTACCCGGACGTCGCATGACCGAGATACGCCCATCCTGCTGCTTCATTTCCTCCGCCAATTGACCGGTTCCATCGGGCGAATTATCATCGACGATCAAAACATCCGTGGTGGGAACATACGTAAAAATGCCGGCTAAGAGAGAAGGAAGATTTTCTATTTCATTATATGTGGGAATAATAATCAACGTTTTCATGAATTGTTCCCTTTACTGTTCATCACTACTGGTGTCTCGAAAAATAAAACTCTGTCTAAACAACGCTTTATGGACAAAATTAGCTTCTCAACAAAGTGTACCTCTGCCACAAAATTTTGCCTCTGGAGAGAGCAAACACAACGCATGCCATACTGATCATCTTGTGAAAGCTTTTTTAACTGGCTCAAAATGATTGGGAATTACGTTACAAAAAGGAAAGCTATCAATGATTTATTAGACCAATAGTGATAAAGGACGATGCACATATGGACAAAACCGCCACGCAAGATGCTATAAAACAGACCGGCCTGACAGGCCTGCTCAAGTATACGGATATGCTGCTCCAGCCAGCGATCCAGCTTAAAACGACGCTGGTCAAAGATCAGAAGGCCGAGGCTGCTCTGAAGCCAGGCACTTCAAAGTTTGGCGGCATTCCTGATCTCCCACCGGAACAGGATTGGCCGACCTGGAAAAATATTCCTCAATCGTTTATCGCCCAGCTTCGGCTCGCCGATCTACAAAACTATGATGTCCATCACTGGCTCCCACAGGATGGGATGCTCTGGTTCTTCTACGATGCCAGGCAAGAAACCTATGGCGAAGATCCTCAGGATGTCGGGGGCTGGCAGGTTTTTTATCGCGCCGACACGAATAACCTCAAACCAGCGACGGTACCCACAAATCTTCCAGTCTCAAGCCGCTTCAAGAGCAGTACGGTCAGCGTTGCGTCGGAACTGACCCTGACACAACAGCCACAACTAGAGGTTACTAATCTGAAATGGAGCGATGACGATCAAGAGAAATATGATACTGTCTATGAGCAATTTACGGACGTAGAAAACAAAACGCAGCCACGCCATCGTATCTTTGGCTATCCCGATACTCTTCAGGATGATATGCGCGTGCAATGTCAGTTAATGACCAATGGCATTACCGACGCCAATGATCCACGGGCAGCGCAGCTATCCAAAGGGGCTAATGACTGGCAACTCCTGCTCCAGATCGATAGCGATGAGGCCGCTGGTATGCAATGGGCCAATAGTGGCATGCTCTTCTATTGGATCAAACTATCTGATCTTCAAGCACATAAATTCGATCATACCTGGCTCGTACTGCAATCCGAGTAATTTGATTACTGTCTGGTGCTCGCTTTATAGCTAAAACACATAAAGGAGGAATGGAGAGATGGAGAAAAAAGGGAAGTGGTTGATCCTATGGCTATTGAGTATCCTGCTACTCAGTGGCTGTACTGGCGCGACAACACAAACGACAAAGCATTCAACTACAAAAGCCATAAACTCAGCCGATACAGCGAGCATCTTGCATTCTTCGCAAGCCATAGCACCGCTTTGGGGCCATCGTACCAAAACCAGTCACTGCCATATTCAAGGATCACTACCAGATCCAGCCTGTACACCAGGGAATATTATGCCTGGGGCCACTGCAGATACAGTCTGCGTACCGGGCTATACACGCACGGTACGGAATGTATCGGTCAGCACCAAAAATCGCGTCTACGCCGAATATGGCATCACCCAACGTTCACCTGGTCAGTATCAGATCGATCATTTCATCAGTCTGGGATCGGGAGGAGCCAACGACATCTCTAATCTCTGGCCACAGCCTGCTACGCCATTACCTGGCTACCACGAAAAAGATCGCCTGGAACGCTACCTCTATACACTGGTATGCAACGACCAGATGAGCTTGAAAGACGCACAAATCCAAATGGCAACCAACTGGGTAGCCGCCTACCAGGCCATACCCAAAAACTGGGTAGCCGATACAAGCAAAGATCCTGATTAACGTAGCCGCCGCACTTTATGGGCGATACCACTAAAATAAGAGGAATTTGTAGATCTCTGTCTTTCCGGGCTCGTACTACTCTCTCACCCCAACGCTCTGCACTGCTCCCTGAGAGGGATGTTGGAGTGGGGTGGGAATGACCTACGGGCGCGTTGGTCGTACGCGTTACAGTGCATCGACCTGCGCTACGCTGCGTGCGCTGCCTACGTTTTCCATCATGATTCTCGTTATTTGAGCTGTATTGGGGTGTCCCCTTGATCCACCAACAGATCCATGCGGCGATTGTGTTTGACTCGTAGTTCAAATCCACATCCCAACGCTTGACAGACCTCCATGAACGCAAAGATATCGCTGCCTCGATCCCCGACATGGATATATTCGCAGTCGGCAGGCGCCATCCCGATGCTCTGCGCTTGTTCTTGCCACACCTGCGACTCTTTTTGTTTCCGTCGTTCGCGTTGATGAGTCGTTTCTCCCTCCGGGGCAGGCTGGCGCAAAAAGGGATGTTGCGCGGCGATACCGGACACCTGCCGGGTGGTTGGGGAGACGGCTAAGACTGTTTGCAGCAAATAGCCCTGATGATCGCCATTGTCCAATGAGGCCCAATCCCGTGGTGGCGCGATGCTGTTGATAGTCCACCTCGGTCATATCTTGAATGAGGAGGACGCGTTTCTGGTGCTGCATCTGCATGCGTGTGTGCTGCACATGCGGCTGGATGAGCCGTTCATAGGTCACCTTCGGGCTCTCCAGGAGCCGATACGCTGCTTTGGTGCCGGCCTGACTCCCCATTTGAGCGGGCAATGACTCCATCGGAAACCGAGCCATGGCCGTGGCGACCTGAATGGCCCGGGCTGTGTGTCGTCGTCGTCTATCAGCCAGCAGCGCTGCCCCATAGGTCAGGACGGCCCACTGTTCAGCTGTTTGTATGCGCTCTTGCTCCATTTTTTCTTCTCTCTCTTTCTTTCCTTCACTTTTCCTTTCTTCTATTCTGTCATTTCTTCATTCCAAAAATGTGGGTAAAAGACAGGGTCGCAGCCGAGGTGCGCTTTGTCGTTCACGTACCCAAATCTCGCCCCAACACGCTCGCATGCCTGACATCATACGCTTTCCTCGTCCCGTACGATCCCAACGCCACAGATGGGAAAGAAGCATTTGGGGAAAACACCAAATGAAGGAAGACGTAGGCGCGGCACGCAGCGTCGCAAGGTCCGCGCTCTCGTCTCGTACGATCCTCCCGCCCGTAGGTATTCCTCCCCAGCATCCGTCTCGGGCAATACCGTTAAAAGAAGGAGAATGGATGGCGAAAAACGGGGTCTTCATCTCCCCAACAACGGTGCCGGGGCAGAGGACAGAGCATTGGGCCGCGATGAAGGTGCGTGCCAAGGCCGCAGCCGAGGTGCGCTTTCCCCTTCCTCGTACGACCCCCTCGTCAGGGCATTGGGGCGAGATGGTGGTACGAGCCAGAAAACCCGACCGCAAGGGTGCGGGCCTTCTTTACAAGATCCTCCTTCGGATCGATGCCGCTGCAACAACGTGGCATGGCTTACTGATACGTATGTAACTTCTGCGCTTACAGGATCCTCTTTCGGATCGACTCCTCTGCAACGCCAAAGGTATCAACGGTTACGTCGTCAATATCGACTTACAGTAATTGATGGACCCAGGGCCCACCATCAGGGATGAAAATGCGTATGAATCAGTGGGGATCAGTCGTGGCCGAGGTCGCGGATACTGTCACCCGGGCGACCACGAAAACATCCTTTGCCCGATCCGATGGCTCCCAAACGGCCCGTTGGTCGGCCTCGGAAAAGTGCTTGAGCTCATTCACCACTTAATGATATTGTTGGCGAAATCAAAAGTCGAGCCTGTGACGGAGGACAACATGTCTCTCGTTTGAGCTTAGGAAACCTATTCGCCAACAATATCTTAATATAGTTCTACCCTTATCTTATCTATCCTCCAGCTTTTCGACACCACACATTATTTAAAATATCTTCATCAATCACATTCCTGCCTTTAAAACAAAAAGTAGTGTTACATCTCCTGCTAATTAGTATTAACATGCTAGGCATAACCATCTTATAATTAATTCCCTTTGCCTTTTATCAATACGTACAGATACAATCATTCAGACATAATCAAAAATCCATATATCTCTTTACTAGCTGCTATAATGCATTGACATATATATATATGTTATAAACAATAGTGCTTGATGAAATTACTGATTCAAGCATCTAATAAGACGCTCAAAGTATTTTTAATATTTTAGAGCGCTATAAATCAGAAAGAACGTATATACCTACTAAGAATGTGTTCATTTCTTTTGTCCTAAAGAGAGGAGAACTATGCACCCATTGGAAGAAGGACCAAGAGACGCTAAGTTAACAAGCACGGCTCAGTCTTATGACCACAAAGGAATAGTCCGTATATCCCATTTTACGCGACTATTTTTGTGTAGCTTCAGCATTTTGCTAATCATGTTAACCACCAGTGGTTCTGTCTTGGCAGATCAACAACATGTAAGTAAGCCGTTGAATATCATCCAAATTGTCTATCCATCCTATGATTTTTTAGGTTGTGGAACTGGATGGAACAATGCTATTGATGGTAATCTACAAAGCTTTCGATACGCTTATACTACGGGTTCACAAGCTTGTTCGCAGGCAGTTTGGGATATACATGACGTTTCTCAAAACCGTACATGTAGTGTAAACGCGTATATCCCTACTGTGTTTGCAACCGCAAACATATCTTATGGATTCTATAGAGCAAACGGGTCATTAATTAAACGTTATTCAGTCAACCAGTACTATTACTCTGGCGAAGTTACGCTAGGTGATCCTGTGTATGGAATCCACCATATACTTATTCAAAGTAATAATGGGGAAAATGGAACATACATGGGTGCTGCTTACTTGAGCTACGATTGCGGTTAAGCAGTAGCAAGCATACAATAGATAAAGAGTACAAAAAGAAAGTAAAGGATTACAATGAAAAAACTCAAATGGCTTAGATACCTAGTAATTTGTTTGACTCTTACCGTCTTATGCTTTGCATACATTTCCGACACAGCCTCAGCTGCTACTTTTAAGAAAAATCCGACAACTACGACCAACTGGGAAAGTATTAAGGTCAAAGCAGATGCACACATTCATATAACCAACGGCGTAGCTTCTGTTGATTCACAAATCGATACTGCACTCGTAAAAGATGAAGTAGCTCTTGTCAATAAGTTTGTCGCAAAGTTTAACGCTTTACCTTTAACACTTCGACAACATCCTCATGCTTCGGTTTCAGTTGTTGCTCCCAAGTTTGTACAACCTTATAGTAATACTTATCAATGGCACTATGATGTGTACTGGTGGGGTGTGCGTATATATTTAAATACGTACGCCGCACAAAATTTCAATAACGCTATGATCGTTCTTGGGGCTGCAATAGGAGCCGCGATTGGGAATGTACTTGGAGTAGGTGCTGGGGCAGTTATTGGAGCTATAGTTGGAGCGATTGCTGGAGTAGCCGCCTCCTGGGTAGATAACGAATGTGGAGATAGGGGGATATTCATTGATATCAACTGGCTTTTACAAGTAGGTCTCACGCCAGTCTGTTGATCATAATATGCTTTATAAACTACCTGTACCGTTGAAATTAGACAGTCTATCATTGAGCTAGTTTCTAGTTACGAACAAGGTGCGCGAATAAGGCAATAACAGCAAACTCAGTGTACAAGATTTTCGTGAACTGCTATTCATGGCTATAGCAGGAGACCGTCACACTGAGTTGATCGAGAGAACGTCCCGTGATTTTTTGTTAAAAAAGATTATGGGACGTTCTTACTAGTAAGTAACATTCGTCCTAAAATTTTTGTAGAGAGGATAAAACGATGGAACAAGCAAACATTCGTATTGAGCGTCGTCCAAGCACCTCCGGTATTCTGCGTAGCTATAAAGTGTATGTTGATGGTCAACAAGTAGGGAAACTCCGAGAAAGTGAGCAATTGGCAGTACCAGTTCAACCAGGAGATCATGTGATCGTTTTGAGAGTCGATTGGTGTTCTAGCCATCCTGTTACCGTTCATGTCGAAGCCGGTGAGGAAGTACCACTTTACGGCCAAAGCATATCAGGTATAATTGCGGGACTGTATACACTAATATTCAATCCCCAAAATTATATTCAAGTGTTTTCGCATTAAGGGATATACACATCTAGCCCAACACGCATCAGCGTGTTTTTTGCGGCGATATTCCCTAGCAAATTCAACCTTACAACTCTACTAAATAGCGGTCAGCTCCGAATTGGCCGCTATTTTAGCACATGAAAAAACCTCCCCAATTCGTCTATTGCAAAGACAGAGCTTTTTGTGGATTCTCTTGATTACGTTCGCATCTCAGTGCAGAGCATCGGGGCGAGAGCGTCGTACGAGCAAAGGAGCATTGACCTGCGCTGACGCTCCGTGCAATGCCTACGTTTTTCCTCATGATTCTCGTTATTTGAGCGGTATTGCCCGTAAAGCATGGTGGCGTCGTACTTCCAATCTTCCTCAGGGGGTTATCACCAGATTATGGACGGTTGTATGTGGCTTGAATGTGATGGGGAGACTGTTTACACGCCGGAAGACGGTAATGGTGTCAGAGTCGATCACGGTGCCAGGGACGACATGCAGATCGGTCAGCTGCTCAAGAATCATGGGTAATGCGATAGTGGTTTCGAGGCGCGTCAGTGGAGCGCCCAGGCAGGTATGAATACCATGTCCGAAGGCAAGATGCTTGCATGCTCCCCGCTCGATGTCAAAGCGTTCGGGATCTACGAAGCGTTCGGGATCACGATTGGCCGCGGCAATCCAGCCAAATACCATATCGCCAGCATGGATCAATTGATCATCAAGCAGAATATCTGTCTGGGCGACTCGGAACATACCCCAGAGAATGGCCCGATAACGCAATACCTCTTCCACAGCGGATGGCATCAGGGTAGGCTGCATGCGTAGACGATCCATGACGCCGGGATGGGTATCAAAACATTGGATCGCCAGTGCCAACAGATTTTTCGTCGTCTCATGTCCTGCGATCAGCAACAGGACACAAAAAACAATCAGTTCCTCTTCCGTCAAATGCTCACCATCCACCTCTGCGGCCAACAGGCTACTCATTAGATCCTGGCGTGGACGCGAACGGCGCTCCCGCAGCATAACAGAAAAGTAATCAGACATCTCCTGCATCGACTGTTCACGCCGTTCCTCACTTCCTTCATCCATATCCGCGCCGCTGGCGATACCATCTGCCCAGCGCTTATAGAGTGCGCGATCACTGACCGGAATCCCGATCAGTTCCGCAATCACTGTCACGGGAAATGGATAAGAGAAATCCTGCACGAAATCAACCGATCCTTTGTCCTTAATCTGATCTAATAGATCCTGCACGATCTCCTGGATACGTCCCGTTAGCAGCGAGCAGGATTTCGGCGTGAAGACCTGCGCGACAATATTGCGCAACTGATTATGGCGTGGTGGGTCCATCGTCAAAAAGCTAATCCCGCGCCGCTGATCCTCTGGCCGCACAAGTTCCGCCCATTCAGACGAAAAGTGTGTATAATCAGTCAGCACATGCTCGACATCCTTATAGCGAAAGACATACCAACGCTCGGTCTCTTGATCGTAATAGACAGGATGTTGTTCACGCATCTCGCGGAACCACGCAAACGGATCAGATTTCTGGATGGGGCTGAATTGCTTCTGCACGCGCACCATACGATGCTTCCTTTCACGACTTGCAACAGAACACAGGTACAGAATACGGCTCGCCAGGAAATACAATAAGTACTGGCTCTTTTCTATAGAGTATTCCGCCAGCCAAAGAGGGGCATCACTATAACACTCCGATCTGTAATGTTTGCTATAATTTTCGTGAGGATGTTCATAGATAGAGAGAAAAAGGATTACATTTTTTATGGAGAGCGAACAACTCGCGATCTTTACAGAGCAGATGGAACGGATTGGCGTGTGTAGCCGGACCGAGGTGCATGCTCAAGGGTACTGGCACGAGACATTCCATTGCTGGTTCTTACAGCAGACAGACGGTAAAGATTATCTGCTCTTTCAATTGCGGGCTGCGCAAAAAAAAGATTTCCCATCCACATTGGATGTTACTGCCGCCGGTCACTTACTGGCTGACGAGACACCCGCCGATGGAGTACGTGAAATAGAAGAAGAATTAGGGGTGAAACTTTCTTTTCATGATCTCATAGATGCTGGCATTATTCCACATCAAATTGAGCTCGGGGCGTTAAAAAATCGAGAATTTTGTCATATCTACTTCTATCAACTCACCCAGGCAATCGAAACATTGGTGCTACAGCCAGAGGAGGTGGCCGGTATCTTCCAGATTGAATTAGGTGTTTTTGAGCAATTTATCGCACAGGAACGCACAACTATCCCAGGATATGGCTATATCATACAAGCAGATGGGACCAGACAGACGCTGATTAAAGAGTTTGGGACAGCAGACCTCTGTCCACACAACCCGCACTACTTCCCTGAAATTATCCAGACTGCCAGGCAGATCTTACATAAAAGCAACGCGTAATTTGATGCTCATTTCTAAACCCATTATCTTGATGTCGCTGTGACTGCATCGATGAAATATGAGATCGATTTGTGATGTGCAAACCTTATTCTATCTATGGATGAGAAAAGAGATTCAACTGATTGGAGCGCTGGATAGAGCGTATAGCTTGAATTAGAATTCTTCATTCATTGATAGAAAATTGTAAGTTTCATTACTTTTTGTGCAGTACTCATCATAGAAAAGGGACAATTATGAGATCTCTTCACGACGTACAACCACGCGCAGCCACACAGATTGGCGAAGCGCCACTGGCATCATTTATCTTTGCAGACACTCGTATGGCCTGGTTCTGGCTGATTGTTCGCTTATATGTAGGATATGAATGGCTGTCCGCAGGTTTAGAAAAAATGGTTGGTCCTAACCGCTGGGTCTTCTCTGGACATGATGGCGCGGCAATGGCGGGCTTCGCGAAAGGCGCGTTGAAACTCTCTGCCGGACCCCATGCGGCGGTACAGGGCTGGTATGCCACTATCTTGCAAAGTGTCGTTATTCCAGCCGCTCCTGCCTTCGCCTATATCGTGACCTTTGGTGAGGTGCTGGTAGGACTGGGACTGATCTTCGGTATTCTGACCGGTATCGCCGCCTTCTTCGGTGTCTTTATGAACCTGAACTATATGCTCGCCGGCACCGTCAGCATCAACCCGGTGATTGGTGTACTGGCAATGTTCTTGATCCTGGCCTGGCGTATCGCTGGCTACTGGGGTGGTGACCGCTGGATACTGCCTCTATTGGGCACTCCCTGGACAGGCTCCCTGCTCAAACAGCGCAAGAATGAAGAGCATAAAACAACTGGCGAAGCGCAATCATTATAATACAGCACAACGAAGGCCCGGCCGCAAGGATCGAGCCTTCGTTGTGTTTAGGGATGCAGGGCCTCTTGCCATTGGGCGACGGTGAGCAGAGGTGGGAAGTCGGTCTGTAAATGACGCATGCGTGTTGCCAGGGCGGCGGCGGCGGGTGGTCGCAGGCCGGTGCGCTGGAGGATCTCTTCGGTATGGAAGAGTTCCTGGGGCGTGCCGGTGAAGGCCAGTTCACCCTCGCGGAAGGCTACGACGCGCTGACAGTATTCCGCGACCAGTGTCATATCGTGCGTGATGATCAGGATGGTCTTCCCTAGCTTTTGCAGATCACATAGCAGGCTCATAATGCTCTGAATTGAACGTGCATCCTGTCCCGTGGTGGGCTCATCGACGACCAGGATATCTGGCCCCATTGCCAGCACGGCAGCTACCGCCAATCGCTGGCGCTGACCTTTACTCAGGAAGAGTGGATCTTCATCCGCATAGCTCGTTAAGCCAACCGCTTCGAGGGTCTCCGCCACGACCTTTTTGCGCTTTTTGGCATCCATCCCTAGATTCTTCAAGCCATATTCGATTTCATCACTCACCTTGCGGCAAAACAGTTGATGATCGGGATTCTGAAAGACATAGCCGACCGAGCCGGGCAGACGTGAGCGTACTTTGCGCGACGCGGTATCCTGTCCAAAGACCAGGAGGCGTCCGCTGGTGGCGCGATAGATGCCCGCGATGATTTTGGCAAAGGTGGTCTTACCGCTCCCATTGGGCCCCAGCAGCGCCAGCATCTCGCCGCGATACAGCGTGAGATCAACTCCTTTCAGGGCCAGCGAGCCATCACCATAGTTATAGGTTACACCACTGGCCTCTACCACAGGCTCTCCCTGTGGCACAGGAGCGACTACGATAGGATGCAAGGCATGCTGTGCAAGGACTGGCTGCAAAGCGGCCTCGGCCTCGGCAAAGGTCAGAGGTGGGCGCTGCTCAAAGGTATAACCTGTCTGCCAGGAGATACGCACTAGCTCACCAATCGAGGCACCACAACGCTCCAGCACGTCTCTCGCCCCGTAGAACTCAGCCGGTGGCGCGACTAATTCGATCCGGCCCGCATGCAAGAGCGCAATCCGGTCACAAAAGGCCGCCAGGATATCTGGATCTTGTTCAACCAGCAGGACGGTCATATGATAATCCCGACGTAAGCGTGCCAACGTCTCAATCACTTCTCGCTTGCCAACCGGATCAAGATCGCTGGTCGGCTCATCGAGGATGAGAAGTTCGGGCCGCATTGCCAGGAAGGCGGCAATTGCCACGCGCTGCTTCTGCCCGCCCGAAAGATCGGAAGGATGTAGATAGAGCGCCCCACGCCAGAGCTTTTCCAGGCCAACCCACTGCAAAGCCTCGTGGATACGCTGCACAATCTCCTCACGTGGCATATTCTGGATCTGCAAGCCCAATCCTAATTCATGCAATAAGCTCATACGCAGAAACTGATTTTCTGGATCTTGCAGCACCATACCAACCTTGTGGCTGGCGGTGGTATCCGCTGTGACGGCTTCGCCCAGCAACTTGATCTGCCCACGAAAATGATGGGGTAACTGCTCCTGTGTGAAACGCGTGCTATGGGGAATAATGCCTGTCAAGGCGCGGCAGAGCGTCGTTTTGCCCGCGCCACTCGGACCGGTAATCCCAAAACATTCACCTTGCCGAACTTGCAAGGCTACATCCCGCAATGTCCAGGCTCCAGGCTTCTCACTGAAAGTTGGATAGCGCCACCACAATCCACGCACATCCACGGCATTCCCCGTCAGCGTAGATGGTGCCACCTGTGACAGAGTGGCCGACCCATGCGGCTGATCAACAAACTCCTGCTCATGTGTCACCATATTCACCACCATCTCTGCGTCAAGGTCGTCAGGCCCGGAAAGGGACCAACAGCCATATACAATAGAACGAGACAGACGGCCACCACAGCCCAATCTATCGCACGCCAGGGGCTCGTCTCATAGAAATCCATGCTCTGCTGCCGCAAGGTATAGCCTCGTGCTAGCAAAGCATCACCTATTTCGCTGGAACGGCGAATCATCATCGCGACCATCGGTACAGCAATACTCGCCAGATCGCGTAAGCGACGCACAAAACTGCGTGGTTGCGCATTCACAGCCCGTGCGATTTGTGCCTGATAGATGGTCTCATAATCGTTCAACGCCAGATTCAGCGCTCGAAACACGGTACTCAAAAAGAAGATGATCGGCTGTGGAATATGTAATTGCCGTAGCGCGCCCATAAACTCAACATCGCGACTGGTCACAACCAGCGCAATCGTCGATAGCATCATGCCAGAGTAGCTAACCACCTTGGTAAAGGCCAGTAAAAGACCTTGATCGCTGACATACAGAGTCAGAGAATGGAAAACAGGTACCTGCGCCAGGGGCCAGGATGGGAGCGGCACGAGATACGAAATCACAAGCGCCACCGCGCTCGCCAACAAGATCCCATTGACAATCGCACGTTTCCACCAATAGTATGCCGCCACAATCGCCAGCCAGATGAGTTGCCATACAGCCACGCTCACAACAATAAAGCCTGCATAGACCTGCTGTTGTATAAATACAAAATTGCCCGGCACAGGATTCACCAATGCCCAGGTCAAAAAAAGACTCAATAAGGTCGGAATAATCAACAATAAATAGACACGCGCTACCTTCTCATGCATACCGCTTAAAAAGAAGAAAAGCACACTGGGTATCCAGAGCACTACCGCCCCTACAATATCGGGATGCGTGGTACTCATTGTGCGCAACTGAGCGGCTGACAGGCACATCACCAGGAGTACACGAGCCAGCACATGGATGCTCGCCAGTGGCGTATGCACACGGCGCGAAAAGAGAAAAGAGCGCACATAACGCCGCCCCGGAGGTGGCTGCAAATATGGAGTATTCTCAAGAGTTGTCGGAACATATTTTTGACTAGACAATCGCCGTGGCCTCCCAATATCTACGCTGAAATCCCGAAAAGTAGAATGACGCATTCAAAGTATACGCTATCCACGCTCACTGCTATGCATAAGTTGGATGCAAATTACTGCAATGTACATTATAAATACCACTTCCGGCTGTGGTCCTTTATCCTGTCTGAGCTGAAGTATAGCTGACAAATTGCCAATCCTCATGTTTAAACACAAAAGTCCCTACCCTCCCCTGCCTGTCTACAGGCGCCGCCAGGGAAGATAGGAACATATCAGATGAGTTCAGCTATTGTAAGAGATGTTAGTCTCGGGAGCGAGGATCGAAGGCGTCGCGTAAACCATCCCCGATGAATGAGATGGCAAGCACAATCACCGTAAGGATAATAGTTGGGAACAGAGTATTCCAGGGATGAAGGTCCAGGTTATCCATACCATCCGCGATCATCAGGCCCAGACTGGAGCCGGGATGTACCACACCCAGCCCGAGCAGGCTCAGACCAGCTTCACCAATAATTGTGCCAGCGATATTCATGGTTGAAGTGACAATAACAATATTGAAGAGATTTGGCACAATATGCTTATACATAATATAAATATCGCGTGTCCCCGATATTCTGGCGGCCTCGATAAATTGTTGTTGCCGGATCTGTAAGGTCTGACCACGCACAAAGCGGGCCATCATCGGCCAGGAGACAAGGGCCAGCGCGACGGAGACAATGACGAGGGAGGCGTTACCATTGCCCAGAAAAGGACCAATCAACGGTAAGCGCGTGAAATAATCGTTGGCGGTCGGTCCAAAGATGCCTGAGAGCAGAATGGCAAAGAGCAAACCGGGAAAGGCGAAGATCAGATCGGTAAAGCGAGCCAGCAGCGTATCAATCCAGCCACCATAGAAGCCCGCCAGAACCCCGACCGTCACACCCAGGCCCACATCCACCACCTCAACCAGAAAGGCCACAGTCAGCGAGATTAGTAAACCCTGCATCAAGCGTGCCAGCATATCTTCGCCCAGGGTATCAGTGCCCATAGGATATTGAGCTGATGGCCCCTGGCTGGACTTACTCAGTTCCTGATGATCATAGGTATGATAGACCGCCGGGCCGATATTCCCCTGGAGATCACTGGGGTAGACGGCTCCGATATGTTGATAAATCGGTGGCCCAAAGAGCGCCAGCAAGATTAAAAAGATGAGTACACTCAGGCTGATCATCGCCCGCTTGTCACGTCGGAACTGCTGCATCGACGCCCCGAACGGGCTGGGATGTTTCTTGCTTGACTGCTGTTGTAATGGTGACGCGCTTCTCCCCTGCCCCTCATGGGATGCCGCGATCTCCGCCGGCGTATCTTCAGCCAGCGCCGGACCATCCAGCGTATCCAGTCCCAGTATTTCTGGAGCGGGTGCACAGCCAATCTCCAGGATAGATGTATCTGGCGCAGTTGCCGTAAACTCCTTCTCGTCTTTCCCCATCGTCTGTCTTCCTCGATTCTAGTGCTAGTTTCTTTGTACTGTTTGCGGTTGGATCTATCTCTACTCGGATTTGATACGCGGATCGACAATGCCATAGAGCACGTCAGAGAACAGATTGCCCACGACCACGCCAATGGCGACCATAATCGTCGTAGCCTGAATCACTGGATAGTTACGCTGGGAGACAGCCGCAACGGTAATATTGGCAATGCCAGGAATACTGAAGATGTTTTCAATAAAGAACGAGCCGGTGACAAGCAAGCCGAGTAATAAGCCAATCGCCGTAATCAGAGGAATGACGGCGTTGCGCAAGGCATGGCGATAAATCACAATATTCTCGTGCAATCCCTTGGCACGAGCGGTACGCACATAATCCTGCCGCAAGACATCCAGCATCGTAGTGCGAGTCAGACGAGCATAATAAGCATAGCCAGCCAGGCCGTAAGTCAGGATGGGCACGATTTTGTACTGAATATTGCTCCAGTCATAGCTCCAGGGGGTGCCCCAGCCGCTCACCGGCCAGCCGACACCGCTCTTATCGATCCAGAGCACCAGCACCTGCACAAATACGGCAAGGATAAAGGAGGGTAAGGCGTAGAGAATCAGGGACGCCCCCATACTCAGCGTATCAATCCAGGTGTTGGCCTTTAAGGCAGTGATAATGCCAAGTGGAATGCCCATCATCAGCATTACAATCGTGCCCCAGAGCGATAATTCGACCGAGATGGGAACCCCATCCTTAAGGATATCCCAGACCGCTCGTTGCTGAGGATGAAAGGAGGTGCCCAGATCAAAGTGGGAGAGGCGGACAAGAAAGGCGAGATACTGTTGATACCAGGGAAGGTCAAACCCATAGGAATGACGTAATTGCTGCCAGAGCACAGGATTAAAATGATCTCCCATCGATTCTTTAATGGGATCACCAGGAGCAAAATAACCCAGAATGAAGGTGATAAAGGTCACGCCAAGCAGGATAAAGAATAATCCTATCAAGCGTTTGACCAGAAATCGAGTCATACCATGGTCCTCTGTAATACATGCGGTAGTGCGCAGGAGTGGAACAGCAAGACCAACATGGCCTCGCGCTTCCCTTCTGCGCACACATCATCAAGCTCTGTTTATGAGGTACTTATTGTGCGAAATAGACATTCGCCCAATCGCTACTCGCCATACTTCCCGTGGAGGAAAGTTTGTAGCCCTGTAACTTGGGATTGATCAGTTCAACGAAGGAAGACTGATACATGGTAATGAAGGGCACATCATTAACAAGCTTTTGCTCGGCATCCTGATATAGCTTCAAGCGCGCAGCCTGATCCTGCGTCGTATCGGCCTTCTCCAGCTCAACCTGTACCGCCTGCTGTGCAGCGGCAGCGGCTGATTTATTCTGACCATAGTTCACACCATTGTGCGAGGCACCTTTATCAAAGAACAGGGTCGTCCAGTCTTGCGGATCAAGATAGTCCGCGCTCCAACCACCATACCAGATTTGCAGCGGACCATTTTTGCCTGTCGTATTAAATTCCTGGGTGATCAGGTCAGTGTTCTGCATACCATTGAGTTTCACGTTGAAACCGAGAATTTGTTTCCACTCATTCGCGACAGCAGCCATGGTATCCGCACCGGCTTTATAACTCTGTGAAAAGGACAGTGTTATGCTCGGCAACTGGCTGGCGCTGCTATAACCTTCTTCCTTGATACCTTCCTGGAACAACTGTTTGGCTTTGGCTTGATCGCCAGTAGTACCTTTAACACCGTCAGGCCCGGTTAGATTTGGATTGTAACCAGGAATGCCGTTGGGGATAAGATGATTGCTAGGAGTGACCGTTTTGCCAATAATGCTATTTGCGATCAGATCTTTGTTCAATGCCAGATCCAGAGCCTGACGCACTTTGATGTTATCCAGAGGTTTGACCAGATAATTCAGGCTCATATAACGGTTTGCCAATGCGGGCGATTCCAGATAGCCTGGCAGATTCTCTGAGGCAGGGTCATCAGCAGGAGGAACAGGTGAGACATCGAACTGACCGGCTTTAAAGGATTTGAAGGTGCTATCACGATCACCCGTGATGATCTCATCAATCTCTTGCAGCTTAGGCTTGCTATCATAATAGTTGGGATTGGGGACCAGTACGAGTCCGGTGTTGTGATTGTAGCTCTTGACCTTGAAAGGACCAGCACCGGCACCCTCTTGCATATGGTCCACCCATTTGGCACCATACTCGGTCACCAGCTTTTTGTTCACGGTAAAAGATGTAGAATAATTCAGCGCCTGTAAAAAATAGGCTGCGGGCTTGCTAAGAACAATCTCAAGCGTCAAAGGATCTTTGACAATAATGCTATCACCGATCAAGGTCGGGATTTTGCCAGCGGATGCTTTATCGTAGTCTTTAATCAGACTTAAATAATTGCTCACCTGAGATTTGGTTACTGGATCAATGGTGCGATTGATGCTATAGGCAACATCATTGGCATCCAATTTGCTGCCATCGCTGAACTTCAGACCTGGACGTAACTTAAAGGTATAGGTCAGGCCATCAGCCGAAATCTGATGGGAGGCGGCCAGTTGATCATGGATAATTCCATGATCGTCGGCCTGAACCAGGCCCGTGAAGATCAGGTTGTAGGGATCTCCCAGTCCACTGGCTGTCAGGGCAGGATCGAGAGAATCGAAGTCGCCACCGACCATTGGCTCACGCAGAACCTGCTTGCTGGCGGGAGCTAGATTACTACTTTTGCCATTGGAGGTGCTCGCACCACCACATGCAGACAACAGGATGGCCAGGACACAAAAGATGCTTGCCAGGCTCAATAATTCCTTTTTCTTGTACACTTGACCCATGCATATCCCCCATGGTTCTAAAATAAGATAACTAGATTTCTCATTGTGGTCTATACATACTGTAAAAAGTATGGCAATAATTCTTCACAGATTATGCATCCACAACGCTCTTTCTTACCTTAAACTTGAAAGTAATCCAGAAAGGGTTCTAGTTAGCTATTGCGTGATATTGTTGATCAACAATATCAATTATCATCTGAATTTATTATGATGTATACTTTGCCCGTTGTCAAGAACCTGACGGAGTAATATTTATAATTGTATCTGATTTCAATTATAAATAGCGAACAAAATTGCATGTAAGGATGCAGCCTCAAATAGAGGATTACCCGCTACGCGGGTAGTGGGGGAAGAAAGAAGACCAGGGCTGCGCCCTGATCTTCTTTCAAGCGGGATTGCAAAGGGCGGCCAGCCCTTTGCCGGGGTTTGGGGTGTCCCCAAATACTTTTTTTCTCTCCCCCTACCCGCGTAGCGGGTAATGGGGGAGAGAGCCTGCTTACTCTTTAATCATTTGCATAAATTCCATACGCAGATCACGATCGGTGCGGAAAGTGCCGCGCATAACAGAAGAGGTCATTACGCCTGGTGTACGAATACCACGGGCGGACATGCACAGATGCTCTCCTTTGACGACAACTGCCACATGCGACGAGCCAGTAATACGGCAGACTTCGTCGGCGATCTGCTGGCCCAGACGCTCCTGAATCTGAAGCTGATGGGCGAATTGATGAGCGATACGCGCGAACTTAGAGAGTCCCAGAACCTTCTCCTGCGGAATATAACCAATGGCAACATCACACCACATTGGTAACAAATGATGTTCACAAAGTGAGAAGACACGCATGCCCGATACACAGACAATCTGATCGGTGGATACAGCGCTAAAAGTCGTCTCAGTTGTGCCCGGATTGTATTCTATAAACTCACGCCACCAGTCGGCCCAACGGCGCGGTGTATCTTGTAATCCTTCTCGATCAGGATTTTCACCCAGTGCGACAAGTAACTCATGTCCTAATTCGAGCAAGCGTGAATAATCCACCGTTTTGACTGCTGGATGCTGCTCTTCCGCAATCTCAGCCTGCTCATGTTCTCGCTCCAGAACAGGAGTTTCTTCACTGTGACCATTGCTCCTGGCATGGCCATTATTCCTGGCGTGGTCCTGATCTAAATGCAATACCATAATCTATTTATCCTCATTTCAGTGCATTTCGCTGCGCTTCCCACTGATAACCTTATACGCCACGCTTGTTTCCCCACAAGAGGGTGTGCAATTGAGGCAGCACAGTCACCCCATACCAGTGATCCGCTATAGTGCGCTGGATAAGCCAGTCCATACGATCTAAAATGCCTGATATGTCGATTTTATCGGCAGTTTGCGGCGGAGTATGGTTGCCCGCCTGTAAGTACATCGGGAACGCAGGGTACTGTTCTGCGACATATCTTGCATAGGCATAATCTTCCTCATTGAATATAACAATCTTGAGGCAGATTTGTATTTCATGGTTGGGTTGTGTATTCGTTGCGTTTACTATACAACGTTCCAGCCGCTCCCAACGAGTCACCTGCTTGCTGCTAGGCGGTTTGGGTGAGAGAGTGAGATAATCGAGCATGGCGAACCAGGGTTGCGCTACACTCCCCTGCGTCTCAATCGCAAAGGTGTATCCATACTGATGTCCCAATTCGATCAGCTCCTCAAGTGGCTGGATAGCGGGATTTCCACCGGAAAGGGTAACGAGAAGCGGTGTATCGCCAGATAAACGCCGCACTTCGGCAAAGATTTGCGCGCTATCCATGGCCTGCCACTCGCCTTTATGTTCCGGAAGTACCGCATAGAGGCTATCACACCAGGAGCAGCGATAATCGCAACCACCGGTTCGTACAAACACGGTAGGCTTGCCGATTAACGCCCCTTCCCCTTGAATGGTTGGCCCAAAGATTTCGGAAACCATAACCGTTCGTGTATGCGCGCGTGTGCCCTGAGCTGGCTGTATTGTTTGTGTCATCCCTTACAACTCCTCCCGCTCTGCATGTGTAATTTCCACATACCCTTTTTCCGTTTCCCATAATCTGATGCGATAGAGCAGCGTATCGGGTACACCACCTGCGACCAGCGCATCCCAGATCCAGTGCACTAGATTTTCAGCGGTGGTCCGTATGCCAGTCAAGGCATTCAAATCATTGTGATCCAGGCCGCCATGCTCGACAAGCTGTGCCTCTTTTCCACGCGGCACAGAGTCAGAAAGTTGCTCAAGAATCGTGGCATTTACAATCGTCTTCAAATCATCAAAATCCATCACCATCCCATCACTCGATTCGCCAGGCGTCTGGTTAATCGGCCCGCGCAAGGAAATCTGTAAGCGATAGGAGTGACCATGGGGACGACGACATTTGCCACGATGATTTGGAAGATGGTGGGCGGCCTCAAATGTAAATTCTTTGGTGATAATGGCATATCTTGTCATCAGATTTCCTCGTCTCATCTCATTTTCGTTCTTGCTCTCTTGAAAGAGTAAACGCTCTCCATGCCGTAATTATCGTCTCTTCACATATGATATGCATAGTACAAGCTGTCAGTTTACTTCTTCAGGTTGCGTGCAACTATTGGTCTGCACGCCCGGGAATATGTAAATACTGCTCGGGATCATTGGCATACGCGGTTGGATCGGGCACGCCAGCAACTCGAAAAGCCTCGTAGCGTTCAACGCAGGTTCCACACACGCCACAATGCCTATCATCCAAGCCATCGCTCCCGCCCTCATAGCAGCTCCAGGTCAGCTCAAACGGCACCTGTAAGGTAGCACCCAGGCGGGCAATTTGCGCCTTTGTGAAACGCATAAAAGGCGATTCTACCTCAATCTGCTGCCCTTCCATCGAGACGGACAGTAAAGTATTAAAGGCATCCACGAAAATCTTCCGGCAATCGGGATACTGGGAATAATCCCCTTGATGGGCGGCATAGGCGACGACACTGGCATGATCATTCCAGGCTACAGTGGCGGCTTGCAACAACATATTAGGATTGCGATACGGCACTACCGTTGCCTTCATGCTATCGTCAGTATAATGTCCATGCGGCATCTGGCGATTGGTATTGATCAAGGCTGAATCCGAGTCAGCCAGCAAACGGGCAATCGGCAGATCGATAGTATCATGCATGATCTCAAGATTGCTATAGCGAGCACGCAGGTCCGTGATATAGCGCTCCGCATAGGTCAACTCTTTCACGTGCTTCTGACCATAGTCAAACGAGAGCAAATGCAGTTGAAAACCTGCTGCGGCATAATAATGCGCCAACACGCAACTATCCATACCACCGCTCACAATTAAAACTGCTCGATTGGTAATAGGCATAATGAGTCCTCCTGATAATAGTCGGGAAAATCACAAAGTTGCTAGCCGATGGCAGGCAGATAACGCGTCAAAGCAGGACGAGGCCCTTGATACTCGGGGCGGGCATACTCGGTTGTAATCACAGTTTTGATATTACCACGGACAGTAAAATCGCCCACAACGCGCATCCAACGTGGTGAGAGCAGAGTAACCAGATCATCGAGAATAGCATTAGCGGAAGCTTCATGGCTAATCTGACGATTGCGATAAGCATTGATATACAGTTTCAAACTCTTCAACTCAACCACCGATGCATCAGGAACATAATCCACAATGATCGTCGCGAAATCAGGAAAACCTGAGCGAGGACAAAGACAGGTAAACTCAGGAATCTCAAAATGGGTCACATAATCTCGATCCTGATAGGAATTAGGCCATGCTTCAAGATGGCTACTCGCAATTTCATCAAAACCATAGCGTCCAGGAATGCGATCCTGTTCAGACTCTGCCATAAAGACCTCCAAATAGTCAGGAACAATTCTTCTAATAGCAACAATATCATACCTGACAACTCTTTCGCCCTAAAAAAATCACTCTGAACAGGCATGTACTGTAGTTGTTTACCAGCGATACCATCTCCAACTAAGGTGGAGGTCTCAAAAAATGACGACCCCCCTCTCCATCACTGATACCCGGCATTAATAATATCACGCCCAGAGGCTTATGGAAGCGGGATTACAAAGGGCGGCCAGCCCCATAGGGGCAAACGTAAGGCTTTTCAAGCGGGATTACAAAGGGCGGCCAGCCCTTTGCCGGGGTGTGGGGTGTCCCCAAATACCCCTTTTTCTTTTTTTCTTCGCCGCCGCAGGCGGCAGGGAGAAAAAAACGGATGTTGCACCCCTCGGGGCTACAACATCCAGCTGGCCTCATCTTCTGAGCTGGCGAGACCGATGATGATGACGCTGATATTGTCGACCCCACCGTGATTGAGGGCCGCCTGTACCAGTAACGCGCTGACCTGGGAAGGATTATGGGCCGAGGAGGCCAGAACTTTTTCCAGGGCCGAGTCGCGCACCATCTCCCACAGACCATCGGAGCAGAGCAACAAAACATCATTAACTTGCAGATCAACTATAAAGGTATCGATTTCAGCCGAGGCATGCTCTCCCAGACAGCGATAGATCTGGTTGCGCTGCGGATGCGTGTAGATGTCGTCGCGCGTGATCATGCCATCCTCAACCATGCGGGCTACCACGGAATGATCGTGGGTGATCTGCGACAAGCCTTCCGAGGGACGATAGAGATAGGTGCGGCTATCCCCGATGTTAGCGATATACGCGGTGGTGCCAACCAGCAAGGCCGCAGTAATAGTAGTCCCCATCATCTTAGGTGCCAGCTCACGATTGCGCCGATAGAGCGCCAGATTCGCGCGATGGATACCATCTTTCAACATGTCCATGAACAAAGTGTTTTCTTCTTTAGCAGTATTGCCACTGACATCGCGCAACAAGGCAGGCACAATCACATCGCTGGTCATATGGATGGCGGTTCGACTGGCCTCACGCCCATTGGCATGTCCGCCCATCCCATCGGCAACCATAAACAGACCGGCAGGATTGGAACCTTCATCCGTGACACGCATACCCTGAAAGGCAAACAAGCTATCCTCATTCGGAGCATCGCGGCGCTTCAAACCTGGATCAAGCCCGATTCCCACCACGAAGCGTAACGAAGCATCCTCTTCAGCTACTGGAGCGGGTGGCTCATCAGGGGTGGGGATTGACTGCAGGTCAAACTCAAGCTCATCGCTATCATCTACGTTGCCGTCCTCCTCCTGCACGTCAGGAAGAGGGAGTTGCTGATCTTCCTCATTCCATTCCTCAAGGAGTTCATATTGGGTAATATCGAATTCATCCTCCCAGTCGCCTGGATGCGTTTCCCAGACATCTACCTCAGACCCATCTTCAGTAGAATCCTCAAGATCTTCCCTGGCAATATCATGCCGTGAACGAGCAATCGGCAAATCCTCCTGCTCATCCAGGAACATTTCATCTGGATCTTCGAACTCCACCGTTTCAAAGCTTTGTTCTTGCACAGGAGGCGGAACAACCCTCAATTGCTGCCGTGAACTGTCAGGGCGACGTGAACTGTCAGGGCGACGTGAACTGTCAGGGCGACGTGGGATCGACACAGGAACATAGCTGGTCTGTCCACGATCCTCAATCGGGTTGGATGGTGACGCAAGCATGACTGAGCCAGTATCCTGACGCGGCATATTCTGGCGTAGCAGCGGGGTTGGATAGCTTAAACCAGGAAATTGTACATCTCCGACCGCCCGTGGAGCTTCATACGCTGGCCGACGCGCCAGTACAGGCTGTGTTGCTGGCATCCGCTGATTCGCCTGTATCTTCTGAGTGTCTGAAGTCTGACGCGTTTCAAGTAATTGTTTAGTTTGACGCTGTACGGGTCGCGAGGCCGGGGCTGATCGTGCAGAGGCTCTGATGGATGCATGAGATGCATGAGGCACCTGGGATGCCTGTGCATATTCCACTTCCAGAGCAATATTATCCTGTTCTACAGCCTGCTCGGCCAATGCTTCAGCCTCACGTAAATCATCCTCGAATGACTGGCGGGCAGTAACATCTTTCCAGAGATGCATGAGTATCTTCCGACCTGCAACCACTATCGCAATCCATAAGATGAGGAGCGATAGCGAAAGCAAGCATAAGCCGATCAGGGGGATCAGGATCGCGCTCCCTTGTGCCTGCCAGAGAACTGGAAGTTGTGGAAGCACCTGAATCAGGAAACGCCAGGCCCAGGGCGGAAAACCTCCTGAGCTAAGAAACAGGAGGATGGCGCTGACCCCTAACGCTACCAGCGCCATGACCTTCACCCAACGGTGCTGTGTGTATGCTTCTTTCAAATTCTCACTCATCATAACCCATCCAGACATTTGTTAGATCAGCTTTACATTTATCCAATCTCTATTACATAATCCGTCCTACGGACGGGATAAGAGAAGAAAAGGGGGTTTTCGGGGACACCCCGAACCCCGGCAATGGGACTGTCGTCCCCTTGCAACCCCTTTTTAAGGGCTGTGGGTAGACCGGACCGGCCTTGCAACCCCTTTTTAAGGGCTGCGGGTAGACCGGACCGGCCTTGCAACCCCTTTTTAAGGGCTGCGGGTAGACCGGACCGGCCTTGCAACCCCTTTTTAAGGGCTACGCGTGGACTGCCCTGGCAACCCCTTTGGTTAGCGGCTACGCAGACAACTCCATTTTGCTTTATTCACTACAGGTCAGTTCCCATAGTGGCGGGCGTGACCTGAAACGAGGTCATATTGATAACCGTTGTCGGCTGCAGAACAAAGCGAAAACCTGACTTCCCATCTTTCAATGCTGAATCAGAGACGGTAATCATCCACTGGGCGGGCTCCTGGGTATTCAGAGGCCAGACTTTCGCGAATAACATCACTCCAATTGCCTGAAAGCGGAGGGTATATACCTGCCCGGCTTTAGCATGGAAAGGGACAGCCTGTACCTGGGTAGAGGCACCATTAACGCGCTTGAGAATGCTCAAGTGGTTACCATCGATCAAGGCTTTATACCAGTTTTGGGCGTTGCTCCAGCGCAAAACCACTCCCATATTGACACCATTGCCGAATTGATTAACCATCCCATTGGCCTGGACATCCACATTGTCGCTACTCGGTCCGAGAATGGCGTTGACCGTTCCATGGGCGTTGGACACCTGTCCCGTCGCTGCATTAATCGAGAAGGCTTGAGATGTATTCGCATCTCCATCCCAGCTCCGGCCATCGGTTGCCAGGCCCCATAACGGTTGATTATTGCGTTGAAAAGTATCCTGGGCCAGGATATTGGTTGGTAGCGGAGTTGATGCTATCTGCATAGTTCCTCGATTCTGGCCTGTGGGCTGAATCTTTCCCGGCGTCTTCTGCGTCGGCGTACTTGTGCTCGAGGCGATGCTATGAGTAGGCTGCTTCCCAGGTATTGCCATTGGTACTATCAAAGCTGATTGGATCGCGTGGGCATTGGTGTTCGCTACAAAACCACCAATCAGCAGGAGAGCCAGCAACGTTATTAGAATAAAACGCCTGTTCATATGCTCACGCTCCCCTCGTACTGTGCACACACTCAGCGACAATAATAGACAATGACAATGATGGTAAATATTCATACAAAGTTGTAAGTGTATCCAATTTTTGCCATTCCATCATCTTTTTACCTCAAATGGGACCATTACCCTGCCATTGACTTGATTGGGCAGGATCTGTGGAATATCGCTACTCATCTTTGCCGAAATAGGCTTTAAGTCCAGCGTTGCCAGCAACTGCATATGATCATGCAGCCAACTCACCCCCTCGCGTGTCTGGCCCGTCGATGGATCAGCCTGACCAGCAAAAGCACGGTTGGCATTGTCAATCATGTCATTAATAATACTGAGCGTTACCGGCTGGCGCATTTGGGCAGGGGTCATTTTCATAAGTTTCTGAGCATCACTGCGGACTTGCGTCAGCCAGAGCTCAATATTGTCCATAGCAACCGTGAGATCCGTTACCTGCTGGCGCAGACCTGCGGGCGGATTTGACGCCTGCAACAGGCCACGTAAATGCTTATTCACATGATCCATATAGTCGGGAGGCAATTGATCTGGGCCATTCACATCCAACAAACCGATGCGGGCCAGGCGCTCATTGACTAAGAGCGGCGATTTAGCCGGTAAATCTTTATACAGGAAGGTCGTGCCATCCAGATAAGCCAGCACCCGCAAGGTCTGGCGCTGAATAAAGGCCGTATCCTTTGTATTTTCCCATGTCTCTCGCATGCTACCCGTCCACTCAACAAGCTTGCTGGTATTGCGATACAGCCAGTTGTTCAATCCACCCGGCAACTCCATCTGCTCCAGGGTAGGATCAGAGGACAATAGATGGCGCAGATGATCCAGATAGCTATAGGGCTTTGCGTTACCCGTAGCGGGAATCGGCGTGGCGGAAAATTCGCCATAATAGCGCCAATCCTGCGTATTCAAGGAGGGAGAGATAGGTGGGACATGGGCATCCTCCTCGGTAATCAATATGCGACTGGTCAGCGCGAGCAGATTAGAATGCTGATTATCTCCGGCAAACTGCAGATGAGCTTTCCCTCCAGTAAGGGTGAGCGCTCCCAGCGCAATCGACATAGGATCACTCTGGCTCTTATCCGCCAGCAACCAGGCATAATATTTCTTGTTAGCAGCTGGATTAGGAATGCCATGGAGATCCAGCACAACCTGATCAGCGATTCCCTGACTACTCGTTTCATTGACCTGTCCGCTACTGGTAAAGGTTACGCGTCCAACCGCCGCCGGTGCAGATGGAGTTGGCTTCGCAGCGATACCAGGGGTAAAAGAGCGGGAGAAAACTAGAAATGAGCCAAGAATACCCAGAATAAGGGCGATAGTCACAAATGCCAGGAGTTTGGAAACAGGCTTTGTATGCACGCGGGCCTGAGCTGGTGGTGCTGGTTGGATGGGCTCAGGAGGCGGCGGTTGCACGGAAAGGTCAGGACTAATGCGAGGGGCAAAAGGCACTTCGCGATGCAACTGACCTGGAGCTGGAGTAAATTGATTTGACGCTTGAGTAGCCTGGGTATCAAAAGCCAGCAGAGGTTTCTGTTCAGCTGAGACCGAAGGCTGGGACATATAGTGAGGCTGATTCTGCGCCTGAGGCAGCGGTACAAACACCGGTGCTGGTCGCAAAGGCAATCCAGGAGCCGCTACAGGTTGTGCGGATTCGCCACCAGTCGTTTGGTCAGAGGGCAACGGGCGTGTTGTTCTGGTAGATATCTCAGGTGCCAGAGAAGCTGTATTAGAACGGTTTAATGAGCGTTGGCGCGCAGCCTGTCCTCCTCGGACGGCATCTATTAACTGCTCCATTGACTCATAGACAGGAAAACCATTTTTTATTGCTAGCTGCTTCAACTGGGCACTATGCTCAATAACAAAAATGAGCGTCAGATTATACTGTCGCTTCAGATGCTTGAGTGCTGTAAAATCATCAGGACGCTGGATAGCACGTGCTCCATCGGCCAGCATTAATACAACCGGCTTCTGCTGTCCTGAGAGGATAGGGAAAAGCGTTGCCTTCTCATCCCCGGGCTCAATATAAAACACACTGAAATCACCTGAGTCATTTTTCTTCATTGTTTCCTCGCTTCCATGACTTCCTTATCTCTCCCAGCGTACCAGCGCCGCTCTTGCTTCTGTGTCACCACGGTACGTCGATGGGGAACATGTGTAGGAGCCTCAAATATTTGATCATCGGCCGGTTCAATATGCGCCAGACGCACACGGCGATGCTGACGACGTGGAGCATCCAACTCCCATTCCTGTCCATAATCCAGCTCTATCGTCTTGCGTCCGACTGGAGGAGTCGGAGTAACGAGATGGGGGGTATAACCCATCTGCCGCATCGTACGCAGATCTAATTCAACGCTGGGGGCTGAAGCCGTAAATAATCTGTTGCAAAGGCGATAAAACACCAATCCGCCAATAATGACCACCGCACTCCAGGCCAGCACCCAGGAAGCGGATTGCGCCAGTAAAAACACTGTCTCCATGCGCCGCCCATCCTGCAATGATGCGGGCAACTGCGGCCACATGCGGAAAAGATCATGCCAGACGGGGGGTGGGAAACCACCCGACTTGAAGACGAGCAGAGCTCCAAAGATACAGCACAACATTGGATATAAAAACTCGACAAACCATGATGTACGCAACTGCTGATTCGCCAGATCGCGCTGCCGCCGTACTGCCCGCCTCTGAGCTGGTCGCTCGACCGTGCCCCAGGTATGGATCAATACACCAGTAACAACCAGCAAGCCACCCAGATAGCCATCTAACGGTAACACCTCGTGCAGATAGAGATACGCCACGATTGCGCCAAAGATAGGCTCTAGAATTGAGATAAATGAGACCGTCACTGGCGAAATATATTTCTGTAAGAGCACTGTGAACAGAGTTGGCAATAAGATCGTTCCCAGGCCAATGTAAAGAACTACCCCGACATCTGCAGGTAGTTCGAAATGAACCAGCGTCCAATCGCCAAAGAGCAAAGCAATCAAGTTGGCCCAGATCGCCATCGTCAATAACTCAACCCCGAAAAGCGGCCAGTATACAGATGGGTCCTTCTGCTCGTGATCCGCCAGAAAGATATAGAAGGTACACAGCATGCCACCGATAAACGCGATCAGCGCCCCCCTGGTCCCACCCATCGATGAGTTCACCATCAGCAAAATCGCGCCACTAACCGAGACAATCCCAGCAAACCAGGTTGCTTTTGAAATCGGCTGGCGCAAGAAACGCCAGGTAAAAATCGCCGCCAGCAAGCCATTCAGCGAGGGAAAGAACGCAGTACCGGTCGCGCTGTTATACTTCAGGGCAACCGCTAGCGAAAACAAGCCCAGGCATAAACAACTCCCCAGCAAGAAACCGCTCTTCACCGCATCGCGCGTCATATGACGCCAGGAAAAAGCAATGATAAAGACTGCTGGTGGAACCAGAGTCATCATAGTGAAAAAAGTGAATACAATAGGATCAACCCGTCCCAGCATCGCTTTGGCAACCGAATAATATGAGCCAAAGAGAAATGTATTCAACGCGAATGCGGTACTCGCTACTACCTTCATTTTTTTCATAACAATGACACCTCGTAACCCCTCAAGCAACCTGAACGACGGTTGATAGCATACAAACGCTGTCTATAAAAAAGATCCAAAGATCATAAAATGCTTAAATATACCTTTTTAAGGAAAACTTTGTCATCGTGCTGGATAAAGATAGGGATATGTGAGATGGCTCGATCAGACTAGAGCGCAGACTGACCGGAGCAAAGCCCTTCAAAAGCGCATAGGCGGTAGGAAGCGGTGTACCGTGTTATGCTTACGAGAAAGCAGAAACACCCGATGAGCGAACTGTTATTCTGGTAATGTCGATACGCCTTCAAAGTTCTCATTCACATACCCATGTCAGAAGTATACCTAAATACAGGTGCGAAGCGGGGCGCATTCGTCTCCAAATTGCCTGTGCCCGCTAACAGAGAGTCGCTAGAAAGCCATTACAGATTGAGGTGGAGTGACACTATTTTGAGTGAGCACATCGTCATTTTTCTGGATGTCCATCACCATATCCAACAATCACGCCGCCAAAGGTCGTCGAACCAACGTAGCAGCCACTCTTCACGGGCAATACCGCTTAAACAAGAGGAATATTGACGAAAAACGTAGGTGCGGCCCGAACGCAAGTGAGGCCCGCTTTCCCGTGAATCGTACGAAACTCCTTTTCCCGCAGCTCCGCATCCGTACCCCAACCAGGAGAGCATGGCGTAGTAGAGAGAGCATTGGAGCGAGATGGTCTTACGAGAAACGGGAAAGCGGACCTCCGTTGCGACGTCGGGCCGCACCTACAATCCCCTTCATGATTCTCCGTATTTAAGCGGTATTGCCCGTAAAGGGTGGAGAAATCCGCAAATCTCGCCCCGAAGACGCGCCAGAAATACAAATGTGGCAAGCTGGTCGTTTAGCTCCACCCGTGAAGGGGCCACTACGAGTTAATCGACGGCGCGCATGGGCAGGCATGGATGAGGTCTCTGTTGCATGATTACATAAAACATCGTATGATATCGTAAGCGTACAGGAGGAGAAAGCACATGTGTAAACAAAAGAAGCAACAATCAAATATTCTCGCCAGAGTTGCTTCCCCCGGCCAGAGTTATATCATCTGGGGCAGCCTGGCGCTCGTCGGGGCGGCCTTTCTCTGCATTATCAATATCGTGTTCATCTATGCTTCGTATAAATCAGCACATCCTACTCTTAACTTAACACTATCCGATGTGCTTATCCTACTCTCCGGCCCTCTCATTATTGCCGGATTGCTTGCCTTGATCGGGATCGCGGCCATAATCTTTGGTATCAAACAACATAAACATGGATAGCCACCCACCAGGCCACCAGGATACGTCAATTCAAGTGGTCTGTATCTGTTGCCGATTAGTACTTTGAGATAGTTAAAACGTCAGGTTAAAACAAAATAATCATCGTCTACAACAGGCTAAACGGTGCTCAGACCTGCTATTACAGCCTTAAGCACGACTATAGAATACTTGTATAGCGCATGTAGCTCTCTTTTTGTATAAAAATGCAGAGATTTTTGCGTTCATTGACGTTAGTATACTTGAACGTCCTTACTAAAAGCGTGTGCTAGCTTTCTATCAAAAATGCCCAAGACTCAAACTATAAGAAAATCAGATGTCTTGACAAAGAGGTTGTTTTCCCATTACTATTCTTTTTACGGATATATTCACTATAGGCACAAAAAAATAGATAGCAACAATAGGAAAGATCGCTTGCCTTTTAATAGGAGATCTGTCTGGAAATTTGCGGATTGCGGTAGTTGTGCTATTCTGCACTTCATATGGATAAAACGTCGGCCGCTGTTACGCTATCGGTCAGTAAGAGCGAGCAAGCAAGCATGTATCCAACAATGATGGGATTTGGAGAAGCATAATGGAGATATTTCCTTCGCATACCATTCATGATATATCCACCTCGGCTCGCATAGAGCAGTCGCATGGAGTTGTCTCTCGCTTCAAACAGCTTTTTTTTAAGCCTTCTAACCCAGCTTCCGTCACGCAACAGCAGCGGGGTCCAAGAACGCGGCCACTTGCCCTCACGGTCGCTCAACGCACCGATGTCGGACGGAAGCGCCAGCATAATGAAGACAGTGTGGCGTATATAATTCCTAAAGATCAACAGCTCCTCGAAAACAAGGGCGCGCTCTTTATTGTCGCGGACGGCATGGGCGGGCATGCGGCGGGTGAGGTTGCCAGTGAGATCGCTGTGGATACTGTATGCACCCTGTACTATCAAGATGCTGATACCGATATTCCAACCAGCTTGCGACGAGCGATCCAATATGCGAATGCCACAATTTATCAACGTGCCACGGAAAATACCGAGCATAGTGGTATGGGAACAACCTGTGTGGTCGCGGTGCTCCGTGGCAAAACAGCCTATGTCGCCAATGTAGGGGATAGCCGTGCGTATATGGTACGCAAGGGTCATGTACGCCAGATCTCACAGGATCATTCCTGGGTTGCGGAACAGGTACGTATGGGACAAATGTCTGAGGAAGAAGCTCAGAGCCATTCAATGCGCAATATTATCACTCGTTCGTTGGGGCCCTTTCCTGAAGTAGAGGTCGATATTTTTGTTGAGCCAGTAGAAGAGGGTGACGCATTTGTACTGTGTAGCGATGGACTCTGTGGCATGCTTAACGATAATGAAATCACCAGTATTGTTGAACAATTTGGTCCCCAGGAGAGCGTTTACCGTCTGGTAGAGTATGCAAATGCGCAGGGTGGCATTGATAATATTACAGCGATTGTGGCACGCGTCAATCAAAGATAAAGCCAGCTCGTACCTGCTAAAATTCCAGAGCGCTGACACTTCCATGGAGACAGTCTCCGCCAATAGACAAAATATTATCTATAAATAGAAGTATGGCTATCTATTACGCTCCTCTGGCTGACTCCTCCCTGACACATCCGGGTAAATTTCTTTATAAATTCAAACTAGCAATAGCGCGCTAAGAGTTCCTGTGCATGTGTGACAATCTGCATGTACTCGCAGCCCTGCGCCTCTGCGCACACCTCTTCGAATCCCTGTCTCGCCTGCTGACTTTTTCCCTGTAAGGCCGCCACCAGCGCCAGAGCCAGATTGCCTTTCATCCGTGTCTCAGCCTCCACCTTTAACGCCAGCGCCCATTGAATATCTTTTTGTGCCAGAACCAGCAAGCGGGATTGCTTCTGCTGGCTGATCGTGCTATCCTGCGCCTGCGCAATACGTATGTTGCCCAGCGCCACTAATGCCTGTCCCATACAGGGAGCATTCTGCATGGAGCGTGCGACATAAAAGGCCTGACAGACACAGGTAGTGGCCTGCCGCAAATTTCCCTGCGCCTGGAGCACGCCAGCCAGGCCAGCATTCCAACGGCTGGTATATTCGGGATCGCCTTTCAGTTCTAATGCCTTGCGATATTGCTCTTCAGCTTGCGCTAAATTGCCCTGGGCGGCATCTAACTCGCCCAGATTGCTCAGAACAAGCGATAACAATGCTCGATCACCGACGCTTTCAGCCAGATGCAAAGCGCGCCGAAGTACTGCCTGCGCCTGTTTATAATCAGCCATCTTAATATAAATAAAACCGATATTTGAGGAAACATGCGCAATCTGCCGCAATTCTTTATACTGTTCCGAAAAGACAAGGGCGCGGTTCTGATAATCCAGAGCCTGGCGAAGCTGGCCCATAAAGACTGCCACTGCACCCACATGGCGCTGTAAGCGACCCAGTAGATCGGGATAACCCTCAATAATACGCTGCGTCTGCGTTTTGCAGAGCTGCCGTCCTGTGATTACAGGTAACGAACGCTGTTTCTGATCAGCTTCAAAGAGGGTAAGCGCCTGCTGTGCCATTTGTAAAGCCTGTTCACAGTGACCTTCCAGATTATAAAGATTGCTCTGCGTATAATACAAGCGTGAGAGTACTGGCCCTCCGACGACCTGTGCTTGTTGCAAGAGCTTTTCTTCCTGCGCAATACACTCCCATGCTTGCCAGATATTGCCTTGATAGCGCCACGTCCAGCTAATCTGATCCCAGAGCAGTGCCTGAATCTGGATTTCAGCCAGGGTATCATCCGCAGATTTTATCTGATTGCGCAGCTTCAGTACGCGTTCAAACAGTTTACGCGCCTGGGCATAATCACCATCGCTGGTAATCTCACATTCCGCCAGACGCTCCAGCAGCATCAGATAAGAAGGAGTTTCATGCGCACCTTCTTTTTCGAGATAGCCGACCGCCTTTTGATAATAGGAGGCGGCCTCAGCAAAGGCAGAGACACGATAGGCGCTATTTCCAGCCAGTTCAGCATAATAGGCAATCTGCGCCGCCTCGGCTCCAGCCAGTTCTAGATGCCGTGTCACCGTCGCGGCAACCTCTTCTTCGCGCCCACGGTTAATGCGCACAATCACATCTGCCGCGCGTTGATGCAGACGGGCGCGTCGAAATAGGGACAAATGAGGATCGTCGTATAATAATTCCACCAATAAAGGATGCCAGAAATGATAGGTGATGCGCGTGCCGCTGCCTTCAGTTGTCACGACACCTTCCTTGAGCGCCTCTTCAATCAAGGTGAGCATAGAATCGTCCTCATCAATTTCAGAGCCCGTTTCCAGTGCGCACAAGACTGGCATTTCAAAAGAGCCCCCCAGGATCGATGCATGAATCAGCAGCTCGTGGCATTGTGTACTCAAGCGTTTCATGTGATAGCTCAACGCTTCCATCACATTCTCAGGCAGCTTGTTAGAGGATGGGGCATGAATCAGTTCTTCGGCAAACAGTGGATTGCCGGAAGCTCGTTGCTGAATATTTTCTACCCGATGTTCCGATACATCAGTTACCGCTGCCGCATCCGATAAATTGGTGACAAGCTGTTTGATATGCTCAGGCGAAAGAGGCTGCACCTCGATTGGCTGGATAGTATGCTCGCGCTGCATTTCCAGGATCAGCCGGCCAAAGGCATGCGTAGAAGCCAGTGACGCTTCTCCATCGCGACAGGTAGCGAGAAAGGCAATTCCATAGCCAGTCAATTGGCGGGCCAGATGTCCCAATAATTCATAGCTACTCACATCCACCCACTGAATATCATCCAGTACAATCAAGAGAGGTCCATGCTCACTGGCTAGCTTGAGAAGCTCGCTGATTGCCGTGTAGAGCGTATATTTGGACTGCTCAGGCATCAAGATATGTGGTGACAGGCTGACATCGATATCCGTGTGCAGAGTATCCAGCAGGCCGGGGAGGGTTGCCAGAGCGCGTACCGCCTCAATATTCAGTAAGGAGAGCACGCTGGATTCAGCGATCAAAATCTTACGCAGAGCCTCGATCCAGACACGATAGGGGATACCACTCTCCTGTTGATAGACACGGTTCCAGACAATGTTCCAACCATTGTGCTGGGCGTCGCGCCCCAATTCCTCCGCCAGACGCGTCTTGCCAATCCCCACACCCCCTTTAAGCAAGAGCAGTTGCGGCTGCCGCTGGGTATCCAATGGAATACCGGACAGGCGACGCGAACCGACCATTTGTAAACGCGCATTCTGCTCAATCTGTCGCAAGAGGGCGCGCATCATCTGCAACTCGGTATCACGTCCGACGAGAGGACTATGATGGCGGCGTCCAATCTGCGCGCTGGATGGCAGAGGCATCACAAGGTGATGCGCACGCGCTTCCTCTTTTGAGGAGGGGCGAGGTTTCTCACGCTCTTCAGCCTCTTCCAGGGGTAACGGGGCAGTAGCATCTGTCAATGCCTGAATATCGAGCGTCCGCCCTGAACGGATCGCATCATACAGGGCGCGCGTCTCGATGGAAGGATGCGCTTTATAATCACGCTGCAACGTATCGGCAAAACTTCGATACGCTTGAATGGCTTCGACGCGCCGTCGCTGATGGATCAGAACTCTAATCAACTGCTGAATCGCCAGTTCATTGGTTGGATCTTTGATCAGCAAATTATTTAAGACATTGATCGCGTTGGTATAATCCTTACGTGTGATATACAGGCTGGACGATTTCAACAGCAAATCGGCCCACTTCCGGCGCAAGCGTTGCCGCAACGCCGTCGACCATTCAGCCGTGCGTTCCTCAGGCAAAAAATCACCATGATAGAGCGCGATGGCATGCTGGAGCACGTCCTCATAGTCGGGGAGTTGATCGTCAGCTTGCTCGATTTGAGCAGTTAAACGTTCGAATTCGTCGATATCAATCCAGATATGCTTCTGGCCGGCCAGGGTAAACCAGTCCCCATCTGTCAAAAGGCGCTCACTGGTGGTCGGTGGCGTCTTCTGATCAGCCTTGACGGAGGGATGCCCAAGGGCACGGCGCAGAGAAGTAAGGGCGTCGTTTAATTTACCGTTAGCGACATTCAAATCGTCGTTGGGCCAGAGCGCCACCAGCGCCTGAGAGCGATTCGCGCTACGCCCGGGACAGCAAATCAGATAAGCCAGCAAGGCACGCGCAGAACGCTTCTGCCAGGCAGTATCATTCACCACACTCCAATCGTTCCGCTTTTTCTGACGGCTACGTGTCTGATCCCGTTGCTCCAGGCGAAACTGCCCGAGAGTCGAGATACGCAGCACCACATTCTCTCCATCGACACCCGATGTTGAACGCGAGATGCGAGACGAAAGCGTAGAGATGTTTGACGCCATAGCACTATCTCCTGTGGTGATAGATGGTGTATCCAACGACGCCTGCACATCGGGAGGAAGATGCTTGCCGATATACTTACGCGTAGTCCGTCCATCGATGGTCTGATAGGCATACCAATAGGGCCCATGACCAATTCCTTCTTGACACCTGCGACAACGTGGCTTCCCACAATATGTCACTTGTTGATGGTAGGTGATCTTGCTCGGCTGCGTCATGCCGCACCCTCCTCTGTTCCGGGTCCATACCTGCATTGCACGCCACAATTTTCAACTTATGCAGGAAAAGATTTGGGAGCTACTGGCTGCCTGAGCTCCATTCTACGCTAAGTATCTACAGCATGCTCTATATAGTATTCGCTTTATGGACGTTATTTATCACTAGCGGCCTATTTACTAGTACAATGTGGCTAATAACGTATTCAGCTACTCATCCGACCGACTGGCACACAGGCGGGTGGGCACAGCTCATTGCTCAGCTAGAGATAAATAGCTACAAGAGAGCTATGGTATCTTTTCCCTTAATGTGTGAAGATACCATATGATTTTCAAATCATCAATATTTCATCATACCAATTCCGCCCCGCAATTTCTTTGTTTGCTTACTCCAGCTATCCCAATGATAATTTGTTGCTTTTCTATTTCAAAACGATTTTATTACTATTATATCCAAAAATACAAAATTTGAGAACGAATTTCCTTACCTGAAAGCTTATACAAAGTGTTTGATTCCCATCACCATCGGGATCTTGCTGCTCACCTGCTGGCAGGCGCCGGCGCGCCTGCCAGCAGGTGCGAAAACTCATGCACAGAGACCATGGAGGCCATGGGAATCAAACACTTTATTAAAAGGTCTAATCATACCGAATAAAACGTAGATGCGATCCGGAGAGCAGATCCAGCTCTAGAATCATGACTGGCATTAGTTAATTCTAATAATGTCTCAAACACTAGAAGCAGGAGATTTGCACTGAGCGTTGTCGTGGACCATCAAGTTCAACCAGAACGATGCGCTGCCAGATCCCAAGGAGCAGGCGGCGATTGGTATATGGTATGACCAGTGAGGGGCCAATGATTGAAGATAAAATATGGTCGGGCGTATGCTCAGGATCATGTGGATGGCGATAATTGAGATCCGGGAGGATATTTCTCAAGGCATCCAGAAAATCCAGATCGGTGCCGGGATCAAGGTCCGCGGTAGTGATTGCACAAGTGGTGTGAGCTACGAAGAGCATACAAATGCCACTCTCATCTTTCACACGCTGCATATATGCTTCAACCGTATCGGTGATATCCACAATCTCATCTTTTTTTTGTGTACGAATTTGTAGTGTTTTCATTGGCGCTTCGATATAGTCCTCCACCTCTATAAATAGACAGGTACAGTATACCGCTAAAAGTTTCAACCAGATTGTAGCATATAATATCCATCCTACGGCCAGGCTACTCGCGACATTCAATCTCAGTTGCGCTCCAATAGTGTTCAACCACGCTTTGGGCTAATTGCAGTATCTGTACACGCAATTCTAGTGGATCAAGGATCTCTACACCTGCGCCAAAACTAATAATAGCGGCACAGGCTTCATGAGACGTTTCAAAACGGAGCTTGAAGGTGATCCATCCGGCTTCATCCGCCTCAGCTACCTGCCCAATACGAAAGAGTCGGCTGGCGCTATAGATACGCTCGACTGCCTCAGGAGCAGCACGCAGCAGGACATGATAACAGGGCAAAGTGGCCTGGAAATTCTGCGATGACTGCCGCCAGAATGCTGCCAGATCAAAAGCTATGGGACGTACAAATGATTGATCAGAAAGAGAAACATCCTGAATACGCGACACACGATAGCTACGCATCTGCCCCTCAACGCCCGCAACCAGATACCAGACACTCCCTTTGGCAACCAGGCCCAATGGATCAACCAGACGCTCAACCAGCGTGGTACCACGAGGATAGGTAAAGTGCACTTTCCGTTCCTGCCAGAGCGCCTGCTGCAAGATTGATAATGCGGGCACTGCCTCCTCGCGCTGATGCCAGCTTGTCGCGTCAATGTAAATACGCTGGCTGACATATTCAGCATCCTGGCGTTGCCGCTGTGGTAAAGCCACAAATAGCTTCAGGGATGCCTCCTCCGCCGCCTTATGCAATCCTAGATCAGTCAACAGTTGCACCGGCCTGGTTAGAAAGAGGGATTGTATTTCAGGCTCGGTCAGGCCATTCAGATTGGTACGATAGGCTTCTAGCAGGCTCCAGCCGCCACAGGAGCCACGCTCAGCCACAACAGGAATACCTGCCATACTCAGAGCCTCCATATCACGATGAATGGTCCGCTCAGAGACTTCCAGACGCTCAGCCAGCTCACGGGCCGTGATACGTCGATGAACCTGCAACAATAACAGCAAAGAAAGTAACCGATCAGCTCGCATATGCCACTTCCTCCATACATAATCTCAATCTCTCTCCACTGTAGCACATAGATAGGACACTTTTTGTCATATTTGTATGGCAAGCCATAGGCTGTCCACCAAAGTCAGCAGAGTGATGTGTTACTATAAAGAAGAAAAGACAGACAGATACAAGCGGGCCTCTAGATGATAATAGTCGTCCGTACATCTTTTAAAGGACGGAACATACGTGAGTACTAGTGACGATATGCAAAAGAGCGAACTCTGGGAAGTTTCGCGACGACTGATCGGCATGGATACAGTGAGCGCACATAGCAATCTGGAAGCTGCCGAGTACCTTGCGCACTATTTGCAAGAAAGCGGTTTTGAGAGCCGCATCTTAACGGACGAGGTAGAAGGGGTCAAAAAGGCTTCTGTACTGGCCTGGTTTGGACCACAAGAGCCCGGTGGATTGATGATCTCGGGCCACATTGATACAGTACCCTTTGATGGTCAGCCCGATTGGAAAACAAATCCATTGGAACTCCAAACCGATGGCAAGCGCATTTATGGACGTGGCACGGCCGATATGAAGATATTTCTCGCCCAGGCCGTTGTGGCCGCCCGTCAGGTTCACCAGCAACATAGCACCTTCAAACATCCCCTCCTCTTTGTCTTTACCTACGATGAAGAGATCGCGGGGCAGGGTTCAGGACACCTGGTCCATAATATACTGCCAACATTCTTTAAAGAGACATTACCAATGCCAGAGTACGCGTTGATTGGGGAGCCAACTGATTTCAACATCTTTCCGGCCCACAAAGGCTTTGCGACCTTCGATGTGGTGGTGCGCGGCAAGGGAGGCCATAGCAGTGTCCCCAAACAAGGATTAAACGCGATCAAGAAGATGTCCGATGTGATCCAGATCATCGATGAGATTGATCAGGAGCTGCAACAGCGTATCACGCCCGAGAATCTGCAACTCTTCCCTGAATGCCCAACCTCTGCCTTTAACTACGGCGTAATCAAGGGCGGCCTGGCAACGAATATGATTGCCGATACCTGTCGCCTCAATGTGAGCCTGCGTGTCTCACCTGGAGATAATGAAGAAGAGATTCTCAATACGATGCGCGCTCGCATTGAGCAGGAAATTGCTCGTGAGATGCGTGCCTTCTCTCCCGAATGCGGCGTCTTTATCGAACATCTACATGCCACACCACCTATGAAATCTCCGCTGGAGAGTCCCATCAGTCACCTGCTCAGTCGGATAATTGAGAAACCTGTCGAGCATGGTGCACCCTATGGAACGGATGCAGGACAATTCCAGCTTCTCAATATCAATTCGTATGTATGTGGACCCGGCACGCTTGAGCAGGCCCATCAGCCCAATGAAAGCATTCCCATCGAACATTTCCTTACCGGCCAAAAACATGTGGAACGCATCATCTATGAATGGTGTGTGAAAGGCGTCTAACAAACACGCAACCACAAAGATCCCATTTCCCTACCTGCCACAGGCAGAGCAATCAAGCTCATGCCCTGTGGCATTCAAGCAACTATGCCTGCAAAAACCATAAAAAAAGGACCACTTTATGAGTGGTCCAGATGTGGCTCCTCGAACAGGACTCGAACCTGTAACACATCGGTTAACAGCCGATTGCTCTACCATTGAGCTATCGAGGATCAGTTCTCGTTAGAACACAAATAATATATACCCTTGCGGCTTTTTTGTCAATACCTTTTTTTGGGATTTTTCCTACGCGCGCCACTTCGATTGAAGGATTGCTTTGATCCAGATATTACTTACCGACAGGACTTCACATCAGCCTGCTGACCTGCAATAATACTTGAGCATACAACGTTTACTCTTCGCCCGTATACTGCTATTTGGGGGAGATAAAATATCTATCTCGATAGCATTTTATTGGTGAAAGAGATTGTAGCATGAAGTGCAGGCAAGATGTCTATCATTAGACCAGAAAGAGATATTGTAGTGAAAAACTCCGATGGCAGCCAGCAGCGCGTTACGAATGCGTACCTTGAAAGCCCGAATAGCCTTCTCATCTCCCTTTCAAGTGGCGTCGTTCTTCCCTATCAATCAAATGCTGTCACAATTCTTGACATGACTAACGGTCAACACATCGGAGTGACGGCCATTGAACACGCACATCGCCAACACGCGTTGATCGTGGGCGATCTACAACAACTACTCGGCGCGCCAAACAATTGGAATACAGATGATAATCATACTAGCATGCAGGAGATAAATCCCAATCTTTATCAGTTTACCGCCTCACTTCCCGCCGGGACCTATAATTATAAAGTAGCATTTCACGATGGCTGGAGTGATGTCATTCCAGCCAATCACAATGTAACCCTGGTGGTTCCAGTGGATGATATCAGCGTAACTTTCTCATATGTGCCATGGGATCCGGCGACGCAATGCCCACAAATCTATGATTCCTTGAATAATTCCAGAGTCATATTACCAACTGCGGCAACCTCTCCCACCAGTAATCTACTTATCACCCTGGACACAGAGATCGATGTGACCCATACGGTTCAGATCAGCCTGTATGGCTATGAGGCCGCCACAATTATTGCACGCAATGTATTGAATGAAGCACGCTTCGTTTATAGTGGGGATGATCTGGGAAGTATATTGACGGCGCAGGAGACACATTTCCGGCTCTGGGCACCTACTGCATCAGAGGTTCAGCTTTTGCTCTACAAAGAAGAGGATGGTCCTCTCAGCCAGACAATTGCGATGCAACGTGCAGAACAAGGCACCTGGCAGGCCACTGTCACGCAAGCACTCACTAACTGGTATTACCTCTATCAAGTCACCGCCCAGGGTCAGACGCGCACCGCTGTAGATCCCTATGCGCGGGCGCTAGCCATTAATGCCAGCAAAGCGCTCATCGCTGATCTGGGACAAACCGATCCTCAGAGTTGGGAGCAGGACAACTATAAGAAGCTGGCACATCCAGTAGATGCTGTCATCTACGAGGTCCATGTGCGCGACTTTTCTATTAACGCCAATTCAGGCATGAGCAATAAGGGAATGTTCCTGGCCTTCACTGAGCTCGCTACCCACAATCCACACCAAACAAGCACTGGAGTAGCCAGCCTGCAAGCGCTCGGCATCACCCATGTACAGATCATGCCAGTCTTTGAGTTTGCCAGCGTCGATGAACTTATTCCTACGCAATATAACTGGGGCTACGATCCACGCAATTATAACACTCCTGAAGGGGCCTATGCGACAACACCTCACGGGACCGCTCGCATTATAGAATTCAAGCGTATGGTGCAGAGCCTCCATGCAGCAGGACTGGGGGTCGTGATGGATGTTGTCTACAATCATACCTTTACCACAGAAGATGCGGATTTTAACAACATTGTCCCACACTATTATTATCGTACAGATGATGAGGGCAATTATACCAATGGCTCAGGCTGTGGCAATGAGATTGCCTGTGAGCGTCCCATGGTCCAAAAATTTATACGCGATTCCCTGAAATATTGGATGCAGGAGTATCATGTCGATGGCTTCCGCTTTGATTTAATGGCCCTGCTCGGTGTTGCGACCATGCAGATCATTGCGCAGGATCTACGCGCGCTTCATCCCAATCCGCTCGTGTATGGCGAACCCTGGAGCGGTGGAAGCACCGCCTTGCCCGCGCAACAGCTCCTTACCAAGGGACAACAGAAAAATCTACAGATCGCCGTTTTCAACGATATGATACGCAACGGTCTGCTTGGTAGCCCTTTTTCGCCTTCCTCACAGGGTTTCGCAACGGGTGCCAGCGATCAAGCTGAAACCATCAAGCGATCAGTGCAGGGCAGCATCCACGACTTCACAGCCGGTCCTGGTGAAACCATCAACTATGCCAGCAGCCACGATAATATGACGCTCTGGGATAAGATTACCGCCAGCAATCCCAGCACCAGCCAGACTGATCGCATCAATATGGATAAGCTCGCTCAGGCAATTGTGCTCACTGCACAAGGTATTCCATTTTTCCAGGGTGGCGAGGAATTTCTGCGCACCAAGAGCGGCAATGATAACAGCTATAACGCAGGTGATGCGGTCAACCAGTTTGACTGGGAGCGCAAAGATCTCTATAAAGACGTCTTCGATTACTACGCAGGCCTGATCCAATTGCGTCAGCGCCATCCCGCCTTCCGCATGACCAATGCGCAGGATATCACTGACCATCTCACATTTATCGATAGTCCCGCCAACACTATCATCTATCAGCTTGCCAGCAACGCCAACCAGGATAGCTGGAAAACCATCCTGGTCATCTATAATCCTAATCGCGACTCATTCACCATCAATCTGCCACCGGGACCCTGGACCATCGTAGTCACTCAGAATCGCATCAACGAACAGGGGATTCAGAAACTGACAGGCAGCCTGACCGTCTCAGGTATCGCCTGCATGATTCTCTATCAAAATTAAAGACAGCAAAATAGTCGCCATGCATGTAACACGTATGGCGACTATTTTACCGCTTGGAGAAGCTGGCGAGAAAAAGCTAAAGGTAATTTGCCAGTTTTTTCAAAGCGGGATCGAGCTGCAAAGCTTGCTCATAATCCTTCCGGGCAGACTCGGGCTGTGCCAATAATTTATACACAGAACCACGCTCATAATAAGCCACAGCTAATTCAGGTTGTAATTGAATCACCTGTGTATAATCGGCCAATGCCTGCTCAAAGTTTCCTACTTGCAAATAATCATGTCCACGGTTCATGTATGCCTGTGCCAGAGCAGGTTCACGCTGCAAAGCTTCCGTATAATCAGCAATCGCCAGCTCAGGCTTATGCAACACCACACTATACAGGATCGCGCGACAATAATAGGGTTCTGCAAGTTGAGGAGCGACCTGCATAGCAGTCGTATAATCCTGCAACGCCAGATCATACTGCTCCAACATCTTGTAGGCAATGCCCCGGCTACAATAAAACTGTCCTCGTTGCGGATCAAGCTCCAGGCCCTTGCTGTAATCGACAACCACAGCAGTATAGTTCTCAAGTTTCCGATAAGCCTCGGCTCGCTGCCGATACAGCTCAATTAGCTTCTCTGACTCATTGGGACGCAATACATAAACATTGATAGCTTTCGTAAACGCATCAACTGCATCCTGATACTCATGCAAGTAATAGGAGAGCGCGCCCTGCATACTATGTACAACAGCACTATCAGTATCTTCTTTTACCCCTGGCATAGTCATATCCACCATAGAGCCATCGTCTAAATCAACAGTGGAAAAGGGATCATCCATCCGATGGACCATGATGCAAACCTTTCTTCTTATTTCCTCAATGCAGATTACTGGAAAGGGTTAGTTCCATATAGTGAAGCAATCAGCGAGGAACTGCTCGCTCCATTTAGATATATACTGGTTGGATATGTTCAATGTAACCCATACTTGCTAGTATACACAAAAATATCCCAAATTATCCTATAAAAGAGCTATATTGCACCCAATATGCTGCCTATTTTTCCTGGAATAGCAACCTAAATTATCAGGCATCATTTCCGGCAAAAACTTATATGCAGCCTTGATACGCCAGAATCCTCTTACCCTTCAAGCAATTTAGCTCAGCAGCGACGAGAAAAACGTCCAACTAACCACCACCATCATACACTGTTCTCACGTTTTATTTCCATTATTGCTATGCTTTTTCTTAACATAATTCTAAGTTAGATTATTGTTAAAACATCCAGGATACAATCTCCATATATAGTAACAATATCTCTACCTCATATAAATATAGCAAGGTTACTTCAAATGCCATTCTTGCATCTGATTAATCCTCAGTAACGTGTATAGCTCAGATATTATATTACGTTCATACATGGAGGAACACTATGTCGGATGTCACCAGTCCCCTCGAACAGGAGAGCAGTTATATTCCTTCTGCTGAGAGAACAGCAGGTGGAGAGGACAGGCATGATGCACATGTACGCCATATAATTGAAAGAATCTTGTGGATGCTGGGAGTTTGTCTGCTGGCTGCGGCAGCGTTGTATATTCATGCCCATAAAGGACCACTGCCAGGAGAAGTGGCATTCTCACGCGCCGTTCAAGCGATCCACTACGCCCCTGCGATCCTGGCGTTTCTCACCTTCTTCAGCTCGCTTAACGATATTCCTCCTTCGATTGCGGAGGTGATTATCGTAGCCCTGATCTTTTTGCTGATGCGCTGGTTCAAACAGGTTGCTTTCTTTCTATTAACCCTGGGGGTGGGAAACGGCACCAATATGTTGATTGGCGATTATGTGCAGCGACCACGCCCAGGTGCGAAGCTTATTCATGTGTATACACCCTTGAATTTTAATAGCTTCCCTTCCGGCCATACCGAGCACGATGTAGTCTTCTATGGCTCATTGCTCTATCTCAGCTTTACAAGAGCGGTACGCGAGTGGCGCTATCATTGGATTCTGATACCTTTTCAAATCTTTGCAGGACTGGCAATTTTTTGTATTGGCTACTCACGCGTCCTGGAAGGTGAGCACTGGCTCAGTGATGTTCTCGGCGGCTATCTCTCTGGAGCACTCTGGCTATTCTTACTGATCTTCTGCTACCGTTGGGTCACGACTAAATTGCAACAACGCAAAACGCAAAAAGCGTAGCAGTCACCCTTCCCGGGCAATACCGCTTCATGATTCCTCTGAAATTGGGAGCAATTTCATGGTTCAGGGTGCTCCGTCAAGAGCATGGGCTATTGAAGCGGTATTGCCCGGGAAGGGTGACTGCTACGGGTGGATCGGCGTTCCACCTTCTCGGTATTTGGGTTAAAATTTGCGTAGTAGTGGGCGCGGCGATTTTTTCTCCATCTGTTGCTTGACCAGATTAGTATAAAAGCCGTTACGTAATAACAAATCCTGATGGGTGCCGCTTTCCACAATTGTGCCCTGATCCATGACTAGAATCAGATCGGCATTGCGGACAGTGCTCAGGCGATGTGCGATGATAATTTGCGTGCACGGTAACGCCTCTAGATTCTGGGCCACAATCTGTTCCGTTACGACATCCAGATTACTGGTCGCTTCATCTAAGAGCAAAATCGCTGGATGATGGGCAATCGCACGTGCCAGGGAGAGGCGCTGACGCTGGCCGCCGGATAAGGCACTCCCACCTTCAGCTACCAAAGTCTCATACCCCAGCGGCATCTTAATAACATCTTCATGAATGGCCGCCATCTGGGCCGCCTGAACGGCATAATCTTTCTCCAGGGTAGAATCATTAAAGAGGATATTTTCCATGATTGAACCACTAAAAATGGCCGAATCCTGTAACACTACTCCAAATTGCCGCCGCACCTCCTGATATTGCAGTTGCTCCAGCGGAATTCCATCATAATAGATGTGGCCCTCGGTTGGAATATATAATCCCAATAGCAACTTTCCCAGCGTGCTCTTACCCGATCCGGTACGCCCCACCAGCGCAACTTTTTGACCGGCAACAATATTCAGATTAATGGAATGCAAGACACGCGGTGTCTCAGGCGCATAGCGGAAACCCACATTTTCGAGGCGAATATAACCAGACAACCGGGGCGGCGATTGAATACCCTGAATCCCCTGAATACGCTGCTCTGGCTCAGCGGTCATAATATCTGCCAGACGGTCGAGATGTGCCTTTACGATTTGTAATTGTTGTCCACTACTTGCCAGCGAAGAGAGTGGCGAAAGGAAAGAGGTCGAGAGCGAGGTTAACGCTAACATAGTGCCGACGGTCATGGCACCGTTGAGTACCTGAATCGCCCCGACCCAGAGCAAGGCCATGGGTGCGAAAACACGTAGAATCAACAACATCGTACTGGCAACTGTCGAAAGATAACTACGCTTGATCGAGATGTTAAGCTGGTCAAAGAAAAGATTGGTCCAGCGTTCGTGTGCACTATACTCAGCGCCAGCAGCTTTGAGGGTCGCTATACCGGCCAATGCTTCAGCCATATAACCCTGAGATTTGCCTTGCGCCGCCAGTTCTTGCGCCGCCAGACTCGCAATAGGACGATAGACACTCAAAATCAGCAATACCTGTAACAAACCAATCGCCAATGCCAGCACGCCAAAGGTTGGTGCTTCCACCATCAGAATACAGAGATACAGGATTACCATGCTGCCGTCCAGCATGGTTGAGATTAATTGACCGCTGAGAGTATCGCGAATAATCGTATTACTTGCCATGCGCGTCAGGAGGTCACCACTGGAACGTTGTTGAAAGAAACTATAGGGCAATAATAAGAGATGTTCAAAAAAACTCAGCATCATATGTGTATCAATACGTGCCCGTACATAAATGAGGAGCCATTCACGGAGCAGCGTCAGAAAGCCCTGGGAAAAGACGAGCATCAACATCCCCACACCCAGAAGCAACATAGCATTATTGAGGTGCGCCGGGATGATTTTATCAATCACCGTTTCCGTCAAAATGGGGGGAATAAGCCCCAGGACTTGCAATAGAATGGATGCCAGAATGACCTGGAATAGTGCACCCGGTGCCTGGCGAATGGCCTGGATCGCATACATCCGCAGTGAAAGGGGAGATGAGATGTGGCGACGATGGAAATCCATGCCTGGCTCGAGCATCAACACAACGCCGGTAAACCCATTACTAAATTCATCTTCACTTATTTGACGTCGTCCGGAAGCAGGATCAACCACGGTCACCAGTTCAGGCGTCCAGCGCTCGACAACCAGGAAGTGATTGAATTGCCAATGCACAATCGCCGGTAAGCTTACATCGTGAAAATCATTGCGCTGCAACGCCACCGCACGCGCGATCATCCCCAGATTGCGTGCCGCCTTGACCAGATTTAAAGCCGAGACACCATCACGGCTGGCCCCATACAATGTGCGCAATTCAGAGATGGACGTCTCGCGACCATGATAGCTTAAAACCATCGCCAGACTGGCGAGACCACACTCAACTTCACTCATCTGTAATAATACAGGGACGCGTTTACTCCACAGCTTATTGATAATAGAATGTCTTGAATATGCGGCTTTTGATTTCATTTCTTGCTGCTGATCTACCTGCGGCTTTTGATTTGTCATATGTATCATACTGTCTTACGCCCCCACTAAACTTCCTAAACCCGGCAAAAGCGCGATAATACGTTGTGATCCAGTCTGCACAGTAGCCATCACCAGGCTTCCCATAGCGGATGCAGCCACCGTTCCCTTGATTTGGACCAGCACCACAGCCGCTGGCTGCGTCACAACATCTTGTCTCACACCGTAGCGTTGATGCAGGGTATTTGGACTAAGCATGCCAGATTCAATCTTAATTACGTTGCTTTGAAATTGAGATTGCCCTGTTCCAAATTGGATATCTGCTGACTGACCGGGGTGAATCTTCGCCAACTGGTCTGCGGGCAAAAAAATTGCCGCAATTGGAGCGCCTCCAGCCTGATTCTTCGTGCCCATAGTGCTATGGGCATCCAGCACAACACCTGGAACATGAATATAGAGGGGAATCTGCTCATTCCAGGCCAGAGCCCCCATCACTAGCAAGAATGCAAGTAAGAACCATAACAAAAATGTCACAGGAAAAGGCATAAAGTGCGGCAGAGATGTTTTATCCCGCCTGCGTTTATGGTGCTCAAGTGCCTGATCCCGAAAAATGGAACCTCTGGTTGCCATACCTGTTATCCACCTATTTCCACTACTCTACAAATTAGCTACTTCTTTATACATTATAAGAATCAATGCAAATAAGCTTGTATAACTAGCATTTATATACTTTCTAAAGTTTTATTCATTTTTCGAGATAGAGAAAAATTCATAGAAATACACAAGAAATTATCCTTTTTGAGTTTATGTGAGCTATAAAAAACTCGATAGGAGCAATACTCACCACCTTAAAAAATGAAAGCAATATTCATCAATACTTAACATAATCATTAATTCTATTGCTATTATGAATTATTCTTCAAAATTCCATTGAATTAACGCTACTCGCTTGTTTTATGAATTTTTATAATGCATTTAGGTGCCGAGTTCGAGAAGTATACGAAGAAAAAACAAGACATGCGTAAGCTTATTGATCAATACAGTAAGTTCATATGGGATGGACGGTACGTAAAGTGTTAGTAACTTTTTTCTCTTATGAAAGCGCATGTCTCCCTGAAAATGTTTTGACGGTACCAATAAAAACAAGTCTTTGCAATGCAAAGAGAAAGGATACATACAATGAACATCAATATCGCACGTGCCTGGAAAGATGCCCAATATCGCAATTCATTAACCAGCGAGGAACTCGCGCAGCTTCCGCAGTGCCCGGTTGGAGCTGTTGAGCTGACCGACACCGAACTGGCTAATATCGATGGTGCCTTTGGTAGCTTCGGTGGCAGCTTCGGTGGCTTTGGTGAGGGTGGTTTCGGTGAAGGTGGCTTCTTCCGACATAGTGGCAGCTTCGGTGGTGGTAGCTATGGTGGTAGCTTCGGTGGTGGTAGCTATGGTGGCTTCTTCGGTGGCGGCTATGGCGGCTTCTTCGGTGGCGGTTGCTACTAGGTTTTAAGCCTGGTTGCTCACTATAAAGCCCGCAAGGTGCTAACACAGATCGGTGAGGGTAGTAGACAATTACTGCTGCCCTTACCGATCGCCAATCAACAACCTGAATAGTTTTTTCATACAAGAAAGGTTTCCATACCATGATTATTGATATCGCACGCGCCTGGAAAGATGCCCAATATCGCAATTCTCTGAATAATGAGGAGCGCGCACAGCTTCCTCAGAATCCCATTGGTACACTTGAGCTAACTGATATTGATCTGGCGACCATCAGTGGTGCCTGTGGTCCTGAATGCGGTGGTTTGCTTGGTGGCCTCGGCCTCGGCCTGGGTATCAACCTGGGCATCGATCCCTGTGGCGAGTCGGGCGGTGGCTATGGCTATGGCGGCGGCTTCTATCATCACCACAGCGGCTCATGGGGCGGCGGTTTCGGTGGCGATTTTGGCGGCGGCAGCTGTGATCCCTGCAATCCCTGCCACTAAGACACAATCAGCACCGGTAACATGCTTGGACTGATCAGAGAGAGTGATTGGTTCACGTTACCATCCTGGTCATAAGTGACCAACGTACCACGACCACATCACGACGCTAATCGTGATGTGGTACGTTACGCATTCGTCTATATTCATATTCACATGCATATTCACATGCATCCGTATCACAACCGTGTATGATCAGATTTGTAGGACAGTGCTATGTTCAAGGTTGCCATAGCGAAAAAACGCTCGTTTGCATACGAAACAATAACATAGCTCATCGGGCAATTTGTATTGGGGTGGCCCAGTGGAAAGATGAAAATGATGAAACAACTTTTGCCCTCAAACGAACAGCAGGCTCACTATAAAGCTCTCTGGTATCGCGCTCTTACCCTGACTGAGCGAGCTATTCTCCTACCGGATACGACACAGCAGCCGTCTGTTGAGCCAGAGTCTGTCTCAGACAGCGTCAGGCAGCGCTTCCAAAGCTGGAAAGAACAACCACCATTTAAGCAGGGAACACTTTTTACCCAACGTCTGGCAGCCGATGCTTTGAGCGAAAAGGATCTTTTTACGCTCCTGAGTGAGCCAGTCGAACAGTTACAAGGCCGGTTGGCAGAGACAACGTCTTTGCCCTGGCTCGCTACGCTTATTGATACATTTGCTACCAGGCGGGCGGACAGTGATCCAACACCGTTGTTTGCCAGAGTAAAACAACAGCCACCAGCCGGAAATCTGTCTTTTTTGGATACCATCGAGCCACTGATGACTGCCGGTCTGATACGTCTGGAAGCAGGGGTACAGGAACTGGCACAAATCTATACTCACTTACCGTTTGAGCCTCAGAAGATAGTTTCACTCCTCTCAAGGCATATTCCTGAACGTGTCTTACCTAAACTGCTCAAAACGTTGGTGCTCGAATTGAATATTGCTCGCGTCCAGGGCCGTCTGCAAGGGAAGACATCTGAGGCGCGCTTTCACGATTTTATCCAACAACTCATGCTACCACAGGGCATGCTACCACTCCTGGAAGAATATGTCGTGCTGGGAAGACAACTGGTAGAAACGATTGATATGTGGGTCAATTATGAACTTGAATTGTTGACGCGACTCTGCAATGATTGGCAGGAAATTTGTGCGCAGTTAAATGCCGGGCAAGATCCAGGTGTTTTGATTGAGATTCGATCCGAGCAGGGAGATACTCATCGCCATGGACGCAGTGTCGCTATTCTGACATGGAGTTCTGGCTTTCAATTAGTCTATAAACCTCGCTCGCTTGCCATCGATGTACATTTTCAAAAAGTGCTTACCTGGATCAATCAGCAAGGCTTCCAACCAGCATTCCAGACCATCAAGATCCTCAATCAAGAGCAGTATGGTTGGGTAGAGTTTATACGCGGACGCTCTTGCTCATCCGAAGAAGAGGTTGCTCGTTTCTATGAACGGCAAGGAGGTTATCTGGCTCTCCTCTATGCCCTGGAAGCGACTGATTTCCATGGAGAAAATCTGATCGCGGCAGGCGAGCATCCAATCTTGATCGACCTCGAAGCCCTCTTTCATCCGCCTATTGGTGAGCAGGATCAGGCCGCGAAAAATCATCCAGCCATGCAGGCAATGGATAGATCGGTGATGCGCACCAATCTCTTGCCACAACGCATCTGGACGAATGAGCAGGGCCAGAGCATCGATATCAGTGGGCTGGGCGGCGCAGCCGGGCAGAAGACGCCCATGCCGGTACCACGCTGGGCAGAGCTGGGTACCGACAATATGCAAATAAAACTGGAACAGGTTGAGATCCAGCTCGGTAATCATCGACCACAACTATACGGGAAAGAGGTTGATACATTACAGTACTGCCCTTCAATCATTAAAGGCTTCAGCGCAGCATACCATCTTATCCTCAAAAATCGCCAGATCCTGCTAAACGATGTACTGCCACTCTTTGTTAATGATGAGATACGTTGCCTGGTGCGTCCCACACGCTTCTACACAATTCTCCTTAATAATAGTTACCATCCCGAGATTTTACGCGATGCGCTTGAGCGTGATCGCTTTTTTGATCGTCTATGGCTGGATGCCGCCCAGGAGCCGCTTTTGACGCGTGTTATCGCCAGTGAACGAGCCGATCTCTGGAAAGGCGATGTTCCCCTCTTTACGACCACACCAACCTCACACGATTTGTTCACAACCCACGGCGATGTAATTCCAGATTTCTTTACCACTACCGGACTTGAGATGGCAACCAATCATATCAAAAACTTTAGTGAGCAGGACCTTGAGCGCCAGATCTGGTTTATCCAGGCAACCTTTGCCAGTGTGGCCCCGCTGACAGATAAACGTGTTCACCGCGCCGTCCAGCTAGATCCGACCAGTCCTTTAGCTACTCAGGAACATTTGCTGACGGCTGCTCGGAAGATTGGACAGCGACTTAACGAACAGGCCCTGCGGGCAGGCACAACAATCGAGTGGCTGACCATGCAACAGTTCAGCGAATACGATTGGCGCATTATGCCGACAGATATTGATCTCTATAATGGAAACACTGGGATTGCGCTCTTCCTGGCTTATCTGGGTCACATCACACACGAGCAACACTATACAGCCTTCGCACAGGATATCCTGGCTGCGACCCGCGAGCAGTTCCAGAATGTCCTACAACATGCAGAGCGGTATCGTATCGGAGCCTTTACTGGCTTGAGTTCTTATGTCTATCTCTTGCTACAACTTGGCTCGCTCTGGCAGGACCAGACACTCCATCAGGAGGCCGAGGCGCTGATCCCACAACTTGCAGCCCTTGTCGAGCAAGATCAATTGTTGGATATCGTTGGCGGGACGGCAGGTTTTCTAGCTATCCTGACCAGCTTTTATACAGTGTTGCCGTCGTCAACTATCTTAACGGCGGCTATCCAATGTGGGGATCATTTGCTCGCGCAGATGCAGCATACCAGCGAGGGAAGCGGATGGCTTTCCCGTCCTTATAAGCTCCCTTTGACTGGATTTTCTCAGGGGAATGCAGGGATCGCGTGGAGCTTGTGTCAACTCTTTGAGATCAGTGGGAAGGCACGTTTCCGCAGGAGCGCGTTTGTTGCCTGGGAATATGAGCGCAAATTGTATTCACAGGAGAAACAAAATTGGCCCGATAGACGCAAGGTTGCTTTGTCCAACCATGAAACTGAGTTGACAGGCTTTGAGGATGAGGAATATATGACCACCTGGTGCCATGGCGCAGCTGGGATTGCGCTGGCTCGTCTGGGTTCCCTGGCTACCTGCGATGATGAGAAGATTCGAGAAGAAATCGAGAACGCCCTGCAAACGACTCTTACCGATGGTTTTAGCGCCAACCATTCCCTCTGCCACGGTGATCTGGGCAACCTGGATATCCTGCTCACTGCACAACACTTGCTTGGGGATGAACACTATCAAACACATATTCAACATCTTTCCTCTATGCTACTCTATAGCATAGAAGTTCAGGGCTGGATTACGGGAGTCCCCCAGGGCATCGAAACACCCGGCCTGATGACTGGCCTGGCAGGTATTGGCTATGCGTTACTGAGACTGGCTGCACCCGATCAGGTTCCATCCATCCTACTCCTCGAACCCCCCATCAACACAACGCAAGGATGAGGAGCATGCAGAACCATGGGAGCAAGGAAGCGTACGCTTCCTCTCCCATGGTTCTGTATGGTGCGAGGGACGAGATAGTCCTTAACAAAGTGTTTGATTCCCGCTCCCATCTGGTTTTTGTGGCTCACCTGCTGGCAGGCGCCGACGCGCCTGCCAGCGAGTCAGCAGCAAGATCTCGATGGTACTGGGAGTTTGGCACTTTGTTAACAAAAGCACATCTGTTACGTTAAATAAGGAGAGGGTACATGGATATGTAGTGATTTTCCTGAAGGTAGCGGGCATATTGATTGTTGCGATGCGCTGCTAACTGATAGGTAGAAGGGGTGATGTGATGCATGTCCTTTTTATAGCGCGCTATTATTATCCCGAAAAGGCGGCTGCTGCGGTTTGTGTTGGTGAAACCGCGCAACGTCTCCTGCATTATGGTCATCAAGTTACCGTTCTGACCACCGTCCCCAGCTATCCAACCGGACATGTTCCCCGCCGCTATCGAGGCCACATTTTACAGACTGAGATAATTGAGGGTGTGCGGGTGATACGTACATGGAGCTATGCCAGTCCTAACACAGGATTTTTCAAGCGCATCCTCTCTTATCTGTCCTTTGGCTGCCTGACTGCCATGATCGGTAGCGCGGCACTGGGGAGCCCGGATATCATTATTGTCGAGTCTCCACCACTCTTTACCGTACTGGCTGCCCATCTGCTAAGCTGGCGTAAGCGCTGTCCTTATATTTTCTGGGTAGCGGATCTCTGGCCTGAATCAGCCGTACAACTGGGCGCACTCCACAATCCCCTGCTGATCAAGTTCGCTACATGGTTGGAATGGCAAACGTATCAGCGAGCTCGTCTGGTCTGGGCCGTTACAGAAGGTATGCGTGATACGCTGATCCAGCGCGGTGTGCCAGCCTCCAAAGTATTCTTGCTCCATAACGGCGTTGATACCGAACGCTTTCGCCCGCAATCTCAGTCTGAAGCCCGCCAGTTGCTCGGCTGGGACAATGCCTTTATTATTCTCTATGCTGGCACTCATGGTTTAACACATGGTTTACATACCATCCTGGATGCTGCCGCAGAGACGAGTAAGCAAGCAGATATTCGTTATGTGCTGATTGGAGATGGCGCGGAAAAAGCACAGCTCGTCGCCGAGGCGCAACGGCGACAACTACACAACATTCACTTTCTCGATCCTTTGCCGCATGAGCAAATGCCAACCATACTGGCTGCCGCCGATGTTTGTCTGGCACATACACGCAATCTGCCGCTGCTCTCGGCCATGCTGCCCATAAAAATGTATGAGGCCATGGCCTGTGGACGCCCGCTTTTACTGGCAGTCAATGGCGAAGCTCGACGCATCGCGGAACAAGAGGCGCAAGCTGCCATCTACAGCGAACCTGAAAATGCCAGTGCCCTGGCTCAAACTGTCCTCTATCTGCAAACGCATCCAGATATAGTCAAGCAGTTGGGACAGCATGGGCATAGTTATATTCAACAGCATTTCAACTATGACCTATTAACTGCTACATTGCATGCTCGCCTCCAACGCATTATCCCTCATCCAGCGGGCAAATGGACGCGCGCGATCGGAAGCCAGTACCAGGAATAATAGAGAATATTTCAACGGTATGCCCGGACCATCAAATAATGTCTGCATATGTATGCAAAATTGTGAACTATCCTGATGAAATAATCTGTACAGCTTATTAAATGAGAAAGAATCAGCGATGAAAATGCTTTTCCCTATTCATGATTCTGAAACTGAAGCGATTGTTCAGATAAGTCAGCCACTATGTATCTGTATGCATGTCGCGCGTGCGCTACAGGACGACGTGCGCTTACGACGCAATGCGGCAACACTGGCACAAGCTGGTTGCCAGGTTCTGGTCGTCGATGTCCAGGCTGACAAACCATCCAGCCTGGAGGAGAATAGTACCGAGATACAGCCATATATGCTCCAGCATATCGCGCTGCGGCCCAATTTTCAACAACGGCGTTTTGCGGATGGTTATGGCATCAACGCGCTGAACTGCTTTCTCATTGCGACCTCTATACTACTCAAGCAAGCAGCAGATATATATCATGCCTGCGAGTGGACTGCACTCCCGGCTTGCTTTGTAGCGGCGCTAATACGCCGAAAACCACTGATCTTTGAAGCCTATGAACTTCCCCTTGAGGATCGACCTTCCCACGCGCTCACACGTGGCCGTCGCTTCTTCTATATCTGGATGCGGGCGTTTTTGCGCTATGTCTTGCCACGTTGCGCAGCAGTGATTACCGTCTCGCCACCCATTGCCCGGGAATTGCAACGTAAATACCATATGAGCAACGTGGTACTCATACGCAACATCCCTCTTTATAAGGATAAGGATAAGGATAAAGGGAGCAAGATGAGCACAAGCGAACGTTTGCGCATCCATCTTGACCTGCCAGCGCAAACACGCATCGCACTCTATCAAGGCAATCTGCAACCTGATCGTGGACTCGAACGTCTGGTACGTGCGGCAGCCTATCTCGATCCTGGACAGGTCATCGTCTTATTAGGACAAAATATTGGGACCACACGAGCCGAACTCGAACAACTCATCCAGCTTCAGGGCGTGCAGGACCGCGTAAAAATCATCTCAGCGGTCCCTTATGAAACACTGCAAGATTGGACGGCTTCAGCCAATATCGGTCTGACCATTATCCCACTTGATTACACACGCAATATGAAAATGGCCTTACCCAACAAGCTCTTTGAATATATCCATGCTGGCCTGCCCGTCCTATCCTCCCCTCTGGAGGCTGTAGGCGAGATTCTCACTACCTATGACCTTGGACAGGTCGTACGCTCAATGGACCCGGCAGATATAGGTACCGCCATCAACGCTATGCTCAACGACCCACCAGAACTGGAGCGTATCAGTCAGCATGCCCGTCAGATCGCCCGTACCGAGCTCTGCTGGCAAAAAGAAAGCCAACAACTCTTACAGCTCTATCAGTACATCGCCGAACAAAGCAAGCAACTATATCTACAAATGGGAGTAAGGAGATTTTAATGGCAATTATCGAGAATATTCTTACAAATACCGGGGGACAAGATGTGGTAGTCTATATCGAAGTTGATGACGCACCCAGCGCCAATGGCTCGATGCACGCTGGCGAAATCCCCCGAGATCTTGCCATACCAATACAGGCACAGGATGCTTTTACCAAAGCGATGGATCTGATCCGTACCTGCGCTGAACAGGTTTCAAACAACGTCAGTAGCATCCCGGAGAGTATTCGACCCGCTGCATTTGAGGTCCAATTTGCCGTTAAAATCGATGCGGAAGTAGGTGCGGTCCTGGCTAAATCCAGTACAGAAGCCCAGTTACAGGTAAGCTTAATGTGGGGCACCAAACTCAGCAAATGACATCCAGGGATTGATTTAAACGACGCTGCGCCGTATTTTCCAGTTGCCACGCCAGAAGAAGGTGGCAACAATGATCATGACAAGGGCCACCAGGATGCCCGATTCTCCTATCCAATGGGAGGTATCACCACCGCCGGAAAGGGAACTGAAAAGCTCGACAATCCAACTGTTCCAGGCGGCATGCAGTACAATCGAGGGCCAGATACTCCCTGTCTGGAGGCGGAGCCGCGCTTCAAGATAGCCCAGAGAGGTGATGGTGGTCAGAAAGATACAGGCTGAAAAGATGAGCGGAAGGCCAAAGTGCGGGGCCGTCAGGAATATCAACGGCCAGTGCCAGAAAGACCAGATCAAGCCACTGACCAGGACGGGCCGTGGAACTCCGGCATCGATCAGCCGTGTTAACATATAACCGCGCCAGCCAAGCTCTTCGCCAGCGGCATTAAACAGTTCAGATACCAGCATCGCCAGCAACAAGAAAAGGCTCACCGGCCAGGCGGGATTTTTTCCCAGGAAGGTCAGAGCTACGGTCATATTAGGGGATGCATGAAAGGGGACCAGCTGTGCCAGATGCGTCAGCCAGGCTGTGCCATAAGCGATCAACGCTACGATAGCTGGTATAATCGCAGCAAAAACGATGGCAAAGCAGCTGCGGCCTCGACCGAAGCGCAACGAAATATCATCCCAACCTTCGCGCCGAAGCAAACGAGTCAATAGGGCAGCGATCCCTGGCGACCACATGATGAAAAAGCCAGAAAATGAGCTCCGAGAGATCAATGCAAAGCTATTGGAGAGGACAGAGCAGACAAGCAATAAAACAAAATAGAGCATCAATCCACGACGTGCGCTCACTTTCACAGATAGAGAAGCATCGCCAGAAGCAGGTTGACCCCCTTCCTCCGCATCAGAAAAGAGCACGCTGGCATGACGAAAAAACATGAATCATATATCCTTTGATGCAATTTGAAATCCTATTTGCCGTCAGTATAACATAGCTGAGTCTATTTTATGCGATATACATCATAGTTTTGCAGGGTCCGAATACGTCGGGCCAGGCGATCTAGCGTGCTAAAGGATTGATGAGATCCGCCAGGTTGTTCATCACCTGGGCTGACGTGTGCATCGCACGGGTAGCAACATGGCGAGCCTGCTTGCCCAGGGTTGTAATCTCCAAGTGCTCCCGCAGGGCAACATGGTAGCGCTGGAGGGTCGCCGGGGAAATATCGGGCACCAGGTCCGCTTCCAGCTTCATGACCGCACGGATATGGCTGATCACCGCTCCAGGAATGGTTTGCGGCTCTGGAAAGTAATAGAGACGCTGATACACTTTGAGCAAGATCATCAGCGCAAACTTTTGGGATGGTCCACGTGCTTTGGTGGCTACAAATGTAAATTTGCGAATGAGATTGGCGGATTCTTGCTGAATCCGCCAATCTCATTCGCAAATTTACAATACATTAGAGTGTGTCGGACTCCCATGCTCTCCATAATCTCTGTGCATGATTTTTCGCACCTGCGGTGCTCAAACATCTTTTTAGTGTGTGGTGTCGGAAAAAGTTCGAAGAACTTTTCCGACACCACACACTAAAAAGGGCGCAGGCGCGCATGCGCCTGCCAGCCGGTCAAACAGTAAGATCCCGATGGGACTGGAAGTCCGACACCTTCTTAAGCCATGTCTATGTTATCATTACATGATTGGGCCATATTTTTCAGGGCTGCGGCTGCTGTGCTATGTCCGTTCAGGACGCTGACATAATTAGTCGTGATATAGCCGATGCACTCATCCCAGATAGTAATAGTCGAGGCTACGTAGGTATGCGACATTTGCGTCAGGCCAACCTTACTGGCAGGATTCTGAGCATAGTAGCTCTGCAAACTCTGACTATTGAAGGCACTCTGCCGTATGGGTATAGAGCCTGTCTGCTGCACAAAAGAGATGTTCGACGTGGTACTCACAAGGAACTTCATGAAGTCCCAGGCGGCGTTGCGTGTATCGATGCTAACTCCACTGAGCAAGGCTAAGTTGCTTCCTCCATAGAGTACGGTGAACTGACCAGCTGGACCTCCGGGAAAGGCGGCGTCATTAAAGTCAAATTTGCTGCCGCCATGTGCTTTGAGAAATGGATAACTGGCGCTTGTACCTAATGCGAAGGCTGCTTTCTGGCTGGTAAAGTCGTTCTGCCAGTTATATCCGGTGGTGACATGTACGGCACCTGTTTTAGCCAGTGGTGCGAACAGCTCAAGTGCCTGCTGAGCATATGGTGCGTCACTACCCTGATCGAAGAGCACATGCTGAGAATCTGGCGAGATGAAGTTTTTACCACCCAGATCCTTGAAGATCGTGGCCCATTCATCCACACTCGGAGTCAGAGACAATCCCCACTGTGAGCCATCGGCTTTCGTGAGTATCTTAATATCGGCGACCAAATCAGTGAGCGTCGTCGGCGGCTGCAAGTTGTTTTTCTTCAGCAGAGTGGCGTTATAGTAAAGAACTTCATCACTTTTGTTAAAAGGCAACGTAAATTGCTCACCATTGATCTGACCCTCTTTCAGAAGTGATGTATAGAAGTCTGACAGGTCCGACTGACTCAGCCCATTTTTCCCGGTAATATATGGTTTTAGGGAAGCGAGATTGCCCTCCCCCTGATACCACGTAGCATCGCTGTCATCGGTTTGTGCGATGGCAGGAGGCTTGTTGGCTCTGAAGGCTGCGGCTAAATTTGTCTCCAGCGTGCTATAGGAGTCGTACGACTGCAAGTTGATTTTGACATTTTTATGAGTATCTGTATACTGCTTCACTAGATTAGTCAGGGCTGTTTTATTGGCACCTGTGTCAAAGGTTTCCCAGAAGTTGACTGTGTACTGTTTGTGGGGGTCCAGAACACCAGGATTGGTGCCAGGATCGATATTCGTGCTCGTGGTCTGAGCGCACGCTGACAAGATAACGAGCATGATCACTGCATATGCAGAGAGCAAACGAGACGATTTATACGTCATAAAAACCTTTCTTTTAGGAGCAACTATTTCCTTGATTTTAAGGACACTTTCAATGAAAATGCAGCAATGAAATGAAAGGAAAGTCTTAATGGGACTCTACCTTGATTATGAAATTCGTGTATTCCAACATCTTGCTAAACCTATCTCTTTTTTTCAAGGAAAAAAGCAGCAGGCCCCTGCTGATTGCGAATAAAATCGAGCAGAGCATAGAGCAGATGGATATTGGGAACATCTTTATCTGAGATCTTGGCCCATGACGAAAACATACCATCACTCTGTTGATTGATCTTAATCACCCAATTACAGTGAACTTCTTTCACTGCCTGCCAGGGGAGAAGTTGTCCAGCGTAGCGGATGCCATCCAGGCTTAGGCTGATCGTACCGAAGGTTACGAGATGCCCACGCTGATAGGCATCAACAGTCGAGGGCCAGAGGTAGGGAAGCGTTTCTTGCTCGACGATTTTACCCAACTTATTCATATTGAACTCAAATGAGTTCCCTCCGAACAGAACGCCTTGCTTGTTTTGTATTTTGTAGATATCTATGATCGCGCCGGTCTCTTCAGGACCGCTTTTCTGGTGGACCTCATGCCAGATCAGAGCAACGTTTTGCCAGTGAAGCACATCAGAAAAAACAACTCGTTGCTTCTGATATTGCAGTAATATAAGGCCATAGGTATAGAGTAGAAGTGCTGAGCCGCGCCTATGATAGACATGTATCCACCCAACAACGATTCTGATTATCATAAAGAGGCCAGCACCTGGAAAAAGCAGAGCAAGCAGTAAGAGCAGGAATGATGAAATATCCATTTTTAATTGAACAGATTGAATGGTTGGTAATAACCAAAAAAAGGGCAAGAAAAAAAGTGAGGCAAATACAATTGCAAAGATATGTCTGCAAAAAGAGGCATGAACGAGATCATAGGCAGTACGCAAGGAGCCAAGTTTATATTTATGAGCAAGCATATCTGCATCTACCTGACGGGTTGTCTGTTGTTGCATCTGTGTTATATTCCTTTTAACCTGGATGTTCCATGATTGGACACCGCCTGTTTGTTTCTCCTGACCGACTATTTACGCTGTAATCCAAGACTGTTTGCTATCAGTGTATCCACAAGTCGTTTAGGAAGTAACAAAGGAATCGTCCAGGTGATGAAACTATGGGGTACAACAGCATAGCGAACACGTGGATGAGGAACCGTTAAGGCTTTCCAAATTTTCTTGCCCAGTCGCTCTGGTGAATACCCTTTGCGTCCTCCATCGATCATAAAGCGAGTATACTTTTCCAGTGCTGGCGCATATTCTGTTTCCTCATAACGAGAGACGTCAATCTCCTCTGCTTTGTCCCACGTTGCTGTCGCAACTGATCCAGGCCCAATGACAATGACATCGATGCCGTACAACAGTAATTCACGACGAAGACTGTCCGAAAATCCTTCCAACCCAAATTTAGACGCATGATAAGCACCAATAAATGGTCCACCAAGCTTTCCACCAACAGAGCTAATATTGATGATACGTCCGGGGTTGCCCTTGAGAGAACGGTCCATGCCAAGTAATGGGACAAAGGCTTGTGTTGCGATGAAAGGCCCGACCAGGTTGACCTCAAGTTGATGTCGATATTGGTCTACAGGCAGATACGCAAGTGGACCCTGAGCAGAAACGCCAGCATTGTTTACTAGTCCGAAGAGGGTTTCGCCATGCAGTGAATCACGAACCTGCTGAGCTGCTTCGTGAACTGCACGTTCATCGGTGATATCAAAGAGAAGCGGTGTAAACGCATTTCCCAACTCATCTGACAATCGTTTGGCATCCTCTGCTTTTCGCACACTTCCAAAAACGTGAAATCCCTTTTCGACTAAAACTTTTGCCGTACCTCGACCGATACCGCTAGACACTCCTGTAACTACAACGCTTTTCATGCATTCTACTCCTCATTGCCTACTATTTATGACACCTTTTCGTTGATACCTTTACCATTCCAGGGGAACATGCTTGAGCCCATAAATGAAGTAGCTTGGTTTGAGTTCGAGTGGCATGCTGCGTCTGCGTCGAATGGTCGGGAAGCGTTCGAGCAGCATTCCCAGCGCGATGCGTGCCTCCAGACGTGCCAGAGGAGCACCCAGGCAGAAATGAATGCCATGACCGAAGCCCAGATGACGATTGGGGCTGCGTCGGATATCAAAGATCTCAGCATGCGGGAACTGCCGCTCATCCAGGTTAGCAGCTGCGAAGAGCGGTAAGACCAGGTCTCCAGCCTTGATCTGCTGACCAGCCAGGACCGTATCCACCAGAGCGACGCGAGCGAGTGAATGGACAACGCCTCGATAGCGAAGCACTTCTTCAATGGCCGATGGCAAGAGTTCTGGGTGCGCAAGAAGCTCTTGCAGGCTCTCAGGATGCTCATCCAGACAGACCAGCGCGTTGCAGATCAAGCCCACCGTGGTTTCATGGCCTGCAATCAAGAGCAGCATACAGGTTCCCAGCAGTTCCTCTTCTGAGAGGTGCCCGCCATCGACTTCTGCTTGGAGCAATGCTGAGACCAGATCTTCACGGGATGCTTGCCTGCGCTGTGTGATCAGCTCACGAAAGTAGTGCGCTATTTTTTGCAGCGCAGCCACACGATGAGCCAGATCTGGACTCACAGCCTCCGCTGACCACGTACGAAAAAGTTCACGATCACTACTGGGCACCCCTAATAGTTCAGCGATGACCTGAATGGGCAGTGGGAAGGCCAGTTCATCCACCAGATCCATCTCTCCTCTGGATGCAACCTGATCAAGAAGAGCCTGCACAATGGCCGTAATGCGTGGTTCCAGCTGAGCCACCATCCGTGGAGTAAAGCCCTGGGAAATCAATGTGCGCAGGTGTCGGTGGCGTGGGGGGTCTATGCCAAGAATCCCCATGCCCAGAAATGGATCGACATTCCCATCAGCGTTGACAGAGCGCTGAGAGGAGAAGGTCCCTTGATCGAACAGGACGTGTTGGACCTCCTCGTAGCCAAAGACGAGCCAGGATGCACGCGCCGGATCGAACATCACGGTATGGGATTGCAACATCTGCTGATACCACTCATAGATATCCAATGTCAGAGGGACGGAGACCTGCTGTGCCCTGCGGCGGGTCAGGTCTTCATAAGAAAAAGAAACGCTCTTGCTCATCAAATTGCTCCTTGTCAAGACACGTTGACGCGAATTTTGCGACCGCTCAATTCGACCGTCCAGGTACGAGCGAATGATCGTACAGCAGCTTTGCTCGCACCATTGATGGTACCTCCTCCCTGCCCTTTGGAGACCCCGATTGAGGCGGTGAGAATAATCGATCCTCCATCTTGCAAGAGTGGAAGCCCTTTTTGCCAGGGCTTGCGAATTATTGCAGAGAGGAAAGAGTCATGGATCTCAAAGTGTCTGGCTTCCCCTTACGCTTCTTAGAACCATACGGCTTGTGAACAAGGCCCGTTCAAAGACCTCGTATGAGGGGAAGAACTCAAGGATAAACTTGCTGCAGGAAAGCGGCAACGTCACGGTTGAATTGGGAAGCCTGCTCTAAAAAAGGAGCGTGACCACACTGATCATATACAATACGCGAAGTATGTGGAATATAGCGAGCGATATAGTCTGAAGCAGCAGACAAAATCACACGATCGTTTCGCCCGTGCAACAGCAATGTAGGAATAGTAATACTCTCTAAGACGGCTCGATTATCCATTTCACGCATGAGCATGCCCTGACGTGTGGCAGGCAAGGTCACTGCGCCAAAGCCAACCATCTGGTAAAAAGTCTGTGGATCGACCCCTTCGTAGGTCATCAGATCCACGAATTGTTGCAAGGCCGTCATCCATTGGGCGTAATCGGGAAATAAGAAACCCGGAATCAATTGGAGAAAATCTCCGCCAAAGAGAGGCAGCACCTCCTCTCGGCCTGCATCCGAAGCAGCATCCACAAAAATCAGCCCGCTCAGGTTGTCCTGTCCCCAGCATTGGACGTAGTCACAGAGGATGTGACCTGCGTAGGACCAGCCTACCAGGAAGGGCTTGTGCAGATGCAATGTGTCGATGACGGCTTGAATGTCATCAGCCCAGATTTTGCTATTTTGGTACTCTCTCAGATCGGTCGGCTTGTCAGAGAGTCCATGCCCCCGTAGATCCAGACGAATCAGATGGTACTGTGCACTCAAATTCTCGTCCTCAAATTGCCTATCCCAGGCGAGACGACTTTGACAAATCCCATGAATCCAAAGGATCGCCGGTTTGCTTGGATCTCCATGCTCTTCCACGAAGAGCCTGGTCCCGCCCACACCTTCAATAGAACGTCCTTTATACTTAGGAGCAAGTTTCATAGTAGACCTCTTATAGATTGATAAACATGAATGAAATGCAAAGAAAACCGTATCACCTTCACAGGTGGCTGCCACCCGTCGCCATTTTGCCTCTCATCCTCACAAAGCTTTTGCCTTAGTACCTCTCCGTTTTGATACTTTTTCGGTACGTGTCAAATCACAACGTGCTCTTAGTATAGAATCTTCTCGAGGTGCAAACTAGTAAAATCTTGCGGTCTTGCGATAGGCCCCTGGTGTGATGCCAACGTGTCGCTTGAACTGCTTGGCAAAATGCGTTTGATCAAAAAAGCCGGTTTCATGAGCGACGTAGCTCACAGAGAAATCTTGAGCCAGCAATTTTCTGGCATGCCACAGGCGTACCTGAATTTGATAGGCATGAGGCGGTAAGCCAACAACGTACCGAAAGAGACGAGCCAGGTGGAACTCGCTTAGATGAGCCATGCTGGCGAGCGTTTCCAAGGAGACATCCTCGGCATAATGTTCTGCTAAGTAATCCTTCACACGCTGGATAACAGAGCCTCCCCCTCTCAAGTCAGCTGCTCCTCGATCGAAGGATCGCGAGAGAAGCAGCTGAGACACTCCTTGCAGCAGCAGATCCTGCTGTTCGAGCCGAGATGTGGACACAGCGAAGCGAGCAAAAAGATGTTCGAAGAAGAGGCTGAGAGTGGTATCGTGTAGCCCTGGGCCGCTTTCGCGTGACCAGGGTTTCTCATCTCCAACCATCTCTGCCGCAAGGTGTTGCAGGAATGTGGGCTCCACTAAGACATGAGAAAAAGTCAATGCCTCAGCCTGGCAGCTCCAGGCTTCTCCAGGCTCAATGACATAAAAGGCTCCTCTGGTAAGCTCCTGTTTGGTATCCCGATACTGTAAGATCCCCCTGCCCGACTGGATCGTCCCAATCACATAGGACTGAGCAAACTGTTGACAACAGGGATTGGTGACACTGGTCCCCTGAAGCAATTCAAACTGCGAAAGCTTCCACGGACGCCAGAACTTCAGCCTCTCTTGAGCGTCATTCATCTTCTCACACTTTCGTTTCATTTTTAAAAGTCTTTCAACATCACTTAAATTTACGCCACTCCCCCATCGACGAACAACTCGATCCCGGTGACAAAACTGCTGTCGTCTGAGGCCAAATGGGAATGGGCAAGATCACGATCCATGATCGCAGCAGACAACGGTATCGATGTAAGGTCTGCAATTCGCCAACAGTATCCGGAAGGATGGAGAGCCAAAATTTTTACGACCAATTGTCCTTGCCAGAAGAGTCCTCTCTGTAGGCTCATTCATGTTGATCGCTTGCTCACCAGTTTCATTGTCAAAATTCAGCAAGAATCCGCCAATCTCATTCGCAAATTTACAACAAACGCGACATCCCCAGGCGTTGGAACTATAGATATCACGTAACTCCTTGACTGAGGGAGCACGGGTAAAACGAGGATAGGCTGTTCGCTCAATGGCAGTCATGAATGCATGCCTCCTACCCACCTAGATTTCTATGAAGAGCATCATCTCCCATAGAGGCGGGTCAATGTCCTCATCCTAAAGGAGTCAGGGAGCAAAGACAACGATAGGACATCACGATAGGACAATTGGCTCCTTCACTGGTTTGGGCAGGAGATTTCTTAGGCATCCAGAAAACGAGGAATTTCCATCAAGCTTGACGGAACTTCCTTTCTTCCCCCGAATACGTTGGAGTTGGTGGCTGGAGGCGCGTCGTTACAGGGTGAGGCCTGAATCGACGGTGATTATCTGGCCGGTGATGCTCTCGTTGCGGGCTAGCATGACGTAGGCGGCGGCGACGTCCTCCAGCCTTGTGGCTTGCTTGAGTGGGGCTTGCTGTGTGGCCGCCTGGATGTATGCCGCGCTGAATGTGTCGTTCCAACGTGTCTCCAGAAAACCGGGTGCGACGGCGTTGACGCGAATGTCGGGCCCAAGGGCGGTTGCCAGACATTTGGTGAGATGAATGGTTCCGGCTTTGGAGACCGAGTAGGCTATATTGCTCCCTCCACTGGCGCGGATACCAGATATGGAGGCTGTATTGATCACGTGTCCTCCACCATTTTGTCGCATGAGCGGAACCGCCGCTTGCGTCGTAAAAAAAGGAGCTTTGGTGTGTACGTTCAAGACGGTATCCCAATCCATTTCTGTCAGCGCCTCTATCTGAGAAAAAGGAACAGCTCTCGTGGTACCAGCATTATTAATCAACAGATCAAGGCGTCCGAAGTGCTCTGCGACATCTTCGACCATACGCTTACTTTCGGTCACGACACTTGGTGCGTTTAAGTCTGCCTGAACAGCCTGCGCTTTGACACCCAGGTCCTGCAACATCGTGACAGTCTCAAAGGCGTCACGCTCGGAACGTGAATATCCGACAGCGACATGCATCCCTGCCTCTGCCAGGTGCCGGGCAATGACGCGCCCAAGGCCAGTGCCTCCACCTGTGATCAAGACTACTTTTCCTTGTATATCCATATTTTCTCTCCCGCTGACTTTGAATTTCCGACGAACCATAAAGCTTTGCCACACATCTGGAATCATTGATAGCTATCCAAAAGTCGTCACACGGATAATTTGCTTGCGCTCCATCAGCATAACAGAGTATGATATATCGAACAACACAAAGTATTCGAAGCAAACATTCATCTTTACTGATAGGTTGAGGATTATGGATCTACGACATTTACAAACGTTCAAGGTGATTGCGGAGGCAGGTAGTTTTGTCCAGGCTGCCGAGCGACTGCAATATGCGCAATCAACGCTCACATTACAAATTCAGCAACTTGAAGCGGAGCTCGGAATCGAACTCTTTGATCGCCGACGGAGAAAAATCCAGCTTACCGCCGCAGGACACACACTCCTCATCCACACGCAGCATATACTCAATCAAGTCGAGCAAATGCAGCAGGATCTCTCAGACCTGGCGGCCGGCGAGAGCGGATCGTTACGCGTAGGCATGATCGAGCCCATAGCCCGCCTCTATCTCATCGATGTCATGCACGCCTTCCGTGAGCGCTATCCGCGTATCCGTCTCACAATCGAGATCCTGAGCACCATCCGCACGCACGAACAACTCACAGCCAATCAGATTGATCTCGGCATCTCAACACCACCACCCGCCAACGTAGGACTCATCTTCGAACCCATCCTGACCGAAACGCCTGTCCTACTACTCCCCAAAAACCATTCTCTACAGCAACAAGACGAGATCTTGCTGAGCGATCTATGCGCTGAATGCTTGCTGCTCACGGAGTCGCCCTGTGCCTATCGCACGGCTATCGAGCAAGCCTTTATGGCACGCGGGCTTCCACTGGCAATTGGCATTGAGATCGGTAGTCTCGAAATCATCAAGCAAGCCGTCCAGCAAGGAGTGGGAGTCGCAATCATGCCTAAAATCGCCACATACCATATTCCAGACGATACAGTTGTCCGACACGTCAAAGACTTGAATCTGCATATGCCTCTTGGTCTCATCACCAGAGAAGTTCCGCTCACACAAAGCAAGGCGGTACAAGCGTTTAGCTCCCTGTTCAAACAGGCCGCCGCAGACGCTTGAGTAGCGGCTTGATATCTACCAACAGCACACTACCGCACAACAGAAACACGGGAAGTAATTTGCTGACAACCATCTATTCCCACGCCGGCTCATCTGGCAACAGCCCTAATCCTGTCACGTTTTGCACATCAAAGTGGAGCAGACTCAGCAGCAGAAAGCAGCCTGGTAAACAAATAAGTAGACAACAGAAGATAGAGAAACGTGTCTGAATTTAAACTGAGGATCGGACATCAATACTCTCTCCTCTATTCCGCATCACATTTTAAACACCTCTCTGGCTATTAAGCGGTTCCCCTTCCTATGCTGACATATCAAGCTCTGGATAGGCAAGCAGAGGCAGAGCATAGCCAGAAATATCTCTATCCAGCCAATCAACAAGCCATGGATCATCTTTATCTGGAACTCCTACAGGATATACTCATGGACAAATATGATACACTGGATGAGTTACAGAGGTCTATTCTGACAACAATAACAAATTTTATCCAGCATGAATTGGGAACGCTCTATACAGATATCAGCCTGCCGACACAACACAGCAGCAAGCAAGTGATGATAAAAGGTGTAACTATTCAGCAAGGGGGTCGAGGGGGCCTGCAAGGCCCCTTCGCGGGGTGCGGGGTGTCCCCGTCCCCCTCTCCTTCGCCGCCGCAAGGCGGCTTGAGAGGTACTGGGTACCTGAATAGTTACTAAAAGGTAGGCATTCAGAAATATCTTTATATAAAGGAATAAAGCCAGCAATGACAAAAAAGACCACACTTTATATCACACGGCATGGACAGACTGAATGGAATGTAGAACGAAGAATACAGGGCTACACCGATTCTCCTCTGACGGCAACCGGTAAGCTACAGGCCAGTTGGCTCGGCGCTGCTCTGGAGGATACTGAATTTACCACTATCTATGCCAGTTCCAGCGGACGTACGCAACAAACAGCCGAAATTATTCGCGGCACACGTCAGTTACCAATCATCGCCTCAGACGACCTACGCGAAATCGGCCTCGGCTCCTGGGAAGGAAGACTCACGGAAGAGATTCAACTTGAAGATCCAGAGGAATATCAAGCCTACCGGGACACTCCGCATCTGTATCAGGCCAGGCATGGAGGAGAAACATTCGACCAGATACGGCAACGCGTCGTCACAAAAATCCACGAGATCGTCACCCACCACGAAGGACAGAACATCCTCGTCGTCACCCACGCAGTAGCCATCAAAGCCCTCATGAACGACCTTGAAGAGCGACCACTGGCACGTTTCTGGGAACCACCCTTCATCCATCCCACCTCCCTCAGCAAAATCATCTACAGAGATCGCATCCCAACCATCGAACTCTATGGAGACATCTCGCACTACCAGATCCCTATTGAAACGCCTGAACGCAAACGGTAGCAGAGAACGAATTCAATAAAAGAAGAGAAAAAGACAAAATAAGAGGCCCACCATCTAGAGCAGACTAGATTACGGCGGGCCGCTTCATTATAGGCTAGCACAATCTATTGTACTATTAATCAAAATGTGACATATTTCTGCTCCTTTCTATAATCCACACACATGATATACGCAAATCCCCTCCACAAGAGGACAAGTTGACCGGTGTTACGGACGTATGCACGTCACTCTATGCTAAAGCCAGGGATAGGACATGCTTGGTTTAATAAGAGTCTGCCACAAATTGATATGAGCCATGTTTAAGGCAACAAAGCTGATAGCTAAGAGTGAAAGCACGATCAGGACGAAGAGAATGAATACCTGTTTGTTGCGAAGTGAGAGAGTCATGTGAGTGATCCTTCCTGCCAGTAAGCTGGCAATGTTCCTGAATATCAGGAACAAAAATTAAAATTGGGCTAGCGTCAAGGAGACGCAGATAAGTAACATATCTACAGGAGTGAGAAACATAGGCATAAGTTACCTGGTCTCTTGCATCTCAGTTGCAAGACTAACTTATTTTCGTTATGCCTCTACCTCCTGATGTATACAGCTTCATCTGTACGCTAATTGCTTTAAATAACTATCAAGCATTAGCTTGTGATAAAAATATACACTACTAGAGGGAAAAACATGGCTGTTTTTATCCATGTTCTGAGGTACTGCATCAATACGGAAGAGGAGAAAGCCATCGCATATTGATTGGGGCGTCAACGAGGATGTTAGTAGGCATACCAGTCTGGGGTACATGTATCAATTTGAGGCGGGCATTGCAGAAAATTTGGACGTGACACGGCGTAGAGGAATGTAAGCAAGAGCGATATTATTTTCACAACAAGAGTTACTAATCATTGCAAGCATAACAGATTAATTCGATACTACAAAACAAAGATCTACAAGCATATCAGGCTTTTGTCATAGAGGATTTATGACTGAGAATAACTAGGCTGACTTCATTCAAATCCACCATGGCAGAACAATCCTCAAAGATTTTATTTGCTTCTTTTAAATCTAATACTCCTTCTTCATATTTCTCTAAATTCAACAAAGACAATCCATAGTGATGCAAAATTCTGCCATATTCCAATCTCATACCTTTTCGTTGTGCTAGCTTTTCAGCTAGCTTATAATGAATTACAGATTGGTCATATAAGCCCTGTGCCACAGCAACATTACCTAAAGCGTGATGAGATCGGGTAATTAGCCATTCTAAGTTTAGTCTTTCTGCTTCTTCTAAAGCTTGCATAGAATAGTTATAAGCACCTTCAATATCGCCCAATTGGATCAAAACTTCTGCTAATATAACTTTTCCCTCTATCCTTGTTTCGGCTTCAATACCTTTAAATGCGATAGCATGCATAAGGGTAGTTTTAGCTTTTTTTAATAACTTTAAGCTTAATTCTTTAGAGCCTGTTAATATCATTTGCTTACACTGTATAAACCGCATATAACCTAATGTAACCAATGCATTTCCAATATAGATAGATACATGAGTTTTCCTTCCAATATTTAATGAGTTGTACAAAGCAGTCTTAGCATCTGAGTCTTGACCTTGTTCAAGTAGAGCGTATGCCAAATAAGCATAAAATAGGCTTATTGAAGATTTGTCCTTTATAATCTCAGAAATTGTAATTGCTTTTGTTACTTCATCAACTGCTTCCTTCAAATTACCTGTACGAATATAGATTAAACCCATATTAAATAGATTAATCACTTCTACAAGTTTATCATTAATACTTTCAGCTAAACTATAAGAACGTCGCAAAGCAGCCTGGGCGCGAGAATATTCTGCGGTTCTAATATAGATATCACCTATATTGCAATTAATAATAGCAATTTCTTTTTTGCTGCTATGCTGTTCAGCTATAGCAAGAGCCTTATTCAAATAAGGTAATGCTTCCTCACAGCGACCGCTAGCAGCTTCAACATTGCTTAATAAAGTATGAATTTTGCCAACATCAACTAAATTTCTATTTAAAGCACGTTTTGTCAATGAAAGATACGATAAACTGTTATTATCATAATTAGGGATATGTTGTTCTAATACATCCATAAATAGTTCTAACGCTTCATTAGCCGTACGGCGTGTTTCATCATAGTTTCCTTCACGCCATGAAACGTAACTTTGTTGTAACTTAAGACTTGCCCATGCCAGGCCATTAGTAATGCCAACTTTTCTTAAAACCTGCTCTCCCTGTTCAATGTAAGATTTAGAGTTTGTTAAATCTCCCTGATTGTACCAAGTTGCGCCTATGCCCCATAAGAGCATAGCTTGAACCTGAACTTCTTGCTTGTAGTCTACAGATAAGGAATTACTATGCCTGAGGTGTATGGCAAGTGCTTGTTCATAAAATTTACGCGCTGTCTCAAATTCACCTCTAATACGTGCACACTCACCAAGACGCTCAAGTAAAAATGATATGCGTTGCCAATCAGTGTAATCTGTCCCTAAATGTTCAAACGCAATACGATAATTTTCTTCAGCTTCACGGTATGAGGAAAGGGCCAAAGCATTGTTACCAGCTAATTCTGCAAAGTGTGCTATAGTCTCATCATCTGCGCCTCCGTTAACGAGATGGAAAGTGATGAGGGCGGCTTTGGCTTCGAGGTTTTTTTTGTACATTTTTTGGAAGACGGCGGCGGCGCGGCGGTGCTGACTGGCTCGCCGCGCCGCCGAGAGCTTCTCTTCATATAAAAAACTTGCAAGCAGGGGGTGCCAGAAGTGATAGGTGATCCTGGTGCCGCTGCCTTCTTCGGTGAGCATGCCGGAGCGCAGGGCTTCTTCGAGGAGGAGTAGAACTTTGTCTTCGTCGTAGTCGGATTTGGCAGCCTCCATTTCGCTGATGACCTGGAATTCAAAAGATCCTCCCAGGACGGCGGCTTTCTGGAGGAGGAGCTGGCATTCGCGGCTGAGGCGCGCCATACGCAGCTCAAGTACGGCGTTGATGGTGTCCGGCAATAACTGGCTTTCCGGGTCCATGAGCGGCAGGGGCTGGCTCTCAACAATGGTGCGGGCCAGTTCTTCGGCAAAGAAGGGATTGCCACCCGCACGCTCGGTGATCTTTTCGATGATGGGCTCGGAGGCGTGCGAGACTTGCTCTACGAGCGAGGTGATCTGGTCCTGGCTCAAGGGCTCAAGCCCTATCACTTCGACGGCATTCTCGCGGCGTAGATCGGTCAGGAGGGGACGCAGGGCGTGATCGGGGGCCAGTTCGTTCTCACGGCAGGTGCCAATGATGACAATGGGATAACCATAAGTGCGCCGCGCCAGATAGGCCAGCAGGTCGCAGCTACTACTGTCAGCCCATTGCAGGTCGTCCAGCGCGATGAGTAAGGGGGTGCTTTCACTGATCAGAGTCAGTAGCTCACGGGCCGCTTCCCAGAGGCGCAGTTGCTCCTGCTCGGGAGAGAGCGAGGTGGGGAAGTTGACCGCTGGCAAGAGATCGTGGATCTCCGGCAGGAGCGTTCCTAAGGATTGGAAGACAAGTGGTCGGCGTTTCACCTCTTGCCGTTGCCAGATGCCTTGCTCCATCGCCTTGCGCAGCACCTCGGTCCATAAACGATAAGGGATTGTTCCTTCCTGAGCATAGACACGGCTCCAGGCGACCGCCCAGTTGCGCTTCTTTGCCTCACGGCCCAGCTCTTCCGCCAGACGCGTCTTACCAATCCCAACGTCTCCCATCAGCAGGATGCATTGCGGGCGGCGATGCGGATCAAGCGTAGCTACCGCCGAACGGCGCTGTGATCCCAGGCGGAAACGCGCCGCTTGCTCGGTTGATATAATTAGCTCGCGTAACTGGACCAGTTCCTGTTCGCGTCCAACCAGCGGGCTTTGGTGTGTACGCCCAATCTGGATCGCAGGTGCCTCACTACCGCTACCACTGCTGGCACTTGTGGTAGTTCCACGCGTCACCGGCTCGCTTGTCACCTCAGTGGAGCGCTCCGTCTTATCCGTACCGCGCAACAAATCCTCATAGAGCTTGCGGGTATCTGGCAAAGGAGCAATATTATATTCCTGTTGCAACACATGGGCCAGCTTTTTGTAAGAGCGCAACGCCTCACCACGTCGTCCCAGCTTCTCCAGCACAATCATCAAACGCTGTACGCCAGCTTCATTGCTGGGATCTGCATATATCAATTTATCCAGGGGATCAATTGCGCTGGTCAGAGCATCGCGATCAATCATCAGATCGGCCAGTTCTAGCTGCAGGCCAATCCAACTGCGTTTCAGTGACTCACGGCGCGCCCGGGTCCAACTATTGCGCTGATCCTCAAGCAAAAAATCGCCACCATAGAGATCCGCCGCCTCCTTTAGCAACTGCTCCTTCTTCCCGAGATCCTCTCCACCATCCTTCAGCTCATGGGCCTTCGCAATCAATACCTCAAAAGCATCGGCATCCACCCAGATATGGGAGGTATCGGCAAGGGTGATCACCTCACGCTCGGTCTTGAGCAAATCAGAAGTTGCGGGTCGGGCGCGGGAGGGTTCAAAGACCTGACGCAAGCTATAGACAGCGCGATCCAGACGGCTACCAGCAGTCTCAGTGTCCAGATCGGGCCAGAGAGCATCCATAATCTGTTCTCGGCCCAGTTTGCGGCCTCCTACGCTTACCAGACAGCCTAAGAGTGCTCGCACGCGCTGATGCTGCCAGGATGCCTCATTGACAGGATGCCAATCCAGTGCATCTCGCTGCGTATCGCGGCGCTCCAGGCGGAACTGCCCCAGCGTATAGACGCGCAATACTGCTTGATCAAGCTCGGTCGCCTGATTCGTCGTAGCAGTTTGATTGCCCAGCACATTCTTTTCAGCCTCAGGAGGTAAATGCTTCCCAATATATGTGCGGCTCGTACGCCCATCGATTGTTTGATATGCATACCAGTAAGGTCCATGCCCGATGCCTTCTCGACAGCGCTTACAACGAGGCTTCCCACAATAACTTACCTGTTGATGATAGGTAATCTTATCATTCATGCACATACTCCTGATATCACAGCCCAAAAGTCCCGAGATCAGCACTAGCGTCATTCTTCTACAGCGTTGCTATAAAGAAGAGAGACAGAAAATCGCAACGCAGAAGGCGTATTGCTACAAGGACGGTCACAGTCATTAAAAGGACGAACAATTATACTGCTACATCAAATTACCATCTATGAAGTAGTATATAGCACATTCAAGAAAACTTCATCTTTACCTAAAATTCGCATCAAGAAATGGCGACAATGTCCTGCATTTAAGATCAGTCTGCCGAGACATTGTAAGCTGTTTGTAGACAAAGTGGAGGAGAGCCTGTCGAGCAGCACGAGATAGATAGATAGACAGATAGTTGTAGGTCACAACGCCGCTAAAGAGGCTCTCACAAAATCAACCCGTGGGCCACTGCTTTTTAGTGCATCAAGTGTCGAAATTTTTAATAGTAGCACTTGAAATCGCATAACCAAATAGTACCTGATTTAACGCCATTCTTCAACAGATTGCAGCAAAGCAGACAAGGGTCATTGCAAAACAGAAGGGAACGTACGCAGAAGAGACAGGCACAGAGCAGACATATTATGCTAAAACGGCTACATATCTTCCCACAAAAGACACGGCATGGACATCACCCTCAAGCACCTCAGCATGCAACTCAAGCCTTCCTTTGCCATAGGAGTACAACATCTTATTAAAATGGGATAACTGATCCTCCGCCGGTCGATAGCAAAGCGCGGAAAAATCTCGCCGTACCGGATGAAGATATTTACAGGTACTATCCTGAATTACAATCTCGCCTTGCAGCGACTGCTCTTTCAACAGAAACCAGACCATACTCCAGCCCGCCAGGGTCAGTAGCGCGCTCAGGCTACCTCCGAAGGCGGTACCACTATGGTTCACATTCTCAGCCAGCGGTGCATCCAGGCGTAAGTAATGCTGATTGTACTCTGCTACCTGCAAGCGAAAATGCTCTGTGATGGGGATCTCTCGCGTAAGCAGGTGCTGCAACTCATGTAATTCATCAATCATAAAATCAATTATTCCTCACAAAAATAATAGTGGTGTCATATCCATTCTATACTATACCCCATTCTCTCGTGGGTTCAAACAGCAATCCCGCTAGAGAGCCATCCATCAAGCCGCCAGAGTATTGGCATAGTATATAATGTTACGAATCATCGCCGGTATCCATTGTTGGGTTTCAGGGAGCATATAGCGGGCTTCCGTCAGGGTCCAGCGAATACTGGTAAGCAAGATACACACGGCACCAAGGGCAACTTGCCACGTGATAGGGCGTTCACCCAATACATGTACACACGCATAGTCATGTCCCCAGACACGCAATTCATCCTCATAGGCGGCAGTGAGCAGTTGCGTGTCCACCTTGCGAGCGGCCGCGGCATGGAGCAGACTAAACAGATCTCCCAGATAAGGACTAAAGTAGGCCATAGCCCAGTCAATTGGCGTCATGATGTCCTCACGCAAAACGAGATTCTTCACATGGTAATCATTATGGCATAAGGTCATCGGTATCTCTGCATATAAATCCTGCAATTGGGCAGGCAACCAGCCAGCGATAGGTGCCAGCAAAGCCTTCTTCTCAGCATCTAACTCTGCGCAATGCAAGAGATACTCCAACGCCTCTACATAATAGGAAGGCTGGATCACCAGCTGTGCGGGCGGCTGAAGCACACCAGCCTGTAGACGAATAAGCGCGCTACAGCGTACATATGCCAGCAGGCGAGCTGCCGTCACAAAATGCGACAGGGAGGGCTGCTGATCCAATGTGTAAGGTCCAACATCTTCTAGAATAAAGAGATTTTCAGCAGGCGTTTGCCAGTATGAATGTAAGGCTGGCCGTGGTATGTCCAGAGGTTGCAAAAGCTCGCGATAGATTCCTAACTCGCCCATCATTGATCCCGTGCAGCGCTTGGCGATCCAGCTCTTTCCCTCTGCCGACGTAATGCGCCAGACTTCAGAGAGCCCCCATTTTCGTAAAAGTTCCCAATGCACGGCTTGAGTCAATAGAGGCAGATGTGCCCTATACTCAGACCATGGATGAGGTATGATTTCTGACATATGCTTACATTTTCTTATTTTGTATCATAAAAACACATAACGCTATCAGCACAGTATAGTCAATAATTAAAGAGAATGGCAAGTTTAAGCCGCCTCCGGCGGCGCGGCAGGAGAAGGCCAGGAAATGGAAGCAGCATACACTCTTCCCATCTTCCTTATTCAAGAGGTACACTATCTGGGGATAACCTGTAGCTTGCGTGCCATTTTTTGCGGCATCTGTCAGAGAGTCAGATTCCCATGATCTCCGCATTCTTCGCACATGAGTTTTCGCACCTGCGGTGCTCAAACCTCTTTTTATGATGTGTTGCAGAAAAGGTGCTTTGCACCTTTTCTGCAACACATCATAAAAAGAGTGCAGGCGCGGACGCGCCTGCCAGCAAGTGAACAGCAAGATTCCGCTGGTACTGGGAGTCTGACACATTCTGACCTCGACTTTGTACAATTTGAAAATGTGAGCTCAAAAATGCGTTGCACTCGCCCTTTTTCGCAAGCTCAAAAGCCTAAAAATGTACAAAGTCGAGCTGACTGGCAGTTATACGTAACAGAAGGAATAGCATGAATAAACAGATATATAATACACACAATAGAGATGATCAACCATTTATCCATGATGGCAACCATGCATCTGATGGGTCCGAGCCAGCGCTGGCTTCCTGGCGGGACGGTCCAACGAAACGCGCCATCCTCCAGTTTGTAGAGCAAGTTACGGATCGCAATAGTCCAACCTATGTCGCACCGGCTAAACGGATCGCAGCCTTCGACAATGACGGCACGCTCTGGTGTGAAAAACCATCCTATACCCAGGAACTCTTCATTATCCAACACTTTCGCCACTGTGTTGAGGCCGATCCCCAACTACGTGAAGTGCAACCCTACAAAGCCTTCTGGGAAAATGACCGCGCCTACTTTAAAAATCTGACCATTCAGGAACTTGGAGTCATCATTATCCAGGCGGTCTCCTCCAGTCTGCAGGCTGACTATGAAGCAGAGATCCATGATTTTTTCGTGCACAATCAACATCCAACCTATCATAGACCCTTTACCGAAACCGCCTACGTTCCCATGCTCGAACTGGTATGTTATCTGCAAGACAATGCGTTCCAGGTGTATATCGTGACCGGCGGCGATACAGATTTCGTACGCTCCGTCAGCGAGATCATGTATGGCATCCCACGCAGCCATGTCATCGGAACATCCGTAGAAATCAAGCTAGACGTACGCGATGGACAGCCGATACTGGCGCGGCAAAACAAAATAATCGAACCTTTTAACGAAGGCACAGGTAAAGCCATCAATATGCACTTACACATCGGCCAGCGTCCAATTCTTTCGGTAGGGAACTCAGATGGAGACATCGACATGTTACACTTTACCACCCATCCAGACCACCCAACGCTTCCCCTCTTAATTCAACACGATGATGATGAGCGTGAGTTTGCCTATGACACGGGAGCCAAAAAAGCGCAAGAGATGGCTCGTGAGCGAGGCTGGCATATCATTAGTATGAAAAAGGATTTTCAACGCGTCTTTGCTTTTGAGGACTGAGGGATAAAATTACCAGTAATCAGGCAGATAAAAAGAAGTGTATACAAAAAGATCTGCCCTCTTGTATAAGTTGGTGGATCGGGATGGAATGGTGAATGGAAGAAACGTTATCCAATACGAACAACCTGCATACAGTAGAGCCAATGATGGCTGAACTTGCGGCCCTTTATCCACAGGCCAGATATGATCTTAACTTCAGCACACCACTGGAGTTATTGGTAGCAACACAGCTCGCGGCACAATGTACCGACGAACGCGTCAACGAGGTAACGATCAATCTGTTTCAAAAATATCGAAGTGCTGCCGACTATATAGCAGTCAGCCAGGAAGAGCTAGAGCAAGATATTCGCCCGACCGGCTTCTATCGCAAGAAAGCCAAACAGCTCCAGGCGGCCTGCCGCTATCTCAGCGAACATCATGCAGGCGAAGTTCCGCGCACCATGGCAGAGATGATCAAGATACCCGGAGTCGCCAGAAAGACGGCCAATGTCATCCTCGGCAATGCTTTTGGGATATCTGAAGGATTCATTGTGGACACGCATGTCGGTCGTCTGGTACAACGCTTCGGCTGGACACAGCAGACCGATCCGGTCAAAGCTGAAAAAGAACTCATGCAACTCATTCCAGCTTCAGAATGGCTCAATCTAGCCCATCGCATTATTTATCATGGACGTGCTACCTGTCAGGCCCGCGTTCCGCACTGTGCTGACTGCACGCTCGCTCAACACTGCCCATCCGCGCAACTACAAAAATAGCCTCCAACGGGCCCAATACATTGTGATCGGGCCCTTTCCCTCTTCACCAATTGTTATGATGTGGTTGATCTACTAAATGCCATTAGCAAACTTTTCACGCCGTTGCATTCTTTATCTCGTCAGTATAACACGCTCCTCTGCTCACCTGTAGTCGTACAAAACGTGCCACACCCCCATGGCCTTCACGATCTTCGCATTCGAATCGGCAACTTCGGCAACTATAGAGTTTAATGATAAATGACTGAACGCAAATGGGCGCGCTCAAGCAGTGAAGAGACCTGCTCTACAAACGTCCAGAAAAAGGAAAGGCGCGAGATTGAATGGGTTAGATCTGCTTCCATACGTTCCGTACTGTCGAACCAGGGCGCAGGATCGGTAATATGCAAACAGAGGACGCCAAATGTTTGCTCATCCGCTTTTAAAGGAAGGAAGCGCAGAATAGTAATGGGCCTGACTTTCTTATACAAGCGCATGTGTGAACCGCTATCCAACTCATCGGGAGTGGCTGCAAAGCGTTTCTCTAACATTTTCCCCTGCACCATTGCCGTCACCGCCAACAGTCGCTCCTCATAATCCAGCGTAAACTCATTAGCAAGAGCGGTTGTGACTAACTGCTTCAGCGCCCCTTGCTCATCAGGCAACAGGATCGCGCAATGTCGCACGCCCCAGGCCGCAAACACACGGGTAAACGCCAGGGCAATAATTTCTAGTTGATCATTACGGGCCTCATGTGAATTAGTCAGGCGGATCAGTTCATAGAGAATACGTGCCTCGCGTTCACGTACCCGGGCAAGCGCCGTGCTCTGGCGTAGCGTCAGTGTCAATTGGCTGGTCAGAAGAGCCGTAATCAGAAAGACAAACAGGGCCACCCATTCTTCCCAGCGATTAATGGTAAAGAGATACAATGGTGGAACCAGGAAAAAGTCAAAGGCGAGAAACGCAACCACTGACGCCAGTAAGGATGCATAGCGTCCATAGAGGCTGGCAAGCACAAGAATGAGCAGCAAATAAATAATCGAGATATTGGGAATGCGGGGATAGAGCTGAAAGAGCGCGATAAAACCAGTCACACCTGACGCTCCGCCAATCGCAAGCACACTTTCCCATACAATGTGCCACCAGCTCAAGGATTTCGTATCCTGCAATACAGGAATAATGTCAATATTTTGCATATCTCATCTTCTTCGCGACAGCGCAGATGTCAGCAACGCACCAGTGAATGCAACCAGAGCAAATTCACAGAATGTGTATACCTGTGCTCTAAATCTATCCATAGCGTACGTCAAAAAAACTCAAAATTTGCTCAATACTCGCATCCAAACCATCAAAATCCACTCACGAAGCGCACAACGGCCACCGATAGCTACTATACGATAAGCTTCTTTACTATCCCTTATCTCATACATCCTTAAAAAAGTCCATTGAAAAAGCAGAAAAAGCATGCTATAACAGAATAGCACTATAGGACGAAAACTTTCTTTAAAGAAATACGTCATTATCCGCAGGAGAAAGGAACAGTTTATGACCTCACACATGCCTCCGCGCCTGATTGACTTTCACAGCCATTACTATGATGAAGGCTGGCTGCCCATTCCTCCACCGCTGGGAACAAGTAATCTGGCCCGTGCCTGGCCCCTTCTGACGGATATTGAAGCGCAACTCGCCGCTATGGAGGTGGCTGGTATTGATGCAAAGGTTGTCAGCGCGCCTGTCAGTACGATTGTGTCGCCAGTAGAACAGCTACCTCCGATCTTGATGGAGCGCATCAATGATCAAATCGCTACCTTAATTGCCAGATATCCTGAGCGCTTGCTGGGAATTGCCACTATCGATGCTTTTCAGGGAAAGGCGGCGGCTCGTGAAGTCGAGCGTGCGGTTCAACAGCTCGGCTTGCGTGGAATTTGCGTGGATTCGTCACAGGGAGGACACTATCTGGATGCGGCAGAAGCGCGTCCTACGTTGGAGGCGGCAGCAGCACTGGGTGTGAGCATCTTTGTACATCCTGTCAATCCATCGGGACTGACAGAACGATTGGCTCCCCTGGGCGGTCTTGGTGGCTTATTGGCACGTGGCACCGAGAATGCTGCCAGTATCCTGACCCTGCTACGTAGCGGCATCCTGGAAAAATTACCGACATTGCGCCTCGTTCTCCCCATGATTGGCGCGGGCGCACTGCTTTTCGCCGGGCTGGCTGATATGGACTATGAACGCGACGATAGCTGGAAAGGTACGCCGCCAAGCGAATTACGCCAGCGCCTCTACATTGACACAATGGGATTTGATCCCGCGGCGATCCGCTTTGCACTTGAGGTTGTGGGGTCAGAACATGTCGTGATTGGAAGCGACTGGCCGGTCATGCCAATTACAACCCGCCGCCGTATTGATGATCTACTGGCTGCCTTGAAGCTCACTGAAGAACAAAAGGCATGCTTGCTGAGTGGGAACACCGAGCGCCTGCTAACCAGTTCCGTCGAGCAGCTATAATTGACGGAACTGATAGTAATTACTTAGTCAGCTTTAATTTCGCCATTTTCTAACTGGCTCTGAATCAGTTTAGCATAAAAGCCACCCATATTGACCAGTTCACGATGGGTGCCACGCTCTACAATTTTGCCCTGGTCCAACACAAAAATCTGATTTGCATTGCGAATCGTACTCAAACGATGAGCAATAATGATCTGGGTGCAGGCAAACTTACGCAAATTGCGTTCTACCGCAGCTTCCGTAACGACATCCAGACTACTGGTTGCTTCATCGAGCAACAAAGCGGTGGGAGCAGTAGCGATGGCGCGGGCCAATGCGATGCGTTGTCGCTGTCCTCCTGATAAGGCACTCCCACCTTCAGAAACAAATGTCTCATATTCCATCGGCATCTGCATAATATCATCGTGTAACGCAGCGATCTGAGCTACTTTTATGACCCGCTCCATCCCTATCGTTGGATCATTAAACGCAATATTCTGACGCACCGAGCCGCTAAATACGGTCGCTTCTTGCATGACAACACCAAATTGCGCACGGACAGCCTGATAATTTAGCGCGCTCAGTGGAATATTGTCATAATAAATCTCGCCCTGCGTAGGAAGATATAAACCCAGTAACAATTTACCCAGCGTCGTCTTTCCCGATCCAGATTTTCCCACCAGGGCCACCTTTTGGGCCGCCGCGATATTGACGTAAATAGAGCTTAAAATAGGAGGTGAATGCACATCATAGCGAAAGGACACATTTTCTAAGCGTATGCTGCCACGCAAGCGCGGAGGTTGCTTCACCGTTGTTACATCCTGCTCAGGAACAGCATCCATTACATCCGCGATGCGCTCCAGATGCGCCTGTACATATTGAAGCGTCTGGCCGCTACTGATCAAGGATGAGAGGGGCAAGAGTAGTGAGATTGCCAGCGCATTGAGAGCCAGCATAGAACCAACAGGTAGGCTGCCATTCAAAACCTGGATCGTACCCAGCCAGAGTAACAGGAAAGGAGCCAGTGCCGACAACGATCCCATGCCGGTTGAGATAAGTGAAGAGAGGTAAAAGCGCCGATTAGAGACATTCATCTGTTCATAGAAGAAGTTGGACCAGGTGGCGCGCGCCCGCTGTTCCGCACCGGCAGCCTTTAACGAGACAATACCTTTAAGCACTTCAGAGAAATATCCCTGCGCCTTCCCGCTAGCTATCAATTCGCGGCGTGAGAGATCGCGCATTGAACGGGCGGTACTGAATAGCAGAATAGCCTGTAAAACGCCCAGTATCACAACAAGCAACGTCATAATTGGCGAGACACAAAGCAGAATGATAAAGTACACCAGAACAAAAGCGCCATCCAAAATCGTCGAAATGAGTTGATTCCCAATCGCATCCCGGATCACCAGATTACTACTGAGGCGCGAAATAATATCTCCACTTGAACGTTGCTGAAAAAATCGCAGGGGCAATTTCAAAAGATGGTCGAAAAAGCTCAACATCATCTCCATATCTAAACGTGACTGAAGATAGGTGAGCACGGTAGCACGCAGGAGCGTAGTAACCGTTTCGGAGATAATGAGCAGGAGCAGACCAATACTAAGCAATGTCAGCGCATCATGCAGTTTAAAAGGAATTATTTGATCGACCACGACCTCAGTAAAGATCGGAGTGACCAATCCAAACAATTGAAGAAGCAATGAGGCAAGGAGGATCTGTCCCAGTGCTCCTGGAGCCAGATGCAGATATTGGCGTACATACGCACGTAGATTGAGACGTTCCGCAGCAGGATTCGCGGTGGAGAAATCCACATCTGGTTCTAGCATGATCACGATACCAGTAAAGCTGCGGTCAAACTCTTCGGCAGTCACCCGCCGTCGACCTATAGCGGGATCGAGCAACTGTACTATTTGTGGCGTCCACTTTTCGACAATCAAGAAGTGATTGAACTCCCAATGGACAATCGCCGGTAACGTCACCCGACTAAGATCATTCTCCGCCAACGAAATAGAGCGCGCCACCAAATGAAAAGCGCGAGCAGCCTTCACCAGTTCCAGAGCATTCAAACCGTCACGTCCCACACCGCAGAACTCGCGCATCTCCGCCACACTCGTTTTACGGCGGTAATAGCTCAAGATCATCGCCAGACAGGCGGCACCGCACTCCACAGCCTCCATTTGCAATAAGGACGGCGCCTGTCGCCGATGCTTATGCTTCTGTGTCCGCGCCCGGGTTGGAGGTGACGGCGACTGTGACGACATGTGCGGAGGAGGAGTCTCGCGTATCTTTTCTTGAGCCTGCGCCATCTGCAAGGAAAAAGCCTGGGTAAGCATTGTCTGCTCACGATGATCGATCAAAGCCTGAACCTCAGGCGCAGTTGGTTGATCAACAAATTCCAGATCAGACAGATAGGCACTACGGCGTCGGCCAAAACGTAGGATCGAAGCCTCTAATTCATCAGGTTTCTTATTCACTTATTTCCTCCCAGCAGTGAACCAATACCAGGCAAAAGCGCCAGGACAGGATGAGAGCCGATTTGAATACGTGCATTTAATACACTACCTGAGAATTTTTGTAATGAGAAACCTGCTACAGCCCGAGCTTCAAGCACCAGCGATGGCTCTGTAATCACGCCCCAGGCACTACTCCCCAGACCAAATTGTTGCCGCGCAACCGTAGGACTGATCGCTTTCCCTTGCACCGATGCGACACTTGTCGAAAAGGAAGGTCCCATACTCCCAACCTGTATCTGAATTGGATCTCCTTTATGCACCGCAGCGAGCTGGTCAATCGGGAGAAAGAGATAGATGCCCGCTGCATAGCTCGCATGCTTCTGACTTAACACAATGCCAGAACTGGTGGTAAAAGAGGGCACCTGTCCCAACCAGGCAATCCCAACAACAATCAAGAGAGCAAGCAGCATACCCCAGAGATAAACCGTATTCCGCAGCGAAACAAAGCGTGGTAAAGTCGCCACAACATTGTTTTGAGAATAATGCTGTAATGCTCGTTCCCGATAAGGTGAAAAGCCAGCCATACCATACCTCCCTCTCATAGCACTGACATCCAATTATTAAACGCCTGAATTACCAAAAATTTGCTGAAGACTATTCTAGACCTTAGATATATAGCTTTATAGCTTTAATCTCTATTTCATTCGATTATCCTTCAGTAAATGTGGCAGGGGCCGAATATATATAGTGGTGAAGCAATGACAGTGCTAAAAAGAGCTTTTGTGCAGACCAGAACAGTTCTATACATGTTCCTTTTACCTGTCAAACAGAAGGATTATCCTGTGCGGGACCAGTCCTTTAAGATACGTTACAGTCATTTATAATCGTTCAATCCTGTTAACAGGCAGATTGAACCACAGAGGAGATTTATCATGGCTAAAGCTGATTCAATGAACATCGAGAGCTATCTGAAGGATATGAAGTATCCAGCCAATCGTGAAGAGATTGTCAAACATGCTCAGCAACAGGGTGGAGACGATCAGATGTGTAGCATGTTGCGCCAGCTTCCTAACCAGCACTACCGCTCGGTAAATGAAGTGAGCAAGGCTTTAGGCAATATCTCAGGTGGCAACCGAGCTGACTACGAGCGTGGCAGCAACGATGGCAGAGCCGATCATGAGCGCAGCAATAATGACAGCAGAGCTGATCATGAGCGCAGCCACAGCCATAATTAACCCGAACCATTGCGGTCAAAGAGCGCAGAGATGAAAGGCAGCGTTGCGTTTCTCTCGCGTGTTGTTCTACACACTGCAAAGAGGAAGAAGCATGTATTCTCTTCCTCTTTGCAGTGCATTTTTTACCTAAAAATTTGCAATACTGGAATGATAAAGCAACGTCCGGGGGTCCTATGGTGATAATAACTACAAATTTCACCAAAAATCTGTAATCTATGTGAGCTAGTGGTCTAGACATCTTGACAATTACTACAGAACAGCATATAGTATTTGCATGAGCTATTTCACATTCATGCGTTTCATAGATTACCAATGAAGGTTTTTCTTAAACGCTTGAAAAGGATAGCATGTCCGCTTTAGTAGAGAAAGTTATAATACACGGACATACTTTTAACTCGTCTACCACATGTCCATACAAGGGCATGGCTGTAATTATTCGGAGCAACCAGGAGTAACAGCGGCAAATGCGTATGGGTAGAGCTGTTCTCCATGCCTTTTTTTTATGAAATAGGGTTTAAAGGTTGAAATAGTTACATTTATTTTTGGGAAGCCTGCATCGTAGCAGGGACCTTTTGCCAGAAGTAACCCTTTAGTAGAGGAGAACTTACAATGAGTTCAGTAAGCACCACATCCAGCACAGGCGAGCGTGTTCTTGGATCATTACAAACAGTTGGCCGCTCACTTATGCTTCCCATCGCAGTCTTACCAGCAGCCGCGCTGTTACTGCGCCTGGGTCAGAGTGATATGTTAGGTCAATTCCATTGGAGTGTCATCCACTGGGATTGGCTGGCATCTGCCGGCAATGCTGTTTTCAGCAACCTTCCACTTATTTTTGCGATTGGTGTCGCGCTTGGTTTGACCGGTACAGAGGGAACAGCCGCCTTAGCAGCAGTGGTTGGCTATCTCGTCTTTAATGCAGTATTTCAAAATATTATTCCACAGGTCAAGGCAGCGGACGGTACATTTTCGCCAGATCCTAATATTACAATGGGTGTGCTTGGCGGCATTATAATCGGTCTGACAGCGGCTGGTTTATACAAGCGCTTCCACGACATCCGCTTGCCAGATTATCTGGGCTTCTTTGGCGGTCGGCGCTTTGTACCAATTGTCACTGCGCTAACAGCAGTTATTTTAGGCATCATCTTCGGTATTATCTGGCCGCCAATCAACACCGGCCTGGACGCGTTAGGTAAGGGCATCGTTTTTCTAGGACCGCTGGGAGCTGGCATCTACGGCTTCTTAAACCGCCTGTTAATCCCCCTTGGTCTGCATCATATTCTGAACTCCTACTTCTGGTTCCAGCTTGGCACCTATAAAGGGGCCACCGGCGATCTTAACCGCTACTTTGCGGGTGATCCTACTGCCGGACATTATATGGCTGGCTTCTTCCCAATGATGATGTTTGGCCTGCCTGCCGCCTGTCTGGCAATGATCCGGCATGCGAAATTCTCCAAAGTAGCGGCTGGTATCTTGCTCTCAGCGGCCTTTGCTTCTTTCTTAACAGGTATCACAGAACCAATCGAATTCGCCTTCATGTTCGTAGCACCGGTACTTTTCCTCGTACATGCTGTCTTAACAGGAACGTCACTGGCTGTCTGTTATCTCCTGAACATCAAGATCGGTTTCGGTTTCTCGGCTGGTTTTATTGACCTGGCGCTCAACTTTAATAAGTCGAATACGACCAATGTCTGGCTCTTAATCCTGGTAGGACTTGTCTACGCCGTTATTTACTACTTTGTCTTTAGCTTCTTCATTGTACGCTTCAATCTGGGCACACCTGGACGTGGTGAGGCTTCAACCGGCCTGAGCGCGGACTGGATTCTCCCCGAGAGCCAGCGTGGACCGAAAAAGGTCAAAGGAGAGACGGCACCCGTAGCAAATGAGGCACCAGTTGCAACGGCTACGGCTGAAGCTGGAGCGTTTGAAGATAATGATACCCGCCTGGCTCGTGAAGTCATTAAGGCCCTGGGCGGCAAAGAAAATTTACAAAGCGTTGAGGGATGTATTACTCGCCTGCGCCTCTTTGTGAATGACCCCGATCAGATCGATGAGCCTCGTCTGAAGAGCCTTGGCGCTTCGGGCGTGCTGAAAAAGGGCAAAGTGGTTCAGGTTGTGATGGGAACGCAATCCGACCGCATTGCACTACGCATCAATCGCATCCGCAAAGAAGCGACACCTGACGATGTCAACGTATAGGTGCAGGAAAACTAGAAAGTAGATAGACTATTATGACAAGGATTAATGTTATCGCCCCAATTGATGGGATTGCGGTGGATCTGACAACCGTTCCGGATGAGGTATTCGCACAAAAAATGGCTGGCGATGGCGTAGCAATTGAGCCAACTGGATCAGTTGCCGTGGCGCCGATCAGTGGTGAACTGGTCAAGCTGTTTCCTGGCGGACATGCCTTCGGAATTACCACAGCCGGAGATGTGGAGTTGATTGTCCATATTGGACTCGATACCATTGAACTCCATGGTACTGGATTTGAGAATATTGCGACTGAAGGGCAACACGTTGACGTTGGAACACCAATCGTACGCTTCCAACGCTCAACTATTGAGGGTCAGGGCAAGATTGTGATCAGTCCAGTTGTTTCCAGCGGTGGTGGAACTGTGATCGAACATGCCACTGGACCCGTCAAGGCAGGAAAAGATGTACTCTTTGTCATAGAGGTATAACTTTCAGCCAGCCCAATTTCTTACTCATTCTTAAGCAGATGATAGAGTTGGGCTGGCTTTTTTTTGGGGAATTTACCCATTCTGGAACAGCAGCATAGCATGAATAAAGGATAAGGAATCATGTCGGAACGAACGGTCATACTTGCCAGTACATCAGGTTTACATGCCCGGCCAGCCGCCGTATTTGTGCAGAAGGCTAAAGGCTTTCAGAGCCAGATCTCACTCTCAAAAAACGATAAAACGGTCAATGGGAAATCTATTCTCTCCATTATCTCGCTAGGAGCTTTACAGGGCGATGAAGTAACGATTAAAGCCAGCGGTGCCGATGAGGAAAATGCTCTGTCTGATCTGACAACGCTGCTTGAACAAGATCTAGGTTAAGAATATATCAATTCTTGGATGGTTCGTTCGCGACGTTTATCTGGCCACACGACAAGGAGCGCAAGAGATGGTATGAGTCGATATTTCCGGATAAAAAGTGAAAGGTGTCTGAATATATTTTTGTAAAAAAATAGGTGCAAGAATAAGAAACTATTTTTAACGCTGATACGTCTATTTAATAGGAGTAATGAAACATTTCGATACGTCAAAATCATAGACTCACTTTCATCACTACTTAACAGGGTCTACATCCTTTAAGGTGAAAACAGGGTGCAGGGGCTGACGTCCCATAGGGGCGAACGTAAGGCTTTTCAAGCGGGATTGCAAAGGGCGGCCAGCCCTTAATAATCCCGCTTCTGTTCGCACCTTCCCTCTTCCGCCACCCGGAAGGACAGAGAGCCACTTAACATTGTAATGAAGGGCATTAATTGCAAGGAGTAGTATCTATGGCTACAGCGGTACAACAACCAGACTCAGGTAAAATTGCCTTCCGACAAGGACTTATCTATGGCATAGCAATTGCCGTCATCAATTTTCTGCTGGGCCTGGTGGCCAGTTTTGCACATGTATCCGTGCTAAGTTTCTTTACCTATCTCATCTCGCTGGTTGGTTTTTTCGTCGTAGGTTTCCAGTCTGCCAAAGCTACTGGAAAGGTAAGCACCGGCACCCTGGCTGGCTTATGGGCAGGTTTAATTAGTGGTCTCATTTCACTCATCATTGGAATAATCAGCCTCTTTACAGGTGGCACAACAAGCTATCAAAATATCATCAATCAATCGGCATCTCAGTCACATGTCTCATCCTCTACCATACAATCAGCACTCATTATTGTTGGAATTGTCGTGTTAGTTATTGGCTTAGCAATAGGCCTGGGCATCGGTGCTGGCCTTGGTGCGCTTGGTGGCCTGGCAGGCAAAAACCATTCTCGCGTCGTAGCTGCGCCAGCAAATTATCCTGATAGCGGCGCTTATCCCAACAGTACGCCCTATCCTGATAGCAATGCTGATCCCAACGGCGGCCCCTATCCTGCTAGTACTCCTGATCCCAACGGCGGCCCCTATCCTGCTAGTACTCCTGATCAGAGTTAAAAGAAGCAGTAACGAGAAAACGAAGCATGGCTTCCGCCAATTAGTGGACGCCATGCTTCGTTTTCTTCTATAATAGAAGCAGATGAAATTGTAATTCTATAGGTATCGTTTACGTTGAAAAAATTCGATGCTTCTGGAAGAAAACGCTGCTTTTAGTAAGGAGCACCTTATGCAGCCAGTTAATAATCCGCCGGATTCAGGAAAAACATCTTTTCAATATGGACTCATCTTTGGTATTAGCCTGTTTGTAATTGCGACATTACTTTCAGCTTTGAATACCTTTGCATTAAAAGGCAATACTGCTTTAAATTTAATTATTGTCGGTTTCATCTGGTTACTTGATCTGGGCGCTTTCTTTGCCGTTGGGGTCTTCGCAGCCAGAAAGACCGCACTGGTCAAGACCGCTACAATGGCTGGTTTGTGGATGGGCATTTTTGATGGAGTGCTTAGCGCTATTTATGGACTGATTATATTTTTCAGCTATTCGTTGAAAATAACAGAAGACGCAATGTCAAAAGCAAGCTCCACCTCCAGTTCAACAATGACTCCTGCAACAATGCATAGCTTTCTAGTGGTTGGTGGGATTGGCGGCCAGGTATTCGCTATTCTCTTCACAATTGGTATTGCAACAGGCATGGCAGCACTGGGTGGCTTGCTGGGACGTAAGCTCTCAAAGGTTGTCCGACCAGGATATGGTCCCGCATTCTATCCTGGAGCGCCTTTCCAGGGGCAACCTTATCCTGGCTATCCAGGGCCAGGGCAACAGCCTTCCCCCAATCAGCCCTATCCAGGCTACCCGGGCCAACAGCCCTACATGGGACAACAACCTTATCCCGGTTATCCAGAACCGCAACCGCAACCTGAACAACAATATTCAGGGCTACCCTTCTATTCAGGAGAAAATGCTGACACATCAATTCCAGCTACGGAGTTGTCAGATAAACCTGCGAACCAATCAGAAAACGAGAAAAATTAATCCTGCGATCCCGATCAAAAATTGTCATGAGAAAAGCACTAGGCAGCCAGCCTGAGACGGTTGCATAGTGCTCTTCTTTATGAAGGATAGGGGCTACAGTTGAGTTCATGATATGATGATAGTAATAAAATATTCTGCTATCTCTTCAGGAAGGTAACTATGCGTATATTTGTAACCGGTGGGGCAGGATTTATTGGTAGCAATTTCGTACATCATCTATTGAATAAGCATACTTCTGATGAAATCATTGTATTTGATACGTTGACATATGCAGGAAATCTTGCGAATCTTCCTTCTCTATCGACAACGGCACGCCTCTCTTTTATTCAGGGTGATATCTGTGATGAGCGGAGCGTATTGCAAGCGCTGGCTGGCTGCGATGCAATAGTGCACTTCGCCGCCGAGACGCATGTTGATCGCTCACTCGTAGAAACTCAGAATTTTATCGCTACGAATGTTCAGGGAACATATGTCTTACTTGAAGCGGCTCGCAAACGACATCTCCAACGCTTCCTCTACATCTCGACAGATGAGGTTTATGGCAATGCTTGTTCGCCAGCAGGTGTAAGCCGTCCTTCGCTTGAGAGTGATAGTTTGCGTCCACTCTCACCCTATGCCGCCAGTAAAGCAGGCGCCGATACGCTGGCCTTCTCCTACTGGGCAAGTTATGAATTACCAGTAACCATCACGCGTTGTAGCAACAACTATGGTCCCTATCAATATCCTGAAAAACAGATTCCACTCTTTATTCTCAATGCTCTGGAAGACAGGCCATTGCCCATTTATGGTGATGGTCAACATTCACGCGATTGGATACATGTCTATGACCATTGCGCTGCCCTTGATCTACTGCTCCATCATACAGAAGGACAACCAATAGCTGGTGAAATTTTCAATATCGGGGCTCACCAGGAGCGTTCGACACTGGAAAACGCAACCACTATTCTGAAGGTGCTTGAAAAGCCAGGTGAGCAGATAAGCTTTGTGAAAGATCGACTGGGACATGTACGTCGACATGCCGTTGATACAGAGAAAATCTATCAGCAATTGGGCTGGCAAACACAGATCCCTTTCGACGAAGGCATCAAGCAGACTATTGATTGGTATCGCAACAATACAGCCTGGCTGGCAGATCTCAAACAGAAAAACAACGAGTTTCTACAAAAGGCGCTGAACCTGGGACTCTGATAGAGAACGCCGAGCCTCTTGTGATCCTTCTAGATTGATATGTAGAAAGTTTATTTCTTTACAGTTTTAAGCATTCTCTGCTATAAGTGGCATAATCCTGGTTTTACTGCCCATGTCTTGCTGGCCCTACTTCCCTTCCGGGGTTCGTTTGCCAGTAGAGATTGTGCACATTTACTTGTCTTAGAAAGCAGAGGATTTTTGTATGCCACGATGTTGTTTTGTGAGGAAGCTACTGCACTTAAATGCCCTTATAACACTTGTAATCCTATTATGGATGCCACAAGCTGTACTGGCAGCACTACATCCATCAATTATAGTCAACAGTACAGCGATCAAATTAGATGCACAACGTTGTGTGAGCGTGCTCGTTAAGGGACAAAATTTCTCTTCTACTACAACCAAAACCAGTTTCGCCAGTTTGAGCGCGCATGATCCAGCCGACAAGAAGTTGCCGGTCACGCCAGATCGTGTTGCCCTCAGCAGTCACGGAACATTTGCACAGATAGTGAAAATCTGTGATTTGCTTCCCCTCCCGTTCGAACATACCGTACTGACAGCCACAGATACGCTAACGGGCATCAAGATTAAATCTACAACGCTGGAGATCGCAGTACCTGAGCCAGCAATCGCAGCGACACCGCTCAAAGTACAACTATTCAATGGCTGTGCGACAATCACGCTTACTGGTACCCACTTCATTCCATCAAATATTACTGTCAATTATGCGATTATTTATGGTATTCATGCCAAAACTCTCCAGCAACTTCAGTTGAGCCCGCATAAGATCAACGTACTGGGCGGTGGCAATATTGCCTATTCAGCTCAGTTCTGCGGCCTCTCAAAACATCAAAAATTTGTGATAATTGCCAGCGATAGCGCTGGAGATCGCTTTTCAGCGGCCCAACCTATTGAAACTATCTAAGTTTCAAGCAAAGATTACCAGTGTCAGCTATATTGAGCAGAACGATGGCTCCTTGAGCGTCAAACTGGAAATTCATGCGCTTCAAGCCTTTGTCTTCTAACGCGCGGGTCACTTCGTCTTGCAACTCCTCATGGCAATAGAGCAGCAAGAAACCACCGCCACCCGCGCCTGTAATCTTGCCGCCTGATGCGCCGTGCTGACGAGCCAGAGCGTAACACTCATCAATAAAAGAGGTTGCCAGCCCGGGAGCCAGGTGGCGCTTTTGCAACCAGGAATAATGGAGCAGACGCGCAAACTCATCCAGATCACCCCGGCAAAGGGCTCGCCGCCCTTTGCAATCCCGCTTGAAAAGCCTTACGTTCGCACCTATGGGGATTGCATCCCCTCGGCACGCACCTACACTTCTCCATCATCATTGCAGGTATATGAACCATATTTTGGGGACACCCCAAACCCCGGCAAAGGGCTGGCCACCCTTTGCAATCCCCGCTTTTCAAATGAAGAGTAACAGAGTGCTACCTCCCCATAGGGATCATGATGCTCGCCTGCAGACGGTACTGACACACTGCACCTTTTGTGATTATGTGATGAGAACACACATGTGTGAAGATCACGAAAGATAGAGGAATCTAACCCTTCTAGTGTGAATACAAATGCGTCCTGGCTGCAGCAGACAGAGGAGCCAGGCGAGCCCGCTCACTTGTGCGGACAAAGGCTCGCATATGTCGCGTCAACACATGGGTTAAAATCATATGCGCATCCTCCTCCTGCTCAATATTTTGTCCTGGAGCAAGCACATAGGCATCCACCAGGTTTTTTAGCTGGCCGCCCTGCGATCCTAACAAACCAACTGTCATTGCGCCTACCTGCCTGGCAAAATGCACTCCATTGATGATATTGGCCGAATTTCCACTCGCGCTAATCCCAATCACCACATCGCCTGCTTCCAACAAGTTTACCAGTTGTTCAGAAAAAATATGCTCATAGGCTGTATCATTGCTCCACGCCGTAATCAAGGGAATATGATCCGTCAATGAGAATGCCTTAATACGTGGTGTACCCTGGACAATTGTATTCTTGGCAAGATCAAGGGCAAAATGGGAAGCGGTAGCGGCGCTCCCACCGTTTCCCATGATAAAGATACGTTGATCATGGCAATATGCCTGTTCGAGCAGCACAAAAACTCGTTCCAGATGTGGCTGCGAAATCGCCTGTAACATAGCTGTTACTTCCGCAAAGTACCTTGTCGTGGTTGTCAATGTAATACGTCTTTCTGTACAGATTGTGAGAGAGGTCATGCTCTCCCTCAGATCGTTGCTCTCCAATAATCAAGGGTTTGTTGCAGGGCCAGATCAAAATCCAGTACCGGCTTCCAACCGGTATGCGCAAACAGCCGCGAGGTATCCGCTATACTGATCGGCTGATCGGCTGGTCGCAAACGAGTCGGATCTTCCTGAATAGCGATGGGTACGGTCGCATAGCGCAACAGCCGCTGCACAACCTCACCAATGGAGCGCGCTACCCCCGAACCGATGTTATACACATCTCCAGGTTGACCATAAGCCGCAACCGCCAGATAGGCACCAACAACGTCCTCAACGGGCAAGAAATCGCGTTGTGCCTGCAAATTTCCGACCAACAAAACTGGCTCGGCTCGTCCCGCCTCAATCAATGCGATCTGACGCGCCAGATTAGCAATCACAAAGGTCGGAGTCTGGCGTGGACCAAAATGATTAAACGGCCGCACACGTAGCGTGGGCAGGTGATACGCGACAAAATACTGGTATGCATACAGGTCCTGCGTCGCTTTGGACACGGCATAGGGATTGAGTGGACGAAACGGCTGCTCCTCATTAATTGGATTTTCTGTCGCAGGCACCAGACCATATTGCTCACTCGAGCCTACCACCAGGATGCGCGGCATCTGTTGTGTTAGTCGTACAGCCTCACAGAAATGGTACAATCCCAATGCATTAACGCGTAAAGTTTGCTCTGCATCAAACCAGGACGCCGCCACCGAGGATTGGGCAGCCAGGTGAAAAAGCAGATCTGGTTGTACCAGCTCCATGATCCGCCGTATATCCCCCTGGGACAGCACATCCCCAACCACAGGCCTGATAGAGCTTAGTTCAGCAGTATGATCATCTCTCTGCCGATATAAACCATAGAGGCTGGCTGCTGGATACTGACGCTGACACTGACGGGCCAGATACTTCCCAACAAAACCAGAAATTCCAGTAATCAGGATGCGCACAGGTACACTCATGACCGCCATCCCCTCTTCCTATTATATAATGCCCTATAAGCATAAATAGAGCCACTTTAACGTGCTGGATTCGTAATTGCATAACTCCCTTTTTTCAGCGCTTCTCTGGCCTGAGCTAATTGCTGGATATCATTTTCAACCATATCGCGAACCAACTCTTCAAAACCTTTTGTCGGGGTCCATCCTAACTGTTCAGCAGCTTTCGAGGCATCACCTAATAGCTGCTCCACCTCGGCGGGCCGGAATAACTGCGGTTCAACTCGCACATACGGCGACCAATCCTCGATGCCAACACAGGCAAATGCGGCATCGACAAAATCGCGCACACTATGAGAGACGCCAGTTGCAACCACATAATCAGATGGCTCATCCTGTTGCAGCATACGCCACATTGCCTCGACGTAATCCCCGGCAAAGCCCCAGTCGCGCCGCGCCTCCAGATTGCCCAGACTAAACGACTGCAGTAATCCCAGGTGAATCTGTGCCACAGCATGCGTAATCTTGCGTGTCACGAACTCTAAGCCACGCCGTGGCGACTCATGGTTGAAGAGAATACCGGAGCAGGCGTACAGTGAATAACTTTCGCGAAAATTGACCGTCATCCAATGAGCATAGAGTTTCGCTACACCATAGGGGCTGCGTGGATAAAAAGAGGTGAGCTCATTTTGTGGGATAGCCTGTACATTCCCGAACATTTCAGAGGTGGAAGCCTGATAGAAACGGACCGACCATTCTACTTGCCGGAGTGCTTCCAGCATACGTGCGACACTTAAACCAGTATACTCGCCAGTGGCGACTGGCTGTACAAACGAGGTTGCCACAAATGACATCGCCGCCAGATTGTAGACCTCATCGGCATGAGAATGGCGCAGGGCCTGCAATAAAGACATTTGATCCAGCAAATCTGCGTCGATAAACTCAATGTCATCCAGAATATGGCGAATACGCTCACAATTAAATGTGCTGGCACGTCGGACCATCCCATAGACACGATAGCCTTTTTGTAGCAAAAGCTCCGCCAGATAGCTCCCATCCTGGCCTGTGATACCAGTAATTAATGCACTTGGCATGCCCCTTCCTCTCTTTCAATCATCTTTCATGACAATGCCACATCTCATGCTCCAGTATGTACTATAAACACTTTTACTGTCTTGCATAAAATGTATAGATCCAGTAATAGTGTTCTTGTATCAATATAATGCATATCAAATACAATACGGGCATCATATGAAGTGTACCAACGACAGCAAATCTGCCATAAGCCAGTCATGCCAGGCTTCACAGATAAACGCTTATTGGCATAGTGACCATAGCGAACCAGTTCGTCAGGATGGATCATACGAGGTCCAACCAGAGACATTTGCCCCAGCAATACATTGACTAGCTGGGGCAGTTCATCCAGGCTAGTCTTACGCAGAAAGTGACCGATCTGTGTGACGCGGGGATCATGCATCAGCTTCATATTTTTTTGATAAAGTTGCAGCAAATCAGGATGGCGCTGTAAATACTCGTCGGCGTCCAGGATCATGGTGCGGAACTTTAGCGCAAAAAAGTGTTTCCCATTGAGGCCAACAATCTCACGCAAGTGTAGAACCGGGCCACCATCATCAAGTTTTATCGAAAGCGCGATCAGTATCAGTAGAGGAAAAAAGAGACACAAAGCAAGCGCGGCCCCGAGCACATCGATACAACGCTTGGTCAGGAAAAAAAAGCGCGAAGGATGCCGGATAATATCAGGACAGACATCATCCAGGAGGGGAGAAGTATGCTCAAACTCAATCTGAGACGCTCTGTATTTCTCCGTCTGGTTCATCGTTTTCTCCTACAAAATGTATTGGAGTCGAAGCCATCCGACCATCTTCACAACAGCATTCGTGCATATCGCTACAAGCACATATCTAAGCGCATACATACTTCTGGACGGGTGCACACGAACCAAAGCGTCCAAACGTAGCTATCAACCAGAGAAATGGTGTGCAAGCACGCGCGGCGAGCGCACACGATACAACATACGCTCCAAAGCAGAGCGCGTAGTCATGCCCCAGAGATCCCAGTTGAGACGTTGTTCAAAGGCATCGCGACTCGTCTGGATTAGTTGCTGATAGCGGACCGGATTCTGATAGACACGTGCAATCAGAAGCGCATAATCCTGTCCACTGGCATCATAAGGTAATGTAAAGCCATTTTCGCCATTGCGCACAACTTCAGGAACACCACCCGTATGGGTCGTCACTACTGGCAAGCCAAAGGCACTGGCCTCACAGGCCGCAATCCCAAAACATTCGTTACGCGTCGGCAATAACAAAAAATCCGAACGCAGATAGAGTGCCTCCAAGCGCTGGCATTGCTCCTGATCATTCTTATCCAGAAAAGGAATCACCAGCATACGTGGATGGCGTACATTGCGCGGTGGCATACACCCACAGACAGTCAGGGTTGCATCGATCCCCATGCGTCCAAGCTCACACAGTGCATCAAAGGCGATCTGTCCACCTTTGCGCTCCCAATTCACACCCACAAATAACAGAGAACAATACGCAGATCTTTTACGGGTTAAGACCTTTTCTCTGTCAGGAATGCGCTCAATATTGGCCCCAAATGGGACGACCTGAATTTTCTGTGGATTAACATGGTAATAGTTGACCGCGGACTGCGCCGCCCATGAAGTTGAATACAACACCAGATCAGCCCGCGCCAGCCCACGAGCCTGAATTTCATTGACCTGCTGCGCGGAAGAGGTCAGTAAAGAGGAAAAATGTTGATGGTAGCCATGCAATAATGGAAAATTGGCATCCTCCACCAGCACCACAGGCAAGGCAGTCTGTAAATAGGCAATTTCAGTTGCTCCACTTAAAGCGATCACTACATCAAATGACTTATCTGTCAGACGTTTCTGCGCTATCCGGGCATACCGTTTCGCCACCGCTCGCGAATGCCGAAACAAAAAGCGCTTTCCCGTTACCAGTTGTGCACTGGTATGAAGTGCCCGTCCCAACAACATTTCGCTCCCCCCACTCATGGGACCAAGGTAAGAGACATCTCCACAATATTTTTGTAGCGTTTGCGCGATAAAGTAAAAAGTACCGGACCAGGAACGGCGATCTTGTGCGTCTAATGCAGTCAATAAAGCAATATTGGGACGCTTCATTTGATAATCCACAAAAATACTCCTTAAGTGTGGACGAAGTGAACATTGGTCAGGCAGAGTATGAAGCTAGCATAAACAAGACACAAATTCAGGATGAATGCATGTTTTTATAGCTGCTATGCTCTGGCGCTGGTGCGGTAGTCTTACGATCATCACAAGAGATAGCTCGTTGATAGGTCTGCAACAGTTGCCGGGTCAGGGTGGGCCAATGGTGATAGCGTTCAACGTATTGGCGAGCGCGGTGGCTGACACTATCGCGCAACGTCTTTTGTCCCATCAAGAACAGAGCGGCATCAGCGAAGGCATGAGATGAATCGGCTACAAACACATCCTGTCCAGGCTGCACATTCATCGAGTGGGCCGAGTGCGTTGAAATCACCGCCGGTGTCCCCAGGGCCATTGTTTCCAGGACTTTATTTTGAATGCCCACACTATAGAGCATCGGGCTTAGCATGACATGGGCGCGACACACATAAGGGCGAATATCCTCAACATAGCCAGTAACCTCAACACGCCGATCTATCTGTAAAGATTGAATCGAATGGGGAGGGCTGCTCCCAACAATAGTCAGGGTTGCATCAGGCTGCTCAATCCAGATTAATGGCATTACTTTACGATAGAGGTAGAGCGCCGCCGCCACATTGGCGTGATAACTCATCTTGCCCGAAAAGACAATATTATAAGGACGATACTGCTGATTGGTAGGCACAAAATACTCAAGATCCACACCACCAGGGATCACATCAATATGCGGGGCTTCAGAATAGGGCACAGCTGGTTGGGAGAGAGCTAACAGGGCAGCACGGTCAGCGTCCGAAGTTGTGATTATATGCGCCTGCTTTTCTTGCAATTTACGTTCATACATCTCTGTACGTTTATACTCAAGCAACGCAATCATACGCACAAGCATACCGGGCCCATATTGAACGGTTTGACGCCAGAGATCGCTGATACAATCTACCGCATCCCAGACCAGTGGATATTCCTCGGATAAAAGATCCATCGAGGCAATACCGCGCAGATGTTCAACATGGATCACGTCAAATTCCCGCTTCAGGCATAGAAGGCGAGCCTGCTGCAAGAAGCGCTTTGAGCGAGCATAGGCAACCTGCAATGGCAATTCGCTTAAAAGTGCCAGCCCACTACGCCAGAGCGCAAGATTCTGCGACTCAGGCACCGCTACCACCTCGAAGCCTTGCTGACGTAACAGTTGAATATCATGCCATTCTGTCCGTGATGAAACCTGAGTCAGAATGGTAATCTCATGTTCGCAGCGGAGATTCTGTACAAAACCATATCCACGTACACGTATCCGTGATGGAGGGTACGGAGAGACAAAAAGGATTTTCATATGGGTCACGCATCCCTTCCAACAACATCGTCCTACCGCTTATAGCATGCATGCTATTATAAGGATACACTCTTATCAGAAATGTTGTCACACAGTTGCGGTACAGTTAATTATCGATAGTTATGGTTAAACTTTTCGATACGCTCATATTATCTCCTTATTGACATGATATTGCTAAGCAGCTATTACTTAAGAACTATGACAACACAGGAGTGGCTGATATAGCTGCTGTTACTTTCCATCTATCCATACGTTTTATTTTATGTTCTATCGGCTTCCTTCATTTCGTACAATAGAAAAGAGCAGTGAGGAAGGACTAAAAAATGCATGGAAATACGCAACTGGAAAAATATATGAAAGAATAAAATAGAATCAGAGCACAGCAAATGGATAATATTCCGGGTGGAAAGGTGGCAGGGAAATGTATCGAGGAACCAGTATCGGACACTATGCAACATTACTCTACAGGTACTTCTGGCTGATTGGCCTGGTGGTCTTACTCTGTACGGGAACAACCTATGTCATCAATTATTTTATGGTGCCGGTCTATGAAGCAACTGCCTTATTAGAAGTTCATGATGCCAGCACAAATGGTAGCAATATCTTCAGCGATCAGGCGCTGGCACAGAGCGAAGCCCTCTTAATCAATCGACCCGATGTGTTGCAGGCGGTAACGCAAAAAATACCAGCCATCACGGTACAACAACTCCAGAAACAAGTCAGCGACTCCCCATTAAATAATACCCCTATCATTCAGGTATGTGCCCTTGCCGAGAGTCCCACGCAGGCGACCCGCCTCGCTAACACTGTTGTGACCACCTTCATTCAATTGCAAAATACGCATATTACCCAACAGCTCAAAATAGAAGCGCGTAAAATAGCCAGAAGCGTACAGGATGCCAAACAGCAGGAGGACAACGCTCAAGAGCAGCTTATCAATTTACAAACGCTGCATGCCTCAGCAGCGCGTATCGCCCAACAGAATGATACGATTACAGCGCATCAAATCAATTATAATGCGCTCCAAACAAGCTATAATCAAATTCAACAGCAACTATTGCAGAGCGGGAATATCCTGACGATTGTGCAAATGGCAACCCCACCAACCACTCCTGTCAGTCCCAGGATAGTGCTGAATACGCTGGCTGCCGCAGCCTTGAGCCTGCTGATGATGGTCGTATTTGTGCTTGTGTGGGATTGGATGAATACAACGATTAAAACAGTGGATGATGTGGAAGCTCTGGCCCAGCTCTCCGCTCTGGGTAGCATACCATGTGTAAAAGAGGGCGAGAAAAAAACACATGACCAGCTCCCATTAGTGAATATTGAACCTGTCGAGCAGGCATTCTCCACCATCAGCACCAACCTGGCGATGAGATATAGCGAGGCCCACGCGTTACTGGTCACAAGCCTCAGTCCACGCGCAGGTACCTCTACCACCGCGATCAATCTAGCCCTTGCGCTGGCCCGAACGGGTTCGCGGGTGCTCCTGATTGATGGGAACTTGAAACGCGGCACGCTCCATAGTATCTTCAAACATCCTAACAACTATGGCCTGACCAACGTATTGACCGAGAGCGAACTTTTTCAGGAAGGACCAAATGCTAACGTTGCGCATTGGCTCAATCAACAGAAAACATCCATTGCTAATCTCTGGTTCTTGCCCACGGGACCATTGCCAAAACAAAAAGCCAGCATCCTGCGCACGCCAGGATTACCCATCTTCCTGAAATGCCTGGTACAACCTCCGTCAATGACGTTCGATAGCGATCCCGTCCAGTTGATCGATATCATTATTATTGATGCCGCACCCCTGGAAGACGGCCCTGACTGTGGGGCACTGGCCTCCTGCACAGATAGCGCAATTATCGTCATTGAAGCGGGCAAAGAACAGGCTAAACCATTACAAAAAGCCAGTAAAATACTCCAACGGCTCTATTCACCAGTGCAAGGCGTTGTGATTAACCGTCAGAAACCACATCATCAATCCTATCTCTACATCAACCAGCACAATGATCCCGGCGTGGAAAAAGGCGCTAGCTATCCAAACAAGGAAAAGTTGAGGATACAGGGTCCCTGGCTGGTCCTGCTCGGTGCCTTTCTGTGTGCAGGGCTACCCGCACTCCAATTGCCCATACCCGGCCATACAGTACGGCCAGTCGAATTGGTGCTCTACCTGAGCCTGAGCTATATTCTGCTCTTTCGGCCCACGTGTAAGCTTAAAATATCCCATGTATACGCCTTGTTATTCTTCGCTATCGCTCTCATTTCATTTCTGCATGTGCCAGAATTTAGTACCCGAAATATTATTTTCGGAGCCAATAAACGTGTCTACGATCTCGCCCTGTTACTGTTAGCGCTCTTCTGCGGTACATTTTTAGCCCCATATATACGCAGTATCTCAACCTTTTTTGTGCTGGTACTGCTAAGTAACCTGCCTGTGTATGGAATTTGTCTGCTGCAGGCCATGGGATACTCCCTCCCAATCTTTCTTGTGACCAATACAAATCCAGCTTTAACTGGTGACAAAGGTCGCCTGGTTGGTCCCTTTGATGGAGCAGCCACATTGGGAATTTATATGACCGGACTCTTCGCTGTCGCGCTATCCTGCTGGTTACTGAGCAAGCGGCGACGGGATCGCCGCATCGGAGCAATCATGACGCTGGGAACGTTACTGGTCATCGTAGGATCGGGAACGCGAAGCGCACTGGCAGCCACAGGAGCAATGCTCTGTCTGGCCTTCATCTTTACCAGACGTTACAAGCTTTTCGCTGGCGTCGCCATCCTTAGCATAGGAGGCTTCATCATCTTTCGAGATGGTATCTTTTCACTGTTCACACACGCCGCCACCTCCACCACCAATCGCCTCTTTTTATGGCATGAGGCTATCAAACTCATCATTGCACATCCAATCCTGGGGATCGGTATGGAGCAATTTCATTATTACTATCAACGCCTGATTATCAGTCAGGCTACCCAGCTGAACGAGCATGGCATCAGCATCCACAATCAGTATCTTGAATGGGCGATGGAGAGCGGTATACTCTGGCTGATCCTCGGCGTAGGCTTCTTCTTGAGCTTATTTTTTACCTGCATGCACGCTTATCGCCACATGTATAATGCTGCATCTTTACGGCAGGCCGAAGCGTGTCTTCCGCTATTAGCCACCATGCTGGCTGTGTGCGCCACAATGAGCATCAGTTGTCTCGATGTGCCGTTCGATACAGTGGAAATCGGCTCCTTTCTGTGCTTGCTCGCTGGAATAGCGTTAAGCAATACTCAACGACCCGCGCAACCAGAGATACAGATCTCCCAGAACATGTATGCCCGACAGGAGGATTTATGCGTATAGCAATTGATGTTGTAGCTGCAGAGTATGAGCCTGGCGGTATGCTACTGGCGGCGCGTACCCTCTTGCAAGGACTGGCCCGCATTGATCAGTCTAATGAATATATTGTGTTAACAGTCCGTCCTGAAGATTATCAGGATCTACTCGCGTTCCCACAGATGCATGTGCAGGCGGTAAGATTGCCATCTCGACGCGGTATCCTTATCCAGCATCAACTTTTTATGCCTGCTATTCTCAAAAAAGTGAAACCGGATATGTTGCACACCCCGGCCTTTGCGACCCCGCTCAGCTGGCGTGGTCCATTGGTTAATACCATCCATGACCTCGCATTTTTGAAAGTACCAGAGCAGTCATCCTGGTATCCACGTTACTATCATATGTACGTACAACGGGCAGCAGCGCGGCGTGCGCAGCGTGTAATCGCCATCTCAGAACAGACCTGTGAGGAACTCACAACCTATTGGTCGATTCCCACTGCCCGCATTCGCCTGATCCATCATGCCCTGCGTCCATCCTTAACCGAAAACCCGATTATGAAAACAGACATCCAGGCCATGCAAGCCCGCTACGGACAACGCTATCTCTTACATGTGGGAAGAATTATGCCGCGCAAAAATGTCGAACGCTTGCTTGAAGCGTTTCATCTACTGGCAGGACGTTTGCCGGATCTTCATCTTGTATTAACTGGTGGCGTGGGCTATGGGAGTGAAAGAGCGCTCCAACTCATCGAAACCTCGCTGTATTATAAGCGCATCCATCTGGCAGGTTGGGTCGCGGATGAAAAGATGGGAGCCCTCTACGCCGGGGCCAGCGCCCTGATCTTCCCCTCCAAACATGAAGGACAGGGGATGCCATCGTTAGAAGCCATGGCCTGTGGCACTCCAGTCGTCGCCAGCTATGAGGCAGCCAGCAGTGAAATCGCTGGCGATGCCGTTCTACACGCCGACTGTACTAATACGCAGTCATTAGCCGATGCTATTCTGTTGATACTAAGTGATCACACATTACGCCAGCGCTTGATCCATCTGGGATGTCAACGGGCACAATTATTCCACTACGAAACCTGTGCCAGAGCGACCGTACAGGTCTATGAAGAAGCCTGGGCCGAAGCACACAGCTCTTTATCTCAAGGAGCCACGGCATGAAAGAAAAATCCAAGCAAGCCATGCGCAGATGGAAAATCATCGCTCTATGCTTCCTGATCGGCCTATTACTACTGCTCGCAATACTCACACTGGAAAAATGGCTCTTCTCTGGACCATCAGAACAACAAATAATGCAATGGGATCATCCATATGGCATCACGGTTTATCAGACTTTTCGTCCTCAAACAATAACAAATCTGAAACAACTCAATATACATTGGATACGTTATCAATTGAATTGGAGCACTATCGAGCCTCAACCACATATCTATCATTGGGAGATCCTGGATGCCGCCGTCAAACTGGCGAATGACAATCATATTCATATGACTTTCCCCTTGCAGGCGGCGCCATCCTGGGCATTGCGCCAGATGTGTGCCGGACGTTTGCTCTTTCCAGGGCCCGCTGAAATGGCAAACTTTGGACAGAGCGTGGCACAACGCTATAATGGAAAGAGTGGGCATGGCTACATTGAGAGCTATGAGGTCGGCAATGAGGAATTCGATAGCCTCTGGACCGGCAACTGGAGTGAATCTATCGCCTGCCGCATACCAGATTACTATGGACCAATCCTACAGGCCACCTATCCAACAATTAAGGCTGCCTCCCCGCAGGCGCAGGTTGGGATGAATAGTATCTGGTGGGTCAATGGTCCTCATATAAAAGACTATATGCAGTGGTTATATCAACATCATGAGGGAAAATACTTTGACTTCGCCAATTTCCACTATTATAGCTGTACCAGAGATCCAGCAGTCGGGCAGGCAGATAGTCCATCTTTTCATCAAGAGTGGCAAACCATACATGCTGTCATGCAAGCGTATGAAGATCAAGCCAAACCTATCTGGGTGACCGAAGTGGGCTGGAATACGAGCGCGATACAGCAAGATCCACATTGTACTATCACGCCACAAACGCAGGCTCAGTACATCATAAAAACAGCAACTGACGCAATGCGCTCGCATGTCATCCAGCATATCTTCTGGTATACCGTAGATCGTGGCAACGATGGAATGAGCCTGACGCAGCCACAGGGTCAACTTCCCGCATTTTACGCCCTACAAAACTTTATCAAACAACATCCAAGCTGGCAACCATAATACACACCATCCAGGAGAAATGATGAATAAACACAGAGGTATATTTGTATCCCAACCAGATCGCAAGGGTTCGGACCTTCGTTCCCCGGTGAGTTGGTGGGATAAGATAGAGTATTTGAGAAATAAATACAAAGAATGATATAATTCAATCATAGCCATAGTTTAAACTGCTCAACGACTAGAATAAGTTAGGGATAAAAATAGAGAGAAGGGGATACTATATGCCAACCCATGCAAAAAAGCCGCTGACATTGATTCCTCTGTTTGAAGAGTTAATTGGAGAGCGTGTTGTGGTACGTCCCTATCGCGAGAGCGATGCCCAGGCAACATTTGAGGCTCATGTGGAATCACGCGATGCACTACGTCCCTGGGAACCTTTCGCAGACTGGCATCAGACGGTGGATGAGAAACGCGATCTGATCCTGCAATGGATGGCTCAATGGTTGCTCCGTGAGAATCTCACCGTGGGTATCTGGGATCGTGCTACAGGGAGATTCCTTGGCAGTAGTGGTCTGCGTCCTCACAAATGGGAAATCGGCTATTTTGAGATTGGTTACTGGATACGTACATCCGAGACGGGAAAAGGCTATGTCACGGAAGCGGTCAAACTACTCATCGATTATGCCTTTGAGCAACTACAAGCGAATCGTATCGAGATACGCTGCGATCCGCTGAACGAACGCAGCGCAGCGGTGGCACGTCGACTGGGTTTTGTACAGGAGGGAAGACTGCGCAATAACAAACTAAACACCTCGGGTCAGTTACGCGACACATTGGTATTCTCCCTGACACCCGCAGATCGACAAAGCCAATCCTGATACGTTTCAGAATAAACAGAACACGACTCAGGATGTACCACATACTCAGGCTTTTCTGTACAGAAACTTTTGCCGGAAAGCATCCAACACAATGGCATCGTCGGGGCTACTTTTGAATAGGAACAGGCAACCGACATAGCTGAACATAAATACCGGGATCAAGAGAAGATGGATCAACAGGTTGCAGTGGACGCACACAAAAAGCAAGCTGCCAGTAAAGAGAACGCTGAATAGTCCTGCTCCCAGAGGCTTGAGTATGTGCCAGTTATAGGGCTGGAAATGCAGTAACTTGCGCACCTGGATATAGCGTATAATGTTGATGATCAATAGTGTCATAGTTGTTCCAATAGCGGTACCCATCGCCCCATAGTGAGGGATAAGTAATATGCCCAGCACGATGTTTAGCAAGACGGAAAGTAGTGAGTTAATAAACGAGATTTTCTGATGTCCGGTCATTAATAGTACATAGCCAACGCTGCCGGTGCCTGCATTGATCATGCTGCCAACAGCTGAAATGACCAGGAGAGGCCAGGCAGCAAGGAAGCTGCGACCTGACAATAACAGAAGTGGTTGCGCGAATAAGGAGGCGATGCAGAAAATGGGCAAGCTTAATAGAATCGTCCACTTGTTAACGATTTGATACATCATAGCGAGACGCCGCATCTCTCCCTGGCTATGAAGTTCGGCGATAGTTGGAGCAAACATTGTGTTAAGTGAGAATAAAGGCATCGCAATAAAATCACTGATCTTCACCGCAGCATTATAATGACCGATCTGAATATCCGTAACAACGAACACAACCAACAACAGAGTATCAATCGATTCAAGAAGCACCTCGGTAACAGAGGTCAGGAAGTTGAAAACAGCAAAACTCATCCATTCCTGGATTTCGTAGCTGCGCCTCCGACGTTGGGAGATTGTGACTGACCGATACAGGAGATAACCACAGGTACCTGCGCCTGCCAGAGTGCTTAGCATAACGGCGCATGCAACCGCGAATAGGCCAGGCCGCAACCAGAAAAAGAGCACAATCAAAGCTAATAAGATGACAGGAGCGATGATACGTTCCGCCAGCGCGCGCCACTTAAAGAGCTTGAGTCCCTGTAATGATCCCAACCAGACGCTTTGCAAGCAGAGCAGAGGCACCAGCGGAGCCATCAATTGCAGCAAAGGAGCCAGTCGCGGCTCGTGTTTGAGGATGGCGACGAGCGTTGAAAAACGAAAGATGCAGAGCCCACCAAGCAGCCCCATGAGACCAGCGATACAGGTACAGAACATCAGTAAGCCAGCCAGTGAGTGGATCTGCCGTTTCCGCTGGTAGATCGCAGTATAGCGAATCACGGTATCGCTCAAGCCAAGATTACAGAGCGAGGCCGTCAATTGTACCATCGAAAAACAGATCGAGTACAGGCCATAAAGAGCTGCTCCAAAGCCAACCTGAAGTAGATAGTTACTCCCAAACTTAAGGATACTGCCGACAATATTGCCGAGACCCACAATGGCCGCGCCGCCAGCCGCTCCCGAAAGCTCAGAGCGCATGACAGGCACCGCATCACCCTGCTGACCGGCAATACCTTTCAGCACCATCATTGGCAACGTATCAAGTGTAGAAATATCAGCAGCATCCTGCTGGCTGGTCAGCAAAGATTGTGGCAAAGGAAAGCTCTTCTTCATATCCCCCATCCTCGCCAGCCGCTGCGTATTCCACCCACAAGAATTCTCTCCCACCTGGCACATATCCAGCCAATGATGCGTATGCAGCAACATATAGGAGCCGCTGAGATCACCTACTCCAACAAATGAATGGAAAGAGGGAGCATGGGGAACGCCGATGCATCCGTAGGAACCACCCTTCACGGGTGGAGGGGCATTGCCATTGCGCCCCAAAGCCCCACCAGTGCAGGCGGGAAGTCGTGGCCCTCCACCCATAAAGGGTGGTTCCTACGGATGGCTCCCCTCGCCTTCATTCCTCTTCATGAAGCGGTATGGTAGTGCACCCCAAAAAAACGCTTGCAAACACGCCAGGATCCGTACCCAGACTCCGTCAGCAGGCAGGGAGTTCTTGCTTCACCTCCATTTGTTGGAGTAGGTGCCGCTGAGATGCACTTTTACAGACAAGACGCTACTACCTGTTCAGTATAACATAGCTGATATGAAACATAGCCTGCAAGCTTAAATGATACAGGATCTTTATAAGTTTCTATTTCTAACCCTCGAAGCCCCATATCCATTTGATCGATACATCTATGATAAAAGATGTGGAAGATGTAGACACGGCATGAAGCGTAGTACAGGCCCGTGCTCCATGCATCGTACAGGCATCCCACCCGTAGGTGGTAAATGCCCTGCAAAGTGAGCAGGTTTGGCCCTCAAATGTGAGCAACTGCCCGAATGTTGAGCAATAGGATCATGAACGACTGGAAAACAGCTCTAGAAACGAATCGCCACATACCATTTTTGTAAATTCAGTGCTCATTATGCGCCACAAATATGGACACATGAAGGGAAAGTGTGTTACTCTGGATGGCGATGTCCCATCCAATGTGTGATGGCGAACATCAGGAAACACGTGAAACCCGCTCTGGGAAAAGAGACATCCATTCACCAGGGATGACAGTAGAAAGCGCAACTGAATGCCAGATGGACACATCCGTCAAAATATACGTTCGGGAATTATCGTGTCAATCGTCCTCAAGCAAGACCAACGAACAGGAAAACTAACCCGAGGAATCGTCAAGGACATTTTAACGAACTCTTCTTTTCACCCACATGGGATCAAGGTACGGCTGGTCGATGGACAGGTTGGGCGCGTACAGAAAATCGAGGAGTAGTATGTCACACCTCGAACGCATTTCCAGAAGCGGCAAATTTGGCATTGAAGATTCGAACGCAAGCCCGGTCTGGAAGAATTGTCCGAACATGGAGGCTCATTTTCTTGCGGTTTTGGCCGGGAATTCCGATCATCTGTTCGTGTCCGCTTTGATGATAACAAACGCTCCACAAAGCATGATGCCACCAGTGATCGACTTCCCGGCCCAGAGGGGCAGTATGTCCATTTTCGGGAATGCTTATCACAATACGCAGCACAAACATTGACCACACGCTTTTAGCGCACATTCTCGACCGTGGGCCTTACTGAGAATGTCTGCCTGCGGCTTTTTGTTGCCTGCTCAAGCACCAACCAACAAGCTGTATTCACCCTCATCATATGACTATGTTTACTGTGCCTGCTTGCGCCTTGATGGATGGATAATCCCATCTAATTGATAGAAACGAGGTTCTACTATGTCTATCACAACCACAACTAATAAAGCAGCCGCTGAGTATCGACAGGAACTGGAAGATGGTTTGATTATCCGCTGGTCCACAGCGGCTGATACTGAAAATATTGCCCGCATAACCGGGATAGTCTTTCGCGAGAAAGCAGAAGATCCGCCTAATAAAAATATTCAAAAGAGGGTACGCATGCTTATGCATGGTCTAACACCAGTAATGGGGCCAGATGACTATGCGATTGTAGAAGATCCACGCCAAACAGATAATCCTGTTGTGGCCGGTATCAGTTTACAGCGTCTGGATTGGCATTATGACAACATTCCCATTCAGGTGGGTCGACCAGAAATCGTCTTTACACATCCTGACTATCGCAATCGTGGCCTGATTCGCCAGCTCTTCGATATGGTGCATGCACGTAGTGCCGCTGAAGGGCGTCTGCTGGAAGGTATTACCGGCATCCCTTATTTTTATCGTCAGTTTGGCTATGAATATGCCATAGAGTTGGAAGGCAATCGGGAGGTAGCCTTAACGTCTATCCCTAAGCTCAAAGAGAGTGAACATGAAGACTACACGATACGTACAGCGATGATTGAGGATCTACCACGTATTCAGGAACTGTATCATCAACTGATCCAGCGCTATCTGGTTGCGACACATATTCCAGAGGCAGATTTGCGCTGGTTCATTGAAGATTGGCAAAAGTATCCAGCATATCCAAGGCGTTTTGTATTTCAGGTTATCGTCGATGCTACACAGATCATACGCGGCTTTATGTTACTCCCCACGTTGCGCCGTTCACCACAGATGAATGTCTGGACAATGGCAACTGATCAAGAGAGTAACACACAGGCGATGATGACTGCTATCCTACGCTCCTTGCAAGTATATGGACAACAACTACCGACCGAAAAACCAGATATGGAACCTGTTAGTGCCATCCGCTTCAACCTGGGAGAGGATCATCCAGTGTACGACGCGCTGGGAAGCCTGGCACGCCAGATAGAACCATCCTATGGTTGGTATATCCGCGTCCCTGACCTGCCCCGCTTACTACAGCATATCGCACCAGCCCTGGAACGGCGTTTAGTCGGTTCAGTAGTTGCGAACTATAGCGGTGAATTGAAGCTCGATTTCTATCGCAGCGGTCTACACCTGGTCTTTGAACAGGGCAAGCTTGTCACCGCTGAAAACTGGCGCTCTACCGTCCTCGACTACGCAGCAGATGGAGGATTTCCCCCACTGGTTTTCCTGAAGGCCCTCTTCGGCTATCGCAGTCTGGCCGAGTTACGCCATATGTATCCCGATGTCTGGGTCAACAACGAGGTGCTGTTCAACACCCTCTTCCCAACCAAACCATCTTATGTGCTCTCATTATAGAAAGAGGGAATAAGACAGGGCAGGCACAACACGCTGTGATGTACCTGCTCTATCTCTCTTGAGAGTGTCAGCCTCCCGTGGTCTCCACAGTCTCTGTGCATGAGTTTTCGCACCTGCGGTGCTCAAACATCTTTTTATTGTGTAGTGCAGCAAAGGTGCTGTGCACCTTTGCTGCACT